>SVDZ01000002.1:323801-516034 GCA_015057625.1 Lachnospiraceae bacterium | reverse complement strand
GCGAGGAATAGAAAACGATGCGTGTCTCAGATTATTATTGTATAGCCTTTCAGGGACGATGCGTCTGTTTCAAAAAATATACATTATGAAAAAGGAAAGGAAGTTTCTTATGTGGAGAAATTTGAAGAGGCTGTTCAATTATTATAAGCCGTATAAAGGATTGTTCTTTATGGACACGTTCTTTGCCATTGTTGCGTCTTTGATTGCGCTTGTTATTCCTCTTGTAGTCAGATATGTTACATCTACGGTTATTTATTTGGAGCCTGCAATTGTTAGACAAAGATTGATTATTATTGCGGTTGGAGTGACTGTTCTTGTCTTGATTCAATGTTATGCAAATTATTTTATTTCGAATTATGGACATGTTATGGGCGCTAAGATTGAATACGATATGAGACGTGAGATTTTTGAACATTATCAGAAACTGTCATTTTCTTTTTTTGATGATGAAAAGGTAGGACAGCTTATGTCCAGAATCACGTCTGATTTGTTTGATATTACTGAACTTTTACATCATGGTCCGGAAAATTTGATTATATCATTTATAAAATTAGTAGGTGCTTTTATTATTCTTATAAATATCAGTCCGATTCTTACATTGGCAGCATTTGCACTGGTTCCATTTATGGTGATTTATGCTTATTATTTTAATAGAAAAATGAAGCGAACCTTTAAGAAGAACAGAGTAAGAGTGGCACAGATTAACGAACAGATTGAAGATAATTTATCAGGTATAAGAGTTGTAAAGTCTTTTGCAAATGAAGATATTGAAAATAGCAAGTTTGATGTGGGAAACAATAATTTCCTTGAAGCGAAGAAAGACAATTATAAGTATATGGGTGGTTATCATTCCGGATTGACAGCATTTACCACTATGATTAATTTGATTGTTATTGTTTCGGGAGGGTTCCTTATTGCTGACCACAGTATTAATGTTACTGATTTGCTGACATTTTTGTTGTATATCAATATTTTTACAGATCCGATTAAAACATTGATTGATTTCACGGAGTCTTTTCAAAATGGTTACTCCGGATATGAAAGATTTGCTGCAATTCTTGATATTGAACCTGACATCAAAGACAGCGAAGACGCTATTGAACTTAAGGATGTTAAAGGAGATATTGTATTTGATGATGTATCATTTAAGTACAATGATAATTCCCACAGAGTGTTAAGGCATGTGAACCTAAATATACCGAGAGGAGAGTACTACGCACTTGTGGGCTCGTCAGGAACCGGAAAGACAACAATGTGTAATCTGATACCTAGATTTTACGACGTAACAAAAGGGAAAATTACAATTGACGGAGTTGATATCAGAAATATTAAACTGAAAAATCTGAGAAACAATATTGGTATTGTTCAGCAGGATGTGTACTTGTTTGCAGGGACAGTATTTGATAATATATTGTATGGAAGACCTGATGCAACAAGAGAAGAAGTTATTGAGGCTGCCAAAAATGCAAATGCCCATGATTTTATTATGTCTCTTCCAAACGGATATGAAACTGATATAGGACAGCGAGGTATCAAACTATCAGGGGGACAGAAACAGAGATTGTCCATTGCGAGGGTGTTCTTAAAAAATCCGCCGATTCTCATTTTTGATGAGGCTACTTCAGCGCTTGATAATGAAAGCGAAAAAGTAGTGAAAGAATCCCTTGAGAAATTGGCTAAAAACAGAACAACTATAGTAATTGCACATCGACTGACTACTGTAAAAAATGCCCACAAAATTCTTGTGTTGACTGAAAATGGAATAGAAGAAGAGGGATCTCATGAAGAACTTTTAGAAATGAAAAATATTTATTATGATTTATACAATGCATAGGGAGGAATTAATATGGTAAAGCATTATATTATCTGGAAAATGAATGAAGGATTGACAGAAGAACAAAAGGCAAAGGCAAAACTTGATATTAAAACAGCTTTAGAGGGGCTTGTTGGAAAAATAGATGGTCTTGAAAAAATGGAAATAAAAACTGAGTGCTTTGAAGCATCAGCCGGTGATATTATGATGGACAGTGAGTTCTCGTCAAAAGAGGCACTTGAGGCATATCAGGTAAATCCATTACACGTTGATGTGGCGACAAATATAGTTAGACCGAATGTTGAAATCAGACTGAGTTTTGATTATGAAGAATAGTTTACACAAAAAATAGGGGAGTCCGTTGGACTTCCCTATTTTATAATAAAATATTTAGTTCTCGATAATAGTACCAACTTTTCCCTTGATACCTTCTTTGGCTTTTTCAAGATTTGTGATTATTGCTTTTCTTCCCGGTGCTGCTGATACAAAACTGTAAGATGCATCAATTTTTGGAAGAGATGTAGCTTCATCGAAATGACCACCATCAATAAGTGCTTTGGCTTCATCAGTTGTGATTTTTCCGATAGCTTTCTCGTTTGGTGTGTTTTCATCAATTACCAGATTATCGCTGGATGTAAGAATCAAAAGAGTAGAAGCATCAAGCATATCTGCAAGCTTAGCTGCTGTATAATCTTTTTCGATAACAGCACTTGCACCTTTTAATCCGGTACGCTGCTCAAGCACAGGAATACCGCCGCCACCTGCAGCAATTACTAATTGATTTGCGTTAACTAAAGCTCTGATAGAATCAATCTCATAAATGTCGATTGGCTTAGGACTTGCAATGATTCTTCTGTATCCGTCATCACTAGCTTCGTACTCAACGTAATTACCTTTCTTTTGTTCCTTATCAGCTTCTGATTTGGTCATTAGACGACCAATAACTTTAGTAGGATTGTTAAATGCTCTGTCAAAAGGATCAACTCTTACCTGAGTGATAATAGTGCTGACAGGTTTGTAGATTCCTCTGCTGAGTAATTCAGTTCTAATAGCATTTTGTAAGTCAAAACCGATGTATCCCTGACTCATAGCACCACAGATAGACATAGGAGCTACAGTTCTGTCAGGATCCAATCTTGAATACTCAGTCATAGCAGTCTGAATCATTCCAACCTGAGGACCGTTACTGTGTGTAATAACAACTTCATATTTTGCTTCAACTAAATCTGCAATTGCACTTGCTGCTTTTTTTACTCTTTCATGCTGCTTTGGAAATGATTCGCTGAAAGCGTTTCTTCCAAGAGCAACAACTACTATGTTGTTTGCCATAATTCTGTCTCCTTAATAAATGGAATTAAAGAAATTCCGAAATAAAAATCATATATTAATTATATTGCAATTAGAGTAAAATTACAATAAAGATGAGAGTTCTTCCCACTTTTTATATAAAGGTTCGAGTTCTTCGTTAATTTCATTTTGTTGTGCAGTAACTTTAGATAATTCAGCAAGATTTGTTCCTATGGAAGGATCAGATAATTTCTCTTCAATCTCACTGAGTTTTTCTTCAAGTTCGGCAATTCTTTTTTCTGCTTTTTTTATATCATTTTCCAGTTTTCTAAGACGTGCCTGTTCCTCTTTCTTCTGTAAATAATCTTCTTTTCCTGATGATGAAGAAGTAGTAGTGTCAGGTTTAGTCTCCTGTTTTGGAGCATATATCTGAGTGAGTTCGTCTTTTTTCTCCTCATAGTAGTCATAGTTGCCAATGTAATTAACTAACTGTTGATTGGTAAGTTCGATAATTCTTGTGGCGGTACGATTAATGAAAAAACGGTCATGGGATACATATAAAATAGTTCCTGTGTATTTATTTAATGCATTCTCGAGAATTTCTTTTGAGACCATATCAAGGTGGTTGGTAGGCTCATCGAGAATAATGAAGTTAGCGTTTGAAAGCATAAGTTTAGCAAGTGATAATCTACCTTTTTCTCCGCCGCTTAAATCTCCGACTTTTTTGAAAACATCATCTCCTGTAAACATAAATGCCGCAAGAACATTTCTGATCTTAGTATTAGTTAAATCAGGATAAGCGTCTGCAACCTCATCAAATAATGTGTTGTTGTCATTTAAAGTATGATGCTCCTGATCATAATATCCAATAAATACATTGGTACCGAGAGTGAAAGAACCCGAATCTGCAGGTATTATTTCATTTAATATTTTTAAAATTGTAGTTTTCCCGGTTCCGTTATCGCCAATTAAAGCAACACGCTCACCACGCTTAATGGAAAATGATAAATCACTAAATAGCTGTTTGTCGTCAAATCTCTTTGATAAATTATCTACGAAAAGAACGTCATTTCCGCTGATACAGTTAGGCTCTAAAGTTAGTGACATTGTAGATTCTGTAACATCGGGATTTTCTATTCTTTCCATTTTTGACAAAGCAATTTCTCTGCTTTGAGCTCTCTTATAAAATTTTTCCTGTTTGAATGAGCGAAGCTTTTCAATAACCTCTTCCTGATGTTTTATTTCTTTTTGCTGTTTTATGTACAAATTAATCTGAGCCTCACGCATGGCTTCTTTCTTTTTAGAGTAGTCAGAGTAGTTGCCCATATATACATAAGATTTGTGCAAATCAATTTCAATGACTTTTGTGACTATCTTGTCGAGAAAGTATCTGTCGTGGGCAACAATTAAAACAGCTCCCGGATATGATGAAAGATAAGTTTCAAGCCATTTAATGGAATTTAAGTCAAGGTGGTTAGTAGGCTCATCAAGAATAATGATGTCTGGTTTTGACAAAAGTAGTTTTCCCAGAGCAACACGAGTCTTCTGACCTCCGGAAAGCTGATTGACTGGCTTGTCATATTCTGACTCATCGAATCCGATACCTTTAATAATACCTGCTATCTCACTTTTATAAGTGTAACCACCTTTTAAATCAAAATCATGAGTGAGTCTGGTGTATTTGTCTGTCAGTTGAATGAGCTCATCACCAACAGTAGTGTTCATCAGATTTTCCATTTCACGAAGACGATTCTCCATATCGATAAGAGTTTGCTTCACAGACAATATTTCATTGTAAATAGTAGCTTCGCTGGAAAGGTTCTGATGCTGGGCAAGATAGCCTATGGTTTTGTCTTTGCCTACAGTGACAGTTCCATCATCTGCAGGAAGTTCGCCTACAATTATCTTTAATAAAGTAGATTTTCCTGCACCGTTAACGCCGATAATAGCGGCTTTTTCAGTATCTTCGATATGGAAGGAACAATCATTTAATATGATTTCTGTTCCAAATGCTTTTGATATATGATTACATGATAAAATCATTAGTATAACCTCTTAATTATAATATTGTTAGTTTATCCACTGATTTCTTAATGATATAGCATTCGAAATTCAGCAAAAGCGAATGTTAAAATCCGCAACACTACGTTCAATATTCTAGCATATATAACATATTTTGAAAATAATAACGTAAGGCTTCATGTATAAAAAAAATTTAAAATCCCTTTGTGTTGAAAAAAACATCTAGTATAATAGTATATAGGTTATTAGGTAAAAACGAATGTGGCGCGAAATAATAGTGATTGGAGGCAGTTATGTTTAAAATAAAAATTGATAAATATCATTCCAAAAATAATCATTTGAATAAAAGATTTATTGCTTGCTGTCTTATTATGTCACTTATATTTTCATGGGGATATGTTGAACCCCTTAACGGAGTCTTTGCTGCTGTAAGTGAATATGGTGTATCTGATGATGGGCTATGGGCCTATCATATTTTAGATAAAGATAATAAAACCGTATCTATCAGACCAAAGACTTTAAGAAATATAAAAAATCTAAGTAAATTAGTCATACCATCAGAGCTTAGTATTCAGGGAACTACATACACAGTCACCAGAATTTCAGAAAATGCTTTTTCGTCTTGTGTATGTGATAGGTGCTTAAATCGAAATATGGTTAATCTTCAGGACGCTTGGGAAGATAAAAGTGGTAGTTATAATTCTGAAATTGTAGAGGTAACGGTCAGAGAGTTCGTAGTTCCGTCTTCAGTTATGGAAATAGGAGAATTCGGATTTGAGGATATTATTTCTGAAAAAATGACTTTTGAGGTTACGCCTAATCTGAAAAAAATAGAAGATAATGCATTTGACGGTTGTACTTTAGAGAATTTTACTATTCCTGCTTCAGTTACGGAAATGGGGACAGAGGTTTTTTCAAATGGTGATATAAACAAGATTGATTTTTCTAACAATTCAAATCTGTCGATGATTAATTATGGAACATTTTACAACACTACATTGGGAAGTATTATAATTTCATCCCAAATTCAAGATATTAAAGAAAATGCTTTTTTAGGATGTGAGATTAAAAAAATAACTATTCCCAAAAATGTGAAAACAATTGGCGATTATGCTTTTGCAGGAACATATAGTCTTAAAACGATAGAGTTTGAAGAAGGCTCAAAATTGAATACCATATCAAAAGGTGCTTTCTTCGAGAGTAATTTAAGAAAATTCATTGTTCCAAAAAGTGTTTCTTCGATAGATAAATTTGCCTTTGGTAATAATAGTAAATTGAAAAAAATAACTTTTGAAGGAAACGACATTATAGAAGGCTTAAACAAAGAAGCTTTTTCGAATGCGTTAGATTTTGAAATCGATTACGATGATATAGAAGATATAGATAGTTTTGAATTGTCAAAGAATAAAACTGTCGAAGAAATAGTAGTCGATAATTATGATGTTTTCAAATGGATTGAGGACAGCGGTTTTTTTGGCTCTAATGCAAAAGTTACTTCAAATAATACCAGAATATTTGTGCAAAAAGGGGACAAGAAAAAGAACAAAGGAGATGTGCCGGCAGGAAGTGAAATATCATTTGAAGAATATATACCACTTGAAACGGGACAGCACTATTCAGATAAATCATATCAGTATTCTAATTCACTTAATGAAGAAGAATTAAAAACAGTAAATACAGAAGAAACGAAGTTTAACAGTGAGGATTATCCATTTGTAATACTGAATGCAGATATTGAAAACAATACTTACGATATAATGTATGACTATAATACGGAAAATCCGGCTGATAACATTATACCGAGTACACATTGCATATATGGAAACTCAATCACCTTATCAGACATTGTTCCTCAACGGAGGGGCTACCTGTTTTTAGGGTGGAGTAAGAATAAATCGGGCACCGAAGTGATGTATTCTCCGGGTCAGATTATAAATGAAAATTTGACAGATAAGCATAACGAGACTATACCTTTGTATGCAGTCTGGAAGAAAAACAGTAAAAAAATTAAGATTCATTTCAGTGAACCTGAAAATAAATCAGCGGATTTTATGTTCAATGTTAAAATTTCAAAAGATGGGAAATTGATACAGGAACATAATATTAATTCAAGTAAAATTAAAGATACTGTTCTTGAGATAACCGGGGCAATCGTTGGAGAAAAATATTTGATAGAATGCACTAATTATAAAAATACAAAAGGAAAGAAAAAGTATTTTGCGACTTCATCAAAAGAAGTGACGATTGAGTAAATTAAGTCCTACTCAGTAACAAAAGATATCGAAATTACACAATAAGAAATAAAAAAAAGGAAGTAAGAAAAATGAATAAAGAAATAGAGATGCTTATAAAAGAAATTAAAAAAGTAATTAAAGGAAAAGATGATGTAATTCTTGAAGTTATCACAGCTATTTTGGGCTCGGGACACATTTTACTTGAGGATAATCCGGGGCTTGGAAAAACAACTCTTGCAAAGACCTTGTCTAAGGCAATGTCACTTAACCAAAAGAGAATTCAGTTTACTCCGGACACAATGCCGAGTGATATTTTAGGCTTTTCTATTTACGAGCAGAATAACAATTCCATGAAATTTATCAAAGGCCCGGTATTTACCAATATTCTTCTTGCCGATGAGCTTAACAGAACATCCAGCAAAACACAGGCGGCGCTTCTTGAGGTAATGGCCGAGCAGACAGTTACTGTAGATAACAATACATATATGTTGGAGGAACCATTTATTGTTATAGCAACTCAGAATCCAATTACCAGCGGAGGTACACAGCAGTTGCCGGATTCTCAGCTTGATAGATTTATGGTGAAAATCAGTATGGGATATCCGGATGAGGCAGGACAGGTAGAAATGCTGATTGAAGATGACGGAAGCAACCCAATTGATCAGGTTAAAGCTGTACTTAATAAAGAAAAATTAATTAATATGCGAAAAAATATATCAAAAATCACATTGAGTACTCAGGTGGCAACTTACATTGCCAGATTATGTGATTACACAAGAAACAGTGAAGATATATTGTGCGGTATCAGCCCTAGAGGAGCTAAAGCACTTGCAAATATGGCAAAGGCAAACGCGTTTATAGAAGAGAGAGATTATGTTATTCCAAAAGATATAAAGGATGTAATCGTAAATGTATTTAAGCACAGAATGATTCTTACACCTTCCTTGAGAAGAGAGAAGGATGCTGCTGTTAATCTTATTGAAAAGATGTTGCAGGAGGTTAAAGAGCCTTCAATAACAGGAAATAAGGAAGAGTACTAGGATTATTATATTGTTAATTCAGGAGTGATAGTGTGAAATATAACAAATTATTATTAATTTTACTGTCCTTCGTGCTTGTGTTTGGAATGTCAGCCTGCAAAAAGGAAGACAATAAGTTTAAAATGAATAACAGCATGAAGTTTAAAGAAGCAGAGAAAAGTATGCTCAACAATTCAGGTGGCAATATTGTAGATGAGATTGAAAATGAAAGTAATAAATCTATTACAGACGAGAAAGAATCAAGTAACAGCAACGAGCAAAAAGAGACAATAAAGAATCCTGAAACTTTTGAACATATACAGGAAAAAAATGATACTGAAAAAGAAACGAAGGAACAGGAAACAAAAGAGCAGATTACAAATAATAACGAAAAAAAGAATAACTCGGATAATAAAAAGCCTGACAGTAAAGATAAAAAAGATAACAACAATAATTCAGGAAAAAGTGATTCTGATAGTAAAAATAAGAATGGAAAAGGTAAAGGCTCCGGAGACGGTGATGGCGATGGCTCCGGAAATGGAAACGGTGATGGAAAACTGACCTTTGAAGATGTCGGGGAAACATTGAATATTTATGTAGACATAGAAGATGAATGATGAAAGAGTTAATGAGTTTTAGAAAAAAGACAGAAATTGAACATAATAAAAAAGAGGACATAAGCATAGAAATACAAGATTTATCAGATAATAGAATGTGTAACAGCATTATTACAGTATTCATATCTATTATCAGTCTTTTCTGCGCTTATTTGGGATTTAGCTATGGATTTAATATTTCCGCAAACAAGTTTGCGGGAATGTTTGCCATTGTGGGATTTTCTTTTGTGGTGTTTATAATTGTAAACGGAACTAAGAATAAAAAGATAATCGCCCTGACACTTGCAGTGATTTTTGCAGGTGTAGTTTTGATCGCAATTACTCATACTGTTAACGGCATTTCATTGATTTCAAATGAAATAATAAGTTACATAAACGAGCATAAAGCGGAATCTCATCTTAAATATGTTGTGTCTGTTAAGAACAAATCAATAGATATGGCACTTGGAATTATGGTTATTTGTGCTATATACACAGTTGTATTTAATATTTGCTTCTTTTTGCACAGGTACTTTTTTTGCGCATATCTTGTGCTTGGAGCCTCAGTAATTAATCTTTTGTTTAACGGTGAACAGCAGACGGTCTGGATTGCGCTTTCTTTATTGTGCGTATTGGTTTTATTTTATTCAACAAATATATACGGAAGTCATTCAGGAAAAAAGAGGCGTTTTGAAATTATACTTTTGACGGCTGGTATTGTAATGTCAGCTGTTTTTGTGCTGGCTGTTGATTATAACGGTATTCGTTATATTGACGATTTAAAAGATGATATAAAGTATAATGCCGGTAATATAATATACGGAAAAAGCGATTATCCTGAAGGACAGTTTAAGAGATTCGATAAAGTAGATACTGATAATGAAGAAATAAGGATTGTTGCTGAGATGACGGAAGCTGTACCGCTTCATTTAAAAGGTTATGTGGGATGTCAATACACATCAAAAGGCTGGACTGATAACAAAGAAAATATTTATGGTGGGCAAAATCAGGGTATGATTGAGTGGTTTCTCGAACAGGGATTTTTTCCTCTTATTCAGCCGGCTTTTTATATGGGATATTCAAGAAATGAAGGAGACACGCTTGATTTCAATAAAATAATCAGTTCTGACATACATATAACAAATCAGAGTGCTTCAAAAAAATATGAGTATGTTCCGGAAAATCTTATGGATATGTCAGGTTTAATTGATCCTAAGCAGGATGTGAATTTTATAGAGCAGGATTTGTTTGGGGAGAAGGAGTATCTGTATGATATTTTATATTATAAGGATGGTAATTATTTAGAGTTTCCAAGACAAAACTGGTTCGAGAGTGATTTCGGAAATACTGAAGATGAAAGCAATTTTAAAACAGCCGAGAATTACTATCATGGATTTGTAAGTGAGTACTATTTGGATATTCCGGATGAAGAGAGAGAAATATTAAAAAACAGTATACCAACATGTAATAACAATGTTCGAGATGCAGTTTATACAGTAAGAAATTATCTTAAAAATCAGATTGAATACAGCGAAGATGTATCAAAATACAATCCGGATAATAACTATCTAAGACAGATTATGATTGATAAACCAAAAGGAATTTCCCCGCATTTTGCTACAATAGCAACTTTGATGTTCAGGTATTACGGTGTTCCTGCTCGTTATGTTGAAGGGTATCTGGTACCAAATACCAAGAGAGAAAATCTGGTGGAAATAACGGCTAAAGATGCTCACGCATGGGTTGAGGTATATATTGCCGGACTTGGATTTGTTCCTGTTGAAGTGACACCCGGGTTTTATGAAGAGGATAATAACAGTAAAACCATCACTCAGGATAATCAGCAGCAAAAACAGGATGAAAATAATTCAGGTGGCGGTTCAAGGTCAAATAATGATGACAAAAAAACACACATTACTTTTGAGATGCTTTTATCAATTCTTATAAAAGTATTGGCAGTAATTGTATTTATTTTAGTTTTGTTTATTATGATTCGAAGATTTATTGTAGTTTCAGTCAGAAAGAAAAAGATGAAATCTGAGGATGATTATATTGCAGTGGCAACAGCCAGCAGATATATGGAACACATTTATTCTTTTGTAGGACTTAATATCCTTGATGAACTTCCTGATGATATAAGGGAAATATTAGAAAGAATAAAATTCAGTACTCATCCGCTGAAAGAGAACGAAAGAGATAAAATAACTGAATGTACAAATAATCTGGTAAAAGAAAAATGGAGTGAAATCAGTTTTGGCAGAAAAATGTCAATGATGTTTCTTAAGTGCCTGAAATAAAAGGATAGGTGATACTATAAATGATAAAAAGATTAGGATATATATTTTTATTTTTGATTTTAATCTTGTTATATATATGGACAAATAAAAAAATGACATTATGGGCTGTTGTAATAATTATGTTTTCAATTATGATTGCTGTATTGATAAACCAGTGGAATGTCAACAAACTAAATATGTTATATGAGATTGTATATGATAATAAGAGCAAAAGAAACTGTATTAAAATTAATGTGGAAAACAGAAGTATTTTCCCTATAAATCATATACAGAGTATTATTTACTGTGAAAATATAGTTTTTGGAACTAAAAATAAACAAACAATAGATTTTTCAGTAAAGGGAAAATCGAAAGAAGAATATCTGCTTCCTGTAAACAGCAGGTACTGCGGAAGAATTGATTTGAATGTGGAAAAATGTCTGGTGTTTGACTGGTTTGATTTTTCCTATCGTTCAATCAAAGTGAATACAAGAGGAAACTATTATATTTATCCTCAAAAGAAAAAACAGATATGGGAAAATGCACTTGATTATTTTACAGAGGGAAGCGATATAACATACAAACATACCAGAGGAAATGATGTCTCTGAAATATTGCAGATACGCGAGTACCGTCAGGGGGACAGTATCAAAAATATTCATTGGAAACTCTCAGCCAAATCTCAAAATCTTCTGGTTAAAGAGGCGGATTGCCCTAATGACAATTCAATTATGATTTTGTTTGATTATTCGGACATTCAGGACAGAGATGTTAACAATGATATTCTTACAGCTGTTCTTAACATTAGTATGGAATTGCAAAACGATAGAAAAGGACATACTCTGTTTAGGATGGATACCTCTTCAGAGAAAGTAGTGGAGAGAAGTATAACCGAAGAGGAAGAGTATGATGTAATGAGGTGTGAGGTTTTAGAAACTGAGGCAAGAAAATGCAAAAAATCGGTGGCTGACACTATTATGAGGTTAAATATATTTACTCAGTTTGCCAAAATAATATACGTGTGTCCTAAGAACTTTAAGGATGACAGTGGAATAAAAGATTTAGAACAATGCGTGATAGTGGAGATTTAACAGAGAGGAAAGACTTGTGAAAAAGAACAATAATAAGAATAAGATTAAAAACAGAAATATAAAAAATCTTCCATTTTCGCCCTTGGTAGTTATGATGCCACTTATCATAGGATTGTTTATTCCTTTAATTGTTCATATGGACATTATTTCAATAGAAAATGATTTCAGAGAAATGACTGCTTCAGTGAAGGGAATAGCGCCGGATGTATTTTTGCATTCTAAGGAACAGGCACTATTTTTAACAGCCGGTTTAGCAATGTTTTTTATGCTTTGTTATAAACTGCTCAATCGAAGAATAGTGTTTGCAAACAAATTTATGATTGGTGGACTTGTGTACATTGCTTTTTCGCTGATTTCTGCAGTTTTTGCAAAAAATCCAAAAGTTGCATTTATTGGAGGCGAAGATCTCTTTCATGGATTTTTTGTAATATTGTGTTATGGAATATTGTTTTATTACGGATATATGATTATATGTGCTGATTATGAAAACAGAGATAAATATTACACATATATCTTAAGAAGTACATTAATACTGGCACTAATATTAAGCACTATCGGGATACTTCAGTGGGTAGGAATTGACCCATTTAAATGGGATGTGATACAAAGCATATGCAATCTGAAAAATGCGAAAATAACGGATGAGGGCAGGATATATACAACTCTCTATAATTCAAATTATGTGGGTGTAATGATTGTTTTATTACTGCCTGTTCTTTTTGGGGGCATAATAGTCGAAAAACAAAAATGGGTTAAGTCAATTTATGTAATCACGTCGATTTTTGTAATCGGAGGTATTGCAGCCTGCGGTTCTAAGGCGGCACTTGTGGTTATGTTATTTTTAATTATTATTAATACAATGCTGCTGATAAAGAGGAAAGTAAATATACGCTATGTTTTTATAGGTTGTGGTATCATTTTAATATTTATTGCAACCGTATTTTTACTCAAAGACAAATTCCGTTGGGAAAATGTAAATTCAAAGAGTAACTACTCCCTAACAAAGTTGGAGACAAAAGATGATTGCATAATAATGTCAATCAATAATGAGGAAGTGACAGTTACCTGGAATGACGCAGATATCACTTTTATTGATTCAAAAGGGAAAAATGTAAAAACCGGAAATCTTTCTGAAAAAGAAAAAACTAAAATCATAAATAGAGTTTCTAAAGGAATGATTACAATTAATGATGCTGATGATTTTAATCCGAAGAAAATAGATGATAGCAGGTTTGATAAAGTTATATTTTTTAAGTCAGCCATCAAAGCAGAAGAGAAAAATATAGAAGGTTATATATTCTTCATAGATAAACAATTATTCTATTTTTCAAAAGATAGAAAAGAAAAAGGATATGAGTATTTAAGTCCTTTAGGCGTGTTTGTAAAAGCAGTTGACTCAAAAGATGCTTTTGACAAAAAAATATATGGCTTTGCAAGCAACAGAGGATATATATGGTCTAAAACTCTGCCTATTTTAATGAGTGACTTGATAATTGGAGAAGGTATGGACCATTTTGTGTTGGCTTTTCCCAATAATGATTATGCCGCAAAATCAAATATTAAAAAGATAAATACAATTTATAACAAACCTCATAACTGGTATCTTCAGATATGGAGTGAATCCGGTTTAATTGCTTTAATCGGAATGATTTTTATGATTACATTTTTGCTTATTGGTGGTATAATCAATAAAAGTGTCTTATTTGAAAATGATAGATTGTCAAATATGGTTATTCAGGGATTATTTGCCTCAATCATTGGATATATTCTCATGGGATTTGTCAATGATTCAATGATTGTTACGGCACCGGTATTTTGGATTTATTTTGGTTTATTTGCAGGGGGATGCTACTGTAACAAAAACCAAATTAATCAATAAGAAATTATGAAAGGAGTGTACTGGTGTATCAAATACACCGTGCGAAAAAACTATGATGAACCATGAAATTAAGGTTTTAACAAAAAAATTAACAGCTTTATGTCTCAGCGTTGTCTTAGTTCTTGGATTACTTCCAAGCAGAAGTGTTTCAGTTTTTGCTGATAGTATTTCATGTGAACTTTATGATTATGAAGAAACATATTACAACGGATTCAATGACAATGTTGCTGTTGCTACAGGAACTGCTATTATATTAGAGGTTCCAAATAAGCAGTTTTTTAAATTTGACGAAGCTCTTCCAAAAGAAGAGGGGGCTAGTGTTTCCAAATACATCACAATCAATAACAGTCAGAGTGCAGAGGCTATTGTTACATATGAAGACGGCGATGTAGTTCTTTCAATTGAAGATGATGAAGATGTAATTTTCACTAAGACTTTATATACTCCAAAATATGTAGATATTTCGGAAATGGATACAATATCATATGGTGAAACTAAAGTTGTATCTACAGACAAAGCTTCCTTATGTGAGAAATTCTACAGAATTAACAAAGAATCACTTCCTAGTGTGTCAAAAGTGTTTACTATCTATCAGGGAAATGGAAAAGAATTAATCGAAGTTCCTGATTACGATGACGATGATGATTTGTATGGAGATGATGACTGGGACTACGATGATGACGACGATGACTGGTTTGATTACGGTGATGAAGAAGAGGAAGATGATGAATACGAACCTGATACAGTTTTGACATTATACGATAAGTACTTCAATTTTATTGATGAAAATGATGATGCAGGTGAAGCTTGTTTATCTGAACTTACATTTTCTGCTGATGATTCAGATGTAATTATTGTTGGTGTAAAAGGATATGAGTATTCGTCGTTATTTAATGTTGGTCTCAAAATTGAAGTAGGTGCAAAAGCTATTACAAAAGTATATTCAGATAATGCTGAAGAGTTAAATGTATTCTATAAGGGATTCAATGACAATGTTCTCATAGCTACAGGTACAAGCGTTTCTTTTGATTTAGATAATGGAGAAACAAAGACTGTATTTTGTGATTACAGCTTATTAAAGGAAGATGATATTGAAGAGTATGAAATTCCATTTGAGTGGTATGGAATTAATGCTTATTTTGTAAAGAATACGGATGGTTCAATTGGTCTTAATTACAAATTTGCATCTGACGAAGAAGAGGAATTTTCAGAGGTTACTCTTTTTACACCTAAGGTAGTGCCGTTCACCCAGATGCCAGCTCTTGTAAATGGGGAACAGATTATTGCAACACCATCTGCTCAATATGCATATAAGTACTATAAATTAGTTGGTGGTACTGTAGATCAGGTATGGAAGCTTCAATTGGAGTATAAAGGAGATCTCGATGAAGAATTCGATATGGGTGTTGACGTTTATAACGCAAATGGAGAGTATCTCTACGAAAAATTTGATGACAAAAAGATTTTAAATACTGAGGTAGAAGTTCCGGCAGGAGAAATTAGAGTAATAGGCATTTATACTGCATCAACCGATGAGATAATTACATTAATTAATACTGTAATTGATGACAAAGGTGAAGTAGTTACAGGTGAGTTACCAACAGATGCTGAGCCTACAACAGAAGAACCTACAACAGAAGAAACTACAACAGTTGCACCAACAACAGTTGCACCAACAACAGTTGCACCAATAAAACAGACAACTGAGCTTATTGATTATCCTGAAGTTAAAGAAAGTTCAAAAAATACTGTACTTAAGAAAGCTAAAATCAAAAAAGTATCACCAAAGAAGAAAGCGTCAAAGAAGATTAAGTTAAGCATCAAAAAATTCACTAACGCAAAATTCTATAAAGTTCAGGTTTCAAAAACAAAGAAGTTTAAAAAGAAAGATCTTGTTTATAACAAGAATGTTAAGAAAGTTAAAGTGAATTTATCTTCAAAGAAATTTGTAGATAAGTCTAAACTTTTTGTAAGAGTTAAGGCTTTAGATAAAAATAAAAAAGCAATCTCAAAATGGTCAAAATACAAAAAAGTAAAAATAAAAAAATAAATTATTAAAATATGGTACAATGGCGTGCTCAAACATTCTTTGAGCATGCCATTTGTTTTTTGTGAAATATTTGACAATCAATATTTATCGACCTATAATTAAGAATTAGGTTATAGCTTTTAGTTTCAGACAAAAGACTAAAAGTGGTTTGAACTGAATTTAATTATTATAAGAGGTTAACGATGAAGAATATATCAAATGCAGTAATAAAGAGATTACCTAGATATTATAGATATTTAGATGAGTTGAGAGCAAACGGAGTAGAGAGAATATCTTCAGGAGATCTTAGCAGAATGATGAATGTTACTGCATCACAGATAAGACAGGATTTAAATAATTTTGGTGGTTTTGGCCAGCAGGGATACGGATATAATGTTAATTATCTTTTTGATGAAATAGGAAATATACTGGGACTTAATAAAGAACACAGTATGATAGTTGTTGGCGCAGGTAATTTAGGGCAGGCTATAGCAAACTACGCTAATTTTGATAAGAGAGGATTTAAAATTATAGCATTGTTTGATAATAATCCTGATTTAATCGGAAAGAAAACAAGAAACGGTGAAATAAAAGATATTAACGAAGTATATGATTTTGTAAAAAAGGAGCAGGTGGAAATTGTTGCACTTACACTTCCAAAGGAGCCTGCCACTGAAATCGCCACAAAACTTTTAGAGTGTGGAGTAAAGGCGTTCTGGAATTTTGCCCATACCGATTTAGAAGTTCCGGATGATGTGATTGTTGAAAATGTACATTTGTCTGAAAGTTTAATGGAATTAACATTTAAGTTGTCTGAAAAAAATGAGGCGAACAAATAAGAGGATATTATTATGGAACGAATAATTACCGGATCAGACATGAAAAAAATAGACAGATATACCATTGATGAAATCGGAATTCCTTCTATGGTACTAATGGAAAGAGCTGCATTGTCCGTTGTAAATGAGGTGACAAGTGACTTTGAAATAAACTCTTCTGTATGTTGTGTCTGTGGAGTTGGAAATAACGGTGCTGACGGAGTGGCGGTTGCAAGAATTTTAAACAACAAGGATTATAATACTTCAGTAGTTATTGTTGGGGATATAGCTAAGGCTACACCGGATTTTGTAAAGCAGTTATCGATTTATAAAAATACTGGCGGTAAAGTATTTGAACGTTTTGATGATATTCAAAATATTAAAATGGATTTATTTGTTGACGCATTATTTGGTGTGGGGCTGTCCAGAAATGTTGAAGGGAAATATGCAGAAGTAATTAATTGTATCAATGAGTTATGCATTCCTACATACGCTGTCGATATTCCTTCCGGAATTAACGCGGATAACGGAATGAAAATGAATGTTGCAATAAAGGCAAATAAGACGATTACATTTGGATGCCTTAAAACAGGACATTTATATAATGACGGAAAAGATTACTGCGGTAAAGTTATTTCTTCAGACATAGGATTTCCTGTATTCTTATTTGATGATAATAACAGTTACAAAGTGATAGAGGTTTCTGATTACAGGATTATTCCAAAAAGATATTCCAACTCAAATAAAGGGACATACGGAAAAGTTCTTGTGGTTGCCGGATGTGATACTATGAGTGGTGCAGCGTATATGTGCGGATTGGCTTCGTTTAGAATGGGAGTCGGTATGGTTAAAATATTTACGACTAAAGGCAATGAGACATATATTAAAAATAATTTGCCGGAAGCCATGCTTACTACATATCAGTACGGTGATGATTATACAAGTGACACTATAGAAATGCTTAAAAATGATTTGGAGTGGTGTGATACAGTTGTAGCAGGACCCGGGTTTGGAACAGGAAAGCTGCAAATAAATATTATAAAAGAAATCCTTGAGAATTCTTCTGGTGTTAAAAATATAGTGTTTGATGCTGATGCAATCAATAATATTTCAGAAAATGACAATCTAAAGCTACTTTTGAAAAAGTCAAAATGCAATATAGTTGTCACACCGCATATAGGCGAAATGTCAAAATTTGCAGATCTAGATATACCAACAATAAAGTTGAATCATATTGAAGCAACTAAAAAAATAGCATGTGAGTACGGGATAACAGTTATACTGAAGGATTCGGTTACTACAGTTACTGATGGAAAGGAATGCTATGTTAATGTCAGCGGAAATAGTGGTATGGCAACTGCAGGTTCCGGAGACGTTCTTGCCGGAATAACAGGAGCTATGGTATCTAAAGATATGCCTTTTACTTTGGCATGTGCAATGGCCGCATTCATACATGGAGTGGCAGGAGACTTTGCAAGCAAAAAAGCGTCGCAAACATATATGATGGCAACTGACATAATAGAAGAACTGAAAAATATAACGAATATTTTTGATGATAAACAGGAGGCGCGATATGAATCTTGATTTGTATTTCAGAGGTTATGCAAAAATAAATCTTGATTATATCTGTGAAAACGTAAAAGCATTACAGAAAAAATTAAAGGAAAATACAGGCAGTATTGCTGTTATTAAAACTGACGGATATGGACACGGTGCAGTTCCTATTGCAAAAGTGTTATCCGATATAGTGGACAGATATGCTGTGGCAACAGTATTTGAAGCAAATAATTTAATAGAACACGGCATTAAAAATCCCATAATACTTCTTGGATATACTCAGGAAGCTACTTATGATCTCGCCATTGAAAAAGAAATAAGAATGGTCGTTTATGATTATGAAATGGCGAGAAAAATGAATGAACACGCCGAAAAGTTAGGTAAAAAGGCATTGGTAAATATTGCTCTTGATACAGGAATGAGCAGAATTGGATTTTTGCCAACAGCTGAATCTGTTGATGTCATAGAACAGATAAGCAAGCTTGACAATATCAAGCTTGAAGGTATTTTTACTCATTTTGCAAAAGCAGATGAATATGATAAGCAATCAGCAAAAAATCAGTTTGATTTGTATGAAAGTTTTCTAAAAAAACTTGAAGACAGAGGTGTTAACATTCCAATTAAGCATTGTGCCAACAGTGCCGCAGTGATGGAAATGCCATATACCAGTCTCAATATGTCCAGACTTGGAATTGCAATATATGGATTATATCCTTCTGAAGAGATTAGTAGAGAAATAGAACTTAAACAGGCAATGTCTCTTCACAGTCATGTTATATATGTCAAAGAAGTGGAAGCAGGTTCAGGAATAAGTTACGGACATACCTTTATAGCTGACAAAAAGATGAAAATTGCGACAATTCCTCTTGGATATGGAGATGGATATTTCAGAAATCTATCTAATAAAGGAGTTGTTCTTATTAAAGGCAAGAGAGTTCCTATAGTAGGAAGAGTTTGCATGGATCAGTTTATGGTAGATGTCACAGGAATGGATGTGTCAATCGGAGATGAAGTTACACTTATCGGAAAAGATGGAGATGAGATGCTCACGGTTGATGAAATCGCAAAACTTGCAGGCACATTTAATTATGAACTTGTATGCGACCTTGGAAAAAGAGTACCAAGAGTTTATGAATACAAGGGTAAAATTGTTGGAACAAAAGATTATTTTCATGATGAGTATAAAATAAATATTTAACAATCTCATTATGTATACACATTTTCAAAATGGAAACAATATAATTGTGTTAAGCACAATAATTTTTGGAGTGTGTATATGGTTATAAGAAGAGGAGATATTTATTATGCAGATTTAAGACCGGTTGTAGGTTCTGAGCAGGGGGGAGTAAGACCTGTACTTATAATTCAGAATGATACAGGGAACAGACACAGCCCTACAGTGATTTGCGCGGCCATTACCAGCAGGATGAATAAAGCAAAACTTCCAACGCATGTTGAGCTTGCCTCAGATAAATACAATATAGTTAAAGACTCGGTAGTGTTGCTGGAACAGCTAAGAACTATAGATAAGTGTAGATTAAAAGAAAAAGTATGTCATCTGGACAGTGATATTTTAAGAGTTATTGATAATGCATTGTTTGTCAGTCTTGAACTCAATACATATGCTCACTCATTGACTAAAAGCTGTTAAGATGTTATATTAAAAATTATTGTGGAAATTGGGCAAAGCATGGCTTTACCTGATTTTCTTTGTGATAAGAACTAAAGAAAGGATGAATATCATGTCAGGACATTCAAAATTTGCGAATATTAAGCACAAAAAAGAAAAAAACGATGCTGCGAAAGGAAAGATGTTTACCATCATTGGAAAAGAAATTGCAGTAGCAGTAAAAGAGGGTGGTGCTGATCCTGTAAACAACAGCAAGCTCAGAGACGTAATTGCAAAGGCAAAAGCAAACAACATGCCTAACGATACTATTGAAAGAGGTATCAAGAAAGCTGCAGGAAATGTCAATGCTGTTAATTATGAGACAGTAACATATGAAGGATATGGACCAAATGGAACAGCCATCATTGTAGATGCTCTTACAGATAATAAGAACCGTACAGCAGCCAATGTAAGAAATGCCTTCACAAAGGGTAAAGGAAACGTTGGAACACAGGGCTGTGTATCATATATGTTTGATAAAAAAGGACAGATTGTCATCGATAAGGAAGAATGCGACATGGACGCTGATGAACTTATGATGATGGCACTTGATGCAGGAGCTGAAGACTTCGCTGAGGAAGAGGACAGTTTTGAAATTCTTACTGCACCTGATGATTTCAGTGCTGTTAGAGAAGCACTTGAAAAAGAAGGAATCAAGATGGCAGATGCTGAGGTTACAATGATTCCTCAGAACTATGTAACTTTGACAGATGAAGAGTCTATAAAAAATATCAACAAGATTCTTGATCTGCTTGATGAAGATGATGATGTACAGCAGGTATATCATAACTGGGATGAGTAAAAAGGAATTTGAATGAACACAGTACTATTTGATCTTGATGGTACTTTGCTTCCTATGGATTTAAATGAATTCAATAAAACTTATCGGAAGACTCTTGGTGAATTTTTTGAAGGAAAAGGTTATGATTCCAAACTTATGCTCATGGCATTTAGCAGTGGGATTGAGGCAATGAGTGAGAACGACGGATTTGCCACAAATGAAGAGAGTTTTTGGAAAGTTATTGAAAGAATCTATTTTCACAGAGATAAAAAAATTACCGCAAGAGAGAGATTAAAACTTGAACGTGCAATAACTAAATATTATAAGAATGATTTTTCAATTGCCAGATTTAACACAAAGCCTACAGGAAAGGCAAAGGAATGTATTGATTTGTTGAAAGATAAGGGATATCAGATTGTTATCGCTTCAAATCCTTTACATCCGGAGGTGGCCATAAAGGAATGTCTTGCCTGGGCAGGTATAGATGAGGGTGATTACATATATGTGACTACATATGAAAACTCGTGTTTTACTAAGCCTAATCTGAATTATTATCGAAGATTATTAAAAACTATCGATAAAGATCCTGAAGACTGTATTATGGTTGGAAATAACGTTCATGAGGATATGTGTGCATTTAAACTTGGTATCGATGTGTTTTTGTTGGATGAGTGTCTAATTAATGAATTCAATGAAGATACATTAGAATATAAAAGAGGCGGATGGAAAGAATTCAGTCAGTTTGTTGCTGAATTACCATCTGTTGATTAATATCCATTGTTAGGAGGAAGAAATGAAGAAATTATTAGCATTATCAATGGTAGCAGTTATGGCTGCAACATCAATGATTGGGTGTGGTAAAACAGAAAAAAATGCAAATGGAACTGTAAAAGAAGGCAAACTTATTATGGCAACTAATGCAGAGTTCCCTCCTTATGAGTTTCGTGATGGCGATAAAATAGTTGGTATTGATGCAGAGATTGCTGAGGCGATTGCTTCAAAATTAGGTCTTACACTTCAGATTGAAGATATGGCTTTTGATTCAATTATAACAGCTGTTTCAGGCGGAAAAGTTGATATCGGTGTTGCCGGTATGACAGTTACAAAAGAGAGATTAAAAAACGTTAATTTCTCTGATAGCTATGCAACAGGAATTCAGGCTATTATCGTTAAAGAAGGTTCTGATATTACAACTGTAGATGATTTGTTTGCTGAAGGAACAAATCACAAAATCGGTGTTCAGACAGGAACAACAGGCGATATCTACTGCTCAGGTGATGCTGAGGATGCAGGATGTGGAACTGTTGAAAAGTACAATAAAGGTGCTGATGCAGTATTAGCTCTTACAACAGGAAAAATTGACTGTGTAGTAATTGATAAACAACCTGCTATTGAATTCGTTAAGGCAAACGAAGGGCTTGTAATTCTTGATACAGAATATGCAATTGAAGATTATGCTATCTGTATTGCAAAGAACAATGACGTACTTACAAAGAAAGTTAATGATGCTTTAAAAGAACTTAAAGATGAAGGAAAATTACAGGAAATCATTGATAAGTATATAAAAGCAGAATAATAAGTGGTGGAATATGTTGGAATTATTTATAAATAAAAATATAACAAATTCTGTAATGGCAAATATACTAAATGAATTTTATGATGTAATGATAAGCAATAACAATTGGAAATATATTGTTAACGGTTTGAAAAACACTCTTATTCTTACTGTATTTGCGTGTATTCTTGGCATAGCGCTTGGTACCACGGTTGCAATTATACGAACAACTTATGATACTCATGGCAAGGAAACCAGAAATACATTTTTAAAATTTATTCTTACAGTGCTTAATGCCATTTGTAAAATATACCTGACAGTAATCAGAGGAACGCCTGTAGTAGTTCAGATTCTTATTGTTTACTATGTTATTTTTGCTTCATCAAACAATAAGCTCGGTATAGGTATTCTTACATTTGGTATAAATTCAGGTGCTTACGTTGCTGAAATTATTCGAAGCGGTATCATGTCCATTGATAAAGGGCAGTATGAGGCGGGTAGAAGCTTAGGCTTTAATTATATTCAGACAATGATATATATTGTTGCTCCTCAGGCTTTTAAAAATGTGTTGCCTACCCTTGCAAATGAATTCATTGTGCTTCTCAAGGAAACTGCAGTAGCAGGATACATAGCACTCGAAGATTTGACAAAGGGTGGAGACATTATCAGAAGTCTTACATACACAGCTTACATGCCTTTATTAACTGTTGCGGCTGTATATCTTGCAATGGTTATGTTCTTTACATGGTTGGTAGGAAAACTTGAAAGGAGGTTGAGAACTGATGAAAGATAATTATGCAGGTCCTCTTATTAAAGTTGAAAATGTAAAAAAACATTATAAAGACGGTAAAATCAAAGCCTTAAACGGAGCAAGTATTGAAGTAGAAAAGGGTGAAGTGGTTGTTATCATCGGACCTTCCGGAAGTGGTAAATCAACTTTGCTTCGTTCACTCAATTTGCTTGAGGTTCCTACAGAAGGAAATATTATATTTGAGGGTGTTGATATTACAGATAAAAAGGTTGATATCAATATTCACAGACAAAAAATGGGAATGGTATTTCAGCATTTTAATTTATTCCCACACAAGACTATTATCGATAATATGACAATGGCGCCTATTAAATTACTTAAAATGAGTAAAGAGGAGGCGGAAAAGAAAGCATTAGAACTTCTTGATATTGTCAATTTGAAAGATCGTGCAAATTCATATCCAAATCAGCTTTCAGGAGGACAGAAGCAAAGAGTTGCGATAGCAAGAGCGCTTTGCATGAATCCTGATGTAATGTTGTTTGATGAACCAACATCTGCTCTTGATCCTGAAATGGTTGGTGAAGTATTAAATGTAATGAAGGATCTTGCAAAAAAAGGAATGACTATGCTTGTGGTTACTCACGAGATGGGATTTGCAAGAGAAGTTGCAACAAGAGTTATCTTTATGGATGAAGGAATGATTATTGAAGATGGAACTCCATCTGATATTTTCGATAATCCAAAGAGTGACAGAACAAAAGAATTTCTTTCAAAAATCATATAGAAAAGTAGGACTCTTAGGTGAGTCACGAATTACGTAAAAAAAGAATCAGGTTTGTGCCTGATTCTTTTTTGTAATTAGTTATTTGTTCTATTCTTTTTCAAATGTGTTATGGTATAAATCTTCAATCATGGAATCAATTAAATCTTCATTTGCAGTTTCAAACTGATGCATGATATCATTTTTAATCTTTTCAGCTCTCTCAAAATATAAGAATTCATCTGAAGTGTTTTCAACATCTGCATTTATGCTTGAGTCTATTGATTCAGCTGTATGAGTTTCATAGAACCAATTGTTGATTTCTTCAATGAGTTTATCTTCTTCAATAGCGTCCATTCCAAGTTGAACTGAGTACATATATGACAAAAATCCAAAGATAATAAATGCCACAAATACACCACCCATAACAGTATAGAAAAGCCATTTTGACTGTTCTGAAATAGGAATGTTGAGAACGTGAGTTAACTGCAATATGATAAATATAACTCCGGCTACACCCACAAACAAAAGAGAGTAGGCAGATGATTTGACGTCCTCGTATTTGTCAGACAATCTTGTGTAAGAAGGTGAAAAACTTTTTTCTTCCGGTAGAGAATCAGAAGCATCATATGATTTTTCATATTCGTTATCAGTATCTCTATATTCGTTTTCGTCATTATTGACAACGCTATTCTCGCTATCTTCTTCGTTATAATCGGCAGTGGTTTCAGGCTCGTTAATAGTAAAACCTTCACTGTCAAGAAATGCTTCAATTGGGGTGGATTGCTTAACCGTTTCTTCCTCCTGTGGAAGCTCGTCAACCAGTGGAATATTGCAGTCCACACAAGTAGTAATTCCGTCTATATATTCATTTCTGCATTTTGGACACCAAGCCATGTGTTTTCCTCCTAAAGTATCTTATGTCGTTTATACTTAACAATTATATAACAAATAATAGTGTTAAACAACAAAGTAATTGTATTTTTTGTTGAATACACAATAAAACTATGGTAATATTTAGAAGGTGTCTAAACACATTATTTTATATTTTAGGAGGATTAAAATGAATAAGATGCTTAAAAAGGTTGTTTTGTTGATGGCAACGATTACAATTATGCTTTCAATCAACGCTATATGTTTCGCTGGTACAGGAAAACCGGCAAAAATTACTGAAATCAAACAGATTGATGATAGTACATCACAAGTTGAACTCTCTTTTAATAAGTTGGGTGCTGATTATGTTAGTATTGAAATTGATTATGGCGCTGGTAACGGCTTTGAGGAATGTGTAGATAAGACAAGTTCAACTGAAAGATATATTTCTGGTCTTTATGCTGGTAAAACTTATAAAGTTAGACTTAGAGGTGTAAACTATATTGGTAGTGGAAATTATTCATATGGTGATTATTCAGATGTATTTGAAGTAGTTACAGCTCCTGATAAAGTTCAGGATTTGACTCAGGTTGATGCTACTGAAACTACAGCAAAATTACAGTGGAAAGCTTCAGCAGGTGCCACAGAATATAAGATTACATCTGACTATTCAGGAAATATTGTTGTAGGAAGAAGCACTACAAATAGTTTTGTTGTAACAAAACTTGATAATGATTTTACACCTGGAGATTATTATGTTACAGCTGTAAAAAAATCAGCTTCAGGATATGTTGCAGAGAGTTATAAAGAAGGTTATTATAGAACAAAAGTTGTTCCTGATGCTCCTGATAATCTTACAATATCATCATCGTTATGGGTTGATTGGTCAGACCCAAAAAATACAGAAGGGTATGAAGTTGAATTATACAAGACTACATCAAGTAAGGTATACAAGAAGATCGATCAGTCATCTTCATATCTTTCATTAAGTTCAAACGGTATTATCAATTCTAAACAGTTTTATAAGATTAGAGTTAGAGGATACGTTACTGTTAACGGTGCAAAGAAATACAGTAAATGGACTGGTGATTTATATTTTGCAGATGAGTTGAAAATGAGTATTCCTACACCTAAATCAGCTTATTCAATCAAAGTGAAATGGACAAAGATGAAAGGTGCAAAAAAATATGAAGTATATGCATCAACTTCTAGAAATTCTGGATACAAAAAGGTTGCAACTGTTAAGGCTAAAAAATCTTCATATGTCATCAAAAAGATTAAAAAGAAAAAAATTAATATAAGAAAAAATAATTATTATATTTATGTAGTTGCGGTTGGTAAATTCGGCGGCAAAAAAATTAAAAGCAAATCAGGTGTTTGGCAAGTATATTCTTTCTTATAATTTATGAAAGTATCAATTATCAGTGTTGGCAAAATTAAGGAAAAATATTTTGTTTCAGCTATAGAAGAATATTCTAAAAGATTGTCCAGATACTGTAAACTTAATCTGATAGAAGTAGCGGACGAAAAGACTGTAGAGAATGCATCTGAGGCAACACTTGATGTCATCAAAGCTAAAGAGGCAGAACGTATTATTAAAAATATTTCTGATGATATGTATGTAATAACTCTTGAGATAAAGGGAGATATGATTGATTCAGTTGCTCTTTCAAATAAAATAAATGATATTACTGTAAGAGGTTACAGTAATATATGTTTTATAATCGGAGGTTCAGTGGGATTGCACAAATCTGTATCAGATCGTGCTGATTATAAACTGAGTTTTTCCAAGATGACTTTTCCACATCAGTTGATGAAGGTTGTCCTGTTAGAGCAGATATACAGAAGTTTTAGAATATTAAATAATGAACCATATCACAAATAGTGAGAAAATATAAAACGCGTTAATTAGCAAAAACTAATTAGCGCGTTTTTTTGTTCTATAAATATAAAGTAATTCATATGATTAAGAGAGGATTAAGAAATTGCAAAGAGGGGAGGAAGAATGACGGGAATTTTAGATTATCTGCCGGAAGTGATTGCTGATAATATTATGTGTGATACGAAAGATTTAAATGAAATCAGAGTTAGAAGGGACAAGCCGGTTACATATTATACAGATAATAAAGAATATAAAGTTTTATTTGAGGGTAAAGATGTTAATGCAGACGTTGGTATGATTCAAAACATTTATAACAGAATTTGCAGGTATTCAAAATATGCCTATGAATCATATATCAGAAATGGATTTATAACTATTGAGGGCGGACACAGGGTTGGAATTTGCGGAAGGGCAGTTATTAAAAACAATGAAGTATATACAATTGATAACATTTCATCATTAAACATAAGAGTGTGCCATGAAATTGTGGGAGTCGCCAGTGAAATATCGGATAAAATTATTAAAAATAATAAGTTGAAAAATACTTTGATTATTTCGCCCCCGGGCTATGGTAAAACGACATTGCTTAGAGACCTTATCAGAATTATTAGTAATGCAGGTTTTAATGTTTCAGTGATAGATGAAAGAAGTGAGATTGCAGGAATGTACAATGGAAAAACTTCATGTAACCTTGGCCCTAGAACAGATGTTATGGATGCAATGCCTAAGCACTATGGAATGAATATGGTGCTTAGAACTATGAAACCGGATGTGATTGCAGTGGATGAAATAGGAACACAAAATGATTTTGAAGCGCTGCTTAATATAAGAAAGTCTGGGGTGAATATTATAGCTACGGCACACGGTGAAGGAAAAGACAGTATTGAGGGAAATAATATGATAAGCAGGATGTTAGAAAATGACTTGTTTTCAAACCTGTTTTTTATTGACAGTAACAGAAAAGTATATGAGTGTATGTAAATTTGCCGGAGCGATTTTTGTGTGTTTAAGCTGTTTTATGTACGGTTGTAACAAAGCGATAAAATACAAAAAGAGAACTGCTGTATTGCGAGCTCTTTATAAATTATTGATAGTATTTGAAAATAATATAGTCTACTATAATAAAACATTAGAGGAAATTGCCTCAGATATTAATTTTGACAATGAGATGATTAATGATTTTTTAAATAGAGTATTTTTAATGGGTGATTATAAAAATGATATTACAAAAAGATGGAATGATACTTTACTGAAATATAAAAAAATAGATTATCTGAAAAAAGAAGATATCTTGTTTATTCAAAAAATAGGACAAACATTAAGCGATTCTGACTGTACAAATATATCGAAATTATTTGAAGGTATGAAAAATGAATTGGTTTTGCTGACTGATGATTCTGTTACAGAAGAGATGGAAAAAGGTAAATTATGCAAAGTACTGGGAGTGTTATTTGGTATTTTTATTTCCATATTATTTCTGTGAGGAGTGTAGGGTAGATGGATGTTAATTTGATTTTTAAAATAGCTGCTGTAGGTATTCTGGTATCTGTAGTGGGACAGGTATTAAAGCACAGCGGAAAAGAGGAACAGGCTTTTCTGACAAGTCTTGCGGCTTTGATTTTGGTTTTGATGTGGATTGTTCCGTATATTTATGACTTGTTTAATACCATGAAAAGGTTGTTTGATTTATGATTTATGTTTCGGTTTTTGCAGTTGTCGGAGTGCTGCTGGCATCCTTTGTAAAAAATATAAAAGCGGAATTTGCAACTTTAATTATCATATTTGTTTCTTCTGTAATTATGACATATATTATTTCGGAAATATCAGATTATTTTGATACTGTAAATAGAATTATTGAACAGACGCAAGTTAATAGAAGCTACATAAATATTCTTTTAAAAATTACGGGAATAGCATATCTGGCAGAGTTTAGTGCAGATTTATGCAAAGATGCAGGATATGGTTCAGTGGCTAATCAGATTCAGATATTTGGGAAAGTTACTATATTGATAATTGGATTGCCCATAATTGAAGCTGTATTTAATTTGATGGGGGAACTAATGTGAAACAACGGATTGATTTTTATGTGAGATGTATTTTGATATTTGCTATCTTGTTGACAGTTGATTTTAGTAGAGCAAGTGCCGGTGAACTTAAAGAAAATACAATAATATCAGAGGAAGATTTTGATTTTAAAGAGGTTCAAAGAGTTATTGATGATTCCGGTTACAGAGATTTAAGCTTTTATGAAGTGATAAAAAGCATAATGAATGGGAAATCCGATAATATTATTGGGACAACCATTAAAAAGAAAGTGAATGATCTTACAATTGAAACAAAAGTCCAAAAAAAGATGATTACATCATTAGTTTTAATCATTATACTGTCGGGGATAATGACAAATTTCACAAGTATTCTGACAAAAGATTATTCTGACGGATTAGCGTATTTAATTTTTTATATTGCACTTATGGGAGTGTTGATATCTTATTTTCTATCGGCATTTGAGATTGCAGATGAAGTTATGAATACAATAATAAACTTTATGACAGCACTGATTCCTACGTTTTTTCTTTCCGTTGGTATTGTTAATCAGACAGGGGCTATTGGATTTTATAAAATAATCGTTTGCGTTATCTATTTTGTGGAACTGATATTTTTAAAAGTAATAATGCCCTTAATCAAAATATATATAATGCTTGTATTTTCAAATGAAATAGGACGAGAAAATGCACTGAGCAATTCTATTGATCTTTTCAAAAAGTGCATAGTATCCCTAAATAAGTATCTTCTTGGGATAGTATTTGGAATAAATATATTACAGGGGCTGGTGGTGCCTGATATTGAGATAATGAAGAATGGAATGGTAAAAAAACTGACCACAGCCCTTCCTGTGGTGGGAGATGGAAAAGAATACATATTATCATTGTTTGTTAATTCAGCAATGTTGATTAAAAACAGTATTGGACTTGGAGCTATTATTATTCTTTTAATTATATGCATATTTCCAATAATAAAAATAGCAATATCGTATATTATGCTACGCCTGTGCTGTGCAGTGATGCAACCTGTAGCACAAAGTGGAATGGTAAAATGTATTGTGAAAATATCAGATGCAATAATGCTTTTGCTTAAATCAGTTGTGACTATTTTAATTATGTTTGTAATTACTATAGCAATAGTGTGTTATTCAACAAACAGGTGGTGATTATGCAGGATTATATTGAAAATATTTGTTATGCATTGATAGTAATATCTATGTTTAAATCAGTAATGCCCAACAAAGGATATACGAAAATGCTTTCACTTATTGTGGGGCTTATTTTATTGACATTAATATTAAAACCTTTTGACTATTTCATAGAGAAAAACGTTAGAATTTCAGATATCACTTATGAGATGGAAAGAAAAATTGGGAACACTGACTTTGAATCGGATTTGAAAAATTTTGAAAGGGAAATCTTTGAGGATGGAGAATATTGATTTTTCAAAAATTAAAAATTTATTTGGAGATGGCAGGGAAAAGTATCTTCTTTTATTTGCGGTGGGAATTCTGATGCTTATCATTTCTCAGGGCGGTAGTAAAAACAATAAGAAAGATGCAGTGGTTTCAAATTCAACCTTTGAAACTGAAAATATTAGCTTTTATGAAGAAAGAATTGAGAGAAAATTGCAAAATCTAATTGAGAGTATTGAAGGGGTTAAAAAGTGCAAAGTTATGATTACATTAAAAAACGGTACTGAGAAAGTGGTTCAAAGTGACAGTGAGATAAATGAGAAAAAAGAGACAGGGGACAGGAATTACGAAGAGATTCAAAAAAGAAATAATACTTTAGTACTAAAAGATGAAAATAGTGAATATCCATATATTACCAAGGAAATAATGCCGCAGGTAGAGGGTGTAGTAGTGGTTGCAAAAGGAAGTAAAAACACTGAGGTGAAAAATGAAATTATACTCTTGGTACAGGCACTATTTGATGTTGAGACACATAAAATATCAATAGCAGAAATGAAATAAGGAGGTTGTATGAAGAAGTTAATTAGAAAAAATCAATTTATCATTACATTGATTGCTGTGTTAATTGTGGTGGCGGGATATTTGAATTACAGTGAAAAAATTATTCCGGAAAGCAAAAAACAGACAAAGGTTACATATGACGATGATTTATTGGAAGGCGATGGGGATATTTTGAGTATGGACATTGAAGATGAGAGTGAAACGGCTGCTCCGGGAACTGCTGTGTTCACCAGTGCAGGAGCAGGAATGTCAGATTTTGTAATTCAGGCGAGAATGGACAGGGAGCAAATCAGATCGAAGAACAAGGAAGAACTACAAAAGATAATTGACAGTGATGAGGTGTCTGAGGACAAGAAAAAAGAAGTAGTGGATGTAATGGTAAAAATGGCTAATTATTCAGGACTTGAAAATGAAATAGAAACTGTGTTGAAGGCTAAGGGATACAAGGATGTAGTGGTGACGTTAAACGATAAAGGTGCTGAGGTGATTGTTAATGCAAATCAGGTTACAGACAGTGACAGAGCTCAGATTGAGCAGGTAATAACAAGAAAAACTGATATTGCCCTTGCTGATATTGTGATTACCCCTCTTGAAAACAAATAATGTTGCAAATATATATATTTAAGGGTATAATAAAATGCGAGTAATAATTGAAAATACCAGGAGGTAAATTTAATGGAAGAACAAAGAAATATTTATACTATATATCACAATAAAGAATTAGGAAATGTAAGAATTACAGATGATGTTATCGCGACTATTGCAGGAGTTGCAGCAACAGATGTTGAAGGTGTAGCATCTTTACTTGGCGGAATTACCCGAGAACTCATTTTAAAAACAGGAGTTAAAAAGTTAGCAAAGAGTGTTAACGCAAAGATTGTAGATGAAGAAGTAGTTGTTAATATTTCAATCAATCTTGATTACGGATACAGCATTATCGAAATATCAAAAGATGTTCAGGATAAAATAAAAATGCAGATTGAGGGAATGACAGGTCTTACAGTTGCGGCTGTAAACGTAAAAGTAGCCAGTGTAAATGTACCTAATGAATAAGCACATTGTAAATTGAAAATGGTTATAGTGAATTAAATAGGGTGTCTTTTTGGGACACCCTTTTGTATTAATATAAGATTAGGAATGGAGAAAAAATGTTGAAAAGAAGCCAAATCAGAGAAAATGTATTTAAGTTATTGTTTTGTAAAGAATTTCATGACGTTGAGGATATGGACAACCAGTTCGAACTTTACCTGAGTGATGTTGAAAAAATACTCGGTGAAGAAGATGCTGTTTTTCTTATGGATGCAGACGTGATTTCAGAAAAAGAAAAAAGTGAAATTATAAGTAAAGTAAATGCAGTTATAGAAAAAACAAGTGAAATTGATGATAAGTTAAATGAGGTATCAGAGGGCTGGAAGACACAGCGTATGGGTACAGTTGAATTAACTATTTTAAGATTGGCGTATTACGAGATGATGTTTGATGAGGATGTTCCAAAAAAGGTTGCTATTGACGAGGCAGTTGAACTTGCAAAAAAATACGGAAGTGATTCGGCTCCTTCATTTGTAAACGGCGTTCTTGCAAAAGTATACGGTGAAGATTAATAAAGGTGTCTGCAGATGAAAGGTAGTGTATATTCTGTAAGTCAGGTTAACAATTACATAAAGAATATGTTTGCGCAGGATTTCGCTCTCAGTAAAATTTATGTGAAGGGAGAAATCAGTAACTGTAAATATCACTCTACCGGACATATTTATTTTACCTTAAAGGATAAAGGTGGAGTATTGCAGGGCGTTATGTTTGCGGGAAACACATCAGGTCTTAATTTCAGACTTGAGGAAGGCATGCAGGTAATATGTTTTGGCAGTATTTCTATCTACGAAAAGAGTGGAAGCTATCAGATATACGCCAGAGAGATAATACCTGACGGAAATGGTGATTTACACATAAGATTCGAGCAGCTAAAGGCTGAACTTGAAGAGATGGGAATGTTCGATGATATGTATAAGAAGCCAATTCCAAAATATGCCACAAAAATAGGTATCTGTACTGCAGATACCGGTGCTGCAATAAGGGATATTATAAATATTTCAAAAAGAAGAAATCCCTATGTTCAATTATATTTATATCCAACCTTGGTCCAGGGAGAAAAAGCAGCGCCAAGTATAGTAAATGCTCTTAAATTTATGGACAGTTTTGGAGTGGATGTTATTATTCTTGGAAGAGGAGGAGGTTCAATTGAGGACCTTTGGGCATTCAACGAGGAGATTGTAGCTAAGGCTATTTTTGAATGCGAAACACCTGTTATTTCTGCGGTTGGACATGAAACAGATACAACCATTGCAGATTATGTGGCAGACCTTAGAGCACCGACTCCGTCAGCAGCTGCGGAACTTGCAGTTTTTGATATTAATGATTTTGATGAGAGACTTATGTCTTACAGACTTGAACTCATCAGAAAGATGAATAATAAACTTGACTTAAAAAGATTGATGCTTGAAAAGTATAAATCTGATTTTAAGTCGTTAAATCCAAAAACACAGTTGCAGACAAAAAGACAGTATGCGGCTGATTTGCAGACTAAACTAGAATATTTAATTAAAAACAAACTGGATAATTCCAAATACAATTTAAACATATTTGCTCAGAGGCTTGAAGGAAACTCACCGCTGAAAAAATTGAGTCAGGGATTTGCCTATGTGTCTGATACTGATAATAATCAGATTAAATCAGTTAATGAGATAAATGAAGCGGATACCATAAACATTACATTTAAGGATGGAAAAATACGTGCAAGTGTGACAGAGGTTGAGCAAATTAACTTAGGAGAATGTTATGAGTGATTTTGAAAATATAACAATCGAAGATGGCTTTGATAAATTAAATACTATAATTAACCAGATGGAAGACGGAGAGGTTTCCTTAGAGGAATCTTTTAAGTTGTATAACGAGGGAATAAAACTAATTAAAGCGTGCAATGATAAGATTGATTATGTTGAAAAACAGATAAAATTAATTGGGAAAGATGGTGAAGAAGATGACATTTAATGAGCAGTTAAATGAAAAAGTTGAATATGTAACATCTGCTATTTATGAATTTGCACCTGTGGCCGAGGATTATTTAAAAGATATTACAGAGGCTATGAATTACAGCTTTAAAGCCGGCGGAAAAAGACTTAGACCGCTTATTATGTTTGAAACATTCAAGATGTTTGGCGGAAAGTCTAAAGATATTCACAGTTTTATGGCTGCAATTGAGATGATTCACACTTATTCTTTGATCCATGATGATTTGCCGGCTATGGACAATGACGATTACAGAAGAGGAAAACTCACTAATCACAAAATGTTTGGCGAAAATATTGCGATTCTTGCAGGAGATGCACTTCTCAATTATGCTTTTGAGCTAATGAGCGATGCAGTTGTCAATGGTGATGACGTTCTGAATAATGCCAGAGCAATGAAAGTAATTGCAAATAAGGCCGGCATTTTTGGAATGATTGGCGGACAGACTATAGATGTAAAAACAGAAGGCACTCCTATAGATGAGAAAACTCTTATGACAATTCATAATCTGAAGACTGCAGCGTTGATTGAAGCTTCTATGATGGCAGGTGCTATAATTGCAGGAGCATCCGAGGAGGAAATTGTTAAAGTTGAAAAAATTGCCCAAAATATTGGACTTGCTTTCCAGATTCAGGATGATATTCTTGATGTCACAAGTTCTTCAGAAGTGTTAGGAAAGCCTGTGCTAAGTGATGAGAAGAATAATAAGACCACCTATATTACTCTGAAAGGCTTAGAGGAATCGAAGAAGGCAGTAAAAGCGTATTCTGATGAGGGCATGTCATTAATAAAAGAGTTAAATAAAGATTCCGAATTTTTAGAAGAATTATTCGGTTATTTGATATATAGGGAAAAATAAAATGAGTTCACTTTTAGATAATATTAATAAACCAAATGACATAAAAAAAATAGACAGAAAAGATTATAAAACACTTGCAAAAGAAATCAGAAGATTTCTGGTAAATAATGTTAGTAAAACCGGTGGCCATTTAGCATCAAATCTTGGAGCGGTAGAGCTTACAATGGCTCTTCATCTTGCTTTGGATTTGCCAAAGGATAAAATAGTGTGGGATGTTGGACACCAGTCTTATACCCACAAAATTCTTACAGGCAGAAAAGATGATTTCATATATCTGCGTAAATATAACGGATTAAGTGGTTTTCCAAAAAGAAACGAAAGTGATTGTGATGTGTTTGATACCGGACACAGTTCCACATCAATTTCTGCTGCAATGGGACTTGCCTTTGCTGACAAACTTAATGAGATGGATTCTACAATCGTTGCAGTTATCGGCGACGGTGCATTGACCGGTGGAATGGCTTATGAAGCCCTCAATAATCTTTCAGCATTAAAAAGAAATTTTATTATAATTTTAAATGATAATAACATGTCTATCTCTGAAAATGTGGGAGGAATGTCTGAACATCTCAGCAAATTCAGAGTAGGAGAAAAATATAATGATTTAAAAAATGAAGTAGAGCAGTCGCTCAATAAAATACCAATGGTAGGATCTAAAATTGCTAAAGGTATCAAGAGAACAAAAGATAGTATTAAGCAGTTGTTTGTTCCGGATGGAATTTTTAATGAACTTGGAATTACTTATATAGGACCTATAGATGGGCATGATACGGAAGTGATGGTTGAATTATTTAACCACGCTAAGAAAATAGATCATCCGGTATTAATCCATTTAAAAACGAAAAAAGGATATGGATATAAATTTGCCATGGAAGATCCTGCAAAGTTTCACGGTATAGATGCATTTGATAAGAAAACAGGTAAAAAACGTGTTGAGTCTGATAAAGACAGTTACACAAGTGTATTTTCAAAGAAACTTGTAGAAATGGCGGAGCAGGATGAGGAGATTGTTGCCATTACTGCAGCTATGCCTGACGGAACAGGGCTTAGCAGGTTTAAAGATAATTATCCTGACAGATTTTTTGATGTCGGTATTGCGGAGGAACACGCAGTTACATTTGCCGCAGGTCTTGCGGCAGGCGGAAAGAAACCTTATATTTCCATTTATTCTTCATTTTATCAGCGAGCTTATGATCAGATTTTACATGATGTATGCATTCAAAATCTTTCGGTAAGGCTTATTATAGATAGAGCCGGTCTTGTTGGTCGAGACGGAGAGACGCATCAGGGGATATTCGATATTGCTTTTTTGTCCTCAATACCAAATCTGACAATATTATCTCCTATGTGTGCTGAAGAACTTAGAGAAGCTTTGGAATTTTCAAAAGACTTTGATGGACCGATCGCTATTAGATTTTCAAGAGGTGAAGCTTTTGAATATGATGAATATGAAAGTAACCTTGAGAACATTACAAAATCAAATGTTATTGTTGAGGGAAACAAGCTTGCTATTATTAGTCTTGGCTCATTAGTGGAAGAGGTAATAGAAAGTGCAAAGCTTTTAAATGATAACAATATATTCCCAACAGTAGTGAATGCTAGATGTTTAAAACCTATTGATAAGGATATGATTGATTCAATATGTCAAAGTCATAGCCATATTCTTATTGCAGAAGAAGGCATTAAGCGTGGAGGTTATGCGGAAGCTGTATTTAATTATATTTATGAAAAGGGCTATAACGTTAAATGCGATATAATTGCAATTGATGATAAGTTCGTTAAGCAAGGTAGCGTACCTCATTTAAGACGAAAATTGGGTCTTGATAAAATTGGTATAATGAACAGAGCAGTTGAACTTTTGAATGATTAATTCGGAGGCGTGATGAAAGAAAGATTAGATGTTTTACTGGTAGAGAGAGGACTTGCTCCTTCCAGAGAAAAAGCAAAAGCAATAATAATGAGTGGAATTGTCTATGTCGACAACGTGAAAGAGGACAAAGCCGGTTCCCAGTTTGATGTGACATCAAATATAGAAGTCAGAGGAAAAACTCTTAAGTATGTCAGCAGAGGCGGACTGAAACTTGAAAAAGCCATGGAAGTCTTTGGAGTTGATGTGGAAGGCAAAATATGCATGGATGTTGGAGCTTCAACCGGAGGCTTCACAGATTGCATGTTGCAGAATGGTGCTGTTAAAGTATATTCCATAGATGTTGGGCACGGTCAGCTTGCATGGAAACTTGTGACTGATGAGCGAGTGGTATGTATGGATAAGACTAATATCAGATATGTTACTCATGAAGAAGTTCCTGATGATATTATGTTTTCTTCAATAGATGTATCCTTTATTTCATTGACTAAGGTGCTTTTACCTGTAAAAAATCTTCTGACTCCAGACGGAAAAGTGGTTTGTTTAATTAAACCTCAGTTTGAGGCGGGAAGAGAAAAAGTAGGTAAAAAAGGTGTTGTTAGAGATAAATCAGTCCATATTGAAGTTATCGAATCTGTTATAGAGTTTGCAAAAAGTATCGGATTTGGTATTATTAATTTAGATTTCTCACCTGTCAAAGGACCTGAAGGAAATATAGAGTATCTTCTTTACCTTCAGAATCTGACAGAGGATATGGAATTTGAAAATAATGAGGTTGATGTACAAAAAGTAGTTGAATTGTCACATGACACATTGTAAAATAAATATTATTTGAGGAAGCATATGAAAAATTATTGTATAATTGCAAACAGTTCAAAAGATATTGAATATGAGCTATCCGAAAAAATCAGAGATTATCTTGTAAAAAAAGGTGCAAAATGTTATGTGGACAAGTCGATTTCTTCGGACAAAAAGTACAGATTTACTAATCCGGATGTTTTGCCTGAAGATATTGAATGTATTATAACTATCGGGGGAGACGGAACTCTGTTGCAGGCAGCTCACGATCTTATTGAAAAAAATGTTGTATTTTTAGGCATCAATAAAGGAAATCTTGGTTTCCTTGCTCAAAATTGCAATACGGAAATTTATAGAATTTTGGATAGACTTATTGATGATGATTACAAAATTGAAGAGAGGATGATGCTAAAGGGCATTGTTAAGAGAAACGGAGAAGTGATATATGAAAATGTTGCTCTTAATGATATTGTAATTCACAGATACGGTGGTATTAGCATTTCAGACTACAAAGTGTATGTTAATGACTTGTTTTTAAATGAGTACAATGCAGACGGTCTTATTTGTGCTACACCAACAGGCTCAACAGCATACAGCCTTTCTGCCGGTGGACCTATAGTTGAACCAAATGCAGGATTGATTGTGCTAACTCCTATTTGTGCTCATTCAATCAACGGTCGTAGCATTATTTTTTCAGATAAAGATATGATATCTGTTATAATCAAAGAACCTAGATATTTGAAAAATGAAAAGGATTTAGTTGCATTTGACGGTTATGCCGAAATGGTACTTGAACCTGATGATGTTATTATAATAAACAAAGCAAATTTATGTACTAAACTGGTCAAATTAGATGACAGTAGTTTTTTACAAGTATTAAAGGATAAGATGGGTGAAAAGTAAGTGAAATCAAACAGACAAAGAAAAATTATTGAAATTATTACAAACAATGACGTGGAAACACAAGAAGAATTGGCTAAGTACCTTATTGACGCAGGTTTTGCAGTTACTCAGGCGACAGTTTCTCGTGATATCAGAGAACTTGAGTTGATTAAAATTTCTGTGAATGGTGGAAGACAAAAGTATTCAACACCTAACTCAAAACCTATCAGTGTTAGTAACAAGTTTATCCGAGTTTTGAACGATGGACTTTTATCTATGGAAGATGCCGGAAATCTACTTGTTATTAAAACAGTTTCAGGAATGGCAATGGCAGTTGGTGCAGCAATTGATGCCATGAATATAAAAGAAGTGGTTGGATGCATAGCCGGTGATGACACTATTTTCTGTGCCATAAAAACAGCTGAAGACACTATAAAAGTAAAAGAAATATTAGAGAGCTATATTAGATAAGCAGAACCAACGCACATTTTGCGGAAAGAATGCAGTAGAGTTCTTGAATATATGGCTTGATATGGAGGCTTAATGTTAATAAATTTACATGTTAAGAATTTGGCGCTTATTGAAGAGGTTGATATTGATTTCGATAAGGGCCTGATTGTTTTGACCGGTGAAACAGGTGCCGGTAAATCTTTAATTTTGGGTTCAGTTAACATTGCTCTTGGCAACAAAGTGTCAAAAGATATTATCAGAGCCGGAAAAGATAATGCATTAGTTGAATTGACGTTTTTGGTTGATGAAAACTGTAGAAAAGTCTTGAAAAAATATGATTTAGATTATGATTCAGATACAGTTACTGTCTCCAGAAAAATTACAGAAAACAGAAGTATTTCAAAAATAAACGGAGAAACAGTTAATGTAATTATTTTAAAAGAGGTTATGTCATGTCTTGTTGATATACATGGACAGCATGATCATCAGTCTTTGTTGTACAAGTCAAAACATTTAGAGATTTTAGACCAGTTTGCATATGACGATATTAACAGTCTTAAGGTTGAAATAAGTAATAAATACAAAGAATATACTGACTTAAAAAAACAGCTTGAAGATTTTGATATGGACGAAAATGAGAGACTTAGGGAACTTGAGTTTGCAGAATTTGAGTTAAATGAAATTGAGGATGCAGACATTTATGAAGGTGAGGATGATGAACTCGAGGAAGAGTTCAGACGTATCTCAAAGAGCGAAGATGTTTTTAAAAGTCTTAACAATGTGTCAGAATATCTTACAGGAGACAGAGGGTTGTCAGACCTTGCAGGTTCTGCCATAACATGTATCAATGACGTTTCTGATTTTGATGAACAGATTAATGGAATTAAAGATGAGTTATATAATATTGAATCTCTAATAAAAGATGTATCAAGAGAAATATATGATTATTCAAATACGTTATCTGTTGATGAAGAGAGAGTGAGAGAGGTTGAGGACAGACTTAATCTTATCAATCACCTCAAAATGAAATACGGAAAGACAATTGAAGCAATTAGAGAGTACGGTAACGAAAAGAGAAAAATAGTAGATAATCTTACTAATTACGAAAGTAATCTAAATTCACTTAAAGAAAAGATAGAAAAATCTTACAGTGAAATATCTGATTTATGTTCAAAACTATCAAAACTTAGACAGGTTGCTTCTGCAAAATTGGAAAGCCTTATTACAGAAGCATTGATTGAATTGAACTTCCTTCAGGTCGATTTTAAAATTTCTGTCACACGTAAAGATGATATTTCTGAAAATGGATTTGATGATGTACAGTTTTTGATTTCTACAAATCCCGGTGAACCACCTAGAGAGCTTGGTAAAGTTGCTTCAGGCGGTGAATTGTCACGTATAATGCTTGCAATTAAATCTATCCTTGCAGGTATGGATGATGTGGGAACTTTGATATTTGATGAAATTGATACCGGAATCAGCGGTGTTACGGCTGCGAAAGTAGCAAATAAACTTGCTGTTATCAGCAGAAAGAGACAGGTAATATGTATTTCTCATCTTGCTCAGATTGCAGCAATGGCAGATCATCATTATCTTATTGAAAAAAATATTGAAGATAATCATACATATACTCATATTTCAAAACTTGATTATGATGAGTCGATTTCAGAACTTGTAAGAATATCAGGTGGAGAAACAGTGACAAATTCTGCTATCAATCATGCAAAAGAGATGAAAGAATTGGCAGAAAAAACAAAAAAATCTAAGATTTAAAAATAATAACCAGACCATAATAATAGAGAGAAGTTTTACTTCTCTCTATATTTTTTTTTGGGAGGTTAGTGTGAAAAGAAAGAAATATTACAGAATAATAATTGGTATTATATTAATATTTGCTATGATGATATTGTTTCTGAAGGCAAAATACGATATTGAAAATATGCTTCCCGAGAATATTTATATGGAAAACAACAGCAATGCATATATAGAATCGTTTCTTCCAATCTCAGCTGATTGTAAAAGTGAAAAGACTGATGTAAATAATGTTGTTGTAATAAAGTCTGGCAAAAACGGAATTTATAAAATCAATTATAAACTTCTGGGGCTTATTTCTATTAAGAATGCCACAGTTACAGTAACTAAGAGAAATGAAGTATATCCTATGGGCATGCAGATTGGAATGTATCTGCATACAAAGGGAATAATGGTAATTGGCACAGGAGAGTTTTTGGACAGCAAAGGAGTTGAGAAAAATCCCTCTAAAGGTAAAATAAAAGAAAATGATTATATAGTTGAATTTAACGGGATAAAAGTGGATACAAAAAATCAGTTGGTATATCTGATAAATGAAAACAAAGATAAAGAAATCACATTGACTGTAGAAAGAAATGGAAAGAGAGATAAAGTATCGCTGATACCTGAATTGGCCAATGATATGAGTTACAAACTTGGAATTTGGGTCAGGGATGATATGCAGGGAATTGGCACTATGACTTATGTAGATAAAAACTATAACTATGGAGCTTTAGGCCATGGAGTGAGTGATATAGATACAGGAAGACTTCTTGATTCAACCGGAGGAAAAATATATAAAGCCAGAATTTGGGGTGTGAAAAAAGGAAAAAACGGAATGCCCGGGGGACTTTGCGGAAACATAGATTATCTTGACGAAAACATTATAGGAAATATTGATATAAATACTAATTATGGAATTTTTGGGAAAGCATTAAAATGTGATGTCGTAGATGATAAAGTGAAAATGGTGACGCCATGTAAGGTTGCTTTTAAACAGGAAATAAGAAGGGGCAAAGCTAAAATTCAGATAATTGAAAATGATAAACCTGTTCTTTATGATGTTTGCATTGAAAAAATTATAATGTCACAAAAGTTGAAAGACAAAAATATGATAATAAAAATTACAGACAAAAAACTATTGAAGAAAACAAATGGTATTGTTCAGGGAATGAGTGGAAGTCCAATAATTCAAAATGGGAAAATAGTAGGGGCAATAACTCATGTTTTTGTTAATGATTCCAAAAGAGGGTATGGCATTTTTGCTGAGCAAATGTTAGAAGAGGGAGGGACAGATGTCGGCAAAAGTCGATAATTGCGATGAAATTAAGTTGAATACCGTCGCAATAAAAATTATAATCAATATCGTCAGATTAATTTGAATTAAAAAGTCTCAATATTGAGAAAATAAAAAATATTTATAAGAACAGGCGCCTCAATTATTGGAGGGAAAATGGATATAATCAGTGTGATTTTAATTGATGACAATACAAAAGTTACTGAAAATATGAAAGCTATTATTGAGAAAGATAATACTATTAATTTACTAGGGACTGCCTCCAACGGAGAAGAAGGTCTTAAGATGATTAAGGATACAAATCCGGATGTTGTTGTACTGGATTTGATTATGCCTAAAATTGACGGATTGACACTCATGAATAAAATAAATAATGATATTGAAATTCATAAAAAGCCATTCTTTATTGTGACATCTGCCATTAGCAATGATGTTGTGTTGACGGATTCTTTTAATAACGGAGCAGGTTATTATATGCTAAAACCATTTGATGATGAATTGATAATAGACAGAATTCACAGAGCAAAGGAAAATGCTCACAGAAAAAATAAAGAAGTGAAAAAGATTATTGGTGCTTACGAAGATAAAAAAGAATATATGGAAAAAAATATAGAAGCTGATGTTACTTCTATAATTCACGATGTAGGTGTACCGGCACATATTAAGGGATATCAGTATTTGAGGGAGGCAATAATTCTTTCTGTAAATGATAATGAAATGGTAAATTCAATAACAAAAATATTGTATCCATCTATCGCAAAAAAGTTTCAGACAACACCAAGCCGAGTGGAAAGAGCAATCAGGCATGCAATTGAAGTGGCCTGGAGTCGCGGTAAAATGGAGACAATTGATGACTTGTTTGGGTACACAATTAATATTGAAAAAGGAAAGCCTACCAACTCAGAATTTATAGCTTTAATATCAGATAAAATCAGATTGGAGTACAAATGTATTTAACAGAATTTTTGAAGGTAAACAGTCGTAAAATGTACTTGTTTTGATACCGATTATGAAGTAAAATATCTTTATAGAATATTACTTGGAGGCAGAACATATGAAAAATATTTTATTTGTTGCATCGGAATGTGTACCATTTATTAAAACCGGCGGATTGGCAGATGTAGTTGGTTCATTACCGAAGTGTTTTGATAAAGCAAGATATGACGTTAGAGTGATACTTCCTAAATACATGTGTATGGATGAGAAGTGGAAAAGTCAGCTTGAATATGTAAATCACTTTTATATGGATTTGTGTTGGAGAAGACAGTATGTTGGAATCCTCAAATTGGAATATGAAGGCGTAACCTTTTACTTCATTGACAATGAATACTATTTTTCAGGTCCTGCACCATACAGCGATATGAGATATGACCTTGAGAAATTTGCATTTTTCTCAAGAGCAGCATTATCAGCATTACCTGTTATCGGTTACAAACCTGATATTATTCACTGTCATGACTGGCAGACAGGTTTGATTCCTGTTTATCTTAAGGATAGTTTTTCGCAGGGTGAATTTTATCGCAACATGAAGTCGATTATGACTATTCACAACCTTAAATTCCAGGGTGTTTGGGATATTCAGACTATCAAAGATATTGCAGGTTTGTCTGATTACTATTTCACATCTGACAAGCTTAAAGATTATGATAACGGAAATTATTTAAAGGGTGGTATCGTTTATGCCGACCTTGTTACAACTGTTAGTGATACATATGCTGACGAAATCAAAACTCCATTCTACGGTGAGGGCCTTGACGGTCTTATGAGAGCGAGAGCAAATTGCCTCTCAGGTATTGTAAATGGTATTGATTACGATGAATATAATCCGGACACAGATAAATACATTTTCAAAAATTACAATGCATCAAACTTCAGAAAAGAAAAAGTTAAAAATAAGATTGCATTGCAGAAAGAGCTTGGATTGGAAGAGGACAGCAAGAAGATGATGATTGGTCTTGTAAGCAGACTTACAGATCAGAAAGGTCTTGATTTGATTGCATACATTATGGACGAGTTATGTCAGGATGCAATTCAGTTTGTTGTTCTTGGAACCGGTGAAGAACGTTATGAGAATATGTTCAGACATTTCGACTGGAAATATGGTAAAGATGTTTCAGCAAACATTTATTACTCAGAAGCAATGTCTCACAAGATTTACGCAGCATGTGATGCGTTTCTTATGCCATCATTGTTTGAGCCTTGCGGTCTCAGTCAGTTGATGAGCCTTAGATACGGTACTATTCCAATTGTCAGAGAGACAGGTGGACTTAAGGATACAGTTGAACCGTACAATGAATACGAGGGTAAAGGAACAGGATTTTCATTTGCAAACTACAATGCGCATGAGATGCTTGATACAATCAGATACGCAGAAAAAATCTATTATGACAAAAAGCGTGATTGGAATAAGATTGTAGACAGAGCTATGGCTGCTGACTTCTCTTGGGATGTTTCAGCAAAGAAATACCAGGAGTTATATGATAGCTTAATTTAATTAAAAATATCAGCTTAAATACTTATCATATTTATGGTTGGTTAACTATAATAACAATGATAAAGGGACGGCAATTGAGCCGTCCCTTTTAGTTTTAGAAAAATTAAATTAACTTTTCTAATATTTTGTTACTTCTTTCAATAAAGGCAGTCATTGATTCCGGATTGAGAGGAGTGTGACTTAAAACTGCAAGATCATAAATCTGCTTGCATACTAAGTCAGTAACTTCGCCTTCTGGATTGTCAATTATATATTTAACAAGTTTGTTGTTAGCGTTGAGTACTAATGTTTCATTTGAACCACCAAATAATGAAGGATCCATACCAGACATTCCATATTGTCTCATCATATCCTGCATACGTCTGCTTTCTTCAGAAAGAGTAATCATTGATGAGATGTTTTCATCTTTAAGTTTAACTACACTAATATCTACCTCGCGTCCAAGAGCTTTGTCAAAAGCAGGTACCAGTTTATCAGTCATTGATAATTGCTCTTCCTGATCGAGTTCTTCCTTAAATGACTGATTCAAATCATCATCGATACGTTTGAATTTAACACCTTCATTCTTAACCTCTAATTGTGAAATGAAAGGCTGATCAATTGTGTCTGTCAATACTACAACATTTATTTCCTGATCTTTGAACATATTGATGTACTGGCTCTGCTGAACAGGATCGTTTGTATAGAAAATTGTATTTTCATGTTTGTCTTTATTTTGTTCTAAGCAGTCCTTAAATGTAAGATATCTGCCATCGATATCTTTAAATAAGATATAATCTGACATTTTCTCACAGAATTTTTCATCTTTAAGACAACCGTATTTAATGAAAGGACTAATGTCATCCCAATATTTTTCGTATTCTTCACGTTCTGTCTTGCACATTCCTGATAACTTATCTGCAACTTTCTTTGTGATATAATCAGAAATCTTTTTAACAAAACCATCATTCTGTAAAGCTGAACGTGATACATTGAGCGGAAGATCAGGACAATCGATAACGCCTTTTAAGAGCATTAAGAATTCAGGAATAACTTCCTTGATGTTGTCGGCGATAAATACCTGATTGTTATATAATTTTATAACGCCTTCAATAGATTCATATTCAGTGTTAATTTTAGGGAAATATAAAATTCCTTTAAGGTTGAATGGATAATCCATATTTAAATGAATCCAGAAGAGAGGCTCCTTAAAATCTTTAAATGTAGTTCTGTAGAAGTCTAAGTATTCCTCTTTTGTACACTCGTTTGGATGTTTTGTCCAAAGTGGAACAGGAGTACTGATAGAAGTAGGACGTCTGAGGATTTTTGCCTTTCTCTGTTCCGGTACAGTCTCTACAGTTTCTTTTGTGCCGTCTTCATTTTCTTTTTCTTCAGTTTTTGCAGGCTCAACAATGTGTTCAATTACAGTATCTTTTTCTGTAACATCAGCCTCATCAACAGTTTCATATTCAGGCTCGCCACCTTCTTTTGAGAGGTAAATATTAACGGGCATAAATGAACAATATTTATCGAGAACTTCATTTGCTCTGAACTCATTAGAAAATTCAACACTGTCATCGTTTAAATATAAAGTGATAGTAGTACCTCTGTCTGTCTTGTCGCAGTCATCCATCTCATATTCAAGACCGTTCTCACAATCCCAAAATACAGCTTTTGAACCTTCTTTATATGAAAGAGTTTCAATTGTTACTCTGTCGGCAACCATGAATGCTGAGTAGAAACCAAGACCGAAATGACCGATAATCTGGTCTTCGTTTGCTTTGTCTTTATACTGCTCAAGAAAAGCTGCAGCTCCGGAAAAAGCAATCTGATTAATGTATTCATTTACTTCATCTTCCGTCATTCCAAGACCGTTATCTTTAAAGGTGATAGTCTTGTCTGTTGGATTTACTATAACTTCGACTTTAAATTCTTCATTATCATCTAAAGTATATTCGCCGATTAAAGAAAGTTTTTTTAATTTAGTGATGGCATCACAGCCATTTGAAACTAATTCTCTAAAGAAAATATCGTGATCAGAATATAACCACTTTTTGATAATAGGGAATATATTTTCGCTATTGATAGATAAATTACCCTGTTTTGACATATTATTAATCTCCTTTTTATCATATTTTAAAGGTGGCAATAACCAACCTTTAATGCCTATATGTAATAGTAAATCCCTAAATTAAAAAAGTCAATAGAAAATTAGCACTCGACAAAAAAGAGTGCTAACAAAAATATTTTTTTGACCAGAACATTTTATTATTGTATAATTGGAATATCGTATGGAGGTCGGAATGTATAGCGTGCTAATTGTTGATGATGAGTCAGTTACAAGAAAGGGACTGGCGTCTCATGTTAATTGGGAAAAATATAATATTGAAAATGTTTATACTGCTTCATCAGGGAAAGATGGAATCAACTTTATAAGTGAGCATCCTGTGGATCTGATTATTTCTGATGTGAGAATGCCCGGAATGAATGGTATTGAAATGTGTAACCAGATTAAGAGTATTCTTCCTGATTGCAGAATTATATTTCTGAGTGGATATTCAGATAAAGAATATCTAAAAGGTGCAATTGAACTAGAAGCTGTAAGTTATGTGGAAAAGCCTATTGATGTAGAAGAGGTTGAAAGTGCAATAGGTAAAGCTGTAAGTAAGCTTGAAGAATCCTACAACATTAAAAAAACTATTGATGATGTTATAGAAGAGAGCAGAGAAATGTACACGCAAACATTTTTACAAAAGCTTATCAAAGGAAGACTTACAGTAGACGAGGTTAAGCAGTTTGCTCAAAAAATCAACACTAATATTTTGAACAAAACCAGATTTAATGTTGTAATTTTTAAATCTAACGGTGAAGAAAAAGCCATATCTGATTTGATAGAGTTAACTTCATCTTGTATGGACGGATTTGAGTATTTGTATTTTGTTAAAGAGTATAGATATATCATTTTTTTAATTGGATATAATGAAGCTGAATCGAGTGAAATTAAATTACTTTACAATAATTTGCAAAAGGCTTTAGTTGGTCATCCTGAACTAAAAGCAAACGGTTCTTTTGGAAATACAGTATCAAATATATTAAATGTAAATAATTCGTATGAGACCGGAGTGCTAATGTTACAGCAATTATTTTTTCTTGGTTACGGAAAAATAAATCATTATCTTAAAAAGAACGAAAACAGTAATGAAAAGTTAAATTTAAGCGATGAAATTTTCAATAATCTATCAGAAGCGCTAAAGCGATATGACAGGGAGACTTCCTATAACATTATCAATAATGTAAAAAGTATTGTCTCTAAAAAGACAGGAGTTTTGGTGAGTCATGTAAAGGCAGTTTATTTTAGAATTGTTGAGACAATAATCAATATTGCGTGGCTTGCAAAAGAAGAAGAGCCAATGCTAAACGATGCCGAAAAAGTTTCGTTTATTATGGAAAAATTAAACACTCTCGATACATTGGATGAATGTGACGCTTACGTAAAGGGATTACTCAATGAATATTTTTCAAATGTTCAGGATTTTATCAACAACAGTAAACTGATAATTGACATTATTGAATATATTAAAAAAAATTATACCAATCCAAATCTTTGTCTTAATGACATTGCAGATAGTGTATATATCACACCGAATTATATGAACTCTGTATTTAAGAAAAAATTCGGAACAACAGTGGGACAGTATATTACTGCTGTAAGAATCAATTCCGCTAAGGAGCTGATTATGGACAGAAGTATTAAATTATCTGAAGTGGCCGAGATGGTGGGATATAATGATGCGGGTTATTTTACAAAGGTATTTAGAAAAAACGTAGGTGTGAGCCCAAAAGATTACAGAGAGAGATAATATAAAAAGATTATGTAATGGGAAAAAATCATTCTTATTTGTAAAATAGTTAACACCTTCCGTGATTTTGTTGTTTAGATTTTTATTAAAGGGTACTATTGTTTTATAGACAATAGGCCCTTTTTCTGTTTCTCGCCAAAAAGAAATAATTATTGAAATCGGAATTGACAAATAATGGAGGAAAAAATGAAGGTAGTAAATTATTTGAAAAAATCTACAGCTGCAGTATTGAGCTTAAGTATGGCAGTAAGCTTGCTTAATACTGGTTTTATTAATGCCGGAACTAATGATGATAATGGAATTTATCTTTTATCAGAAAACAGACCGGCATATTCTTCGTCTGTTAACGGAGGGGATGTGGCTTCTTTCGCAACAGACGGAAAGCTTTCGACACAGTGGGGTTCTGCTGCAAATATTAATGATCAGTGGTTAGATGTTGATTTAGGCAAAACAGCCAACATTTCAAAAGTTGAAATTGATTGGCAGAACAATGCATCATACGGTGTGGTATACGATATTCTCACATCTGATGATGAAATTAACTGGAGAAAAATATATTCTACAGAAGAGGGCAACGGTGGAGTAGTTACAAACGTAATGTCTAAAGACGGACAGAATGTTGATTACTCATATTTAAAAGAAGAGTTGACAGGACTTGAAGGAACAGGAAGATACGTGAGAGTCTTTGTTAAATACAGTAAATCTCAGTATGATAACGGAGAGAAAATGGGATGGGGAGCATCCATCAGAGAACTGAAAGTTTACGGAACCGGTGGCGTAAACAAACCGGATCCTGATTCATTCGGAGAGAACCTTGCAAGAGGAAAGAATGTCACTGTATCATCAGCAATGAATCCTTGGTGGGCAAATGCACCGCTTGCAGGAGAAAATTCAGTTGACGCTGATTATGATACATATTGGCTTTCTGAGGGAAATCATGACGAGTGGTATGTGGTTGACCTTGGAAGAATATACGAAATCGGAAAAGTCATAATTCAGTGGCAGGTTGAGTACGGCAGAATATATGATTTACAGACATCTACAGACGGAGTGAATTATACAACTGTGTACAGACAGTTAAATGGTAATGGCGAGGATGAGGATATTGATCTCTATGTAAATGCAAGATACATCAAGATGAAGGGAATATCAATGGGTAGAGGCTCGGGTTATTCCATCAGAGAGATGAAGGTATATAAGTATGTTGAAGGAGATCCAAAGCAGAATCAGGTGGTACCAAATCTTCCTGAGGAGCAGGTTGTAAATCTTGGAAAAGGCTCTTATGGTATTGATGACACAAATCTTTATCAGCCAAGAATTCCAAAATATATAACCAATAAAGTTACTACACCAATTCCTTCAAATGACTGGTGGACATCAGTTATCTATACAAGACTAAGCGACACAATGCCTGCACTTCCTTTTGTATACAGATATACAGAGAACGGACTTGCAATGTATTACGCAGATAAAACATACACAAGAGTCAATAACGGAGGTATGGGTGCTGACAGCAAACTTTTTGATTTAACTGTCGGAACTACAGAAATTGTAGGAACCGGAGCTGCCAGATATGATGAGAGCAGTGACTGGTCTACAAGCATCGTATTTAGTGATGACGACACAGAGAAGATGAAGTCTACAATTATTAAAGGCTCACCATATGTGTACAATATATTTAAAAATCCTTCTTCAGTTGAAGTAATGCTTGGCAATTTGGTTAAGTTCTTTAACAATAATGGTGAAGTGGAGCTTGCAGACGGAGTAGAATACATAACTGATAAATTAGGTGTTGAAATTAAAAATGAGAGTGAGTCCCCTGAAGATGAGGACAGAACCCAATATCATTTTTACGGTTTGTTCTTTCCTGAAAATACAAAGGTTGTAAGAATTGGAAGTAAATTAAAAATTATTCTTGGTGGAAATAACAATTATATGTCAATAGCAGCATTGTCAAAAGAGAGTGAATTTGATTATATGTACCAACATGCTTATGCATTTGTAAAGAGCACAAATGTGACATATGAATTTGACCAGAATAATTCAAATATGACTACACATTACAATGTGACTACAGAAGTTAAGAGAAATGGATTCTCAGATAAAACAATTATGTGTATGTTCCCGACTCAGTGGAAATATTCTGATACTGCTACAAATGGTAAAACATACAATTCAATCCGAGGAACGCTTAAATGTGTTGAAGGAAATCATTTCTCATACGGATTGAAGTTCAACGGTATTGTTCCTGCATTTAATGAACCTGTTGAATCAAGTTATTACAACAGAGAAGAGATGATTAAATATCTTAATGAATTTGCGGATAGTGCTACAAGGGACTACTGGGTTGCAGATCCATATTGGCAGGGAAAGAAAACACATCCGATTGCTATGGGAATTCTTATTGCAGAGCAGCTTGAACAGTATGAACTCAGAGATCAGCTTATCAGTATTTTAAGAAAGATACTTGTAAACTGGTATACATATGAAGGAACTGAGGAATATCCTTATTACTTGTATTATCACACAAGCTGGGGAGCGATAAGCGGTGACGGAGGAGATCATGGTATGGCAATCAATCTTTCAGACCATCATTTCCTTTGGGCATACTTTATTTTCCCATCTGCTGTACTTGCTTCGTATGATAAAGAATTTGTCAGAGATTACGGTGATATGGTAGAACTGCTTATTCGCGACTGCATGAATCCGGATAAGGATGATGATCTTCTTCCTTTCATGAGAAACTTTGATCCTTATGAGGGTCACTCATGGGCAGGAGGCTATGGAGATAACAACAGCGGTAATAACCAGGAATCAGCTTCAGAAGCTACTTTTGCATGGGCAGGTCTGTATTTGTGGGGGCTTGTTACCGGCAATGATAAATACAGAGATGCAGGTATCTGGGGATTTACATCCGAAGTAAATGCAATTGAACAGTACTGGTTCAATTACGACGGAGATTGTTGGGATGAAGATTATACTGAAGGATGTGTTGGTATGGTTTGGGGCTTAGGTTACACAAACGGAACATACTTCTCAGGAAATCCAAGTTGTATTTACGGAATTCATATGTTGCCTGTAACGCCTGCAATTGATTATATGGGATATGATCATGAAAAAGCAGGAGAAATTTATGAAAAGTACGAAGATTCACAGAGAAGATATCAGGAAAAACTCATTACTGAAGGAGCAGTAGATCCTGAAGGATGGTTCCATATTCTTTGGCCGTACCTTGCGCTTAGCAATCCTGAAGAAGCTGCAAGAAGATGGAATAATGAAATAGCAACACATACAAATGAAAATGGTGTTTATGTTGATGGTAATCTTCCGAATGATGAAAAATTTAACTCATACTGGTATATCCAGAATATGTGTGCAAAGGGATATGTATCTACAAAGATTCATTCAGATAACTATTCGTGCTGTCAGTTCTTTGAGAAGAACGGTAAGTACACAGCAACTGTTTGGAATCCTTTTGATGAGGTGATTACAGTATCGTTCAAGGATGGAAATACAAAGATTGGTCAGACAAAAGTTGCACCTCATTGTCTTGTATCTGTAAATCCATACAGCAATACAGATAAATCAAAAATGACTAATAAAGCAGTTGAAGAAGTTGATCCAATTCACAATATTCCCGGAGTTATTGAAGCAGAGGATTACTACACAAACTTCAGTTGTATGAAAGATACAAATGACATTGAAGGCGGATATATTGGTTGGATTGATGATGGAGATTCACTAATTTACGACACAAATGTAGAGGATGACGGTGAATACACGGTTGAGTACAGATTTATTTCTACATCAGATGAGAAAACCGGTGTGATCACATTAAGCAGCGACATCGACGGGAAAATTAAGACAACAACACTCAATCGGACTAAATCATGGAATAATGTCAGCGATACAATTGCTCTCAAAGCAGGTAGACAAAAACTTAAATTGAGATTTGATGTTGCAGGATTTAATCTTAGTTATATTAAGATTTATAAAAAAGGAACTAAACCACCGATTGCAGACAGTGATGATTTGACCAAGGCTGATTTGTCAGCTTACAGCGAAATCGACCTTTCAAATGCAACAGTGACTGCTTCAAATGAGATAGGTTGGAATTATGCTGCTAACATAATCGATAAAGATTACAATTCGAGATGGGAGACAGAGTCAGCTGATCCACAGTGGATTATGATTGAACTTCCTGAAGCAAAAGTGTTAGAAGGAATAAAGATTTACTGGGAAGGAGCTGCTGCTAAAAACTATAGTATTGAAACATCGTTAGACGGAAACAACTTTAACGAAGTATTTAGTAGAAAGAATGGTACAGGTGGTTCCGGATACGGTGATGAAAACAGAGGCTCAGGACTTGAATCAATCGAGTTTAATAAGGCTGCAAAAGCTAAATACATCAAAATTATTGGAACAACAAGATTGACCGGTTACGGATACTCAATATTTGAAGTGAGAGTCTTTGGTGGAGAATCTTCGAACAGCAATATCACAGTATCAGATAAGGTTGAGATAAACGGTCTTCAGATTAGTTATACAGGAAAAGGTGTGAGATGCCTTTATTCATCAGCAAACAGTATTGATGGCAAAGACGTTGTTGAGAGAGGCATGGTATATTCGCTCACATCAGAAGTTCCAAACGAAGATGATGTATATGTTAGAGAGGATATGGACTTTGTAAAATACTTTGCATCAACAAATGCCGGAATATCATCAGTAAATCGTTCAAACATAGAAAACTCACAGACAAGAATAATGACAATGTTATTCGGAACAGGTACAAAAGAAGAATTTCTTGAGGAATACGGAGTGCGTTCATATGTAAAATTGAGCGATGGAACATACAGATATTCAGAACTTAGAAAGTATACAGTTTATAACCTGGCAGCATACTTATACGAGGGAAAATTAATGCCTACAGTTGAGGGTCATAATTATTTGTACAATAGCATTTTAAGGGTTGCTAACAGTAACTATAAAGAAGTATTATATTACTATAATGGTCAATAAAAGTGATTACAAAAAGATATGGAGGAAGAACGGATATGAAGAAGATTTTTAGAAAGGTGATTGTAACTGTACTCAGTTTATCGATGGTTATAGGTAATCCGGTTATTACTGATGAAAAAGCTTATGCAATGCCCGTTGATGGCAATCAGATTGTCAACGGTGACTTTACTGAAGGACTTACCGGTTGGAGTACTTATTTCTACAATGGAAATTGTGCCGGTGCTAAAGTGACTGATGATTTTGAATTTGATATGACAATCAATTATTATGATCAGTGGTCTTATGATAATATTTCATGGTTTAAAATTGATTGGCAGGCTATTCTTATTCAGACTGTATCTGTTGAGATGAACAAGACATACACTCTTCAATTTGATGCATATACTGATGCTGAAGAAGGAAAGACTATCAGAGCAGGTATCAAAGACAGAGATGCCTACAGAGCATATTTTGATTTAACAACTGAAAAAAAGACATTTAAGAAAACTTTTACTGCAACTGAAAATCTTACGCAGGAATTGCAATTCCTATTTGGCTATATAGATCCAAAAGATTACAGTGAAGCGAAGAATCCTGAAGATAAGCACAATATATTCCTGAGTGATATTTATTTTGTTGAAGGTGACGGAAGTGATATTGTTATAACTCCGTCTATTTATAATGTTAGTGACGGAGGAACTTATTTTACACCTGTTACACCTGGAGTAAAATATAATAGCGAATATATTGCAACTCTTAAATACAGTCCAATTGATAGCGATGAATTCACTGAAATTCCGTATACAGTTGGAGATGAGATTGTAAATCAGGGTAAATATCAACTTACAGTTTGTGATAAGAATGATACATCAATTGCAAAGACTATTTCTTTTTCAATTGATAAAAGTGCCATTGATCTGACTAAGGAGTATTTTATTATTAAATCAAGATCTAACGGTAAGGTTCTTGAAGCTTATGGTTTTAACGAAAATAATCCTATAATTCAGACATCTTACAGAGAGAGTGCTGCACAGCTTTATACTTTTAATGAACTTTCAGGTGGAAAATATTATATTCAGTCATTAAGTTCAGGAAAAGTTATTGCCATTGATAACGATAATAGTAATGGAGCAAAACTTGTTCAGCAGAAATATACAGAATCAAAGTATCAGCAGTGGACTAAAGAAAAAGCAAAACAGGGATATATTACATTAAAGAATGTTGGATCGAAAAAAGTTATTGATGTTCCATCTGCTTCAGGTTCTGAAGGAATCCAGCTTAATCAGTATGAAAGCAACGGATCAAATGCCCAGATGTGGGATGTTATTGCTGTTGATATTGAAAATATAATTAACGGTGAAGAACCTGTTGATTTATCGACAGAAACTCTTTGGAAGAAAAATGTAATTAAATATCCTGTCGCAGAAAAACTTGTTGCTGCAGGTCCAATATATTTTAAATGGTATAACAGTTTCTACGATGGCAATGTTAAGAAATATTTAATCAAATTTGATGATGAGCAGCCTGTAGAAGTGTTACCTACAGATGAAGATGTAATGGAATATGAATGGTATAACACATCAGTGAAAGCCCATACTGTTACTCTTACAGCAGTGCTTGAAAACGATGAAGTAGTTATTTCAGACCCAATCAATTTCTATATTTCTAAAAAAGGACTTGGATGGGGTTCTTTATACAGAACAGATGATGCAAATATCTCATGGTATTATCAGTGGTCAATGGAAGAAGCTGTAGGTACATCAAAAGATCTTCAGTTTGTTCCTATGGTATGGGGTAATTGGGGAAGTGAATGGTTAAATAACCATGAAAACGAAAAATATAAGCAGGTTCTTGGATTTAACGAACCGGACTTCAATGAACAGTCAGCGCTTACTTATCAGGAGGCATTGGATGCCTGGGATGATTTTTCAAATAGCGGGCTCAGAGTTGGCTCGCCATGTACAGCAATCGGAGCTTATTGGTCGCAGGATTGGTTCTGGAAATTTATGGATGGAATTGATGCGGATGAAAATCTTAAAGTAGATTTCATAACAATTCATTGTTACATGGATAATGCTAACGCAGATAGTTTCCTTGAACTTATAGACAATACCTGGGAAAAGTGGCACAGACCTATTTGGATTACAGAATTTGGTGTTGCAAAATGGGGTCAGGGTAACGACATATGGAATAATTACACAGAAGGCGCAAATCAGAAGACATATGAATTTATGAAGAAAGTTCTCCCTGAACTTGATAAGAGAGAATATGTTGAGAGATATGCATGGTTCCCATTTGATCCTAATGATGAATACGGCGGATCATCAGGTATTTTCAATTATGATAACGGAGAATTTAATGCATTAGGAAAGTTATATGCTACACTTGGAAATCCAGAAGGTTATAAAATTGACAAAGATTACAGTGAAGATTTGAAAGCGTATGAAGATGGATTTGTAATTGAGCCGGAGACACCAACAGAAGTGGAAACACCAACAGAAGTGGAAACGACAACAGAAGTGGAAACGACAACAGAAGTGGAAACGACAACTCAAGGCGAGACTGCTACACCAACTATATGCCCAACTACAAAAAATGATGAGACAACAAAGACTGTAATTACAACAGCTAATTCAAATGAATCACTTGCAAGGGAAATTAAAAATGTAAAACCAAAAATCCTTAAGGCTAAAAAGAAGGGCAAGAAGATAAAACTTACAATCAAAAAAGCTAAAAAAGGTGTAAAATACAAAGTAGTCTATGCAACTAATAAGAAATTCAAAAATAAAGTGACAACATATTCTTCTAAGAGAACATTCTACATTTCTAAGAAATTAAAGAAGGTTAAGAAGGGAACTAAAGTTTATATTAAAGCTCAGCTTTATGTTGTTGTAAATGGAACTAAGAAATACAGTAAATACGGAAAGGTTAAAACTGTCATTTTTTGATAGTTAAACGACATAAATATATGGAGCTGTTGCAATAATGCAACGGCTCCATTATAAACGGTGAGTGCATGAAAGGTCAGAATACAAAAATAAATAGATTTATTAACAGTATATCTATTAGAAAGAAGACAATTATCAGTTACATACTTATTTTATCAGCTGCAATAGTAAGTGTTGCGGCTGTTTTGATTGCTATGTTTTCTGTTAAATACGAGAAGCAGTTGCTATATTCTTCTTCACAATCCTGCACTCAGGCTAAGGAGTTCCTTGAATACAGGGCAAACTCTGTTCAGTATGCATCAAATTTGCTACAGGTGGATAATGAATTGCAGGAAATACTGACTAGAAGTGAAAGTGAAGTGGCTGATGATTATATTCTTCAAAACAAAGACATGATGTATATGGAAAATTACATCTATTCACTTTGTAATTCTACTGATATTTTCCAAATATCTCTTTATGTACCTAACTATTTTATGTATGTTGATCAAGAAGTGTTGTTTAGAAATCTTGATACTTTTGAGAAGACTGTCGAATATGATAAACTCAAAAATTCAAAAAAATCAGGAATTTGGCTTCCTACAGAAAAAATATACAGCGCAGATACATCTAAGTGGGTAGAGGTTATTTCATTTTTAAGAGAAATAAAAGATGTTTCAGACTTAACAAGAACAATCGGGGTTCAGCGTGTAAGTATCAAATATGATGATATATATTCGATTCTTAAAAACAGTAAAATTACCAAAAACGGACTTGTATGTTTGATTTCCGGCGACGAAGAATTAATTGGTGCCACTGATGAAAAGCAGTACCAATTGATGAAAGGTGAATTTATTAAATATAAAAATAACTACATCAATGGTTCCGTTTGGGAAAAAATAAAAGTAGACGGAAAAAAATATTACATTAATAATACGCCGATAAACAGTACTGACTGGTCTTTGATTGTTGCAGTTCCTGAGTCAGAATTGTTCAATGACTTTTTGTCGTTGGTGACTGGTATGATCGGTGTAATATTCTTAATCTTCTTACTTGCAATCGCAATATCTGTTGTATTTTCAAAAATGATAACAACAAGAATTTCAGAACTTGCAGCTAAAATGGAAAATTTTAAGAAAACAGATTTTGAAAATATTGAAGATGATGTTAAAGATATGGGTAATGACGAAATTGGTTCTTTGTTTGTCAGCTTTAACAATATGAAAAATGAAATTGACAGATTGATTGAGGCGGAGTATGAAAATGGTAAATCTGTTAAACAGGCAGAATTAAAAGCCTTGCAGGCTCAGATTAATCCGCACTTTTTGTACAATACCTTGGATTTGATAAATTGGAAAGCTCTTGATTGCGGCGCAGAAAGCATCGTTGATATTTCTAAGGCGTTAGCTAAATTTTACAGATTGAGTTTAAATAAAGGAAAAGAATTCTCAAAACTTTCAGAAGAATTTGATCATGTAAAATATTATGTCGCAATTCAGAATTACAGATTTGAAAATAGAATTAAATTATCTTTTGATATTGATGAAAGAATTAACGACCTCATATCCCTACACATTATTTTGCAACCGTTAGTTGAAAATTGTATTGTACACGGTATGAAAGATATGTCAGAAGAGGAGAACATCTATATAACTGTATCAGGAAAACTAATTGACAATGATGTAGAATTGATTGTTGAGGATTCCGGATGTGGAGTAGATGTTGAGGCTATGAACGAATCGCTTTTAAAAGATTTTGATAAAGACGGCGGATATGGCGTTAAAAATATAAATGCAAGAATTAAATTGTGTTATGGTGAAAAATATGGACTTCACTATATGGAAAACTCTTTTGGAGGAACTTCGGTTCGTATTATTATTCCAAAAGTTACAGGAGATGAATAATGCATAAAGATAAAACTAATATCACAAAAATAGTAATAATAATATTGTTAATTGTAACTTTATTATTAGTGTTATTATACATTCTAAATAATGTGAAGAATAACAGATTAGAAAACAGTGCAATAGAGTCAGAGTCGGGTATAGATATTTCTAAACACGTTGATCTTACAATGTATTTAATTGGAACAAGACCGGCTGATATGGATTTGGTATTGGAAAAATTAAATAAATTAACAGAACGCGATTTAAATGTCAGTCTTAAAATTGAGTGGATTGGCTGGGGAGATTTTTCAAAGGAATATCCTATTCTTTTATCTTCAGGCCAACCTGTGGATTTGGTTTATGCATCAAATTGGCTCAATTTTTACGAAAATGCCCAAAGAGGTGCATTTCTTGAATTGAATGATTTATTAGAAAAGTATGCACCAATTAGTAGAATTAATATGTCTGAAGCTAAGGTTAAGGATGTCAGCGTAAATGATAAAATATATGCAATTCCATCTGATTATACAAATTATAATACGTTTGGTCCAATTGTAAGAAAAGATTATATGAGAAAATATAATGTAACCTCCTTTAATAATTTTGAAGATTATATTGATTTCTGTTGTAAAATTGGGAAAAATGAAAATATAGACCCCACAGGACTTTGTTCTTCGAGTATAGAACTTGATGATTTATATTTGATGAGCAAAGGATATTATCCTTTATCAGGGAGTGGAAGTCTTTACTGGATTGATTTGAATGATCAAAAACATAAGGTGTATTTTGAAAGTGATTGCCCGGCAATGAAATACTTTCTAACCAATGCAAAAAAATGGTATGAATCGGGTTGTTGGAATAAAGATGTGTTATCAAGTAAAGATGAAACTATGCTTGAAAGCAATAAAGCGGTTTCAAGAGTGCATAATTATGATGCCTGGCTTGGAGAGTCCGGAAAAGATAATGAACTTGAACTGGACTATTTTAATCTGACTAATCCACTATACAAGGTGTCAGCAAATCAGGATTGTATGGCTATACCTAATTCTTCAAACAATCCGGAAAGAGCGTTAATGCTTCTTGAAAAATTGAAATATGATGAGGAGTACTATATGCTTATCACATATGGAATTGAAGGTTATAATTATGTACTTAAAGACGATAAAATAGAATTCCTTAATGACACTTATGGAAATGAACCGGGGACATGGGGTTTTAGAAACGAAACTTTTTATAAGCAGAATATGGCTGTTAAAGATGAGCAGTTTGAATACAGAAAGAATTATGAAAAAACAGCTATGGAAAACCCTATGGCAGGTTTTTATATGAACCTTTCGGAAATACAGAAGGAATATGAAAACTTAAAATATACCACAAAACTTTATTTTGACCCATTAGTCCTTGGATATGTAGATTATGAAGAAGGAATGAAAATGCTCAATGATAACCTGAAAGAAAACGGAAATGACAAAGTGATAGAGCATTTGCAAAAACAGGTAGATGAGTATTACGCAAAATAAAAAAGAAATCTGATTTATATCAGATTTCTTCAATATCAAAATGTTTAGTTAAAAATTTAGTGACATAGTCATCCCAATAATGTTCAATGGATTTGTCCATAGTAAATACTGAAAGTGATGTGGCTGAGATTACAGTGAGGCTTCCATTGTCATATGTGATGTGCATGAATAATGCATCAATTGAATCAGAACTTAGAGAAGTACCTGACAATTCGACTACTTTTTCATAGTTGCCTGAACCAAGCAATAGTGAAAATTTGAATTTGTCAGGAACTTTTTTTCCTTTAATTAATTCAAAACAAAGAGGTTTAATTTTATTCCAAGATACAAAATGAGTGTCTTTTAATTCATTTAATTCATCTTCTTCATAATATTTTGAGTTTAAGTGGCAATCAATATGAAAATCGCAGTAAGTGGTGACAGATACCTCGTTTGCCAGCAGAAAATCAAAGGTATCATTTATCAAAATAGAATTCATAAAATTTTTGATGTCGTTAATTTTGATTGCTTTCATAAAAAACTCCTGTGATATATTAAATCATTAAAAAACAGGCTAAAAGCCTGTTTTTATAATAAAATTATATGATTATAATAATTATTGTAAATTTTCGATCTGTGACATACAATCGTGTATATCTTCTCTTATATCATCAATTCTTGAGCAATACATCCTAAAGAAAGCAATGTCGTCTTCTTCAGGTTCAGTCTTGTCCAACATAGATCTAACAATAGCGCAAAGAGAACGCATACGTCTGTTTTCGATTTTATCAATTTCTAACTTATCTTTTTTAATCTGTTTTTTTAAATTAATTTTTTCAAACATAGTTTTTCTCTCCCTCGTAGCCAACAATTAAAATTAAAAATACTCTATTTATATTTTATCAAATTGATTATTATAAATCAATAAAGGATGTTAACAACTTTCATTTTTTGTAGGTAAAATTTATATGTAAAAAAAACTGTAAAAGTGTTTAAAAAAGTGTATAATTTTACATGTATAAAGAATAGGGAAGATAAACCTTTCTTAAATAATTATAAATATAGCAGAGGTATGAAATATGAACGAAGAAATGAATTACAATCCAATGCCTATGATTGGCGACAAAGCGCCGGATTTCAAAGCTATAACAACAATGGGAAAAGTTAATTTTCCATCTGATTACAAAGGATCTTGGGTAGTCCTTTTTTCTCATCCGGCAGATTTTACACCTGTATGCACAACTGAGTTTATCGGATTTGCAAAATTAGCTTCTGAATTTGAAAAAATGAACACGAAACTTATTGGGCTTTCTATTGACTCGCTCCATTCGCATCTTGCATGGACTAAGAGTATTGAAGACATTAATTTGTATGGGAATGGAAAAGTTAAGGTGCCTTTCCCGATTATTGCTGACATTAGTATGAGTGTGGCTAAAAAATATGGAATGCTTCAGACTGTTGCTAAGACGCAGACTGTTCGTGCAGTATTTGTTATTGACCCTGAAGGAATTATCAGAACCATTTTATATTATCCTATGAGCACAGGAAGAAACCTTCCGGAGATATTGAGAATAGTAAAGTCTTTACAGCTTCATGACAAGGAAAATGTTAGTACACCGGCGGACTGGGAGGAAGGGAGACAAGTGATTCTTGGAGCGCCACTTACCCTTGATGAAGCAAAAGAGAGAATGTCTTCAAACGACGAATCGCTTACAGTTTATGATTGGTATTTAACAATGAAAAAACTATAAACAAAATGCATTAGTAAATATTAGTAAAAGTCGGATTGCTCCGGCTTTTACATTTGCTTTAACTATTTAGCTTTTTTTCTTTACTTTTTTTATGTTTTTTCTTATAATACCACGTAGGAATACTTAAAGATATGCTTCTGTAGCTCAGTTGGTAGAGCAACTGATTCGTAATCAGTAGGTCACGCGTTCGAGTCGCGCCAGAAGCTTTTTTGATGTCTAAAAAAGGAGTTGCTATGGCTTACAAACCATATAAGGTAAACACCGGTGAATACGAATATAAAAAAGAATCTAAATATCAGATAGAAAGATTAAAACTATTTGGATTTCGCTCAGGTATTGCATGGAAGATGATACCGGCCTTGTTCTATTATCTGATTGTGGGTCTCATATTATATTCAAGTATAGTGGGAGAAATTAGAGAATTTAAATTTGAAGAATATGACTATATTCTCTTGATTTTAAAATATATTTTCTTGGTTATATTGTTGTACAGCCCGGCAATATTCTTGTCTGATTTCAAATATAACAAAAAAATGCCAATATTTAAAAATGGTACTCTGACATCAAAGTTCATTGGAATGGCTGTAGTTATTGTTATGAGTTTATTTTTTATTTGGACTTACCAGTTTTGTATGTCATCTACTTACAAGGAATCAGCTGAAAAATATTACAGAATGAAAAAAGAACAAAAAGCATCAATGATTGATAAAGAATCAGAAAATACTGAAACGGTAAGTGTTATAACCGAAACTGGCAATTGATTTTATATTGTACATTTACTGTAAAATCTTTATAATACCCTATGATCATTTTACATTTAATTGTAATAAATGTAGAAATTTATAGTTATTACTTGAATTAATTAAAAAATACTTATAAACTAATAGTTATCATTATTAAGTTATTAACCCGAAAAGGGATAGTAAAATAAATTATATGGAGTGAATTATAATGGAAAAGAAATTAAAAGTCGGCGTATTAGGCGCAACAGGAATGGTAGGACAAAGATTTATTACTTTATTGGAAAATCATCCATGGTTTGAAATTACAACTTTAGCAGCCAGCCCTAGATCAGCCGGTAAGACTTATGAGGAAGCTGTCGGTGACAGATGGAAAATGACAACTCCTATGCCAGAGAGCGTTAAGAAAATGGTAGTACACAATGTTAACGAAGTAGAAGCTGTAGCTGCTACAGTTGATTTTGTGTTTAGTGCAGTAGATATGACAAAAGATGAAATTAAGGCAATTGAAGAAGCATATGCAAAGACAGAAACACCTGTAGTTTCTAATAACAGTGCTCACAGATGGACACCTGATGTTCCTATGGTAGTGCCTGAAATCAATCCTGAACATTACGAAGTAATCAAGTTCCAGAAGGAAAGACTTGGTACAAAGAAGGGATTTGTTGCAGTTAAACCTAACTGCTCAATCCAGAGTTATGCACCTGTTCTTACAGCTTGGAAAGAGTTTGAACCAACAGAAGTTGTTGCTACAACATATCAGGCTATTTCAGGAGCAGGTAAAACATTCAAGGATTGGCCGGAGATGGTTGGAAATATTATCCCATTTATCGGTGGCGAAGAAGAAAAGAGTGAGCAGGAGCCACTCAGACTCTGGGGTAAGATTGAAGACGGTGTAATTAAGAAAGCAGAAGGACCTGTTATTACAACACAGTGTATCAGAGTTCCTGTATTAGATGGACATACAGCTGCTGTATTTGTTAAGTTTGCTAAGAAACCTACTAAAGAACAGCTTATCGAAAAGATTAAAGCTTTCTCTGGACTTCCACAGGAACTTAACCTTCCTAGTGCTCCAAAGCAGTTTATCCAGTATCTTGAAGAAGATAACAGACCACAGGTTGCTCTTGATGTTAACTTTGAAAATGGAATGGGTGTATCTGTAGGACGTTTAAGAGAAGATACAGTATATGACTTCAAGTTTGTGGGCTTATCTCACAATACATTAAGAGGTGCTGCAGGTGGAGCTGTTCTTTCGGCTGAACTTTTAGTAGCACAGGGATACATTGAAGCTAAATAATTCAATATATATTAGATAGAAGAGATGATTTTTATATCATCTCTTTTATTTTGAGGCATTTTATGTCTTTTTCACTTGTTTTTTTAACTTTTTTATAAAAAGAATAGACTATTTTCTTGTTTTATGCGATAATTTGATAAGGTGTGGGTATAATTTATATGCTTGCAATTTTATTTATATTTCGAAAGGAGTATTACTAAATGATTTATTCAAAAGAAGTTGAAATGATGTGCCCTGTTGCTAAGGGTGCAAAACATGAGCCAGCTCCAATTCCTGAAGAAGGAAAATGGGTTTACTCAAAAGAAATCAAAGATATTTCAGGATTTACACACGGTGTAGGCTGGTGTGCACCTCAGCAGGGAGCATGTAAGCTTTCATTAAATGTTAAAGAAGGTATCATTGAAGAAGCATTAATTGAAACAATTGGATGTTCAGGTATGACTCACTCAGCAGCTATGGCAGCTGAAATCCTTCAGGGAAAAACTATTCTTGAAGCATTAAACACTGACCTTGTTTGTGATGCTATCAACACAGCTATGAGAGAGTTGTTCTTACAGATTGTATATGGTAGAACTCAGAGTGCTTTCTCTGATGACGGACTTGTAGTTGGTGCAGGTCTTGAAGATTTAGGAAAAGGTCTTCGTTCACAGGTTGGTACTATGTACGCTACAAAGGCAAAAGGTGTTAGATATCTTGAGATGGCAGAAGGCTATGTTACAGGTATTGCATTAGATGCTGATAATGAAGTTATTGGTTACCAGTTTGTTAGTCTTGGAAAGATGACAGACTTTATCAAGAATGGTGATGATCCTACAACAGCTTGGGAAAAAGCAAAAGGACAGTATGGTCGTGTAGCTGATGCTGTTAAGATTATCGACCCTAGAAAGGAATAAGGAGGTAACAATAATGGCATTATTTGAATCATATGAAAGAAGAATTAACCAGATTAACGCTGTTTTAAATAGTTATGGAATCGCTTCAATTGAGGAAGCTGAAAAGATTACAAAGGACGCTGGATTAAACGTATATGATATGGTAAAAGGTATTCAGCCAATTTGTTTTGAAAATGCATGTTGGGCATACATTGTAGGTGCAGCAATCGCTATCAAGAAAGACTGCAGAAGAGCTGCTGATGCTGCTGCAGCAATCGGTGAAGGTCTTCAGGCTTTCTGTATCCCAGGTTCAGTTGCTGACCACAGAAAAGTAGGTTTAGGACATGGTAACTTAGGAAAGATGTTACTTGAAGAAGAGACAGAATGTTTCGCATTCCTTGCTGGACATGAGTCTTTCGCAGCTGCTGAAGGTGCTATTGGTATCGCAGAAAAAGCTAACAAAGTTAGACAGAAACCATTAAGAGTTATCTTAAATGGTCTTGGAAAAGATGCAGCTCAGATCATCTCAAGAATTAACGGATTTACATTCGTTGAGACAAAATACGATTACAAAGAAGCTAAGTTAAACGTAGTTTACGAAAAAGCTTATTCTGAAGGACTTCGTGCTTCAGTTAAATGTTACGGTGCTGACGATGTTCAGGAAGGTGTTGCAATCATGCATCATGAAAATGTTGGTGTATCTATCACAGGTAACTCAACAAACCCAACAAGATTCCAGCATCCAGTAGCAGGAACATATAAGAAAGAATGTATCGAGCAGGGTAAGAAGTACTTCTCAGTAGCATCAGGCGGTGGTACAGGACGTACACTTCATCCAGATAACATGGCTGCAGGTCCTGCTTCATACGGTATGACAGATACATTAGGACGTATGCATTCAGATGCACAGTTCGCAGGTTCTTCATCAGTTCCAGCTCACGTTGAGATGATGGGATTAATTGGTGCAGGTAACAACCCTATGGTTGGTATGACTGTAGCAGTTGCAGTTTCTATCGAAGAAGCAGCTAAGGAAGGTAAGTTCTAATCTATAAAATAAGAGATTATAACAAATTTTAGCTATACAAATTAAAAATTCAAGAGGTGTCTTAGGACACCTCTTTTTTTGCGTTTCACGATAAAAAAGCCACCTTTTTTGTTGATATTAATTAAATGAAAATGGTATAATTATTAGTATATAATTTTGGTCGGAATAATTTAATAACATGGCAAGAAATAGGGAGGAATTTATATGAAAAATACAAGTTATGAGATTAAGAACAATCAGATATTTATTAGATTATGCGGAAGAATAGATTCTAATAATAACAAAGAGATTGAGGAAGAAATTAAGTCAATAATCAGTGAAGAAGCTCCAATGCCACTAATATTTGATGCAAAAGAACTGGAATACATTTCAAGCGCCGGATTAAGGATATTTCTAAGATTAAAAAAAGAAAATGAAAATCTTAGTATTATAAATGTTAACTCGGATGTTTATGAAATCTTTGATATGACCGGTTTTACTCAGATTATGAACATTGAAAAGGCGTATCGAGTTATAACTGTTGACGGATGTGAGGAAATTGGTCGTGGAGCTAACGGAAAAGTATATAGAATTGACCAAGATAATGTCGTAAAGGTATATAACAATCCTGATGCTTTGGATGAAATCAAGAATGAGCGTGAAGTTGCAAGAAAAGCATTGGTTCTTGGAATTCCTACAGCAATATCATACGATGTTGTAAAGGTAGGAGAGAGTTATGGCTCAGTGTTTGAACTTTTAAATGCACAGTCTTTTTCTCAAATATTGGATAGTGAAAAAGATAAGATGGATTGGTGTGTTGATGAATATGTAAAATTGCTGAAAAAGATCCATAGTACTAAAGTGCCGGATGGAGAACTGCCTGATATCAGAGAGTCGGTAAAAGATTGGATAGCATTTCTTGAGGAATATCTTCCAAAGGAAGCTTATATTAAGTTAAACAAGCTTATAGAGGATGTACCATATGACAACCATATGCTCCATGGAGATTTCCATACAAAGAATGTTGAATATGTTGATGGAGAGGTAATGATTATTGATATGGATACACTTTCTGTCGGACATCCCGTGTTTGAATTTGCAATGATGTACAATGCATTCTTGGGATATAATGAATATTGTCACGAAGACCTGAAAGATTTCCTGGGAATCGATTATGAAACATCAGAAATTTTTTGGAATAAAGTTCTTGCTAAATACTTTGAAACAGCAAATTCTGAAAAAATAAAAGAAGTTATAGAGAAAGCAAATATAATCAGTTATGTACGTATGATTCGAAGACACATTCGTCAGAATGTGCATATAACTGATAAAGGAAAAGTGGAAGTAGATGGTTGGACAAAGAAATTGATTGAATGTTTGAACAACACAGAAACGTTATTGTTTGACATTGATTTGATAAAGGATTGAATAAATGGATTTATGTAATATAACAAAAGTTGATTTCCATATGCATACGATAGCATCGGATGGCACGGATAGTCCTACAGAGCTACTATTAAAAGTAAAAGAAGCGGGATTGGATTTGTTTGCCATTACAGATCATGATACCAGTCTTGGCTGTATTGAAATGATAAAAACTCTAGGATGTGATGATCCTAAATTTGTGAGCGGTATAGAGTTTTCCTGTCAGGACGAGAATGGAAAATATCACATTCTTGGATATAATTATGATTTATATTGTGATGCTATTCAGGATACGATTAATCTTGGACATCAATATAGAATGGAAAAATTATATGCACGGTTGGATTTTTTAAATAAAACATATGGCTTTATATTTAGTGATGAGGATATTGAAAATCTTTTAAAAAATCATAATCCGGGGAAACCTCATATCGGAAATATGATGGTCAAATATGGGTTTGCAAAATCAAAAGATGAAGCTATAACACAGTATATAAATAATTGTACTTATAAAAGTCAGTATATAAGTCCACGTAGAGCGATTCAGGCGATTCTTGACAGTAAAGGTATTCCTGTTTTGGCACATCCATTTTATGGAAATGGAGAGCAACTAATTGTAGGAAAAGAGATGGAAGAGAGATTGAACCGGTTAATTAAAATGGGACTAAAAGGTGTGGAAGCATACTATTCCGGATTTTCAAATAAGCTACAGAATCAGATGATAGTTTATGCAAATAAATATAATCTATATATTACAGCGGGAAGTGATTATCATGGAAGGAATAAGCTTGTACAGCTCGGAGATACTAATCTTAATAATATACAGGAGGGGGATGAAGCTATTCGACGATTTATTCAGGCATTATAAGGGAATGTGACCGAATATAATTGTTAATTAACTGAGGATGATGGATGAAAAAAGAAACTGACTATTTTTATTTTTGAAAATTATGATTCGGAGACAATAAAAAATAGTAGAAAGGAGAACTATGGAAGAAAGAAATGTAGATACTAATTCTAGAGAATTAGTTGTTGTTGCTGAAAAAGAAAATTTGTCTAAGGTATTGGAATTTGTAGATAAGCAACTGGAAAAAATTGAATGTTCCATGAAAGCTCAGATGCAGATTGATATTGCTGTAGAAGAAATATTTGTCAATATCGCCAGCTACGCATATCATCAGGAAGTTGGAAAAGCCACTATCCGTGTGGAAGTTAAAGAAGAACCGTTGACAGTATTTTTAACATTTATTGACAAAGGTGTTGCGTATGATCCACTAAAAAAAGCAGATCCGGATGTTACTCTTTCTGCAGAGGAAAGAGAAATCGGTGGGCTCGGTATTTTTATGGTTAAAAAGAATATGGACGATATTCAATATGAATATAAAGATGGGCAGAATATATTGACTTTAAAGAAAAAAATATAAAAATATGGTTCATAAAAATACATTATAGGGAGGAAGTAGTTATGAATATTGTAAAAAAAATTGAAGGAACAAAGTTGGAAATAGAACTAGAGGGAAGATTGGATACAACAACTGCTCCGGAATTGGAAGCAGAAATAAGTCAATCAATTGAGAATGTGACAGAATTGATTTTCAATTTTGAAAAGTTGGAATACATTTCCAGTGCAGGTCTTCGTGTATTGCTTTCAGCACAAAAAATAATGAATAAACAGGGGTCTATGTTAGTAAAAAATGTAGATACTACTATTATGGATATTTTTGAAGTGACAGGTTTTTCTGAAATACTGACAATTGAATAAAGAAGAAAGTCGAGGAGTTCAAAAGATGAATAATAATTATACAGAAGAGGTGGAAAATATTCTGAAAAACCAAGTGAAACATCTTACAATGGATTCTTCTGGGTTTGTATTACTTGCAGATTTTGTCCCTAACATTATTCAAGAAATACGATACTATTCAACTTACAATTTTATCGGAGAGAGAATTGATGGTTATGAAGAACCGTGTGCATTGCTGACTAAAGAAGCTGCGCGTGCGTTAAAATCTGTCGCAAGCGAAATGATTGTACAAGGATATCGCCTAAAGGTGTTTGATGCTTATAGACCGGCTTGTGCAGTAAAGCATTTTATGCTATGGGGGATTGAGGATCAAGATATTCGTATGAAACCTTATTTTTATCCCGATCTTGAAAAGCAAGAACTGTTCGCAAAAGGTTATATAGCAAAACAGTCCGGTCACAGTCGTGGAAGTGCAGTGGATTTAACATTGCTGGATATGAAGACGGGAAAAGAATTGGATATGGGGAGTCCTTTTGATTTGTTTAGTGAAGCTTCACATCCTGATTATAATGGTATCAGTGAAGAACAATATGAAAATCGTATGTTGCTTCAGCGTACCATGGTTCGCAACGGCTTTGAACCAATAGACTGTGAGTGGTGGCATTTTTCTTTGAAGGATGAACCATACCCGGATACCTATTTTACATTTCCGGTTTCATCAGAATATTTAAGAAGATAATATTTTAAAATTAAAAAATGAGTACGTCAACAAGAAGGGAGAAAAACTATGAAACAAAAAATAATATCTGTAACAATGATTATATTATTAGTTATATCTTTGATACCTATAAATCAGTTCAATATAATGGCGCAATCGGCAATCCCAAGTGTTGAAGATGGGAATGTAGATTATAGTGATCAAGATAATTGGGCATATTTTGGGATTGGCGAAAACAAGGATGCAGATGTATTTTTGGTTTGTCCCACAGTTGATACAACAGATGAATACAATATGACGATTACAAATGAATCGCTTCGTACAAGATTTTATAATGCTTTAGAAATGGAGCGTGGAATTTATGAAGATAACGCTACATTGTATGCTCCGTATTATCGTCAGGCTACTATGAAAATATATGATGAGAGTGTAGATGCAGAGGAAAGAGAACAGTATCTTTCGTATGCTTATGAAGATGTATCCGATGCTTTTTCCTATTATTTAGAGAATGAAAATAACAACCGTCCGATTATTTTGGCTGGTTTTTCTCAGGGAGCGGATATGTGCTATCGTCTTTTGGAAGAATACTTTTCTGATGAATCGTTAGAAAATAGATTGGTTGCAGTTTATGCCATTGGATGGAGTGTGACTCAGGAGACAGTTGAAAAATATCCTCAGATTCATATGGCACAGCGAGAAAATGATTACGGTTGTGTAGTTAGTTTTGATTGTGAATCAGAAGATGTAGATGATACAATAGTCAATCCTAAAGGATCAAAATCATTGGCAATCAATCCACTCAATTGGAAAACAGATTCTACGCCGGCAGATAAATCATTAAATAAAGGTGCATGTTTTTTTGGTAGTGATGGCAAACAGACAGGAGATTCAATTCCTGAATTGTGCGGTTGCTATCTGGATGAAGAACGTGGGGCTTTGAAAGTTACAGATGTAACACCTCAACAATATCCAAGGATTATCGATATCTTCCCTGAAGGTTCTTATCATATTTATGATTATATGTTTTTTTTCAATAATTTAAAGGAAAATGTAACTGACAGATTAAATGCTTATATGGAGGATTGTTATACATCTAAAGATTTTGATGAAGAAAAGGGAAATATTCTTTATGCAAGTGGTGTTACTCCGGAGATGACAAAAACAAATTTTTGGAGTGAAAGAACTTATTCAGATGCTGATAAAGTGTTAATGTCTGCTGATGAAATTAATGAAATTAACAAAAAAGCGTTGAGTGTTTCCGATACATTCATGAATGATTTGGAAGCTTTAGATGGAGTTTATGACGCATCTGCGTTGAGTGAGAATCTGACAAAGGAACCACTTCCATCAGATGATTGTTATGTAGATGGAGAATTGATTGATAAACAACTTTACTTTGGAAGGTTTAAAACAGCAATTTTAGAGACTGGCTATGTAGGAAACAGAGATGTAGATTATGCAATATGTGTTAAAGGAACGGAGATTAGAAATTGGCCTACAAAGAAATTTGTAGGATATAGTGTTGATGATACAGATGATGAACTTGTACTTTCTTCATTAACTGTCAATGATCCTTTTGTTGTAAAACAAAAAGCAGTAGTTGACGGTCATGTTTTCTATTGGGGTTATTCCAATGTGGTAACCGGATGGGTAGATAGTGAAGATCTTGCATTGTGTCAGAGTAAAACACAGTGGTTAAGAAACTGGAAAGTTATTAACGGAAATAAAGATTTTATTGTTGTTATTCAGGACAAGATCGTATTAGAACCAAGTATCTATGCTCCTTATTCTTCAGAAGTAAAATTGAAGTTTGGCACTATATTAAAAATGGTACCAAAAAAGATTATTCCAACTAACATTGCCGAGCGTGGTACGTGGAATAATTATGTGGTATATCTTCCTACAAGAAACGAAGAGGGCATGTTAGAAACTAAGATGGCCCTGATTTCTGAACATTGTAAAGTAAGTGTGGGATTTTTACCTATGACACAGAAGAATATGATTGAGGTTTCATTACAATGTCTTGGAAATCGTTATGGATGGGGCGGAATGTTAGATTCCATGGATTGTTCAGCTTTTACGAGAAACGTTTATAGATGCTTTGGATTTGAACTCCCAAGAAATACAACGTGGCAACAGAGAATTCCTGGAAATTGTATAGATCTTTCACAAATGTCTGATCAGGAAAAACAGGAGTTTTTAGAAAAAATGCCGGCAGGAACGTTATTATATTTCAAAGGACATACTATGGTTTACTTAGGTAGTGTAGATCATATAGGATATGTTATCAGTGATTTAGGAAATGTGTCAGATAGCATTGGCGAATTGAAGGTAATAAGTCAGCAGTCGGTGGCAATTACACCCCTTACAGTTCGAAGAGGAAACGGAACTACGTGGCTTAGTAACCTGATTAGTGCAGTTGCATTCGCCATACCTGTTCCTGATGAGGAAACACCAACCGAAGTTACCAGTTTTGATGCTACAACAACTAAAGTAGAAACGGTGACAACATCTAATGAAACGATACCAACTTCTACAAAAATAACAAAGCTGACAGCGAAGAAGAAAGCCTTGAAGGTAGTATGGAAAAAAGTAAACAATGTTGATGGCTATAAGCTGCAGTACTCTAGAAACAAAAAGTTTAGTAAGGCAAAAACTATAACTATAAAAAAATCCCAAAGAAGTAGAGTTATTAAAGGATTAAAGTCGAAAAAAATATACTATGTACGAATCAGAACTTATATAATAAAAAAATATAAAAATAAGAAAGTTATTTATTATTCAAATTGGTCAAATATCTCTAAGAAAAAAGTGAAATAGTTTTAAAAGGAGACTAAATTATACTGAATTTACAGAGACAGAAACTACTGACCCGTTGACAATATAGTAGTATGAGGTATAATAAGATTTGCTTTTTAAAAAAATTTGGGAGTATTGATTGGAAAAATGGATAATAAAAACTTGAAAACAATAGAATTTACAAAAGACGATTCTTTAAAGATAAAAGGAATTGCCGCAATTATGATTATATTTTTTCACTTTTTTAGAAGTGCAAAAGGTTTCAAAATATATTCTTTAATTGCAGTTCCTTTTAGTAATGAAATGCTGATGGATTTATCTGCTCTATGTAAAACAGGTATTTCTTTATTTACATTTATAACCGGATATGGACTACTTAAGTCTATTAAAGACAAAAAATATAATAGAGAAGAAATGTCGGAGTGGTATGTTAAGAGGATTTTGAAAACTATGTCCGGATATTACTTCATCTTTGTTTTAATGTGTATTATCATGCAACTTTTATCTAATGAAGTTAAAAAGAATTATTTCAAAAAGGGAATATACAAAGGCATCTACAAAATGATTGTTGATTTTCTTGGCCTTAGTAATTTCTTTAAATTTCATCCACTTAGATTGTCTTGGTGGTATATGTCGGCAGCGTTGCTCTTTATATTGATTTTACCGTTGATTTATAAAGTAGTTAAAAGATTTGGGTATCTTCCGGTTATAATAGGTATTATTGCATTACCTAGACTTTTCACTGTTAAGTATTTTAACGGTGTAAATCCATATCCATTTATTTTATCACTGGTTATTGGTATGATGTTTGCTGATTATAATATAATTGAACATATAGGGAATGCTTTACCTAAATCAAAAGTGAAGAGAGTACTTGTAAGTTGGATTCTGTTTGGCGGTGCTACGGCATTTATTATCAGGTTACTGTTAAATATAGGTTATAGTACAAATTGGCAGGTTGCTTACGGTTTATTCACTATGGCTTGCATTTTGTTTTTGAAATTTTGTGTTGTTGATATTTGGGGAATTAGTCATTTCTTCAAATTAATTGGTATTTATTCTATGAATATATATCTTATTCAGAATTTCCTTAGATATGGGAAATTGGCAAAATACGTATTTAAGCCTAGATACTGTATGGTTATTTTCATAGAAGTACTACTTATTACATTAGTTGCATCTATATTAATCGAACAGTTTAAGAAACTTATTAGATATGATAAACTAATTAATTTTATTCAGAATAAAATCATTTTGGCTGTTAAAACATTAAATAATTAAAAAATATATTAAAGAAAACCCTATAAACCTTAGCAGGTTTTAGGGCTTTCTTTGATTTAATGGTATTTTGATAAAAAATAATCGACTTGTAGTAAATATGCAACAAGCTGAGGTGTTGACATTAATTGACCAAACCAAGGTTTTGTATAGTCGGATTTGCCTTTTAAGAGAGCATTTACTTTAGATTTATTACATACAACTGATAGAAAAGAATTGCTACTACTAATTTTATCCATTAATATTTTCGTAAGTTTATTTTCATATTCAGGGTTATATGTTTTGGGATATGGGCTTTTCTTTCTATTGTATATAGAATTCGGAAGATACTTTTGACCGACTTTTACCAGTAACCCTTTTGGTTTGTTGTCGTAAAATACAATTTCATTTGGAACATTATACATATACTCTATAATTCGATAGTCTGCAAATGGAACTCTAGCTTCTAACGAGTAATACATACTTGCACGGTCCATTCTGGTTAAAAGCATTTGCATAAACCAGTAAATGTTCAGATAATATAACTGTTTGTGCTTTACTAAAACAGTGTCATCCTCTTTGGAAAGAGGTACTTTTGACAGCTCGTTTAAATATAATTTTTTGGAAGTTTCTTCTATTTTTAAAAAGTGAGTGAATTCATCATTAAAAAATTTGGTGCGTTCGTTTATATTTATAGACCATGGAAAATCCTCTTTATCGTTTAAAGTATCTTTATAGTACCAGGGGTATCCGCAAAATATTTCATCTGCACATTCTCCTGTCAAAGCAACTTTATAATCTTTTGATACTATATTGCAAAAGTGAAAGAGTGAGCTTTCGATGTCTGCCATACAAGGAGCATCTCGTGCATCTACACAATCAAAGAGTTTGTCAATTAAATCGTCAGTATTCCCGTATAGATATTTATGATTACTATTTAAAAATTCTTTCATAATATTCACATAAGGTCTGTCCAGTGATGATTGGAAATCACCGGCTTTATAGTATTTTTCATTATCTGTAAAATCAAAAGAAAAAGTGTTAAGTTTTTCGGGTGAAATATATTTCGAAGCTATTGTAGAAACAAGGGAACTGTCAAGCCCGCCTGAGAGGAAACTACAAATAGGAACATCTGAAACCAATTGTTTTTTTATGCTGTCATTAATAAGATAATCAATATATTCCATTGTTTTTTCCAATGTATCTGTATGTGGAGTTGAAAAAAGGCTCCAATATGAAGTGAATTGAGGGATTGTACTTTTTTTTCGTAAATCCAAAGTGCAAAATGTGCCGGGGAGAAGTTCTTTTATGTTATTAAAAAATGTTTCTCCGGGAACATGAGCAGGACCAATAGAAAGAATATTTCTGACATCATTATCTGTAATCTGAGGTTTTATTCCAAATGCTATTATAGCTTTAATTTCTGATGCAAATACAAATGATGTATTATCGAAATGGTAGTAGAGAGGTTTTACACCTATGTGATCTCTTGCCAGAATTAGTTTGTCTTCTGAATAAATGGCAAAAGCAAAAATACCGTTGATTTTGTTTATATATTTTGTTCCTGTTGTTAAATAAAGGTTTAGAATAATTTCTGTATCACATGTTGTTTTGCAATCGATATTATATTTATCAGTAATTTTTTTTAACTCATTTGTATTATATATTTCTCCGTTAAAAACAATAGTTGCTGAGATGTTATTGAATTTTTTAGTCATTGGTTGAGTTCCGTTGTTGACATCTCTTATGGCGAGTCTCGAATGTCCAAGACAACAACTTTTACAGATGAATGTATTAGAACCGTCTTTGCCACGATGGGCGATTGATTTAATCATGGACTGAGTTAGTTCTTTATAATAAGAATGATAATCATTAAAATTTATAGTAGGAGAACAAAAACCACAAATCCCACACATACTGACACCTCCAATATTCAAGAACGCCTCAGCGTTCTTGCTGCGAAATGCACGTCAGTCATGAGATAATTTACTCTGTAAGTTATCTCATGCTGACATCTACTTCCTAGTTATTTTGTTTTCCCGAATCAGCAATTACTGTTTTGATAATTGGCGAGTCTATAATTGCTGATTCAGGAAATTATAATCTTTGCAATTTTAGATATTTATCTCGGTCGGATGAGTTACCAACTTTTTATAAGTTTTGTTATGCGTAAGGACTCTTGATTACAGGCTGTATCTGTTTTCCCTCCAACGCACTTGCTATTGTGTAATTTAGGAATTCTATCTGAGATACCATAGAATTTGGCTTTTCGACATAATTGTCCTGACCAAAAGGAACAAAGTAGATATTTTTTGTATTTAATAATATACCTATATTTTTTAAATTCATACCGAGGGCATCATTAGAAGCTAAAAAAATTACTACAGGCTTGTTGTTTCTGAGATGAGCTTTAGCAGCCATCAGCACCGGAGTGTCAGATATTCCGTTTGCAAGTTTTGACAATGTATTACCAGTACAGGGAACTATGACCAATATGTCAAACAATTTTTTTGGACCGATAGGCTCAGCTTCAGCTATTGACGTAATAGGTTTTTTTCCCGTTATCTTTGTAGCTTTTTCAATAAATTCATTGTGAACTCCAAAGCGTGTGTCTGTTGATGCGGCATTATATGAAAATATAGGATACAAATCAGCTTTTGTTTCTGCAAGATTTTCAAGTTCTTTAAATATTTTTCCAAAAGTACAATAGGAACCGGTGATAGCTATACCGATTTTTTTATCCTTAAATGTCCATGTCATTTAAATCATTCCCTTCGAGATGTTTTATTATTTTTTTTGCTAATAATCCCCCGGCAGATTCCGGAGAGTAATTTCCCGGGATGCCAGGGCATGTAATTAAATTTTGATTATGTTTATTTATGAGATTTTGGTTGAAAGCATTAGGGAATGAAGTTATATCAAAAATAAATGCGTCATTTGGAATAAAATTGTAATCTTTATCGTTTAAAATGCAGGCAGGAACCGTGTTTATTATTATTTTAATATTATTTAGGTATTGTTTAATTGTTTCTTTAGAATATATTTTTTCTGCGCTAATATTTTTGTAAAGTGAATTATTAATATCATAAATAAATACATGATTTACCATATTTTCAAAAACTTTAATAATATTAAAACCGCAGTTTCCACATCCAAGGACTAAAATATTACATTCCTTTAGTGAAAATGGAACAGTAGATATTACTTTTGACAGTAATCCTTCAGCTGTAAGGTAGGAATTATAGGTGATTATTTCCTGATTGTTCATCAAATCAATATATTTGATATTACTTTTACTGAATTTATTTCGAATTTCATCTGAGAGATAACCCGTATAAACAGTTGAAGTTGTTTCTATAAAACTGATGAATTCATCTACCGGTATAATGGATTTTGTCATAGTATTCAGTGAATTGTTGTCTTTCGAGAAAGGGATAGAAGTGATATATATATCTTTCTTTTTAAGATTATATAGATATTCGCAATTGTAACCGGATTTTTTTAAATGGAGTGAAATATAGTGCTGTCTTAAATCACCGGCAAGTACTCCAATAGATTTCATTGAATTTCCTTTTCTACAAATAGTTTATTCTATTATATGAAAAATGTGTGTAATAAATTATATGCATATGGAAATTTCAGTAAAGTTTGGTAGAATATACAATGACGTAGCAAAGGAGATTTAAGGAATTATTTTGCTAATAATATAAATGATAATGGGAAAAATAAGAAAAAAGATTAACGGAGGTTGAAATGAGTAAAACAGAAGATAAGGTTAAGTATAGCCCTGATGGTAGAGTGAAAGGGCTTTTATACAGTCTGATATTAATACAAATTGTTACTGCAGTTGTTATGCTTATTAATTTAAAAGGAACAAGATTAGTACCTTCTAAATATTATGGAATAGCAGTCAGTGCGGAAGTTATATTTGCTTTACTAGTAATTGTAATTAAAAGAAACAAATTTCTAGCAGTTATTTCAGCATTGCTTTCCGTAGTAATTATAGTAGTCAACTGCGTTGGTATATATTATATCTATAAGACAAATGATACGATAAATAAAATTACAAATAAATCCGTTGAAGTGACAAATACCGTGCAAGTTTTTGTCCTTAATGATAATAAAGCGGATGATATTAAGGATGCGCTGGATTATAAGTTTGTTGCAGCAAAAAAAGACGCAGAGGATTCTATAGATAAAGTAATAGAAAATATAAAAAAGGAATACGAAAAAGATATTAATGTAAAAAACGAAGAAGATTTTATTAAAGCAATAGATTCACTTTATAATGAAGAATATGACGCTCTTATTATAAATAAAGCATATATAGATATTCTTGATGGAATTGACGGATACAGTGATTTTGATAAGAGAACAAAATGTATTTATACTTATATTGTTAAGGAAGAGGAAGAGACTACAACGGAAGAGGCGACTACTAAAAAACCAAAGAAACCTTTTAATATAACAAAAGATACTTTCAATGTATATATTAGCGGAATTGACGTGGAGGGTGATGTTTCTGTAAAAAGCAGAAGTGATGTAAATATAATTGCATCAGTCAATCCTAAAAAACACAGAATACTATTGTTGTCAACTCCAAGAGATTTTTATGTACCGCTTTCTATATCAGGCGGATCTAAAGATAAATTGACACACGCAGGTTTATACGGAGTGAATGTATCAAAAGATACTTTAGCGATGCTATATGATATAAACATCAGATATTATGTGAGAATGAATTTTACTGGATTTAGAAATATTGTTAATGCTCTTGGAGGAATTGATGTATATTCAGAATATAGCTTCTCGTCAAAAGGTCATTATTATCAGCAAGGATATAATAAATTAGATGGAGAAGCGGCTCTATGGTTTGCAAGAGAAAGAAAAACATTTAGTTCCGGAGACAACCAAAGAGGAAAAAATCAGATGGAAGTTATTAAAGCAGTAATAGACAAAGCACAGTCTTCTGCAATACTGAGTAATTACACTCAACTGCTTGACAGTGTTAGCAATTGTATGGAGACTAATATGAGTTCTGATGAAATAGCAAAGTTAGTTAATATGCAGACTAATTCAAAGGCTAAGTGGAAAGTAGTAAACTACAGTGTAACAGGTTCCGGTTCATCTCAGTACACATATACAGTTCCCGGAATGAGAGCTTATGTAATGATTCCTGATATGAATACAGTAGAAACAGCTAAAGATATGTTGAAAAAACTCAAAAAAGGCAAAAAATTGACACAAAATTAATCAGAAAAAAGATGGAAAGTGCGTGAAAAATACATTTAATAAAAGCATTTTTATTACAAAATAGTATTAAAAAAATAAAAAAATGGGTATCATATCTTCAAAATTTACAAATTAGACATAATTTTAAACGTTTTTATGTGAAAATCTACAAAATACGCTGTGGATATAAAAATGTTTTTATGTTATATTAAGTTAAAATTTGTAAATAAGTGCGGATCTGAATACAAACTATGTCACGAAATATACAATAAAAGATTTAGCACGAGAAAATGAAAGGAAAAAGGGGATATGACCAAAATGAACTTATTTAAAAGAGTAACTTCAATTGTTGTTTCTACAGCTATGATTTCAACTTTAGCATTTCCAAATATAAATGTTAAAATGTTCTCAAAAGATGCAGAAGCAGCTACAGTAACAAGTTTAGGAAGCATTGGAAACGGGGCTTGCGGATTAAGCGATACAGCAAATCTTCCTACATTTGACAAACAGGGAAATTATCGTTTTACTACATCAAATTACGATAGCAATCACCAGGCACTTGACACTACAGACTGGGCTACAAACTGGTTGTGGGATCATGACGGAGCAGCAAGCAGAACAAATAACGAATTATCAGGTACAGCATACGCATTGCCTCTCACATATCTTGCAAAGAGAGACGGACTCAGAGTTGCAAAACCATCTATGACTTCGGCAGGAAACAATGTTTGTGCTTACATGAATTATACAGATGATGCATTTTGTGATTGGAAAATTAATCCGGCATGGACATTATCAAATATGAATATTGATAATTCTACTGACTGGTCTTACGATGCAGTTACAACAAATCCAAACAATGCAAATCAGTCAATGAAAATTACAATGACACAGGGTAGTCCTTTCACTTATATTTCTTTGAACAATTCAAATGAAATTACATTTACTAAGCTGAGAACTACATTTAGCAGTGAAGTTGTATTTGATGAAGTATACAACGGATGTAAATTAGTGGTTTTCAGAACTATGGATACAACTAACCTTGTTCATTATCCAAATGCAACATTCCAGTATTATGCATTATATCTTCCACAGTCTACAACTGAGACAAATCTTGGAACAAATGACAATACAGGAAATGATAAGATTGGTTCAAGAAAATTCACATTGCCTTCCGGTAAGACATATCTTTCATTTGCATGGATTACAGAAGGAAAAGATATTGATAACAACAATGCTATTAACATTGCAAAACAGTACAGACCTTACGCATTTAACTTTATTACAGATACAAAAGCAACATACACTGTAAGTAATGGAAATGTAATTGATACAACATATACATATTCTTTCGATAAAAAGGCAGAGAGTACTGCTGATGGTACAGTTATGGGTGTATTATCACATCAGTACAGATATATGTCAGGATATAATTTCCTCTCAAACAAAGCGTTTACAATCAGAGGATATATGAAATTCTTGATCGGTTCATCATACAAGACAGTTATGAAGTACAAGGGAATTCTTCCTTCAATGCCTGCTATTGCAGACAGTGACAGCACAGGTAAGGCAGAATTACAGCAGTATGTTGATGAATTTACAAATCAGCTTGCTTCTGGAGATACATATTGGTTAGGTAAACAGCTTAACAGAAGTGCTCAGGCAATCAATGCTGCAAAAGCAGTAGGAGATGACGAAAAGGCACAGCAGATTCTTGAAGGACTTGAAAAGAAATTAGAAGATTGGTTTACATACTCAGGTGAAAATGATAAATCATTCTTTACATATTTTGGTAACGGTGTTGGAAGTTTGCTCGGATCAAATATGACATACAATGGTATTGATCAGCTTAATGACCACCATTTCCACTATGGTTACTATATTGATGCAGCTGCAACTATAGGTTTATATGATCCTGACTGGCTTGCATCATATGCAGATGTTGTTAAACAGCTTATTTTTGATATTGCATCTCCATACAGAACAAGTGCTGATTCTATTAATGCTTGTGGAAATGCATACCCATATTTGAGATGTTTCTCTCCATATGAAGGACACTCATGGGCTTCAGGATTCCAGGATGAAAAAGATGGTAACAACCAGGAATCAACATCAGAAGCTATCAATGCATGGGCAGGAATTATATTATTCGGTGAATTGACAAATGATTCAACACTTAAAAATTTAGGTAAGTATTTATATACAACAGAAATCGCTGCTGCAGATGATTACTGGTTTGATATTGAAAAAGATACTTACAAGATTGAAGGTTCAAAATATCAGGCTCCTATGGCAGGAATGGTATGGGGCGGTAAAGCAGATTATGCTACATACTTTGGTATTGAGTATACTCAGGCTATCCAGATATTCCCAATGCAGCCATGGTCTTTCTACTTATTAGATGGTGGAGCAAACTATGTAAAAGATTATTATGATTACAATTATGCTTCTGATGATCACGGAAGTATTTACAAATGGAATGATATATGGGCAGAATACTACGCATTCTATGATCCAAATGCTGCTATGAATACAGTTTGGACACATCAGTCTGCTGATTCAGGGGAATCTCCTGCACATACATATCACTTTATCAGAACATTCCAGAATTACGGAACACCTGATGTTTCATTTACAAGTAATACACCAATGTCTGCAGTATTCAAGAAAGGTAATGTATATACATATGTTGTTTATAATGCAGGCAACAATGTTTCTAATGTTGTATTCAATTCAACAAACGGAACTATAGCTACAGTTAAAGCTGCTCCAAAGAGCATGACAGTTGTTAACTCTAATGATTTAAATAAGAGCCCATATAAGATTGAATATTATGGAAAAAACAAAGGCAGCTCAACATATTCATTGATTTCTAGTGAATTCAAATATGCTGATGCAGGCACAACAGTTACTGCGCCAGTTAAGAATATTACAGGTTTCGATTTTGAGACAAATAACAGCTCAAATGTTAAGAGTGCATCTGTTGCATCAAACGGAACAACAGTATTAAAGCTTTACTATAATAGAAAGTCTTACTCAATTTCATACGAATTAAATGGAGGATCTAAGTCTGACACATCACTCTATCCAACTTCATATTCATATGGAGATACATTTACTTTTGATGTACCTGTAAAAGACGGATATGATTTCTATGGATGGTATAAGGACGCTGATTATTCAGTTAAGTTAAATGCATTAAAGACTACAACACACGGTGATATCACTCTTTATGCTAAATGGATTCCTAGCGGAACTATTATGGTAACAGATGACATTTATCTTTCATTTGATAAAGCAGGAGTGGGAACATTTAAGTATTTTGGTGAAACAGAAAAAGATGCATGTAATGTATTGTACAGAATTTATGACACAGAGGAAGCTGCAAAGGCTGCTGTAAAAGCAAACGCTGAAGAAGGATTTACTGCTCACGGCTTACATAAAACAACTTACGGATATTCAAACACAGTTGATTATTCAGGAAGTATTGGAAAGTATATTGTATTCTATTTTATTAGATATCAGAATGGTGCAGGTTCTCCAAAGTCATTATACGGATGCGGTAAAATTGTAAAAGGATCAGTAGATATTCCTGTTGATTATGAAACAGTAACAACTGTTATAACAGGACCAATTGAAGTATTTGGAGAAAATATCAGAAGTGAAGCAGACAACACAATTACTGTTGTTTGGGGCAATTCTGAAGGACACAAATACAACGTTTATGTTGATGGAAACATAGTATTAAATGATGTATATTGTGGAGAATATACTCTTAGACAGATTCCTGCAGGACAGCATACTGTAAAGATAACTTCATTATATGACGGTAAAGAGTCGAACGGTGTATCTAAAGTGGTTACAGTTGGCGGAAGTACTACGATAGAAACTTCAACCCCTGGAGAAACCGGAGTGACTGGTGATCAGCCAATTGAAGTATTTGGTTTAGATGTAAAATCTGAAAAAGCTGGAGTTATCTCAGTTATTTGGGGACAGAGCAGTGAAACTATTGCATTAGGTCAGACATATAATATCTATATCGATGGTTCAAAAGTTAAATCTGAAATAGGATGTGGTTTATATACCTTTAATGTTCAGGGAGGAAATCATACTGTTAAGGTAACAGCTACTTATAATGGAAAAGAAACTGCAGGAGCGTCAGCAAATGTAAATGTTGAACAGGCAGCTGAAACTCAAGCTCCGGAAATATCTGAAGGTGCAGAACTTCTTAAAAATACACAGTTTAATGGTGCATCAAACTGGAATGAGTATTCTGAAAACAATGCTTCATTCACAAATAATAACAATGGATCATTAACAGTAAATGTACCTAAATATACTTCAGGAACAAATTATGCTACTCAGCTTAGACAGGACGGATTCCAACTTGTTGCCGGAAAATGGTACAGAGCTTCTGCAACAATTACATCAAGTGTAGATAAGAGATTCCAGTTAATAATCCAGAATAATGTTAACTGGGGTGTTTACGGTACTGATTATATTACAGTTAATGCTAATAAGACAGAAACTATCACATTATGGTTCCAGGCAAACGAGTCTACAACTGATACATTATTTGGTATTATGCTTGGTTACGTTGATGGAGTTGCAAGTGATGCGGCTACAGTAACTATTAAAAACGTAAGCTTAAAAGCGTATGACAATAAAGTTGATGAAACTGAGACAGAATCTGAAACGGTATATGAGCCTGCACATGATGATTATGGAAATATAATATCTTCAGATATTGAAATTTCAGGTTTCCAGATTAATACATCATTTGGAGGTCATAGAGTTCTTTATTCTATGGAAGATACAGTGGAAGGTAAGAGTGTTTCTGAATTCGGATTAGTATACGGTTTAGATTATGATACATTTAGAGAATCTGACATGAAAGTTGGAAGTACAAACAAATATGTTAAGAGTTTTGCCGGTACTGAAACAAACGGAAGATTATCTTCAGCTCAGAATAATTTTGCAAAATCGTACGCAATGACAATGTCATTTGCTGTAGCAAGCAAGGTTGAATTTGAAGATACATACTATGTAAGAGCATATGCTAAATTATCAGATGGTACATATGTATATTCTAATATTAGAAGTTATAGAATACTTGATGTTGCAAATTCTCTTTACTATAACAATAGTATGCCAAGTGTTGCAGGACACAATTACTTATATAATAACATTATAAAAGTTTGTGATCCAAACGCAGATATTAAACCTTATTAATTAAAATAAATATTAATTATTATATCGGGGAGTTCATTTTTGTGAACTTCCCGATAATATTTTTAAGAAAGCGGAGAATAATAATGAATAATATAGAAGAGAAAATAGAAGAATATAAAAATATATACGGCTTTAGGGATGTTATATTATCCGGTTATGCAGGCGGTTATCCAATTTTTACATTTGTAACATTTATGAAACAAAATGAAAATATGCCTTCCGAAAAAGAAATACAAAAATATTTGAGAAATGCAGAAATGGGTGCAGGCCGTGAATTGGGAGTGGGACTGAATTTTCGAAGAACAGCCCATTTTACAAGACTTGAGGATGGTTTTTCTATTTGTGGACATGTACTTATTATAGATCGTGTACTTAAAATGATTTATGAAAAATAATTCAAAATAATAAAAGGATTGTTTCAATCATAAACAAAGATGTAATATTTATGTAATAATTTATTGACAATGCGAAATATTTCTGTTATATTTATTCTTGCGTAGAATAAATAGAGAGGTGAATTATATGAAAAACAGTAAGCTGTTTACTAACGCAGTTGTTGCTGGTCTTGCATTGTCATTAAGCATTACCGGTTTCTCAGGAGTTAGTGGAAACGCTGAAATTGTCAAATCATTTAACAGTCCATCAAAAGATAACGCAAACTCAAATATTACAATTACTGCAACATGCAGAAATCTTTTACAAACTACAGATATTGAAGCAGGCTTAATTGAATTAAATGCCGAAACATTAACAGATTATATTGATTATCATGAAGTTGATAATGCTTCAAATGATTCTGACAAAAAAGAAAAAAACACTAAACAAACTAAAAAAACAAAGAAGAGAAAAAACAAGAAAAAGAAAACAATTAAAAAGTACAAAAAGGAATCTAAAGAGCTACTTGGAACTTATAAAGTCACAGCATATTGCGGATGTAGCAGATGTTGTGGTAAGGCTACAGGAATTACAGCCTCAGGAACTAGAGCTAAAGCCGGAAGAACTATAGCAGCTGATACTTCTAAGCTTCCATTTGGAACGAAGGTTGAAATAAATGGTCATACTTATACTGTTGAAGACAGAGGAGGAGCCATTAACGGAAACAAGATTGATGTTTTCTTCAACTCACATCAGGAAGCGTTAAACTGGGGAGTAAGATATATTAAAGTATACAAAGTGAAATGATAATGAGGAAAAGCCGTTAACTGACGGCTTTTTTTATTATTCGCAGTCGCCAAGTGTTTGATATGTATTGTAAATAATGTTATAATTCCTTTATGTTGTATGTGAAAAATCACATCTAGATTTCCTGTAAAACAGGAGTTTAAAAAATATAAAAAGGCGGGAAGAAAAATTATGGACGATAAATTATATACCATACCGGTTAAAGAAGCATTAGAAACAGATTGTGAATGTTGCGTATGTAAGATGTATGAAGAAATAGAAAAAAATGCTATTGAATTCACAATGGGGCCAAGTTATATGGAAGATGATATAAGATTCCAGACAGACGAGAAAGGTTTTTGTAATGTACATTCTAAAAAATTATATGAATATAACAACAGACTTGGTTTAGGAATCATAATGAATACTCATCTTCAAAGAACTGTTAAAGATATTGAAAAGTTAAGTAGTGGTGCAAAAGGCGGCGGTTTCTTTAAGAAAAAAGATTATTCAGATTTAATTAATTACATAAAAAATCTGAATAACAGTTGTTTTGTATGTGAAAGAATCAATAACACGTTCGACAGATATATAGCAACTATTTTTCATCTTTGGAAAAATGACAAAGATTTCGTTGCAAAATATAGTAACTGCAAAGGCTTTTGCACAAATCATTTTGGATTATTGGTAGAGGAAGCTAAAAATAATCTTATGGGTTCTTCATATGAAGATTTTTTGGACAAGACAATAGATCTTTATCTTTCTAATATGAAAAGAGTAAATGGAGATGTTGATTGGTTTGTAGATAAATTTGACTACAGATTTAAAGATGAACCATGGAAGAATTCAAAAGATGCACTCCCAAGATGTCTTATTAAAACAAATTCTATTAATGTAGAAGAGTAGAACTTTAACAAAAAAATGCCGGTAACATTGGCTGTGTTACCGGCATTTTTGTTATAACTACTATTATGAAATTTTAGAAAGTATCATTTAACTCATCTTCTAAAAAATCGAAATCTTCATCTGTAGATTCGATTTTTTCTTCAGATTCTTCATCGAAAGATACATCTTCAGCAGTTTCTTCTTTAACTGTATCATCATCAGCTAAAAAATTATATGAATTAGTATTTTCATTTGATGAAGGAGTATCATCAGCTAAAAAACTGTAATGATTTGTAGTATTTTCAGCAGGAGCAACTTCTTCGGAAACCTCTTCAACTGTCTCTACGGCTTCCTCGGTAGTCTCTTCTACAAAATCAGAAACAGCTTCAGCACCATTGTTAACAGCTTCTTCAACATCCTCAGCAACTTCTTTAAAAGTATCGGTAGCCTCTTCAACAAAATCATTTACTTCAGTTGCTTCACCGTCTATAATATCTTCGTCATTGTCAGATGAATTTTTCATGCCTTTGATTTTTTCTCCGGCATTTTTGATGGCATCTTTAGTTTTTTCAAAAGCATCAGAAGCCTTTTCTTTAACCATATCAATATTTTCTTCAGTGAAAATCTCTTCAGCTTTATCTTTTGCCGTAGTAGTAACCTTGTCGATAGCGCCCTTCGCTTTATTTATATTCTCTTCACCGATTTTATCAACTACTTTATCTTTTACATCTGTAGCCTTAGACTTTGCACTATCTATTTTTTCTTCGCCTATAACATCTACAAATTTATCTCTGGCAGAAGTAGCCAACTCACCAATACCGTCCATAGTGTCATTGACAACCTGTTTTGCCTGCTTTGTATTAAAAGTAATAGTTACTTTTTTGTTTTCTTCATCAGAACCATCTGTAGAAAATGCCACAACTTTCTTTTTCTTTGAAGGAATGTTTAAATCATCATCAAAATCATTTTCATTTGCTGAGTTAATTCCTGTCTTTTTCTTGTAGTAACCTGCACCCCCAAGTGCTACACCAGCTAATGCTAAAGCCCCAAGTAATTTTGATTTTTTGCCCATAACAATTTCTCCTTTCGCGCTTATAAAATCATATTTATATTGTAATACTATTTTGAATAAAAATAAAGCAAAATTATTTATTTTTGCTTTACTTATACCATTATAAATGTTAGTCTTTTCAATAAATGAAATATTATTAGGAAGAGGGTTAAATATGGATACAAAAATTGTATTTTTCGATATAGACGGAACTATTTATAAGTTTACAGAAGGTATGCCAAAAGATACATTGAATTCAATAATTAAGTTAAAAGAAAATGGCCATATTCCTGTCATCTGCACAGGTAGAACCAAAGTTATGATTTATGATGATTTTTTAGCACCTGGATTTGATTATATTATTGCCGGAGGCGGAACGTATATTGAGATAAAAAACAATGAAGAATTCTTTTATAAACTTGATAATGAGGAAGTAAAACACATAACAGATTCGTTCATCGCAAATGGTTTTTCTCCTGTTATTGAGGGGAGAGATAATCTTTATGTTGAATATGAAAATAAAAACAGAACTCCAAGAGGAAATAAAATTATAAATAACTACATTAAAAATATTAATGAGAAATGTGTAGAAATAGGAAGTATTCCTTTATCAAACATTTCAAAAGTCAGTGCTGTATTTATGCCCGGTTGTAATATGAAGGCAATGATTGATGAATTTGGAGACAAATATAATGTCATAAATCATAATAACGATTTGCTGGAACTTCTTCCAAAACCATATAATAAAGCCAAAGGAATTGAAATGATTATAAATAAACTTAATATTCCATGGGAAAATACTTATGCACTAGGTGATAGCTTTAATGATTTGGAAATGCTTACATATGTAAAATACGGAATTTGTATGGGAAATAGCGATAAAGAATTATTTAAATATACAAAATACAGAACCGGTGATTTTAATAAAGGTGGAGTAACACAGGCTTTAAAAGAATTCGGTCTCATTTAAAGAAGGTACACAATATGAGAATATATTCAGAAAACAAAAATACAATAATAGAGGGTGTCGTAGATTTCGATTTGGAGCAAACATTAGAGTGTGGTCAATGTTTCAGATTCTATAAGCAGGCAGATCATGATTATGTAGTAGTTGCTTATAAGCATTTATTACATATAGCACAGGATGATAAAAGATTAATTTTTTACGACAAGTCAAAAGACGAACTGAAAAAAATATGGTTAAACTATTTTGATTTGGAAAGAGACTATAATGAAATTAAAACTTTTCTTTTATCTAAAGATGATGTTTTAAAACCTGCAATTGAGGAAAAATGGGGAATCAGATTGCTGAATCAGGAATTTCATGAAATGGTTATTTCATATATAATATCCCAAAATAAACAGATACCCCACATTAAAAAGATAGTACGAGATATAAGTGAAAAATACGGAGATTATCTGGGCAGTATTAATGGAGAAGATTATTACAGTTTTCCGGATATTGATAAATTATATCAGATTACCGAAGAAGATTTCAGAGAGTTAAAAACAGGATTCAGAGCACCATATTTAGTTGATGCCTGTTCAAAATTATATAATAATGAAATCTCTGTATCTACCTTTGAAAATCTATCCGGTGAGGAGGCGGTAAAAAAGCTTACTCAAATTAAAGGAGTGGGAAATAAAGTTGCCAATTGTGTGATGTTATTTTCCCTTAATTACAGAGCAAGTTTTCCAATTGATGTGTGGATTAAAAGAATAATGGAAGAACTTTATTTTAAATGCGAAACAGATAAAGAGACCATCGAAAAATTTGCACTAGAAAAATATGGTGATTATGGTGGATACGCTCAACAATACCTGTTTTGCTTTGGAAGAGACAATAAAGTTGGAAAATAGATATTGCACAATACAGCAAAGTGATGTATTATTATATCAGTTTTAGCACTCAATTAAGAAGAGTGCTAGTAATGAAAAGGAGGTTATAATTATGAAGTTAAGACCATTAGGAGACAGAGTTGTTTTAAAGCAAGCAAGTCCTGAAGAAAAAACACAGTCAGGTATCATTCTTACAAGCCAGTCACAGGAAAAACCACAGCAGGCTGAAGTTGTGGCAGTCGGACCGGGTGGAATGGTAGAAGGAAAAGAGATTGCAATGGCTGTTAAAGTTGGAGATAAAGTTATATATTCAAAATACGCAGGAAATGAAGTTAAAATAGAAGATGAAGAATATATCATCGTAAAGCAGAGCGACATTTTAGCAATAGTTGAATAATTAGGAGGTTATTATGGCTAAGGATATTAAATATGGAACAGATGCTAGAGTAGCATTAGAAGCAGGTGTAAACAAACTTGCAAATACAGTAAAAGTAACACTTGGACCAAAAGGAAGAAATGTTGTATTAGACAAATCATTTGGTGCCCCACTCATTACAAATGATGGTGTAACAATTGCAAAAGACATCGAGTTAGAAGACGCTTTTGAAAATATGGGAGCTCAGCTTGTAAAAGAAGTTGCAACAAAGACAAATGACGTTGCCGGTGACGGTACAACTACAGCAACAGTTCTTGCACAGGCAATGATCAATGAAGGTATGAAGAATCTCGCTGCCGGAGCAAATCCTATTATTTTGAGAAAGGGTATGCAGAAAGCCACTGATTGCGCAGTAGATGCTATCTCAAAAATGAGTAGTACAATTACAGGAAAAGATCAGATCGCAAAAGTTGCTGCAATTTCTGCCGGTGATGAAGAAGTAGGTAACATGGTCGCTGATGCTATGGAAAAAGTATCAAAGGACGGGGTAATCACAATTGAAGAATCAAAAACAATGAAAACTGAACTCGACTTAGTAGAAGGTATGCAGTTTGATAGAGGATATATTTCAGCTTATATGTCGACAGATATGGAAAAAATGGAAGCAAATCTTGACAATCCATACATCCTTATTACAGACAAGAAGATTTCAAACATACAGGAAATACTTCCTGTATTAGAACAGATTGTTCAGGCCGGAGCAAAATTGCTTATTATTGCAGAGGATGTTGAGGGTGAAGCACTCACGACACTTATAGTAAATAAATTGCGTGGAACATTCAATGTAGTTGCAGTAAAAGCTCCTGGATATGGTGACAGAAGAAAAGAAATGCTTAAAGATATTGCAATTCTTACAGGCGGTCAGGTTATTTCAGAAGAATTAGGACTCTCACTTGCAGAAACACAGCTTACAGATCTTGGTAGAGCTAAATCAGTTAAAGTGGCAAAAGAGACTACAATAATAGTTGATGGAGAAGGCTCTCCAAACGAAATAGCAGGAAGAGTAAATCAAATCAAAGCTCAGATTACAGAAACAACATCAGACTTTGATAGAGAAAAATTACAGGAAAGACTTGCAAAATTGGCAGGCGGAGTTGCCGTAATCAGAGTTGGTGCTGCTACAGAACCAGAGATGCAGGAAAAGAAACTTAGAATGGAAGATGCTTTAAATGCAACAAGAGCTGCAGTTGAAGAAGGAATAATCGCAGGAGGCGGTTCAGCTTATATCCACGCTTCAAAAGAAGTATCAAAATTAGTTGCTACACTTGAAGGTGACGAAAAGACAGGTGCTAACATTATACTTAAAGCATTAGAAGCACCTTTATATACAATTGCTTACAACGCAGGCCTTGAAGGATCAGTAATTGTAAACAAAGTAAGAGAATCAGAACCAGGAAATGGCTTTGATGCATATAAAGGCGAATATGTAGAAATGGTAAAAGCAGGAATCCTTGATCCTGCAAAAGTAACAAGAAGCGCATTACAGAACGCAAACTCAGTAGCAAGCACATTACTCACAACAGAGTCAGTAGTTGCAAACATCAAAGAAGACATTCCACAAATGCCGGCTAACCCAGGCATGGGAATGATGTGATAAAAGGCTAAAGCCACTCACAAATAAAAAATAAGTGCAGTCGAATGCTTGCATTCAAGACTGTACTTATTTTTTTATTTGTATTTGGCGCAGCCAAATCAGCGAGAAGAAGGTGCGAAGTACCGTATTCGAGCTGATGCATGGCTTAAATAAATATTTGGCACAGCCAAATCAGCGAGAAGTAAGCGATATAAAATGCGAAGCATTTTTATCGCTGGCGAAAGCGATTAGAATCCGAAGGATGAAAATCGCGAAAGCCCGAGCTGATGCATGGCTTAATATTTTGGCGCAGCCAAATCAGCGAGAAGTAAGCGATATAAAATGCGAAGCATTTTTATCGCTGGCGAAAGCGATTAGAATCCGAAGGATGAAAATCGCGAAAGCCCGAGCTGATGCATGGCTTAAATAAATATTTGGCGCAGCCAAATCAGCGAGAGGTAAGCGATATAAAATGCGAAGCATTTTTATCGCAGGCGAAAGCGCAACTTAATAAAAAATTAAGAAATTACTTCTTTTCATTTTAAACATTATAAAATATTATTATATAAGTAGAATTTCGAGTATCATAATCTCGATTACGAAAAAAGTTTTTTTCAACGGAGGAAAAATGTACAATATTTTAGTATGCGATGATGATCGTGAAATTGTAGATGCAATTGAGATATATCTCTCAAAAGAAGGTTATAACATTATTAAAGCTTATGATGGAATTGAAGCTATTGAAAAACTAAAAGAACAACAGGATATCCATCTTTTGCTTATAGACATTATGATGCCACGCATGGATGGGCTTAGAGCTACTCTTAAAATCAGACAGGAAAGTGCTATTCCTATTATTATACTTTCGGCAAAATCTGAAGATACAGATAAAATTATCGGACTAGATGTTGGCGCGGATGACTATATCACAAAACCTTTTAATCCGCTTGAACTCACAGCAAGAGTAAAATCACAACTCAGAAGATACACTAAGCTTGGAAATATATCAAACGAAGAAAAAGAAAATTGTTATACTGTAGGCAGTCTAACGATTGATGATGACAGCAAAAAGGTTATAGTTGACGGCGAAGAAGTGAAATTAACACCAAGTGAATACAACATTCTTTTGCTTTTGATTAAAAATCCGGGACGAGTTTATACTATAGAGCAAATATATGAAAATGTATGGCACGAGGAAGCAATGGCTGTAGATAATACAGTTGCAGTGCATATTCGCCATATCAGAGAAAAAATTGAAATCAATCCTAAAGAACCAAGATATCTTAAGGTAGTTTGGGGCTTAGGATACAAAATTGAAAAACAGTAATTAATCCGGAGTTAAAATGAGAAAAATCAGAAATATCAGTATAATACTAAATATTGTTATTGTTTTTATACTTGTTACTTCAACAGTTTCAGGTTCTTTTGTCCTGTACAAAAAAGGAATGTATATGGATAAAAAAGAACAGGAGGAGAGAATAGGAAAGCAATTCTACAAAGATTCTGCTTCAATTCTCAAAATGCTTGCAAACGTTGTTACTTTTGAGGAAAAATATAAACCTGACGATCTAATCCCCGGAACTGATATAACTGTAAATGAAGGCAAAAAAATAGTTGATGCTAATAAGGACATTAATTCCAATTATAAAGATTTGCTTTCAAACAGTTTTTATTATACAGAAGAAGACAATGATGGCGAAGTAGAGTACGTAGACCAATATGGCAATTATAAAACTCAGTCAGAAGTTGATATTTATGGTTATAAATCCTCAGCTGAATATAATAAAGCAATTTCTTCTTTAAATGGTCTTGTAAATTTCAGTGAACAATATAAACAATACAAAAACAATTTATATTTGATAGAAAATTATAATCATAATTTTGAGTTTTACATTAAATTTACAGATTACGGCGAATCACGTGTCTTCAAAACTACACATGGAGAAAACATAACAGTTGATTACTGGATGTTTCAGTCCTATTTTATTTATGATAAATCAGTACAAGAACCAACTCTTATAAATTTCAAAAAAGAAAATATTGATTTGACAAATCTAGTACTGCTTTGTAGTACTTTCACAGATTATGATGATTTTTATGTGGCGTTTTCTATCAACAGTTCATGTCCATATGATGATCAATATGATGTTTTATTTAATAAGGCGATAACTGATCAAAATCAAATAAATATTTACTACACATATTGCGTAATTACAGTTATCATGCTTGCAATATCTTTTATTATTTTCATTGTTCTATTTACATATACTGGATCAGATGAGAATGGTAATTTATATCTTTACCATATAGATTATCTGTGGTGGGATTTAATAGGTATTTTACTTATAATAGGAATGTATCTTGGAATTTACGCCTTGAATTATGCAGGGGTAACCAGATTGTTATCTTACAGTCAGTGCCTTATTATTTCTTCATATACTTCAGTATGTTTAGAAATAGTATACTTGTACTTACTCAGTATAGTCAGAAGAATAAAATGTCATAAAATATGGCATCTTTCATTTTCGGAAAAACTATTTCACTTTAGTATCAGAATAATTAAAAAAGCCTTTGAACACGTCAAAGTAACAGTAAAGGTAATTGGATTTTTTATTACAACGATTTCTCTTGCTGTAATCACTGTACTGATTTCATACCTGACATTATCGAAGAATCCGTTATTCCAAACCAATTTCTTGTTAATAGCTATTGTTGTAATTGATTTTCTGTTTTTTATAGCCATGTCGGTTGTAATGTGGAAATATTTTAAAGAATATTATGGAATAATAAATGACGGTAAAATTATAGCCAGCGAAGATGTGTCTCATAAAATTGAGAAGGAAATGTTCTTCAAATCTAACAGTATATTAAAAGATACTATTAACAGTATGGGGGACAGTATTAATCAGGCGGTACTTGAAAATACAAGAAACGAAAGACTGAAATCAGATTTGATTACAAACGTTTCTCATGATATTAAAACGCCGTTAACTTCTATAATTAATTATATTAATCTTCTCAAATCTGAAAACATAAATAATGAGAACTTTAATAAATATATCAGCATATTAGAATCTAAATCTAACAGATTGAAAGTACTTACTGATGATTTGGTTGAAGCCTCAAAGTTGAGTTCAGGTGTTATTGAGTTGGATAAAAATAAACTGAATTTATCATTACTTATTAACCAAAGTGCGGGAGAGTACAGTGAAAGATTTGAAGAAAAAAATCTTGCAATCGTAATATCGCTTCCAAAAGAACCTGTTTATATTAACGGTGATGGAAGAAAGATGTGGAGAGTTTTAGAAAATCTTTATAGTAACATTTATAAGTACGCTATGGAGAACACCCGGGTATTTATAGATCTGGAAAGTAACGATTCTAAATGTATACTGACTATTAAGAATATCTCTAAATCATACTTTAAAGTTAAAGAAGAAGACCTCACAGAAAGATTTATGAGAGGTGATGCTTCAAGAACAACAGAAGGAAGTGGTCTTGGCTTGTCTATAGCAAAAAGTATTGTTGACAGACACGGCGGAGAGTTTAAAATAGTATTAGACGGTGACTTGTTTAAAGCAATCATCAAAATGGATATTTATGATGAAAATGAAATAAACGAAGAATCTGTCAATCCCGATGTTGAGAAGGAATCGTAATGAATTTATCAGATATAAAAGGTATAGGTCCTAAAACTGAAAAGTTATTTAATAAAGCAGGCGTCTACTCTGTTGACGACCTGCTTAAATACTATCCGAAGAATTATGATATATTTGAAGAACCGGTTCTCGTAAACGATTTGGAAAATGATAGAGTATTTGCTTTAAAACTTACTGTGACAAGACATGTGGAGATTAAAAGAGTCAGAAATTTAATAATTGTAAATGCTATTTTATCTGATGCAACCGGAAATACCGTAAGAGCAACTTGGTTCAATGCTCCATACTTAAAGAATACATTAGTCAATGGCAGTTCACACATTTTCAGAGGTTTCATTAAAGTTAAAAATGGAGCTTATATTTTAGAACAACCTAAGATATATACTGAAGAAGCATATAAAGAGAAAATGGGAGAGATGCAGCCTGTATATCCGTTGGTTAAAGGTCTGACCAATAATATAGTACAAAAAAGTGTAAGGGATGCTCTCGAATCCTTGGGAAGAATAAATGATTATTTACCTGAAGAGATAGCAAATGAATATGATTTGGAAACTCTTTCAGAAGCTATATACAATATTCACTATCCTAAAAGTACAGAACAGGTAATTAAGGCTCGTGGAAGACTGGTTTTTGACGAGTTTTTCTCTTTTGTTTATATGTTAAGAATGTTTAAAGAAGATAATGGAATTATAGAAAATAAACATAAATTATCAATAGATGACAGAGTTGAAGATTTTGTTACTACATTGCCTTATCAATTGACAAGGGCGCAAGAAAACGCCTGGATGGATATTAAGAAAGATTTTATGTCTGACAGAGCAATGAATAGATTGATACAGGGTGACGTAGGCTCGGGAAAAACTATTGTCGCCATTCTTGCCCTTTTAAATGTTGCATTTCACAATCTTCAGGGAGCCATTATGGTTCCAACAGAAGTACTTGCAAGACAGCATTTTGATGAAATATCAAATATTATCGCATCAAACGGTTATGATTTTAATGCGGTTTTATTGACCGGTTCCATGACTGCAAAAGAAAAGAGAGAAACTTATGCTTCAATAAAAAACGATGATTCAGTAAGGATAATTGTAGGAACTCATGCTATTTTTCAGGAAAATGTTGAATATAAAAAACTTGCACTAGTAATTACTGATGAGCAGCACAGATTTGGTGTAAAACAGCGACAGGCAATTTCACAAAAAGGCGATAATCCACACGTTATCGTTATGAGTGCCACACCAATTCCAAGAACACTTGCAATTATTTTATACGGGGATTTAGACATATCTGTAATAGACGAATTACCGGCCAACAGATTGCCTATTAAAAATTGTGTTGTTGGAAATGAATACAGGCCTAACGCATATCGTTTTATGGAGAAGCAAATCCAGCAGGGAAGACAAATATATATAATTTGCCCTTCTGTGGAATACAGTGAGGCTGTAGAGGGTGAGAATGTTATCGATTATTCTGATAAATTAAAAAAAATATTTCCGCCTTCAGTAAAAATAAATTATCTTCACGGAAAAATGAAAAATTCAGAAAAAAATGAAATAATAGATAGTTTCGCAAAAAATGAAACACAGATACTAGTGTCAACAACAGTTGTGGAAGTAGGTGTCAATGTGCCCAACGCAACCGTTATGATGATTGAAAACTCTGAACGTTTCGGACTGGCAGCACTTCATCAGTTACGAGGTCGAGTAGGGCGTGGAGGTTTTCAATCCTATTGTATATTTGTCAATGGTAGCAAGAAAAAAGATGCGTCAAAAAGACTGGATATACTTGCAAAATCTAACGATGGATTTAAAATATCAAGTGAAGACTTGAAGCTACGAGGTCCAGGAGACTTTTTCGGAATAAGGCAAAGTGGCGATATGGAATTTAAAATAGGAGATGTTTATACAGATTCAAAAATTCTAAAACAGGCAGACGATGCCGTTAAAAAGATAGAAAGTCATTACTTTAATTTAGATGAAGTCAGTATTGAAGAACTTAACAAATCAATTAAATCAATGTACAATTACGGGATTGATGATAACAGAATTAATATTTAATACCAGGAGGATTAAATGGAAACATTAAAAAATATGACCTTAAAAAATATCGCAGCTGCCTGTGGCGGCACATATTATGGTCCAAAGGAACTTGAACAAATCGAAATTACAGGTGTAGAGAAGGATAGCAGACTTATTGAAGAGGGATATTTATATCTTCCTTTTGTTGGAAATGTTGTAGATGGTCACGAATTCATTTCTCAGGTTTTTGAAAAAGGTGCTCTTTGTACATTATCAGAAAAAGAACTTGATATAAAAGATAAGCCATATATTTTAGTTGATTCTGTTGGTGTTGCTCTAAAACAGATTGCAGCATTTTATAGGGAACAAATAAACACAAAAATTATAGGAATTACCGGATCAGTTGGAAAAACCAGCACAAAGGAAATGATAGCAGCGGTTCTTTCTCAGAAATTCTGTGTACATAAAACTGCCGGAAATTATAATAATGAAATAGGCATGCCTCTTACGATTCTTCAAATCAGAGAGCGTCATGAAGTTGCAGTAGTAGAAATGGGTATTAGCGATTTCAATGAAATGCACCGATTATCACAAGTTGCAAAACCGGATATCTGTGTAATAACAAACATTGGTGATTGTCATTTGGAAAATCTCAAGGATAGAGACGGAGTATTAAAGGCAAAATCTGAAATTTTTGATTTTGCAAAAGATGATGCGCTTGTTGTTTTAAATGGTGATGATGAAAAATTAGCAACAATCAAACCTACTGCAAATCGTAAGATTGTATTTTACGGTCAAAATTCAAACAGATCAATCAATGCAACCAATGTAAAATCCAATGGTATTTTAGGAACTACATTGACAATCAATTATAATGGCGAAAGCTTTGATACTAGAATTCCGGTTGCCGGAAAACATATGGTAAATCATTCACTGGCAGCGACGTGTATAGCAAAAAGTCTTGGTATGACAAACGAAGAAATTGACAAAGGAATTCAGTCTCTTGAGACAATAGACGGTAGGAACAAAATAATAAAAAATAATAAATATACTATTATAGACAGTTGTTACAATGCAAATCCGATGTCGATGATTTCTTCCCTTGATGTTTTAGATGAAACAATCGGTAGAAAAGTTGCTATTATCGGAGATATGTTCGAACTTGGCGATAATGAAGAACAGCTCCATTCATCAGTAGGCGAATATGCATCAACTAAGAATATAGATGTAATCATATGTGTGGGAAGACTTTCTAAATTCATCTATGATTCAATTAAAAAAACGAAAAAAGAAAATCTTTATTATTTCAACGATAAACAGGAATTGATAGACAATCTTTTCAATCTGCTAAAGAAAGATGACATTGTCTTAGTCAAAGCGTCTAATGGAATGAAATTTAAAGAAATTGTAAAGATATTAAGTGAGGCCTAATATGGATAAATATACTATTAAAAATGATGAACTTACAGTTTCAGTAAATAGTTTTGGTGCTGAAATTTCCAGCATTAAAGATAACAAAACTAATCATGAATATATTTGGTGTGGAGATGCTACTTTTTGGAATCGTCAAAGTCCTGTATTATTTCCTATTGTTGGAATCTTAAAAAATAAAGAAATGCGATACAAAGGAAAAGTATATACCATGGGACAGCATGGATTTGCAAGAGATAATGAATTTGAATTAGAAAAAATCTCTGATCAGGAAGTATGGTTTGTATTTCAATCATCTGAAAAAACTTTAGAAATGTATCCATTTGAATTCATTCTTCATATCGGTTATAAGTTAAACGGAAGAAAATTAGAAGTTTTATGGAAGATAGAAAATCCTTCTGACGAAAAAATATATTTTTCTATTGGAGGACATCCTGCATTTTATTATCCCGAAAGTGATTCGTATGAATATATGATTGAGATGGATTCAGATAAAGATTTGACTTACGGAGAAATTGATGTTAATTCAGGCTGCATTGTCAAAGGAATCGAGCACACTTTATCTTTGAATGAAGGGCGATTTACTGTTGATGAAAACACATTCAATAATGATGCCCTTGTTTTTGAGAACAGCAATGTTTCAAAGGTAAGTATATTACATTCGGACAAAACTCCATATATAACTGTAGAATTTGATATGCCTTTATTCGCTTTGTGGTCACCTGCAAATAAAAAAGCACCATTTATGTGTATTGAACCTTGGTGTGGTAGATGTGATTACACGACATTTGATGGCAATTTTGAGGATAAGGAATATATTAATAAATTAAATTCAAAAGACGAGTTTAATCAGAAATACTCGATTATTTTCAATTAATTACCAATTTACTACAAGTTACCAGTTTATTTATCATTTTTTTATCCATAATAAGAATGTAATAAATAATTATTACATTTAAATTTAATATTAAATTTATCAATTAATTTATTATTATGGAGGGGTTTGATATGAATAACTCAACAAGCAATGGAACAAATGTACCTGAGGCTAAATCAGCGATGAACAGATTCAAAATGGAAGTTGCCAATGAAATTGGTGTACCTCTTTCAGATGGTTATAACGGAAACTTAACATCTGCTCAGGCCGGATCAATTGGCGGAAACATGGTTAAGAAAATGATTGAAGCTCAGGAAAGAGAAATGGCAAACAGATAGTCATTAAAAAGGACCCCGATAGTTTTTTCTATCGGGGTTTTATAAATTGCATATTGGCATTAATTATTATTTTTACATAATCAGCGATGTTAGAATTATTTATATTATCAATATTGATATAACTGTTTTTGTTTTTTACGTCATCTTTAAACAATTCTCCAAAAGCCGATTCTGTATAATTAAAGACAGGAATAAAATCCATAACTCTTTTTACATAGCAGTTTTGCGGCGTGGCTTTTTCTCTATAATTCTTATCTACATAAGCCGATACACTTTTATGAACAGCCATATCTTCATTTGGAAGATAATAGTAGTCCTTATAATTAGGGAAAAAATACTTTAATTCACAGTTTGTTGAAGGAACTGAAATATATATTTTTTTATTATTTATTGAAATATAATAACTATCATTTTTTATAGAATGTTTTAAGCCTAAACTGTTATTAAGGTATATAGTTATCTGTAGTTCTCTAAATTGATTTGAATTAATGTCTCTTTGAGTTGAAATATCAAAACTTTCAATATCATAGGAACCCTCCATTAAATCATTGAAGGATAGCAGACTTGTGAGTGTGCCCATATATATAACGTCTTCCAGATTATGTAATAGAAGTGGCGATAGTAAATTTTGATCTTCTGTTTCAGTATATTTATTATATATATCTATAAGTTGTCCTCCGTTATATGGATCTTTTCTTGTGATATTCATTAGTAGTTCGAAGGATTTTTGCTTAGTGTTATCCATGTCAAATAATTTAGCAAAAGGTTTTGCTGATTTATAAATATCTATGCTTTCAAATTTGGAAAAATCAAATTCAATTCCGTATTTTTTTCCGCGTTCAACCACAAATGGCATATCAAAGGAAGCTCCGTTAAAGTGAATGACAGTAGTATATTTTTGAAGTAAAGTATGAAATTCCTTCAGTATATTCTTTTCATCTTCCTTATTTTCGGCAAAATATTGTACACAATTCAAACAATCATCTTTATAAAACATGCAACCTATAAGATATACGTGATTGTATTTTCTGGAAAAGCCGGTAGTTTCTATATCAAAATATATAATTTTATTTTTATCAGTTATTTTTGATAAATCATATTCTATATCATTAACAACATTATCTTGGACGATTATCATTTCAAACTCCCTATAATAATACTAATAATGAGAAGTGCTTCGCACTTACGGAATTTATTTTATCATATTTTTGTAATTATCGTTGAAAAATAAGCATAATTGTTTATAATCATAATGGGTGTTTATGAGTGAATTAGTAAAATAATATGAAATGAGGGTATATTAAATGTCCAAATTAACTTTTAAAGGTGGCGTTCATCCTTATGACGGAAAAGAATTAACTAAGGATGTTGCAACCAGAAAAATAAATCCAAAGGGTGAAGTGGTAATTCCTACTTCGCAGCATATCGGTGCGCCTGCCACACCTATGGTAAAAATAGGTGACCGCGTTCTTAAAGGTCAAAAGATTGCTGAGGCAACAGGCTTTGTATCAGCCAATATTCATTCTTCAGTTTCCGGAACTGTCAAAAAAATAGAGCCAAGACTTGTAACAAACGGTACTAAAGTTATGAGTATTGTAATTGAAAATGACGAATTGTACGAAGAAATCAAATATGAAAACAAAAACATACTTGAGATCTGTGATAAACAGGCTCTTAAAGAAGCTATACGAGAAGCTGTTAAAGAGGCTGGATTAGTGGGGCTTGGTGGAGCATGTTTTCCAACCCATGTAAAACTCTCACCAAAAGACGAATCAGCAATAGATTATGTTATTGTTAATGCGGCAGAGTGCGAGCCATATATCACAGCTGATTACAGAAGAATGATTGAAAATCCAAAAGAACTTATTGAGGGATTAGATATCATATTAAAGTTATTTGACAACGCTAAGGGTGTTATTGCAATTGAAGACAATAAACCTGATGTTATTGATAACCTTGCCAAGCTTACTGCAAATTATGAAAACATAGAAGTTAAAGCATTAAAGACTAAATACCCACAAGGTTCAGAGCGTCACATTATTTATGCAGTTACAGGAAGAAAAATCAACTCTAAAAAACTACCTGCAGACGCTGGTTGTATAGTTGACAATGTTGACACTGTATACAATGTTTACAGGGCCGTAAAAGAAGGAAAACCTTTAACTGAGCGTATCGTGACTGTATCAGGCGATGGTATTAAAAATCCATGTAATCTCATTGTTCCGTTTGGAACAAGTCATTCTCAGGTTATCGAAGAAGCCGGTGGAATGGATGAAAACGTTGAAAAAATCATCTCCGGTGGGCCGATGATGGGCCAGGCACTTTTCAATACAGACGTTCCTGTAATGAAGGGTTCGTCTTCATTACTTGCGTTTATGCATGATGAGGTGAAAGCTGCAAAGATGACTAATTGTCTCAACTGTGGTATGTGTGTGAAAGTGTGTCCTGAAGGACTCGTTTGTGCCAAACTTGCACAGGCGGCTCATTTAAATGATAAAGAGATGTTCCTTAGATATAACGGAATGGAATGTATTGAATGCGGTACATGTAATTATGTATGTCCTGCAAGAAGAAATATTACACAGTCTGTAAGAACCATGAAAAGAGCAATTATTGCAGACAGGAAGAAAGGGTAAGGGTGAGTATAATGTATTATGTTTCATCAAGTCCACACGTAAAAGCAAAACTTACAACAAACAGAATAATGATTGATGTAATAATCGCCATGATACCTGCTGCGCTTTTTGGTATTATAAATGCCGGAATGCTTTTTGGTTCGTTTTACTCATTCAGAGCATTCCTTTTAATTATGGTCTGTGTTGGAAGTTGTGTATTATCAGAATACGTCTACAACAGAATTATAAAAAGACAGCAAACTATTGATGACTTTAGTGCTGTAGTTACCGGTATGATCTTAGCATTGAATCTACCTGTTACATTTCCTATTTGGATGACAGTTATCGGTAGTGTTTTTGCAATTATAGTTGTAAAACAGTTATTCGGAGGTCTTGGACAGAACTTCATGAATCCTGCTCTTGGAGCGAGATGTTTTCTTGTTTTGTCATTCGCAAAACAGATGACAGCTTTTGTTCCTGAAAAAGTGGCAGCTGTGGACGGAGTATCATCAGCCACACCTCTTACAGCACTTAAAAACGGTGCAAACCCTGATCTCCTCACTATGTTTATAGGAAATCATTCCGGTACAATCGGTGAGACCAGTGTGATTGCTCTTTTAATCGGAGCATTATATCTTTCAGTAAGAAAAATAATTGATTTAAGAATTCCGCTTACATATATAGTTTCATTTGCAATTTTAATAGTATTGTTCTCAGGAAACGGATTTGATGCAGAATTCTTACTTAAGCATCTTTGTGGTGGTGGCTTGATCTTTGGAGCCTTCTTTATGGCGACTGATTACTCAACTTCACCAATCACTGTTTCAGGAAAATATATTTACGGAATATGTTTAGGTTTTCTCACTGCTATTTTTAGAACATTTGGAAATACTGCAGAGGGTGTATCCTTCGCTATTATATTCTGTAATCTATTAGTTCCTTTAATTGAAAATATTACAATTCCAAAAGCATTTGGTCTTGAAAAAGAATAGGAGGCAGACAATGAAAAATATAATTAAAGATACATTAATTCTTCTTGTTATCACTCTTGTTTCAGGACTGAGCCTTGGATATATTTTTAATGTTACAAAAGAAGCAAGAGCAGAGCAGGAATCAAAAACCAAAGCATCTGCCTATAAAACTGTATTTCCTGACGCTGACAGTTTCAAAAACTCAGACATTAAAGATTTTGACGAAATTGACGAATTTATAGAAAAATCAGATAAGGAAAACAGAAAGAATGATTCTGATTATCCTAATGCTTCAGTAAACGCAAATATTGAAGAAATAATTGAAGCTTTAGATAAAAACGGCGAACTTATGGGTTACGTAATTACTGTAACTGACAACGAAGCTTACGGTGGAAAAGTCACTTTATCTGTGGGCATTGGAAACGACCAGACTGTTTATGGAATTTCATATTTATCATTAAATGAGACTCCGGGTCTTGGTATGAGAGCCAAAGAGGAGTCGTTCACCAACCAATTTAAAAATAAAAAAGTTGATTATTTCAAATATTCAAAATCAGGAGCTTCTACAGAAAATGAGATTGATGCATTAAGCGGTGCGACAATCACTTCAAATGCTGTAACAAATGCTACAACCGCAGCTATAAGTTGCTTTAAGTATATTAATGGAGGTGAGGAAAATGAATAGTTGTTTAAAACAGCTTTATAATGGAATTATAAAAGAAAATCCAACCTTCGTTCTTATCCTCGGAATGTGTCCTACATTGGCTGTTACATCTTCATTATTTAACGGAGCAGGTATGGGACTCAGTACATTGGTGGTACTTGTAATGTCGAACTTTGTAATTTCATTACTTAGAAAAATAATACCTAATGGTGTTCGTGTTCCGGCATTTATCGTTATTGTAGCCAGTTTCGTTACAATACTTCAGTTTTTATTACAGGCATATTTACCAAGTCTTAATGAGGCTCTTGGAATTTACATTCCACTTATTGTAGTTAACTGTATTATTCTTGGCCGCGCAGAAAGTTTTGCATCAAAAAATCCTGTGTTACCATCAATATTTGACGGTCTGGGTATGGGACTTGGATTTACTTTAGCACTATCTATCTTGGGAGCTTTCAGAGAAATAATCGGTGCCGGAACTATTCTTGGGATTGATATTCCCGGATGGGACGGAATAACTATTTTTGTTATGGCCCCAGGAGCTTTCTTCGTGTTGGCTGCACTCGTAGCTACACAAAATTATTTGAGACTTAAAGCAGGCAAAAAGCCTAGAAAGACATGTGCCGACGGCTGTGCCGGATGTAGCGGATGTGACACTGAAATAAAGGAGGAAAACTAATATGACAGGATTATTACTTACTGCTTTGGGAACAGCATTAGTAAACAATGTAGTTCTCAGCCAGTTCTTAGGATTATGTCCTTTCTTAGGTGTTTCTAAAAAGACAAACACTGCTGCAGGAATGGGAGCTGCCGTAATTTTTGTTATTATGATTTCTTCCACAGTAACTTACGGTATTTTTTATAAAATCTTAGTTCCATTAAATCTTGAATATTTACAAACTATAGTATTTATTCTTGTAATTGCTGCTTTGGTTCAGTTGGTTGAAATGATATTGAAAAAATATATACCACCTCTTTACAAAGCACTTGGTGTATATTTACCTCTTATCACAACAAACTGTGCAGTTTTAGGTGTTGCAATTTCTAATATCGATAACGGATATAATTTTGCAACCAGCCTTGCAAGTGCGCTTGGAACATCAGTTGGATTTTTAATTGCAATTGTTATTCTTGCGGGAATAAGAGAAAAGAGTGAAGGAAACGATATTCCAAAACCTTTTAGAGGAACTCCGATGACTCTTATTGCTTCCGGTTTAATGGCAATAGCCTTTACAGGATTTACAGGATTGATATAGGAGGTAGTTTAAATGGAAATATTATATGCAGCCCTCGTGGTGGGAGGCGTTGGATTAATAATAGGTATTATGCTAACTGTGTCCGGCAAATTCCTTGCAGTTCCTGTCGACGAAAAAGAAATTGCTATAAGAGAAGCGCTTCCGGGTAACAATTGCGGAGGTTGTGGTTTTGCAGGTTGTGATGCTTTAGCAGAATCCATTGCAAAGGGCGAGAGCGCGCCAAACGCATGTCCTGTAGGCGGTGCTGAATGTGCAAAGAAAATCGGTGAAATAGTAGGCATTGAAGCAGAAGCAGTCAAATATGTTGCATATGTAAAATGTGCAGGAGACTGTGATGCTGCAAAACAGAAATACAACTATGTGGGAAATGAAGATTGTAATGATGCTTCAAATATTCCCGGAGGCGGCGCAAAGGCTTGCGGTTATGGCTGCCTTGGACTTGGTTCATGTGTTAAAGCTTGCGAGTTTGATGCTATCCATGTTATAAATGGAAAGGCCGTTGTTGACAAAGAAAAATGTGTTGCATGTAAAAAATGTATTGCAGCATGTCCTAAAAAACTTATTGAACTTATACCGTATTCAGCTAAATATGTTGTTAAATGTAGTTCTAAGGACAGAGGTCTTGATGTAAAAAAAGCATGTAGCAACGGTTGTATTGGATGTGGTCTTTGCTCAAAGAACTGCGAATACGGGGCAATCGAATTTGTAAACAACATTGCTCACATCGATCAGAGTAAATGTGAATCATGTGGAACATGTATGGAAAAATGTCCGGTTAAAGCAATTGTTAAATTGCATGAATAAGATTTGATATGTTTTATATTAAATGATTATATAAATAAATATTTCATTGAATTTAGGAGGATTTTTACAATGAAGAAATTAGCTATTATTTTAGCATGTGTAACAGTAATGACATCATGTTTTACAGGATGTTCCAATAAGGAAGCAGGAAATAAAGTCGGAGAAATCACATACGCTGTTGAAGCCGGATCAGCCGGTGAAGCAATCGCAAAAGAAAAGGGATATCAGATCAATTCTGTTAATTCTCAGGCTGACGCTTTAATGGAAGTAAACAGCGGAACAAGTAATGCAGCAATTATCGACTTACTTATGGCAGGTGCTATGATTGGTGAGGGAACAAGTTATCCAAACTTAAAACACACAACAGAACTTACTACTGAAGAATACGGTGTAGGTTGTAGAAAAGATTCTGACTTAGCATCATATATCAATGAATTTTTCTATGAGACATACAAAGACGGTTCAATGCTTGAAATTGCAAAACAGTATGGTGTTCAGGAAGCCTTAGTTGAGCAGAAGGAAGCTACTTACGAGAAATCTGAAAACAGTGATGTTGAGGCTATCAAGAGCAACGGCAAGCTAATCGTAGGTATCACTGACTTTGCACCAATGGATTATAAAAATGACAGTGACGAATGGATTGGTTTTGACGCTGACATGGCAAAGAAACTCGGAGAAAAATTAGGCGTAACAGTTGAATTTGTTGAAATCGACTGGGATACAAAAGCTATGGAGCTTTCTTCAAAAAATATTGATGTTGTTTGGAATGGAATGACACTTACAGATGAAGTTAAAAATGCAATGAACTGCTCAAATGCTTATTGTAACAACGCACAGGTAATTGTAGAAAAAGTAAAATAATATATATCCAAAGGAGACTATTATGTTTTGGACCGTAACGTTAACCTTGCTTAACGGAATGCTTACAACATTTGAAATATTTATATTAACACTTTTATTTGCATTGCCTTTAGGATTAATTATTTCTTTGGGATTGCTTACACCTATTAAATATCTACTTAACATCTTAATATGGATTATAAGGGGAACCCCTTTAATGTTACAGTTGATGGTTATTTTTTATGTTCCCGGTATGCTCAATCATCCGATTTGGAGTGGAAATGAAGCAGGTAGAATAACAGCCACTGTTGTTGCGTTTACCATTAATTATTCATGTTATTTTGCTGTAATATTTAAAGGTGGAATTCAGGGTGTCCCAAAAGGACAGTACGAGGCTGGACAGGTACTTGGCATGAACAGAAGACAGATTTTTTTCAAAATCACACTTTTGCAAATGATTAAAAGAGTAGTTCCTCCAATGTCAAATGAAATTATTACACTTGTTAAGGATACTTCTCTTGCTAGAATAATCGCAGCATACGAATTGACATTTGCCGGTTTTTCATTTATGAAATCAGCAGGGCTTACTTGGCCGTTATTCTATACAGGAGTTTACTATTTAGTATTCGTTGGTATTCTTACCATTGTATTTAATCTTATTGAACGCAAATTAGATTATTTTAAATACGAATAATTACAGAGGTGGATTATGGCAATTTTAGAAGTAAATAATCTCGGTAAAAATTTTGGGAAAACTACTGTTTTAAACGATATCAGTTTTTGCCTTGAAAAAGGAAAGACGCTTGCAATCATTGGGTCTTCAGGTTCAGGAAAAACAACTCTTTTAAGATGCTTAAACTTTCTTGAAAGACCTACCAAAGGACAAATAATTGTAAACGGAAATACATTGCTTGACGATTCTCATGGTAAATTATCGGAGCGAGAACTTAGAAAGAAGAGATTACATTTTGGAATGGTATTTCAGAATTTTAATTTATTTCCGCAGTACACAGCTCTTGAAAATGTAACACTTGCCACAAAACTGATGGCAAAAGAATCGCCGAATTATAAAAGTGATAAAAAACAATTGTTAGAAGAAATCGACAATAAAGGAAAAGAACTTCTAGATAAAATGGGATTGAGTGAGCGCATGGATCATTATCCTCATCAGCTCTCCGGTGGACAGAAGCAAAGAGTTGCTATTGCTAGAGCTCTTGCATTAAATCCCGACATACTATGTTTTGATGAACCAACTTCAGCATTAGACCCTGAATTAACAGGAGAAGTGCTTAAGGTTATCAGAGAACTTGCCGAACAGAACACAACAATGATAATTGTTACTCATGAGATGGCTTTTGCGCGAGATGTTGCAGATTATATAATCTTTATGGACGATGGATATATTGTTGAGCAGGGACCGGCAAAAGAACTGATTGATAATCCAAAAGAAGAGAGGACAAAACAATTTCTTACAAAGTATTAAAGAAATATAAGAAATAATACTGAATTATAACAAGAATTACTGAGAAAACTGGCACTATTTTATCGATAGTGCCAGTTTCTTTTTCTAAAGTTGAATAATTACCGCTCTAATTGCTGATATTAATATAAAAAACAGATTGGAAGCCGATATGAGTTTGATTTGTAAGGAAAGCTATGAGAAGACAATTGATAATTTTGACCAATCACTTGCTGTTGACATTAATTTTGATATTTTAAAAAAAGAATTTGTTGTCGGAGACTCAAAAGGAGTGTTCTACTATATTAACGGCATGTGCGATGTGGAAGTTGTAGAAAAAATACAAGAGTACATTTTAAAATGTAATTATATACTTCCGGATACTGCCGAAGAATTTGACAAACTATATTTGCCTTATCTTGAAACAGATATTTCTTCGGATGAAAACAAAATACTTACAAACATTTTATCAGGGGTCATTTGTTTTTATGTTGAAAAATATAGTTTTGCTTTTTTAATAGACACCAGACGATATCCTTCAAGAAATGTTTCTGAACCAGAAAAATACAGGGTTTTAAGAGGCTCAAGAGATGGATTTGTTGAAACGCTCACCGAAAACACAGCACTTATCAGAAGAAGAATTCGCTCAACTGATTATAGATGTGAAATTATACAAGTGGGTGATATCTCGAAAACTGATGTTGCAATTTGTTATATGGATAATATTGCGGATAAGAAGCTTTTATCTTCTATAAGGCAAAGAATTAAAGACATTAAAACAGATGCCTTAACTTTGAGTCAGGAAAGTCTTTCTGAGTGTCTGCATCAGGGAAGTTTTTTAAACCCATTCCCAAAATTCAGATATAGCGAACGACCTGACACGGCCGCTTCAGAAATAATTGAGGGTTATATTGTTATCCTGGTTGATACATCGCCTGCTGCAATGATTTTGCCAACAACAATTTTCGATGTAATAGAAGAGGCAGATGATTATTATTTTCCTCCTGTCACAGGCACATACCTCAGACTTTCAAGACTAGTAATAACTTTATTATCTTTAATATTAACGCCCCTTTATCTTTTATTTGCAAATAACCCATCATTGATACCTTCGGATTTAATGTTTTTGAAAATAGATAATGAGCCTTTTGTTCCTATTATTTTACAACTTTTATCTTTGGAACTTTGCGTGGACGGGCTTAAACTTGCAGCTGTAAATACTCCTAGTATGTTAAATACACCCCTAAGTATTATCGCAGCAATTGTTATCGGAGAATTCGCCATTGAAACCGGATGGTTTATTTCACAGACAATGCTATATATGGCTGTTGTTGCAATAGCAAATTTCACACATGAGAACTACGAATTTGCATATGCAATAAAATACTGTAGAATAATTATTTTAATATTAACTCAGTTTTTTGCATTGTACGGATTTGTAATTGGTTTGTTAATCACTGTTTTACTTGTTGCTTTTAATAAAACACTCAGCAATACCAGTTATATTTATCCATTGTATCCATTTGACAAGCATAAAATTCTGACGAGATTTATAAGGTTGAAGAAGTAAAACAAAACCATAGAGATTATTTATAAGAGAAAAAAATAAATATGTTATAAATAATTAATTTGCTTCAAAAATGTTGGGAGATACGTTCCATTGACAATTTTTGTTTTTGGAACGTGCTTAGAAATCTAGAATTATTTTGTTTATACGTTTTATATCAAGTTTTCTTTTATGAAACGCATGTAAGAATACAGATATTTTTTAACTATACATTCTATATTAATTATTTGTTTCTGAAACGCAAGTAAAAGTTTTCAAATCTGTTTTATTATACGTACCAAAAAATATATTTTGTTTTAGTACGTACTTAGGTAAATATATTATTGTTGAGGCATACGTTTGAGAATTTATTTTTTTCGCTGGTATGTATGCAAGTGTTTAAATAGTTGTTGGAGTGTATGTTCCAGAAATAAATATATTTTTTGATACGTATATAATTGCTTGAATATGAATTGCGGCATACGTTTGAGAGAGTATTTTAAGATGTGATACGTAATTGGAAGTTTTAATAAATATGAATTTCTTTATTGTTATATTGATATTATTGTGTTATTATTTTTAGGAAACATTTGTTCGTTTTTTGAAAGGATTAATCATGATATCTTATATAAAAGGTGAGCTGGTCAATATAAAAAATGACAGTATTGTCGTAGACAATAACGGAATCGGATATAACATTTTTATTCCCACTTCCATATTGGCGTCTTTGCCACATTGTGGAAGTGAAGTAAAAATACATACATATTTTTTAGTAAGAGAAGATACCCAGAGTCTATACGGCTTCTTAAAGCCGGATGATTTGGAAATTTTCAAACTCCTGATTTCCGTAAGTGGAATAGGACCAAAAGGAGCATTGGCTATTTTGTCGACGTTAACTCCTGATGAACTCAGATTTGCAATACTTTCTGATGATTCAAAAGCGATATCAAAAGCTCCGGGCGTAGGATCAAAGACAGCTCAAAGATGCATTATAGAGCTTAAAGATAAGATAAATATTGCCGACACTTCAGATGCTTCCATTGTAATTGAATCAGGCAGTGCTGATGATTCATCTGTTAAAAACGAGGCAATAAGTGCACTTGTAGCTCTTGGATATACTCAGAGTGAAGCCTACAAAGTTGTATCAAGTGTTGTTACAGAAGATTCAACAGTAGAAGATGTGTTAAAACAGGCTTTAAAGAAATTGATATAAAATAGCGGCGAGGAATAATAATGAAAAGAACTATTTCAACAACTGATCAGTCAGTTGAAGATATTACAATTGAAAAAACACTTAGACCTAGGTTGCTGGATGAGTATATAGGTCAATCTAAGGCAAAAAACAATCTCAAAATTTTTATAGATGCTGCAAAAAGCAGAGGCGAATCCTTAGATCATGTATTATTATACGGACCTCCGGGACTTGGAAAAACTACTCTTGCAAACATTATAGCTGCAGAGATGGGAGTTAATATTAAAATTACATCAGGTCCTGCAATTGAAAAGCCGGGAGATATTGCTGCAATTCTCAATTCTCTGGGAGAAAATGATGTTCTCTTTATAGATGAAATACACAGGCTGAACAGACAGGTAGAAGAAGTGCTTTACTCAGCAATGGAAGACTTTGCTATAGATATTATTATAGGAAAGGGAGCTACAGGACATGCAGTGCGACTTGATTTGCCTAAGTTTACTTTAGTGGGAGCGACCACAAGAGCAGGAATGCTATCAGCTCCTCTAAGAGACAGATTCGGTGTGATTAATAAACTCGAATTTTATACTCTTTCTGAATTAAAAGAAATAATCAATCGTTCAGCCACGGTATTAGATGTTAAAATCGACGATGAGGGGGCAACCGAACTTGCCAGACGTTCCAGAGGAACCCCTCGTTTAGCAAACAGATTTTTAAAGAGAGTACGTGATTTTGCTGACATTAAATATGACGGAATCATCACAAGAGAAGTTGCTGAAGATGCATTAGACTCCCTTGAAGTTGATAAATTAGGTCTTGATAAAGGCGATAGAATGATTCTCGATATTATTATTAATAAGTTTGGAGGTGGACCGGTAGGACTAGATACTATAGCAGCTGCACTTGGAGAAGATGCAGGAACTATTGAGGATGTCTATGAGCCGTATCTTATCCAAAATGGTTTGCTTGATAGAACCGCCAGAGGAAGAGTTGCAACAAAACAATCTTATCTTCACCTTGGAATTGATTATATTGAATAAATGTGTTAGAATAGACGATAGATTTTATTTTTTCAGTAGGAATGTATATCTCCAACTGATACAATTTACACAAATGACCAAATTAAGGAGTGAAATTATGTCAGCAAAGAATGTCATAGATGTAGTAATCGATGGCCAGATTTATACAATAGGTGGTTTTGAAAGTGAAGCCTATATCCAAAAGGTTGCTTCATATATTAGCAACAAGATTAATGATTTCAAAAAAGACGAAGGATATAGAAGACAAAAATTTGATGTTCAGAAAACTATATTAGAGCTTAATATTGCTGATGATTATTTCAAAGCTAAAAAGCAGGCTGAATTACTTGAATCCGATCTTGAGCAGAAAGAAAAGGAAGCTTATGAATTCAAACATGATTTAGTTACAGCAAATGTCAAAATTCAGACATTAGAATCTGAAATTGAAAAACTTAACAAGAAATTAGTGGAATACGAAAAAGATATTGTTAAGTTACAAACTGAACTCAATAATAAATAATAAAAAGCGATCAGGTTCTTTCCTGGTCGCTTTAGGTTTAATATAGGTGAATAAAATGAAAGTAGAAATATTAGCTCCAGGCGGTTCGCTAGAATGCGTAATAGCAGCGATAAATGCCGGCGCAGATGCAGTTTATACCGGAGGTCCATTATTTGGCGCAAGAGAATATGCAGATAATCTTTCCTTCGAACAGTTAGAGGAAGCCATAAGATATGCGCATATTCACGGAAGAAAAATATATCTCACAGTAAATACACTAATAAAAGATTTGGAAATAGAAAAGAAACTCTATGATTATATAAAACCATTATATAATATAGGGCTTGATGCTGTTATTGTTCAGGATTTCGGAGTTATGGAATTTATCCATAAGCATTTCCCTGATTTACATATTCACGCCAGCACTCAGATGACAATAATGGGGCATGAAACAGTAGATTTCCTCAAAAGTCGCGGAGTGAGCAGAATTGTTACGCCAAGGGAACTTTCTGCAAAAGAAATAAAGCACATCAGTGATAATTGCGATATAGAAATAGAAAGTTTTGTACATGGTGCATTGTGTTATTGTTATTCCGGACAGTGTTTTTTAAGCAGTTACATTGGCGGAAGAAGCGGTAACAGAGGAAAATGTGCTCAGCCTTGTAGACTTAATTATGATTTAATAAAAAACAATAAAGTTATTAATACCAAAGACGAAAAATACATATTAAGCCCAAAGGATATTTGTACACTAAACATACTTCCTCAAATTATAGAATCAGGTGTATATTCTCTTAAAATTGAGGGCAGAATGAAGAAAAAGGAGTATACAGCAGGTATAACTTCTCTCTACAGAAAATATGTGGATTTGTATCTTAGTAATCCTAAAAATTATCATGTTGATAAGGCGGATTATCAAAAGGCTTGGGATCTCTTTAACAGAAACGGATTCAATGAGAGCTATTATAATGTTCACAATTCAAGAGATATGATTTCTTTGAAAGAGCCAGCTTTTAGAACTGAAAATAAAGATTATATCAATTTCATAAATGAAAAAATAATCAATAATTCACCTAAAGAAAAAATTAATATTTATATCAATATATTTAAAGATTCAAATGTTAATATTATTGCAACATGTAGTGATTATACCGTCAGCATAGAAGGTGAGGTTCCTTCCTTAGCCGAAAATAAACCGTTAACTAAAGAAACAGTTATCAAACAGTTTTCGAAATTAGGCAATACTCCTTTTGAAGTTGATTATATGGAAGTCAACTTGGATGATGGTTTATTTATGACTATGGGTTCACTTAATAATTTAAGAAGAAATATAACAGATGAATTAATCAATACAATCATTCAATCATTTTACAGAAATTCAGAAAATATAATTAGTTACGAAGACAATTCAATTTCTAACTGCGACACAGGTGATAATAATGAATTATCTATGTCTGCGTTATGTTCTACAGAGGAACAGATTAAGGCTTGTATTGATTCGAACAAAATATCTGTTATTTATGTAGAATCATTTTGCGAAAATGATGATTTAAACAGAATTAAAGAAACATGTAAACTCAATAATACTAAATTGTATCTTGCCATGCCACATGTATTCAGAATGGATGATAAGAACACGTTTGAAAAAATTCATTCAAAAAATCTTGAGATGTATAATGGCTTTTTAATACGAAATATTGAAGAATATTTTTATTTAAAATCAAAAGGGTACACTAATTTTATTTTTGATTATAACGTTTACTCTTTTAACAAAGAATCAAAAAAATTGTATGATAGCTTCGGTGTAAAAACTACCGTCCCTGTTGAACTGAATTTCAAAGAACTGGAGTACAGAGGCTGTAGTAGAGAAGAGATGGTTGTTTACGGTTATATGCCTGTAATGACAACTGCAAATTGTGTTGCTAAAACATGCAATCGATGCAACAAATCAAAAGAAAGTTACATTCTCAATGACAGAATGAATCAAAACATGCATGTCAGATGTGTTTGCGATTATTGCTACAATATTATTTACAATGTAAACCCACTATCTTTGGCAAGTTACAGTAACACTATATTAAAGCTTAATCCAAGTTCAGTCAGATTAGAATTTACTTACGAAAACAAGGAAGAAGTAAAAAATATTATAAACATCTTCAATAATAGTTTCATTTTGAAAAATAATAACTATAATGAAATTGAAGGCTCAACTAGAGGTCATTTTAAAAGAGGTGTGAAATAAATTACTATTATTATTCGTTAAAATAGTAAATAGGATTTATATCAACATCCATTTACTAACTACGAAACAATAAATTAAAGGATAAACATATGGCAGAAGTATATATAGTTATTTCCAAATACATAATAATGATACTCATGGCATCCTATACTTTTTTTAGTTATAAGGCCATATCAAAGAAAACTGACAAAGAAGATTTAGATATATTCTTTACCACTCAGAGTTTTCTTATATATATGATTTATTTCGTGGGTGTTGTTATTGTATATTTCAACAACAAATCAGATACAACTATAATATTAGCGGGTGCCCAGATGATATACCTGGTAATAGTACTTGGTATTTTTCCGGTTATTTACCCGAAGATTAACAGAACGCTCTTGAGCAATATGTGTATGCTGTTAGCTATTGGCTTTATTGAATTGGCCAGATTAAACTATCAGAGAAGCATCAAACAGTTTATTATTATCGCTATGGCGACATTGCTTACACTTATAGTTCCATTTCTTATGACGAAATTTAAGATATGGAAAGAATTAACTTGGTTTTATTATTTTCTTGGTGTAGGAATGCTTTTGGCAGTTTTGTTACTTGGAATTATTCTGGGAAAAAAGAGTAACGGATCTTATTTGATGTTGTCGTTTGGGGGTGTGTCTTTTCAGCCCTCCGAATTTGTAAAAATATTATTTGTATTTTTCCTTGCCGGATTATTTATCAAGGGCACTAAATTCAAGAATGTATTTGCTTCTGCAATTGCATCAGCATCTTTTGTTCTTGTACTTGTGGCATCGAAAGATTTAGGATGTGCCCTTATATTGTTTATGGTATTTTCATTTATGCTTTATGCCGCATCAAAAAGTAAATTATATTTATTCTTATGTGCAGGCGGTGGAATTGCCGGAGCTTATGTGGGCTCCCTTTTATTTACTCATGTTCAGACTAGAATTCAGGCTTGGAAAGATCCTTGGCCTATTATTGATGGAGGAGGATACCAGGTTACACAATCATTGTTTGCAATTTGCAGCGGAAAACTTACCGGAACCGGCCTTTACAATGGAATGCCAAACACTATTCCTGAAGCCCATACCGATTTTGTTTTTTCAGCAATAGCAGAGGAATTTGGTGGAATATTCGCTATTTTACTGATATTAGTTTGTATGAATTGCTTTATAGGTTTTGTTACAGTTGCCACAATGCAGAATGAAATGTTTAATAAACTCGTGGCATTTGGTCTTGGAATCATTTATGCAGTTCAGGTATTTTTAACAATAGGTGGGGCAATTAAACTTATCCCATCAACAGGCGTAACTCTTCCTCTCATCAGTTATGGTGGAAGTTCGGCATTGAGCACACTGATTATGTTTGCAATTATTCAAGGCTTATCAATTGTTGGAACAGAGGATGAAAGCAGAAATAAGCGCAAACGTACTAGAAAGGAAATTTCAAGTGAGCAGACAAACAGCAGAAGACAAGCTCGTCGCTGAGGAACTCAGACGTCAAAAGGAAAAACAACGTTTAAAAGAAATGAAAAGTTCAGAGAGAAAACAATATAAATCTGAGCAAAAAGCGAAGCGACAGCAAAGTAAAGAAAAAAAGAAAGAGAATAATGAACTGAGAAGAACTATGGCTTTCTTTTCTGTTGTGTTTTTAGTTATGATATTTTACTACGGATATGATTTGTATCAGTCTGAATCTATTGTCAACAACAGCTATAACAAAAGGCTCAAAGCATATTCAGAAAAAATTGTAAGAGGCAATATCGTAACTGCTGATGGAAAAGTCATTGCTACAACCACTACAGATGATGAAGGCAATGAAATTAGGGAATACCCTTATGACAATATGTTTGCCCATGTAGTCGGAATGAATACCAGAGGAAAGACAGGATTGGAAAAGGCATATGATTACAACCTTCTCACCACTGAATTAAATCCAATACTAAAGGCAATTAACGAATTCAAGGAAAAAAAGAGTCCGGGGAACAACATAAACACTACCTTAAATTACAAAATTCAAAAGGCCAGTTACGATGCACTTGGAAACAGTGATGGAGCAGTAGTTGTTATGGACAATAAAACCGGTGCTATTTTAGCTATGGTTTCAAAACCGGATTACAATCCAAATAATCTCGAAAAATTGTGGGATAAAATAGATAGTGGAAAAGCCAAGAATGGGTTTTTATTAAACAGAGCTACCCAGGGTATGTACACTCCCGGATCTACATTCAAAATATTTACATCTCTTGAATATATGAGACAAAACAAAAATTATAAAGATTTTACTTACAAATGTTCGGGAACAAAGGTGTTTGCAAATTATCCAATCAACTGTTACAACAAAACAGTCCACGGAAATGAAGACATCACAAAAGCATTTGCAAATTCATGTAATGGATTTTTTGCAACGCTTGGAACAGAACTTGATATCAAGGAATTTTCAGAAGATATGACTGATTGCCTATTCAATTCCAAACTTCCGGTTAAAATTGAATACAACAAGAGTTCCTTCTCTTTAAACGAAAATTCCACCACATTTGATATTACTCAATCTTCCATTGGACAGGGAACTACCCTTGTGACACCTCTCCACATGGTTATGATTGCCAATGCTATATCAAACAACGGAATGATGATGAAACCATTACTTGTTTCGTCAATTACAGACTACAACGGTTCTATTATAAGTGAATTCAATCCTGAGAAATACAAGCGTATCATGTCAAAGACAGAGAGCCAAAACCTTAAGGAAATGATGGAAGCTGTTACTGATTATGGAACAGGTCGTATATTTAAATCTGCTTCATATAAGACGGGTGGAAAAACAGGTACAGCTCAGATCGACTCAAAAAATAATGTTAATTCATGGTATGTAGGATACGCATCAAAAGGGAAAAAAGACTATTCGATAAGTGTCGTGATTGAAGATGTTCCGGATGGTTCTGTAAAAGCAGTAGAATGTGCCAAGAAAATATTTGACAACATTTTTTAGGTAGTATATAATTTTGAACATATGATATTAATTCTTAATAAACAAATTAAATTTATTAAGATTAAATAAATAAAGGCTAAGACGGAGAGAAGTAACACGGATTATCACTCACAGCGAGCAAAGGATGGTGAAAGCTTTGCAGAATGAATTTGTGCGAATAACACTCTAGCAGCTGCAATCTGAAAGCGTGAGCAAGTAGGTGCGTCGTTCGCTGAACGTAATCAGCAAGAGAGACCGATTTGGTAAATCAGGTGGTACCGCGGATTTTTATTCGTCCTGAACAGTTATTGTTTGGGACGATTTTTTATTTATTATCAATTGATAAATATTAAATCGTCCGGAAAGATTTTTATTATATCAGGAGGTAAAAAATGGAATTATCAACACTCTATCGTGACAGAAATTTAAGTGAAATTTCTGAAAGTAATGTAGGCGATACTATCAAGGTTGCAGGATGGGTAGAAAACATTCGTGATCATGGTGGTGTATCATTTATTGACTTAAGAGATATGTACGGCGTTCTTCAGGTAGTTATGAGAGACACGGCTCTTTTAGAGGGAATTACAAGAGAAGAATGTATCTCAATTGAAGGTGTAGTTGAACACAGAGATGAGGAGACATATAACCCTAAGATTCCTACAGGAACTATTGAATTAGAGGCAAAGACAGTAAACATTCTCGGAAAAGTATACAAACAGTTACCATTTGAAGTAGTTTCTTCAAAAGAAGTACGTGAGGATGTAAGACTTGAATACAGATATCTTGATATGCGAAACAAAAAGGTTAAAGACAATATGATCTTCAGATCGAATGTTATCGCATTTTTAAGACAGAAGATGACAGAGATGGGCTTTATGGAAGTACAGACACCTATTCTTTGTGCATCATCTCCGGAGGGAGCAAGAGATTATATCGTACCTTCACGTAAGTTTAAAGGTAAATTCTACGCTCTTCCACAGGCACCACAGCAGTATAAACAGTTGCTTATGGTATCAGGAATTGACAAATATTTCCAGATTGCACCATGTTTCAGAGATGAGGATGCCAGAGCAGACAGATCTCCCGGAGAGTTCTATCAGTTAGACTTCGAGTTAGCATTTGCAACACAGGAAGATGTATTTAAAATCGGCGAAGAAGTACTCACTGAAACATTCAAAAAATTTGCACCGGAAGGATCTGTTGTAACAGAAGCACCATATCCAATTATCAGTTTCAAAGAGGCTATGCTTAAGTATGGTACAGACAAGCCTGACCTTAGAAACCCTCTTGAAATTGTTGATGTTACTGATTTCTTCCAGAGATGTACTTTCAAGCCATTCCACGGAAAATGCGTAAGAGCAATTAAAGTTCATGCTGACATGTCTAAAGGATTCCATGAGAAGCTCCTTAAGTTTGCTCAGTCAATTGGAATGGGTGGACTTGGATATCTTGAAGTTAAGGAAGATTTGAGCTACAAGGGACCAATTGATAAATTTATTCCTGACGATATGAAGTCAGAAATCAGAGAATTAGCCGGTCTTGAAGTTGGAGATACAATCTTCTTTATCGCTGATAAGGAAGAAAGAGCAGCTCTTTATGCCGGACAGATTCGTACAGAATTAGGCGAGAAGCTTGATTTAATCGAAAAGAACGCATACAGATTCTGCTATATTAACGATTTCCCAATGTATGAGTATGATTCTGAAGAGAAAAAATATATCTTCACACACAATCCATTCTCAATGCCACAGGGAGGTCTTGAGGCACTCAATACAAAGAAACCTGAAGAAATTCTTGCATACCAGTACGATATCGTATGTAACGGTATTGAATTATCATCAGGCGCTGTCAGAAACCATGACCTTGATATTATGGTTAAAGCATTTGAAATTGCAGGATACGAAGAAGAAGTATTAAAGAATAAATTCGGAGCACTTTACAACGCATTCCAGTTTGGTGCACCACCACACGCAGGTATGGCACCTGGTGTTGACCGTATGATTATGCTTCTCAGAAACGAAGAAAACATCAGAGAAATAATCGCCTTCCCAATGAACGGTAACGCACAGGATTTAATGTGCAAAGCTCCAAGCGAAGTGACAGAACAGCAGCTTAGAGAAGTTCATATAAAGGTACGTGATTAATAACAGTGTGAACGACTGATAGTCGCACTAAAAACGAACTGTTAAATAATCAAAGTCATTAAGATAATGATAACAAAAAAGATCTCAATATTAGAAATAATATTGTGATCTTTTTTTCAATTCTATGCTATATTTTCCAATAATCTACGTTTTATTTATATAAAACAAAATCTGGACAGTATCGTTATTCCAAACAGCGTAAAAGAAATCGGAGAATATTGTATGAAAAACTCAACCAGCAAAATACTTGAATACTATTTATGTTTAGGATATACTATTTAGTAATTAATGATTAAATACACACCGGGAGGTAATGCTATGTCAAAAGCAACCAGTTGCGGCGGTGTGGTTATATTTCGAGGAAAAATACTTGTCCTATATAAGAATTTCAAAAACAAATATGAAGGATGGGTATTACCAAAAGGAACCGTTGAGGCAGGAGAAGAATACAAGGAAACTGCCCTTAGAGAGGTTTGCGAAGAAGCTGGCGTTAAAGCAACCATTATTAAGTACATCGGGAAGAGTGAATATACTTTTTCTGTGCCTGGAGATGTTGTAGAGAAGGAAGTTCACTGGTATCTTATGATGGCCAATAATTATTCCAGCAAACCACAACGAGAGGAATATTTTTTCGACTCGGGTTATTACAAGTTTCATGAAGCGTATCATTTACTCAAATTTCCTAACGAAAAGCAGATGTTAGAAAAAGCATACAACGAGTATTTATATCTTAAGAAAAGTAATTTGTGGGGAAACAAAAAATATTTCTAAGCAATAATCGCCGAAGGCCATGTGGTTTTCGGCGATTATACTGAAAGGGATTTATTATGCAAAAAATCAATTATCAGATTGAACTTGAAAAAACACTTAAGGAATTAGAAAATCAAAACAAAAAGCCTTCTTTATTGCTTCACGTATGTTGTGCTCCATGTAGCAGCTATGTTCTTGATTATCTAAAGGATTTATTTGATATTACAATTGACTATTACAATCCTAATATTTATCCTGAAAGTGAATTTGATTATCGATTGAAAGAACTAAATAGGTTTATTGAAGAATTCGGTTTAAAAGGGAAAGTCACTATATTGAAAAAAGATTACGATCCCAATGTGTTCTTTGATATGGCAAAGGGGCTTGAAGATGTCAGGGAAGGTGGCGAGAGATGCTTTAAATGTTATGAGTTGCGCCTCAGACACACTGCCGAAATTGCCCAAAAATTGGGTTATGATTATTTCACTACTACATTATCAATAAGTCCTCTAAAAAATGCACAGAAGCTAAACGAAATAGGAAAAGCTTTGTCTGAAGAATTCGATATTAAATATCTTTATTCTGATTTCAAAAAGAAAAACGGCTACAAGCAATCTATTGAATTATCTAAACAATACAACTTATACAGACAGAATTATTGTGGATGTATTTACTCTAAGCCGTCGTCACTTAATTAGTTGAAACTATCACAGAAATGTGATATATTTTCTTTGATTGTGACTTTAAAAGTTTTTAGGAGAGGTAAATTAGCATGAAATGTTCAAAATGTGGTGCAGAATGCGATGAAAAGCAGTTGTTTTGCCTTAGATGCGGAACACCTATCAACAACGAATCACTGGAAGAAACATCAAGAAATATTCAAATACCTTCAGAAGATAAAATAGACATTTTAGAAGGAAATAGAAATACAAACGATGATCTTATAGAAATAGAATTTGAAGACGAGAACACTCAGGCCACTGCAATGATTCCTGACGGAGTGAGAAATTATACAAAACTAAACACTCAGACTGGCCCTGTACGTAATTCTAACAATATCAGAAATAATTCTGTCACGTCAGAAAATGTTTCTTTGGAAGAAAAAAACGAATCATCGGATACTCCAAAGGATTCCAAAAAAAGAATTATTATTATATCTTCTATTATCGGAATTATATTATTGATAGCTATTATTGCAACTATTATATTTATTAATAGTCAGGAAAAGTTTAAAGACTACTACGATAAAGGTACGAAACTTTACGAGCAGGAAAATCTTGCCACAGCAGCTACGCAATTCAAGAAAGCTGCAAATGTTGGAAAAACAACTGAAGATAAGATAGATGCAAACATTATGCTCTGGACTATATATTCCCAGATGGAAGGTTATGAAAAAGAATTAGAAAATTGTCTGTTAGAACTCATTTCTTTAGATGATACAAATGCATCTTACTACCAGGCACTTATAATTCTTTACCAGACACAGAAAGATCAAAGCAAAATTGACGCTCTTATTGCAGGTGTAAAAGATGCTAAATTAAAAGAAAAATTAAAGAATTATGATGGAACAACTCCTGTAGCTAATATTTCAGGCGGAGAATATGACAAACCTTTATCCGTAGAATTAACCGCACCGGCCGGAAGTACTATTTATTACACAATCAACGGCGGCAACGCTTCAGCTACAAGTAATTTATATAAGAAAGCAATTAATTTCAAAAAAGAAGGCACATATACACTTAGAGCTATCTCAATAGGCGAAGACGGAAAGGAAAGTCAGCAAATGGTTGAAAAATATGATTTAACTTTCAATGACGTTCCGGCCCCTGTTATAAATTTGGATAACGGTACTTACGGAGAGAGAAAAAAGATTAAAGTAAAAGTTCCTGAAGGCTGTACAGTATATTACACAAAAGATGGAACTATACCAAAAAAATCATCTAAAAAATATGAAAAAGCATTTAAAATCGATGAGAGTAATACCATATACAAATTTATTGCAATAGATGAGAATGGCGTATCAAGTGATGTTGTAACAAGAATCATATCCTTTGAGCGACAGTATGCTCACACTTATGACGAAGGTGTTAGTGCTATCACATCTTCACTTATCAAATCAGGTAAGATGGAGAACACCTTTGGTTATTACGAAGATGGCTCAGCTATGTATTTTGAATACAAGGCAATAGAAAAAATTGACGACGAGTATTATTACATAATTATTGCCACAAAAGAAGATGCAAATGGTAATACGGAATTTTCAAGCACATATGCATACGGTGCAAATAACGGTTCAGTTCATTCAGCTTCATATTCAAACGGAAAATATACATTAAAAAATGCAGATGACTAATCTAAGAAGGCAGGACACTTTATATATTGAGTGTCCTGTTATTTTTTACTTATATTAAGAACATAACTACTCGGTATTCGTTTGGCTCGTCGTGGATAACATAAAAAGAGTACGAAGTATAAACTTCGTACTCTCAAGTGCAGGAGATGGGACTTGAACCCACACGTAGTCACCTACGTCAGATTTTGAGTCTGATGCGTCTGCCATTCCGCCACTCCTGCGTACCAAACATCAATGATTTTATCATTAAACAGAATATAAGTCAATGACTTTTTATATGATTTAGTGTATCATAAATAATGGAGTTTCTATTTTATTTTTTAGAACAAAGCAGAGGTTAAAACTTATGGATTGTCGAGAGTTTTCTTCTTGCATGAAAGAATTTATATTTGATAAAATTGAAGACAGCAATATTTCTTTTGAATTCGTTGAACATGCAAGAACATGCAAAAAATGTTATGAAGAACTTGAAGTGGTTTATTCTATGCACAGAGCCCTGGGTGATATTACGGGACCTGACGGAAAAGATGACACTTCAGATTATGTATTAGAACTAAATGAAATGTTCGATTATTATGATGGATTAAAATCTGAAAAAATCAAAAACAAAAGAATTCGAATAAGCGTAATTATTGTATTTATTTTTATTGTAGTAATTTCAGTTCTTTGTTTTATAATCGAAACTTTCTCATAAATAGAAGGAGAAAATATGGAAAAATTATTATTAATAGACGGACACAGCATTTTAAACAGAGCATATTACGGAGTCAGAGACTTTACTAATTCAGAAGGACTTCACACAAATGCGTTATACGGTTTTCTTAATATTATGTTCAAAATGTTAAACGAGGAAAAGCCGGATTATTTGGCTGTGGCATTTGATTTAAGTGCCCCAACATTCAGACATAAAATGTTTGCTGAATACAAAGGTACCAGAAAGCCTATGCAGCCTGAATTAAAACAGCAGGTACCTGTAATAAAAGAATTGCTTACCACAATGAATATTCAAATTCTTGAAATGGAAGGTTTCGAGGCCGATGATATTTTAGGAACCCTTTCAAAAAGAGCAGAAAAAGAGGGTGTAGAAGTAACAGTTTTATCAGGAGACAGAGATCTACTTCAGCTTGCAACCGACCATATAAAGATTACCATTCCAAAGACATCAAAAGGAGAGACTACATACGAAGAATATCACACTAAAGAAGTTGTTGAAAAATATCGTGTAACACCAACTGAATTTATCGATGTAAAAGCATTAATGGGCGATACGTCCGATAACATACCCGGTGTACCTGGCATAGGAGAAAAAGGTGCCACCGATATAATTGCAAAATTTGGCTCCATTGAAGAAGCTCATAATCACATTGATGAGATCACTGCAAAAAAACAGCGTGAATCCTTAAGAGATAATTACGATTTAGCTGTTATGAGCAAAACTCTTGCCACAATTAATACAGAGGTTCCAATTGATGTTGATATTAGAAATTGTCTTGTTGACAATATGTTCAACGAGACTTCATTTGATTTTATTAAAAGACTTGAATTCAAGAGTATGTTCTCAAAATTTGAAAATGTCGAGCATTCAAATTGCGACCTTGAGGAATATTTTGAATATACAAACGACATAACTGTTTGCACTGATATTGCACAGAACGCAATTAAAGCTGAAAATGTCGGTTTATTCATCAATTCAGATATTAATACACTTTATGGTATCGGTTTGTGTTTTGAACCGGAAAAAGTCCACTACATTGCCTGTGATGGCTTTGTGACAGAATCGTTTTTGGCCGGCATTATTTCAGACCTCGTATCAAATGCTAATTTGACAGTATTTAACATAAAAGAAAGTCAAAAATATCTCTGTTCAACAGAAGATAAATATATATTTGATGCGCAGATTGCAGCTTATTTATTAAATCCGTTAAAGAGTTCATATTCTTATTATGATTTGGCAATAGAACATTTAGGAATTAATGTTCCTTCATTTGAAGAGATTTTTCCAAAAACAAAAATAGAAAAAGTGAACGAGCAGGATATTGACTCTGTATCAAAATGGTGTTGCTATAATGCGTATGTGTTATATCACTCCCGCAAAATTCTTACCTCAAAATTAGAAGAAGCAAATATGCTCGACCTTTACAACAACTTAGAGCTTCCACTGGTCTATGCTTTATATGATATGGAAGTTACCGGAGTTAAAGTAGAAAAGGACAAACTTGCAGAGTACAGTAAAATCTTATCAGAAAAGATAGATGTAATCATGAATGAAATTTATGAGGAAGTAGGTGAGGAGTTCAATATAAACTCTCCTAAGCAATTAGGTGTTATATTGTTCGAAAAACTCGCACTTCCATATGGCAAAAAAACAAAGACCGGATATTCCACATCGGCAGATGTACTAGATAAGTTAAAAGTTGAATATCCAATAGTAGCAAAAATTCTCGAATACAGACAGTTAACAAAATTAAAGTCTACTTATGCAGATGGTCTTGTAAATTATATTAGTGATGATGGCCGTATTCACGGTAAATTCAATCAAACCATTACCGCTACAGGAAGGATAAGCAGTACTGATCCAAACCTTCAAAACATTCCGATTAGAATGGCCATGGGAAGAGAAATAAGAAAAGTTTTTGTTGCCAAAGAAGGCTGTACACTTGTAGATGCCGATTATTCTCAGATTGAACTTAGAATATTAGCTCACCTTTCAGGAGATGAGAATTTAATCAGCGCCTACAGAGAAGCAAAAGATATTCATCAGGCTACTGCTTCAAAAGTGTTCAATGTTCCAATTGACGAGGTAACAAAAGAGCAGAGAAGTAACGCAAAGGCTGTTAATTTTGGTATTGTATATGGAATCAGCTCCTTTGGTCTCAGCCAAGATTTAAGCATTAGCAGAAAAGAGGCTCAATCTTATATCAACGAATATTTTGTTTCATATCCAAAAGTAAAGGAGTATCTTGATAAGTGTGTCGAAACCGCCAAAGAGACAGGCTATTCTGTCACTATGTTTGGTAGAAGACGACCTATACCTGAACTATCAAGCAGTAATTTTATGCAGCGTTCCTTTGGTGAGAGAGTAGCCATGAATTCTCCTATACAAGGCTCTGCTGCAGATATTATGAAGATAGCTGCATTAAATGTATACAAAAGTTTTAAAGCAAATAATTTGAAATCAAAAATTGTGCTACAGGTTCACGATGAATTATTAGTTGAAGCCGACAATAATGAAATTGAAAAAGTAAAAGAAATTTTAGAACAGGAGATGAAGAGCGCTGCCAATTTAAAAGTAAACCTTGAAATTGGAATGGAAACCGGTTCGAACTGGTTTGAGGCGCACTAAATTTTATATGATAATAGGAATAACAGGAGGAGTAGGCTGCGGTAAGTCTACAGTACTTAACTATTTTAAAGATAAATATAAAGCTTATATTATTGAAGCAGATAAAGTCGCTTATGATTTATCTTTACCGGGCAATCCGGGTTATGACAGTATTTTGAGATTTTTTCCTGAAGTAAAATTAATGGACAACGGATTTATTGACAGAAAGCATTTAGCTTCCATTGTATTTAACGATGAATCAAAACTCAAACTTTTAAACTCAATAATTCATCCATTAGTAAAAGAAAAAATTACTGAGTTAATTATAGAAAATCGCGAAAACAGATATATCATAATTGAAGCAGCGCTTCTTATCGAGGATGGTTATGATAACATATGTGATGAAATTTGGTATATATATTGCGACTTAGAAACCCGAATAGAAAGACTTAATAAAAGCAGAAATTATTCCAGAGAAAAATCACTGGAAATAATTAACAACCAGATGAGTGAAGAGGATTACAAAAAACATACGGACTATATTATAGATAATTCTTTTGATCAGGAATCAACACATAATAAAATTGATGAACTTCTTTCAAAAAGACAGTTTGATTAACAACCTGCAAAATGATAGAATATATATACGAAATATAATTACATTATAAAAAGTGAGGTAAAAAAATGAAAAAAATATCAACAACAAATGCTCCTGCAGCAATCGGACCTTATTCACAGGGAATGGTAATCAATAACATCTTATTTACATCAGGTCAGATTCCACTTAATCCTGCTACAGGAGAGGTTGTAGGTCAGAATATAACAGAACAGACTGAACAGGTCATGAAAAATCTTGGCGCTATATTAGAGGAAGCAGGTTCTTCATATCAGAAGACTGTAAAGACTCTTTGTTTTCTTGCAGATATGAATGATTTTGCTGCATTCAATGAAGTTTATGCAAAATATTTCACTGAGAAACCTGCAAGAAGCTGTGTTGCTGTCAAAGACTTACCAAAGGGCGTACTTTGTGAAGTAGAAGTAATTGCCAGTGTTGAATAGTTCATTTTATTATGATGAGATTAGATAAATTTCTTGTTGAGACTCACAAAGCAACAAGAAGCGAAGCAAAGCAAATGGCAAAAAAGGGATTAATCACCCTAAACGGTGAAACCGTCAGGAAAACAGATATTAAAATTGATGAAAACACTGATATAATCGCTGTTAATCAGGAGGTAATTAATTATAAGCAGTTTGAATACTATATGCTAAACAAGCCTTCCGGTGTTGTAAGTGCAACAAGAGATAACATAGACAAAACTGTTATAGATTTAATATCTTCTCCAAATAAAGATTTATTTCCGGTGGGGAGACTCGATAAGGATACCGAAGGATTATTACTTATAACTGATGACGGCAATCTGGCTCATGAACTTTTATCTCCCAAAAAGCATGTAGACAAAAAATACTACGCAAAAATCGAAGGCATAGTTACAGAAGAAACTGTAAACGCATTTGAAAAAGGTGTGACAATAGACGGCGATTACATCACAAAGCCGGCAAAACTAGAAATTATAAACAGCAGCGATATTTCTGAGGTGTTGGTAACTATCAGGGAAGGAAAGTTTCATCAGATTAAAAAGATGTTTCTTTCACAAAACATGAAAGTTTTGTACTTAAAGAGATTATCAATGAAGAATCTGATTCTTGACAGCAATTTGAAGTCCGGATGCTATAGAGAGCTTACAAAAGAGGAAATAATCGACTTAAAGAACTGATTTTTTGAAAGGAGAAAAGTTATGAAAAAACGAATTGTAATTATCACAGGAGCTTCATCAGGAATGGGAAAAGAATTTGCTTTTCTTCTTGATAAAAAATTAAATACTATAAACGAATTCTGGCTTATAGGCAGAAACGTTGAAAAACTTAAAGAAGTTAAAAAAATTATGAGAACAAACTGTAAAATCTTCGAATGTGACCTCAATGAGAGAACAGAACTCAAAAAGGTTATGAAACAGTTATATCATGAACAGGTCGAAATTAAGATGCTTATCAATTGTGCCGGTTATGGTATGATGGGTAAATTTGAAGACATTTCTTACAATGACAATGTAGGTATGATTGATGTAAACTGCAGAGCTCTCACATCACTTACATACGACTGCATACCGTTTATGGCAAAGAATTCAAGAATAATAAACGTAGCATCATCAGGTGCCTTTCTTCCTCAGCCATATTTTGCAGTATATTGTGCCACAAAATGTTATGTACTTAGCTTCTCTAGAGCACTCAATGCCGAATTGAAAGACAGAGATGTTTACGTAACAGCCGTTTGCCCGGGACCTGTCGATACAGCATTTTTTGATAGGGCAGAGACCTATGGAAAAAAACTTGAAATAAAGAAATACGTTATGGCAAAGCCGAAAGAAGTTGTAGTTAAAGCAGTAAGAGACAGCATATACAAAAAGCAGATTTCAGTATATGGTCCTGTTATGAAAGCCTTCAATTATGCCACAAAAGTATTTCCGCACAAACCTTTTATCGATCTTATTTATTATATGCAAAACATGCAAAAATAATTGTAATATCACAAGGATAAAATATGAAAACAATTAACGTATCTAAAAACGAAGCGGGTCAGAGATTAGACAAGCTTCTTCAAAAATATCTAAGCAGCGCTCCAAACAGTTTTATTTATAAAATGTTGAGAAAGAAAAATATCACTCTTAACAATAAAAAAGCTGCCGGAAACGAAAAATTAGTTGTAGGTGACATCATCAAGATTTTTTTATCTGATGAAACCTACAACAAATTTTCTGCTCAAAAAAGTTCAAATTATCCGTATACCGATTTAGATATAATATACGAAGATGATAATATACTTCTCATTAATAAGCCGGCAGATATGCTGAGTCAGAAAGCAAGTGCCTCAGATATTTCAATCAACGAATATATGATAGGTTATCTTCTTAAAAATAATAAGCTAACAGAGGAAGAAATGATTTCTTTCAAACCTTCCGTTTGCAACAGACTCGACAGAAACACAACCGGCCTTATTATCTCAGGAATATCTTTATCAGGTCTTCAGACCATGTCAGACCTTCTCAAAAACAGAGACTTAGAAAAATACTACTTATGTATAGTCTCAGGTGTAATTAGCGAGAACTCTGTAATTGAAGGCTACCTTACAAAAGATGATAAAACTAATAAGGTAAAGATTTCCAAAAATTCAAAAGGTCAGGACAAATCCAACTACATTAAAACTAAATATATGCCGATTGACTCCAATGATTCATTTACATTGCTAAAGGTAGAACTGATTACCGGTAAACCACATCAGATCAGAGCTCACCTGGCAAGTATTGGACATCCGATTGTCGGAGATTACAAATATGGATTAAACAGCATAAACGACTATTTCAAAAAGAAATATCACATTAATTACCAAATGCTTCATTCATATGAATTAAAATTTCACAAGGTAGAAGGCACACTGGCAAATTTATCAAATCAATCTTTTACTGCACCTGTGCCTAAAGAGTTTAGGCAGATACTTGAGGAACAGCATTTGAAAATAAAGGATTAATATGGGAACATGGAACAGCAGAGGGCTTAGAGGTTCAGCGTTAGAAGAACTGATAAACCTTACAAATGAACAATACAAAACAAAAAACTTAGCTCTTATCCAAAAAATACCTACTCCAATAACACCGGTACGAATCGATCAGAGTACCAGACATATCACTTTGGCATATTTCGATTCTAAAAGTACTGTCGACTATATCGGAGTAGTACAGGGAATACCTGTCTGTTTTGATGCAAAAGAATGCGCTACAGATACATTTCCGTTGGACAACATTCACGAACATCAGATTGAATTTATGGATCAATTTGAAAGACAGGAAGGTATTTCTTTCTTTATAATATATTATTCATCAAGACATGAAACATATTACGTTCCTTATAGAACAGTAAAGATTTTTTATGACAGAGCGAAAGCAGGAGGAAGAAAAAGCTTCAGATTCGATGAAATCGATCAAAACTACAAAATCGGAAAGGGCGTGGGATTTCCTTTACATTATTTAGAACAGCTGCAAAAAGATTTAAACGAAAGAGATTAGTATTTTTATTAAAAAAAGTTACATTAATAGGCTGTTGACAGTGAAATAATAATAATGTATAATTCAATAACACGATAGCAAATTATCACGCTACCACTTTACCACGTTAAAGCAAAGGAAGGTTTTTAAATGTCAAAAGTATTATTGCACACACCTGAAGGTGTAAGAGATGTATATGGAAAAGAATGTGCCAGCAAAATTGCACTTGAAAATAAATTAAATGATGTTTTCACTTTATATGGATACCAGAATATCCAGACACCGACTTTTGAATTCTTTGATATTTTCAATAAAGAAAAAGGAAGTGTTCAGTCAAAAGATTTATATAAATTTTTTGACAGAGAAGGAAACACACTTGTATTAAGACCTGATGCAACACCATCTATTTGTAGATCGGTTGCAAAGTATTTTATGGATGATATTGTTCCTGTAAAACTTTGTTATAAAGCAAATACATTTGTAAACAATTATGAATTGCAGGGCAAATTAAAAGAAAGCACAAATATGGGTTGCGAATTAATCGGCGATAATTCAATTGATGCCGATGCTGAGATTATTGCAGTTGTAGTTGATTCCCTTAAGAAATCAGGATTAAAAGAATTTCTCGTTGAAATAGGTGATGTTAATTTCTTTAAAGGTCTTCTTGAGGAATGTAATTTTACAGAAGAGCAGGAAGAAGAACTTAAAGATTTAGTTCAAAACAAAAACTTTTACGGAGTTGAGACTTTCCTTGATTCTCTGGGAGCTCCTGAAAATGTATGTAATGCATTCAATAAATTTCCCGAGTTATTTGGTCAGAAGGAAGTTCTTGATTTAGCCAAAACTCTTACAAGCAATGAAAGAGCTTTAATGGCTATAGATAGATTGGAAAAACTCTACAACATTTTAGACTTATACGGAGCAACAAAGTATATTTCTTTTGACCTTGGAATGGTTAGCAGTTTCAATTATTATACAAACATCATATTCAAAGCTTACACATATGGAATTGGTGATGCTGTTGTCACAGGTGGTCGTTACGATAAATTATTAAGTCAATTTGGAAAGGACGCCGCTTCTATCGGATTTGGTATTCATGTTGACAGACTTTTACTCGCCCTTTATGGACAAAGAGTAGAAGTTGATTGCGATTATGCATATGAAGTAATCGTTTTTGAAGAAAACAAGAGAAAAGATGCAATGAAACTTGCTGCATCCCTCAGAAAAAAAGGCGTAAAGACTGAGCTTATTCTTAAGTCAGAAAATATAGATATCAATGAATATGTTACATTCAAGCAAGATAACGGTGCCACAAAAGTAACTTATCTTAAGTAGAACAGGAGTCCAATTATGAGATATTTAACATTTGCCCTTGCAAAAGGAAGATTAGCAAAAACAACTATGAAGATGTTTGAAGAAATCGGAATCAAATGCGAGGAAATGAAAGATGAAAAAACAAGAAAACTGATATTTGTCAATGAGGAATTAAAATTAAAGTTTTTCCTCGCAAAGGCAAGCGATGTACCTACGTACGTTGAATACGGTGCAGCTGATATCGGTGTTGTAGGTAAGGATACCTTACTTGAAGAAGGCAGAAAATTATACGAAGTATTAGACCTCAACTTTGGAAAATGTCGTATGTGTGTCTGCGGTCCGGAATCAGCGAAAGAACTTCTTAACAATCATGGTATGATAAGAGTTGCCTCAAAATATCCAAATATTGCAAAAGACTATTTCTATAACCAGAAACATCAGACTGTAGAAATTATAAAATTAAACGGTTCTGTTGAACTTGCTCCGATAGTGGGATTATCAGAAGTAATCGTTGATATTGTTGAGACAGGAACTACACTTAAAGAAAACGGTTTAGGCGTATTAGAAGAAGTTTGTCCACTTTCAGCCAGAATGGTAGTAAATCAGGTGAGTATGAAGATGGAAAACGAACGTATCAAAAAGTTAACTGAAGAATTAAAGAAGCTTATATATTAGATTGTATTTTTAAGGAGTGAAAGCTATGAGAATTATCAAATTAGACGAAACAACAAAACAGAATATTTTAGATGATTTACTCAAGAGAAGCCCAAACAACTATACTCAATACGAAGAAACAGTTGCAGAAATTCTCAAAAATGTTAAAGAAAACGGAAACAAAGCTGTTTTTGAATACACAAAGAAATTTGACAAAGCTGATATTAATGAGACAAATATTAGAGTGACTGAATCAGAAATTAACGAAGCTTATGAATTGTTAAATGATGACGAATTGCTCAATGTAATCAAAAACTCTAAAGAGAACATCAAAGCATATCACGAAAAACAAAGACAGTACAGTTGGTTTGATTCAAAGCCTGACGGTAGTATTTTAGGTCAGAAGATTACTCCAATTGGAAGAGTCGGGGTATACGTTCCGGGAGGAAAAGCTGCATTGTCTTCATCTGTATTAATGAATGTCATTCCTGCAAAGGTGGCTGGCGTCGAGGAACTTATTATGCTTACACCTCCGGGACCAAACGGTAAGATAAACCCAGCTATACTTGTAGCTGCAAACGAGGCGGGAGTAAATGAAATTTACAAAGTAGGCGGTGCACAGGCTATTGCTGCAATGGCTTACGGAACTGAATCAATCAAGAAAGTTGACAAGATTGTAGGACCTGGTAACATTTTTGTTGCTTTGGCTAAAAAAGCTGTATTTGGATACGTTGGTATTGATTCTATCGCCGGTCCTAGTGAAATCTTAGTAATTGCAGATGAGACTGCAAATCCTAGATATATCGCTGCCGATTTACTTTCTCAGGCTGAGCACGATGAACTTGCATCAGCAATATTAGTTACTACAAGTGAGAAAATCGCAAAAGAAGTTTCCGACTATGTTGATATTTTTGTATCTAAATTATCACGTAAGGAGATATTAGAAAAATCCCTTGATAATTATGGATATATTCTTGTTACTGATTCAATGGATGACGCTGTGGAAGTTGCAAACGATATTGCTTCAGAACACTTAGAGATTGTTACTGCTAATCCTTTTGAATTAATGACAAAAATCAAAAATGCCGGAGCTATATTCCTTGGCGAATACAGTTCAGAACCACTTGGAGATTATTTTGCAGGTCCTGACCACGTACTTCCTACAAACGGAACAGCGAAATTCTTCTCACCACTTTCTGTAGATGATTTCATCAAGAAATCAAGCATAATTTCATATTCAAGAGAGGCTTTGGAGCCTGTTAATAAACAGATTATGAAATTTGCCAAGGCAGAAGGTCTTACAGCTCACGCAAATTCAATTCGCGTAAGATTTGATGAAAATGATGAAAAGGATATAAATGCATAATACTGAAAGGAAAACTATATGGCAAGAATAGGTAAATATTCAAGAAAAACTAACGAAACCGATATAAACATAACCATCAATTTAGATGGAACCGGAAAAGCAGACATTAATACAGGCATAGGATTCTTTGATCATATGCTGACTAATTTTGCCAGACACGGTCTTTTTGATCTTGAAGTAAAAGTGGAAGGCGATTTATACGTAGATTGCCACCACACAATAGAAGATACAGGAATCGCTCTTGGAAATGCATTAAAAGAAGCTTTAGGTGATAAGAAATCAATCAACAGATACGGCTTTTGTATTCTTCCTATGGATGAATCTTTGGTTCAGTGTGCACTTGATTTATCCGGAAGACCATATCTTGTATTCAATGTAGATTTCACTACAGACAGAGTGGGTTATATGGACACAGAAATGGTCAAGGAATTTTTCCATGCAATCGCTTACGCATGTGGAATGAATCTTCATATAAAAATGCTTGAGAGTGGAAACAATCATCACATGATTGAAGGAATTTTTAAAGCATTTGCAAAATCTCTGGATAAAGCTACAATCATTGACAGCAGAATTACAGATGTATTATCTACGAAAGGAAGTTTATAATGGGAGTATTCAAATTAATTCCTGTACTTTTTATGAAAGACGGAGTATTTGTTGAGAAAACCAATCATAGCGAGATCATAGAAGAATCTCCAAAAGATTTAGTATATGAGTATTCTAACAACGGTGCTGACGAAGTTATGATTTTCGATGTTTCTTCAGATGAAAAAGGACACGATAAAACCATCCGTTCAATAATCACTATTGCCGATTACGTTGACATCAAATTGTTAGTTGGCGGAAATATTGAAAGCCTTGAAGATGTAAAAAAATACTTATACACAGGCGCAAAAAAAGTAATTCTTGATGCAAAGAAACTCAACAATATCGATATGATAAAGGATGCATCTGACAGATTTGGCAGTGATAAAGTTGCGGTTTTAGTAGACAAATCATTTGATTTTTCAAAAGTAAACAGCATCAAATATGACGGTGCTTCATTAATAATTGCAGATGACTGTGCCGAAAAGATTATCGGAAACGGAATCAAAGTTTTAGCTTATAATGGCACTAACAGTTTTGAGGATATTATTACTTTCTCTCAAAATGACAAAATATACGGAGTTGCTCACGATGAATTTAACCTGTCTTTTGATTATATGGATTTCAAGCATCAGTTGAAGGAGCAAGGCATTAAAGTATCAATTCTCGAAAGCAAATACAAATTTCAGGATTTCAAATTAAACTCTGACGGTATGATTCCGGTAGTAGTTCAGGATTACAAGACCAATGAAGTACTCATGGTTGCATATATGAACGAAGAAGCTTACAACCTTACAATAAAAACAGGTAAAATGACATATTTCAGTAGAAGTAGAAATGAAATTTGGGTAAAAGGTCTTACATCAGGTCATTTTCAGTATGTCAAAGAACTTAAAGTTGACTGTGATTACGATACAATTCTCGCAAAAGTTTGTCAGGTTGGTGTACCTTGTCACACAGGAGCTGAGACATGTTTCTTCAATGAATTGGTTAAAACTGATTACGAAGAAACTAATCCAATCAAAGTTTTTGAAAAAGTATACAATATTATTCAGGATAGAAAAGCTAATCCGAAAGAAGGTTCTTATACAAATTATCTGATAGATAAAGGTATAGATAAAATTCTCAAAAAAGTCGGAGAAGAGGCGACTGAAATAATAATTGCCGCAAAGAACCCTGACCCACAAGAATTAAAATACGAAATTTCAGACTTTTTGTATCACACAATGGTACTTATGGTTGAAAAAGGAATTACTTGGAAAGATATAACTAAAGAATTATCAAGACGATAAATAAAAGACCCTGCAAAAGTTAGATTGATAAAACACTAACGATTGCAGGGTCTTTTTATCCCATCATTTTGTAGTCCTTGCCTGATAATATCAAATCAATATAATCCTCAATGGAATTTAATTTAATATTAGTTCGAATACCTCCGCCAAGAACCTGATGACCATGTCCGTCAGAACCGCATGTCATAGGCAGATTATATTCTTTTGCGTACTTATATGCATTCATATTTTCATCTTCATAATTTCCGTAGTTAATTACTTCAACACCATCTACAAGATTTGGATATAATCTTATTTGATCGATATACGGTCTGTCTCTAAAAGGATGAGCATGTATTACCATGCCTCCGAACTCTTTAACCAATTTGTACTGTTGGGCAATAGTACATTTTTCAATTTCGGGATGCATCAAAAGCCACTCCTTATCAAGCCCGTAAATCAGGAAATCGGTATATTCAAAAGTTTGTTCAAGCCCGAAAAATACCTGTAGACCTATTTTATCTCCGGTCTTTTTTGCTTCTTCATATCCTTTGCAAAATAAATTAATTCTGTCCTCCCAAGAGAGAGAAGTATCGATACAAGTATTTCCACCAAAAAAATGATCCGTGATTATAATCCCGTCATAGCCGGCTTTTTTATATTGAATAGCCTGTTCACTTCCTGATATCCTTGCACATTTGCTAGCCTCGCTGGTATGTAAATGAGTTTCATATTTATACATATCTTTATACCTCATCCAAGTTGTAAAATAAGCATATTTATAGTATTATTAAGAGTGGTGAATAATCCGAAATTATTCATTTTTAGATTATAACACACATTACGATTATGTGAAATAAGACCATGCATTAATTGATTAATAAAGAAATAGAGGAAAAATAATGAGTACAGGTATATTTTTTGATTTAGATGGAACTTTGTGGGATTCAGCTGAGAATGTAGTTAAATCTTGGAATGCTACATTTGAATCATGCGGATACGATTTAAGGCTTACAGTTGCAGACCTTCAAAGTGTTATGGGAAAACTTATGGAAGAGATAGCAGACATTCTATTCGTAGGTATCCCAAGCGAGGACAAATACGACGTCCTCAAAAAATGTGAAATTAACGAGAATGCTCTTCTTGAAAAAGAAGGTGGAATTCTTTTTGACAACGTAGAAAAAGTAATCAGCGAGCTCTCAAAAAAATACAAATTATTTATTGTGAGTAATTGTCAGGCCGGGTACATTGAAGCATTTCTAAAATTCTATAATTTTGAAAAGTATTTTACAGATTCTGAAAATCCCGGTGTTTCAGGTCAGCCCAAAGCTGAAAATATTGTATTAGTAGCAAATAGAAACGATATTGACAATATCATCTATGTGGGAGATACCAACGGAGATTACCTTTCAACTGTAAAAGCCGGAGGAACTTTCATTCACGCAGCTTACGGTTTTGGTGAAATTGAAGATGAAACATACAAAATCAATGACATTTCAGAACTTCCTGCACTGCTTCAGGAAATTGACAGATAATTATCACAATAGAACTATGGAAGGAGTTTATCCTTAATGAGAAAATTAGCGTTAGACGATGATATTCTTTTGACTATAGAAAAACCAGCCAGATATATTGGCAATGAATACAACATGGTAAAGAAAGACCCCCAAAATGTCGATATTAGATTCTGTATGGCTTTCCCGGATGTATACGAAATAGGAATGTCACATTTGGGAATTCAAATTCTCTACAATATGTTTAATGAATGGAATGATGTGTATTGTGAGAGAGTTTATTCTCCATGGACCGACTTAGATAAAATCATGAGAGAAAAAAACATTAAATTGTTTGCACTTGAAACTCAGGATCCGATTAAAGACTTTGATTTTTTAGGAATTACACTTCAGTATGAAATGTGTTATACCAACGTTCTTCAAATATTGGAATTATCCGACATTCCGCTGTATGCAAAAGATCGAGGGGAGGACGATCCTATAGTAATAGGTGGTGGTCCATGCACATATAACCCTGAACCTATTGCAGATTTCTTTGATATGTTCTACATAGGTGAAGGTGAAACAAAATACAGAGAATTACTCGATTTATACAAAGAAAACAAAAAAAATGGTGGAAGCAGGCTCGACTTTTTAAAGATGGCTGCAGGAATTTCATGCATTTATGTACCACAGTTTTATGACATTGAATACAATGAAGATCAGACTGTAAAGTCCATAACCCCAAACGTAAACTGTGCTCCTGCAAAAGTAAAAAAAGACATTGTTCTTGATATGAGTGTTTCCACATATCCTAAAAAACCACTTGTGCCATTTATCAAAATTACTCAGGACAGAGTGGTACTTGAGATTCAACGTGGTTGTATCAGAGGATGTCGTTTTTGTCAGGCAGGAACAGTATATAGACCTGTCAGAGAAAAAGATGTCGAAGCTTTAAAGGAAACTGCAAGAGAAATGCTTAAAAATACAGGATACGAAGAGATTTCACTCAGTTCTTTAAGCTCAAGCGATTATTCATCACTTCCTGAACTGGTTAACTTTCTTATTGATGAATTTAAAGAAAAACATGTTAACATCTCTTTGCCATCCTTGAGAATCGACGCCTTTTCGTTAGATGTAATGAGTAAAGTTCAAGACATCAAAAAATCTTCTCTTACATTTGCTCCTGAAGCAGGAAGCCAGCGTATGAGAAATGTAATAAACAAAGGATTAACAGAAGAAAATATCTTAAACGGTTCTATGATGGCTTTCAGAGCCGGTTGGAATAAGGTTAAACTATATTTCATGTTGGGATTACCTTTTGAAACTGTAGAGGATAACGAAGCAATAATGGATTTATGTGAGCTGATAGCTGAAGAATATTACACAATTCCAAAACAGGAGCGAAACGGAAAAGTTAATATTACAGCCAGCACATCCTTCTTCATACCAAAACCTTTTACTCCGTTCCAGTGGGCTTCTATGTGCACAAAGGATCAGTTCATTGGCAAAGCTAAAATTGTAAAAGATAAAATGAACACATTACTAAACAAAAAATCTATCAAATATAACTGGCACGAAGCAGATTTATCAGAGCTTGAAGGTTTACTTGCCAGAGGCGACAGAAGATTGTCTTCTACCATACTTGCAGCTTACAGAAATGGCTGTATCTATGATTCTTGGTCAGAATGTTTTAAGTATGATATGTGGTGTAAGGCCATTGAAGACACAAATGTTGATATGGATTTCTATATAACAAGAGAACGTAACACAGATGAATTATTCCCATGGGACGTGCTCGATATAGGAGTTTCTAAATCATTCCTCATCAGAGAATGGAACAATGCAAAAGAAGGAAAGGTTACGCCGAACTGTAAAATGCAATGTTCAGGATGTGGAGCAGCTTCATTCCAAGGAGGAATTTGTTTTGAAAATCAGAATTAAATTTAGTAAACAGGGTCAGATGAGATTTATCGGTCATTTAGATATAATGAGATTTTTTCAGAAAGCAATTCGACGTGCCGGTATAGACATTAACTATTCTGAGGGCTTTTCACCTCATCAGAAGATGTCTTTTGCATCTCCACTGGGAGTAGGTTTAATAAGTACCGGTGAATATTTTGATATTGAGGCAGATTCTGCAAAATCATCAGAAGAATCTTTAAGATTACTTAATTCTGTTTCTGTAGACGGAATAGAAATAACCGGTTTTAGAAGACTTCCTGACGATGCCAAGAATTGTATGGCAAGCATTGCAGCATGCGATTACAACCTTTACGTATCAAGTGAAGAAAATCCGATAACTCAAGATATAATCGATGACTTTCTATCAAAAGAAAACATATTAATTACAAAAAAGACAAAAAAGAGTGAAAAAGAAATTGACCTTAAGCCTTTTATATATGAGCTATCTGTCAAAGATAATATTATCTCAATGAAAGTTGCTGCGGGGAGTGTAAACAACATTAAACCCGAAGTAGTAATAGATGCAATATGTTCTCTCTACCACATTTCCGAAGTAAGAGGAATTTATGAGAGAGCTGAAATGTATGCAAATATTGGTACAGATGAAAATCCTAAGTTAGTAACTTTAGAAAGTTTAGGTGATATCATTGAGTAGAAAGTTAATTATCACAAAATACAATGAGAATATTTTAGCTTTCAGATTTGATGAAAATACCGCTACAGACATTTATTCCTGTAACGACGAGAGTCTCATTGGAAATATATACGTAGGTGTAGTATCAGATGTAGTTAACAATATCAACGCGGCTTTTATAACATTCAAAAACGGGTGCAAGGGATATTATCCTTTAAATGACAACAAACCAATCTATCTCAACAAAAAGAACAATGAAAAAATTTGTCAGGGAGACAGAATTTTGGTTCAGGTTACAAGCGATAAAATAAAAACAAAGGATTACACCCTTAGTTCTAATATCTCATTTAGAGGTAAATATGTTGTATACACACACAACATTCCCGGAATAAATATTTCAAAAAAGATAAGTGACAACCAAAAACGTAATGAGTTAAAATCTTTACTTGAAGATTATAATAATGATGAATACGGCTTTATTTTAAGAACTAGCTGTATTAATGCTTCTATTGATGCGATTAAAGAAGAAATGAATTATTTCATTGAATTATTTTCTAAGGTTGTTGAATCTGCCTTTCACGCAAGAGTATGTAACTTTATTTACGGTGAAAGCAGTGTGCTAAAGAGAGCAAAGGACGCCTGCTACAAATTAATTGACGAAATAATTGTTGATGATGAAGATATCTATGAAGAATTAATGCAGGATGAAGAGATTAAACAATCAGAAAAGGTTAGATTGTACAGCGATGCTTCTTACTCTCTAAAAAAACTATACTCGCTGGATACAGTATTAAAAGATACAATGTCCAAAAGAGTGTGGTTGAAATCAGGGGCCTATCTTATTATCGAGCACACGGAAGCTTTGCATGTCATTGATGTCAACACAGGTAAAATCAGTCATAAAGGCGACAAAGAACAAATATTCTTTAAAACCAATATGGAAGCAGCATCAAAAATATGCAATGAGATAAGGAAAAGAAATCTATCAGGAATTATTATAATAGATTTTATTAATATGAAAAATAAAGAACATTATACTGAGCTTTCTGTTAAAATGCAGAAACTTCTGGATAATGACGAAATAAGTTCAACAGTTGTGGGGTTTACGAATTTAGGACTTATGGAAGTTACAAGAAAGAGGGTCAACAAACCTTTATTCGAAGTTCTAAATTCTTAGTTATCGGAGGGGTAAATTGAAAAAATCAATAATAATTATTTTATTGGCAACAACATTAATTTTTAACAGTTGCCATAGAGTTGAAACAGAAACAGAAACAAAAAAAGCGCATTCTGACGTAATTGATTTATCATGGTATATTAATTTTTCATGGTTTAATACGGAATGGGGAAATGATTCCGTATCAAAAGCAATCACTAAAGATCTTGGGGTTAATATTAACTTTGTTGTTCCTACAGGTGATCCTCAAGATAAATTAAATTCAATGATGGATTCCGATTCGCTTCCTGATTTAATTACTTTAGGATGGTGGGAAGGTCAAATAAGTACAATGATTGACGAGGGAAAAGTTTTTGCACTTGACGAGTTAGCGGATCAGTACAATACATATTTTTGGAAAGTTACTAATGACCAGTCTGTACAGTGGTACACCTCTGATGACGGTCATATTTATCAGTATCCAAATTCTTCCTTCTCGCCGGATGACTACAATACTTATAATCGTCTTGCATCAAACGAAACATTTCTCGTGAGAAAAGATATTTATGAAGCTATTGGCAGTCCTGATATGACCACTCCTGAGGGATTTACGAGCGCAGTAGAAAAAGCAGCCAAGATGTTTCCTACTGTAAACGACGGTAAAGATTCTTTGATTCCTGTTGGATGTCATGAATTTTCTGATACGGGATGTGATTCCTTTGACGGTTTCTTATTTGATTTTCTCGCAGTTCCGTATATGGAAGACGGAAGAGCCATTGACCGACTCAGAAATCCTGATTATGTAAGATGGCTTAAAGCTTTCAGAAAACTTGGAAGCGAAGGTCTTTTAAAAGATGATATTTTCATTGACACCAGAAAACAAATGGAAGAAAAAATAGCAAAAGGTCAATACTTCTGTATGATTTATCAAAGAACAGATTTAGTTGATGCTGAGATGAGTCTGTACAGAGACAATCCTGACAGCATATATATTGCTGTGGACGGTCCAAAGAATATGGCTGGAGATGATTATAAACTTCCGGGAACCAGCATCAACGGATGGACAGTTACTTTGGTTTCCAAAAACTGTTCAAATCCAGAAAAAGCTATTGAACTTATCACCTATCTCATAAGCGAAAAAGGACAAATTATGACCTGGCTTGGTGTTGAAGGGGAGACCTGGGATTACGACGAAGATGGTATTCCTCGTATTAAGGAAGAATACCGGGATATGTTTAATAATAATCCTACTGAATTCAAAGAAAAATTTGGAGCCGATTCCTGTTACTGGATGTTCCAAAATGATGCTATGGCTACAAAATGGTTGGTTGACGACGAAAACAGTCCTCTGACCCAGTTAAAGGAATGGACTTATCCATATACCACTTATGTTGGTCAATATACAATTACCTTTGATTCCAAAGAAGATATTTATGAAATAAAAAAGAATGCCGATAAGCAGTGGGGTAATACACTACCTAAACTTTTATTAGCTTCTTCTGACAGTGAATTTGACAGAATATACAACCAATTTATCAAGGATAGATACGAAGTATACGGCTATGATCAAGTCCTTGATGCGTTAACAGAAAAAATGAACGAAAACATCGAAAAATTAGGTTTAAAAAATGAACAGAATTAAAAAGATATACACCTCATTTAGTGCAAGAGTTACGCTTCTTATGTGTATTATTATGATTGTCTTTTCAGCTGTATGGTCTATAGCTATTGTAAGCAATATGCGTACCGCAGCCATTAATAATATCATAAGCGAAGAGGAAGCATTCATCAGTAACACAAAAAATAATACAAAAAATGTAAAAGAAGTCTGTAATCTTGCTCTGAGAGTGGTTTCTTCACTGGATTCACTTAACAATTATCTTAATTTAGTGAAATCCGGCAAAGACTTATCTCCAAAAGAGAAAATAGAATTTTATAACAACAATATATTATCTATATCAAACATTACTAATCTTAACCCATATCTCTACCAGATAAGAATTTATGCAACCTCTGACAATATCAGTGAAAATGCACCAACCCTCTACAATATTGACAGAATGTACAATTTTTCATGGGCCAAATCAAGGGTAGATGGGACTTGGATTTTTGATTACAACGACACAGTTTTTGATGAAAACAATAAAAAAAGATTGTTTGGTATTACTGATTCAATAACTGACCATAATAATAATACTATAGCAATTATCGAAGTTGCAGCGGAAATAGAATCTTTATTTCCTGATATGTTCAGCAGTCAAAAAAACTCTTGGGCATGTTTTATTGAAAACACAGGAAAAATTCATTATGACAAAAAAAGCAGATACGTTCCTAACCAAAAAGAAAAACTGGTTAAAATTGTAAATTCGAAAACTAAAGGAGACTGGGTTGACACAATTATTTTAGATGAAGAAGAGTATGTAATATCAAGTACTTATATTGATTCCTTTAACGGATCATACATTCACATATCTAAAATCACTTCCTTTGTTAACTCATATTTTCAAAGTCAGCAGAACTATATTTTGATTATTATTTGTTCCGTTATTCTTTCAGTCATAGTAATGACTCTAGTTACTACACATATGTTTAAGCGATTTAATTACATTACGGAATCAATACAGAACATCACTCACGGTCAGACTGATTTACGAATATCAGTTAAAGGCAATGATGAGATATCAGATATGGCTACACACTTTAACCAGATGTTAGATAATCTTGAGTTATTAAACAAAGAAAATACTAACAGACAGCTTATAGCGAAAAATACTGAAATTAAATCAATGCAAAATCAAATTAATGCTCATTTTATGTACAACGTATTGGAAAGTATTAAGATGATGGCCGAAATAAAAGGAGAGTACGATATTTCAGACGCAGTCACTTCATTGGGAGAGATGTTTAGATACAGTGTAAAATGGACTTCAGGTAAGGCAACTCTCGGAGAGGAAATAAAGTATATCAAAAACTATCTTTCTCTTATGAATCTTAGAAGTGATCATGAAATTGTGTTATCTCTTAATGTACCAAAAGATCTTTTAAACTACAGGATACCAAAGATGTCTCTACAGCCTATAGTTGAAAATTCAGTGCATCACGGTATTGAAAATTCAGAAATGGACGCATCAATTTATCTGAAAGTATTTGTTGAAGATAACAATCTTCAAATCGAAATTTCCGACAACGGAAATGGTATGGATGAAAAAGAGCTTTTGACGATTAAAGAAAAACTCAAAGACAAAATCGATGTTGACGAAGCAAAAGTTCACGGTTTAGCTCTAAAAAATGTTCAAAACAGAATCAAACTGTTCTACGGAGAAAATTACGGACTTGAAATATATTCCAGAAAAGGACTTTACACTAAGGTGGTAATTATATTGCCATACATTGAAAATGAGGGAGACAACAATGAATAGAGTTTTAATTTGTGAAGATGAGAAATTAATAAGACAGGGAATAAAGACAATGGTATTGCGTTCCGGAGTTCCTATCAACGAGGTAATAGAATGCAATAACGGACAAACTGCGCTTGAAATAATTGCGGATACACAGATTGATGTAGTTTTTACTGATATAAAGATGCCTAAGATGGAAGGAACAGAACTTGTTTCTAAAATAAATGCTCTCAATCTCGAGTACCCTCCACTCATTGCCACAATAAGCGGATATGACGACTTTGAATACGCTGTTGAAATGATGAGGAACGGTGTTAGAGAGTATCTCTTAAAACCTGTAGACAGAAACAAAATATCAGAGGTTCTAAAAAAATTCGAAAAAGAAATCTTTGAGAGAGACGAAGAACGTCAGAGGAAAAAACAAACTATATATCAAAAATTACTATATATGATTTTATACAACAATATTAAGTCAGAAGAAATTGAAGAAATTTCAGATACCCTTAAAGATATCATACCTTTTGAAGAATATGTTGTAATCGTATGTAATTATGAAGGAAATGAAATAGAAGAGAGTGATGATTATCTTTTCTTCAACGGTATTGACTATATGAACTTCTTTATTGTTGACTTCAAACATAAATTTGATCTTATAGACAAGCTCAAAAATTACTGTATCGGTGTAAGTCACATTTACAATAATTTAAGAGACTTACGTCAGGCTTACTATGAAGCAGGCGCCATGAGAAAAATTGCTTTCGGTACAGGAATTCATATTATTGACAATGAATTTTACAGAACTAATCCAAGTGGCAAATACAGTGTGAAACAGATGATGCAGACCGCAAACCTGATTTGTTCCGGCAAAATCGAAGAATCTATTGAACTTCTTCAGAGATTCGTTGACAATGTCACAGCCAGAAAATATTCTGTTGAAGAATTTGAAGAGCAGATAAAGATAATTCTTACAACAACAATTAATATGTACAAATCTTCTCTCAAAACAAATGAAGAAGATATTATGGATCTTCTTACCATGTACAGATATCAGACCATAGAAGAGTATCTTGAAGTTATAAAGAACTGGATTTCAAGATTCGACGAACTGATTGAGGAGGAAGATGACGATAGCAGAAACTACATTAAGATCCAAAACGCCATTGAATACATCAAAGATAATTTTGCCAGTGACTTAAATATGGCGGTTGTATCAAACTATGTTTCAATGAATTACTCACTTTTCTCGTTTACTTTTAAGAAATATACAGGAACAAACTTTGTTAACTACTTAAAAGAAATCAGAATCGGTGAGGCAAAGAAGCTTCTTCAGGAAACTGATATGAAGATTGTAGAAATTTCGTCAAAAGTAGGTTACGAACACGAGAAGCATTTTACGAGAACCTTCAAAACAATTACAGGTCTCACACCGTCTCAATATAGAAACAGTCTTCTATAATCTTAATAAAATACTAAGATTAATTAAAAAGTATTGTTCTTTTACTGATTTATTATTAAATAAAAAAGTAAATATACATTGGAGGATTAATCTTTGAGTAACATAGGAAAAAGAGAAATAATAAAAATTGTGATAGCGATAGGATTAAAATTATTTTTTGCATTATTTGCATTATCAATTGGTATTTTGGCATTTATATTATGTTGCAATCAATTAGTAGTAGTATCAACCTCAAGCAGCATCGTTACTGTGGATGAATTAAAAGACAATGATTATGATTGTATAATCGTTCTTGGCGCCGGTGTAAAAAACGGTAAACCTTCATGGATGCTTGAGGACAGAATTCTTACCGGGATAGAAACTTATAACAAAACGGGTGCGAAGCTTCTTATGTCAGGAGATCACAGCAAAACAGATTACAACGAAGTAGGTATAATGAAGGATTATGCAATCGAAAATGCCAACATTCCTTCTGAGGATATATTTATGGATCATGCCGGTTTTTCTACATATGATTCTATGTACAGAGCGAAGCATATATTTGGTGCAAAAAAAGTAATAATCATTTCTCAAAAATATCATTTATACCGTGCAATTTATGCCGCAAGAGAGCTTGGAATGGAAGCTTACGGAGTTTCTGCAGACTTGAGGAACTATCACAAAATGCCATACTATAAATTCAGAGAATCTATCGCCAGAGGAAAAGAAGTAATAAAGCTTCTATTTAAACCTGAGCCGACTTATCTTGGAGAAACTATCAGTTTAGACGGAAGCGGCGATGTGACAAATGACTAATATAACACTTTTTAGAGTATAATTCACATACTAAAGTTGATTGACAAACACCATCCTTTTCTCTTATTATAGAAAGGATGGTGCATTATACTGCAATTTTTATTTTTATGCAGTAAATATATATTTAACAGAATCTGCGTTTTCAGCAGATACAAGGAGGAGAAATGGCAGAAGCATACAACCACAAAGTTGTGGAAAAGAAATGGCAGAAATATTGGGAAGAACATGAAACATTTAAGACAGATGTTTGGGATTTTTCAAAGCCAAAATATTACGCGCTTGATATGTTCCCATATCCATCAGGTGTTGGTCTTCATGCAGGACATCCTGAAGGATACACAGCGACAGATATTATGTCAAGAATGAAGAGAATGCAGGGTTACAATGTATTACACCCAATGGGATATGACTCATTCGGTCTTCCTGCAGAGCAGTATGCTGTAAATACAGGTAATCATCCAAACGGATTTACCCAGGAGAATATTAAGACATTCTCAAAACAATTAAAAGAATTAGGTTTTGATTATGACTGGTCAAAAGTAGTAGCTACATCTGATCCTAAGTTCTATAAATGGACACAGTGGATTTTCAAACAGTTATATAACAAAGGATATGCTAAATACATCGACATGCCTGTTAACTGGTGTGAGGAATTGGGAACAGTTCTCTCAAACGATGAAGTTATTGACGGAAAGTCTGAGCGTGGCGGATTCCCTGTTGTAAGAAAGAACATGAAACAGTGGGTTATCGATCAGGCTGCTTTTGCTGAAAAATTATTAGAAGGACTCGATGAGATTGACTGGCCTGAGTCTACAAAAGAAATCCAGAGAAACTGGATTGGTAAATCAACAGGTGTTGAAGTGGATTTTGACATTGTAGGTGGAGGAAAATTCTCAATCTTTACTACATGTATCGAGACAATTTACGGTATCACATTTATGGTACTTGCTCCGGATGGAGATATCGTTAAAGGCCTTATGGACAGAATCGAAAACAAAGAAGAAGTTCAGGCATATATTGATGAGACAATGAAAAAGAGTGACCTTGACCGTACTGATCTTAACAAGACAAAGTCAGGTTGCAAGTTGGAAGGACTTTATGCCATCAACCCTGTTAATGGAAAAGAAGTTCCATTATTTATTGGTGACTTCGTACTTGCAAGCTACGGTACCGGTGCAGTTATGGCTGTTCCAAGTCATGATCAGAGAGACTTTGAATATGCACAGGTTCATAACATTGATATGATTCAGGTTATCGATGGAAGAGACGTATCTGAGTGTGCATTTGAGAAGCAGGATTATCTTGGAAAAGGCTGTAAGTTAGTTAATTCTGAAGAATTCACCGGACTTACTGTTGAAGAAGCAAAAGTTGCAATCACAGATAAGCTCGTTAAGATGGGCGTAGCAAGAGAAAAAGTAAACTACAAATTCCGTGAATGGATTTTCGCACGTCAGAGATACTGGGGTGAACCGGTTCCTTGTGTATACAAAGAAGATGGAGAGATTTTTGTACTTCCCGATGAGGAATTACCACTTATCCTTCCTGAACTTGATGATTACAAGGGCAAGAACGGTAAAGCTCCTCTTGAAAATGCTACCGACTGGAAACAGTATGATGCAAACGGTGTAAAGGGTACTAGAGAAACATCTACAATGCCTGGTTCTGCCGGATCGTCATGGTACTACATGAGATATATTGATCCTGATAACGACAAAGAATTTGCAAATCAGGAATTGCTTAAACATTGGCTCCCTGTAGATTTATATGTAGGTGGTCCTGAGCATGCAGTTGGTCACCTTATCTACTCAAGAATCTGGAACAGATTCCTTTACGACGAAGGACTTTCTCCGGTAAAAGAGCCATTCAAAAAACTTGTTCACCAGGGAATGATTTTAGGTGAAAACGGAATCAAAATGGGTAAACGTTTCCCTGAATTTGTAGTAGATCCTAGTGATATTGTCAGAGATTTCGGTGCTGACACATTAAGACTTTACGAGATGTTTATGGGACCTCTTGAAGTTTCTAAACCATGGAACTCAAACAATGTACATGGAGCAAAGAGATTCATTAACAGAGTTTGGACTTTCTTCACAGATGCTGAAAACATCACTGATGACAATAACGACAACCTCACAAAGGTATATCATCAGACAGTTAAAAAAGTAACTAATGACTTTGAGACATTAGGCTACAACACAGCTATCAGCCAGATGATGATCTTTGTAAACGAAGTATACAAAGAAGGCAAATGCCCAAGAGAATATGCTGAAGGATTAATCAAGATGTTCTCATGTATCTGCCCACACGTAGGTGAAGAAATTTGGGAGAAGATGGGCCACAACGACACAATCGCATTTGAGCCATGGCCAACATACGATGAAGCAAAGACAGTAGAATCAGTAATCGAAATCGCTGTTCAGATTAACGGAAAGACAAAGACAACTATCTCAATCGACAAGTCAGCTTCTAAAGAAGATGCAATCGCAACTGCTAAAGAAGCTCTTGGAGATAAGCTTTCAGGAAACATTATTAAAGAGATTTATGTTCCTGGTCGAATCGTTAACATTGTTGCAAAATAATTTGCAAATAGCAGTTAACAATTAGTAATTAAATAGATTAATTATATAGTAGCCCTCTTTATCATAGTTTTTTACAGATAAAGAGGGTTATTTATTTTGCAAAATATCTACCATATTCTACTTTAAGTTGAGTTGTATTAAAAATATTAACAGCTTATAATAAAGATGTAGCAAAAACATTTTGAAATGGGAATTGTCTCTCATCCAAAATCATATTAATCGGAGGTATATTATGAAAAAGGTATTAGTTACCGGTGGAACTATTTTTGTAAGTATGAATGTAGCAAAGTATTTTTCTGAAAACGGATATGATGTTTCTGTATTAAACAGAGGTACATTTCCACAGCTTAAAAATGTCACATGGATTAAAGCTGATCGCGATACGCTTACAGACGAACTTGATAATTTGGAATTTGATATTGTACTTGATGTCAACGCCTATAACGAAGATGATATAAGAATACTTCTTGAGCACATAGGTAGTTTTAAAGAGTATGTTATGATTAGTTCAAGTGCGGTATATCCTGAAACTAATCCTATGCCATTAGGCGAATCACAGACAATCGGTCCTAATTCATTTTGGGGAACATACGGTACTGACAAAATTGCAGCCGAAAAATATCTTTTATCAAAAGTAGAAGATGCAATTATTTTGAGACCTCCGTATTTATGTGGATATGGAAACAATATTTACAGAGAAGCTTTTGTATTTGAATGTGCACTTGCAGATAGACCTTTTTATCTTCCGGAAGATGGAGAAATGAAGATGCAGTTTTTCGATGTACAGGACTTATGCAGATTTATAGAAATTCTTCTTGAAAAAAAATCAGAAGGAGCATTAGATAAAGACAGTTATCCGCTCATCTATAATGTTGGAAATCCTGAGACAATAAGCGTTATTGACTGGATAAAAATGTGCTATTCAATAGTTGGTAAAACACCTGAATTTGTGAATGTAGATTCTTCACACTTTATCAGATCATATTTTCCATTTACCAAATATGAGTATGTATTGGATATCTTAAAGCAGCAAGAACTTATGCCTGATACAAAGGATCTTAGAAAATCCCTGGAAGAATCCTATGAATGGTACAAATCAAATAAAGATATGGTTTCAACAAGACCTTATATTGAATATATAAACAATAATATTTAATGTGATTTATCAAATATCAAACAAAAAGAAAATAAACATTTTTATATAATTAAGCAATTATATGTTATTTCATATTCAAACCAATAAAAACAATTAATTATTTTAACTTGACTTTAACTTATATGCGTGTTAGCATATTGTTAATATGATAAACCGTTGATCGGGAGTAAGTAGTCGCTAGGGACGCTTTTCAGAGAGTTGATGGGTGGTGTGAATCAACAAGCTATCGGTGATGAATGGACCTGAGAGGGCAACTTGAAACCAAGTATGTTTTGGAAGTAGACGTTGACGGAGCCTTACCGTTATAGAAGGTAGCATATGTTGGTATGTGAATGAGTGAATGTGATACACATTAAATTGGGTGGTACCGCAGAAGTAGATTTTTATAGCTTTTGTCCCTTTACAGGGACAAAAGCTTTTTTTGTTATCCACGACGAGGAAAATGCAGAAAGCTCGCTTTAATGCATTTGACGACCGTGATACAATTCCGAAACAAGCGTAACGGTTTCGGTGATTTATTTCCAAAATACTTTACACAAGAGCTTTCACTTATTCATGAGAAGGAGGTAATTATGAACACAACATCATTTGACCAAGTCAAGGATTTCATTTCTGACTACAGTATGATTCCTGTTTGCAAGGAAATCTACTCAGATGTAATTACACCAATTACTTTACTCAGAAAGATGGAAGCATTTGACAAAAATTTCTTTTTACTTGAATCTGTGGAAGGCGAAAAAAGATGGGCAAGATATTCATTTATAGGTTATTCACCGGTACTAATGGTATCCTGCAAAAACCACAAGGTAAAAATCAAAAGCGGAGAAGTAGAACATGTAGTTGAAAAAGACGGTATGGATGCTTTGAGAGATCTTTTAAATAAATACAAATCACCAAAGATTCAAGGACTTCCTACTTTTACCGGAGGATTTGTAGGATATTTCAGTTACGAGATGATTTCTTATGCAGAACCGAAACTCACCATTAAAGAAAATGACATTGACGATTTTCAGTTAATGCTTTTCGATAAAGTTTATGCATTTGATCATTTAAAACAAAAGATTATCGTGATTGCAAATATGAAAGCAGAAGATGGATTACAAGGCTACAACGCAGCCTTACTTGAAATCGAGAAAATGATTTCTCTAATTCAGGATGATTTCAGACCTGCAAACACTCCATCACAGGGCAATGTCAACTTCATATGCAATGTTTCAAAAGATGAATATTGCAATATGGTTGAGAGAACTAAAAACTACATCAAAGAAGGGGACATTTTCCAGGGAGTTATATCCAGAAAGTTTGAAGCTGAATACAACAGCAGTCTTATAAATCCTTACAGAGTTTTGAGAACAACAAACCCGTCACCTTATATGTACTATCTGCAGATGGACAAAATTCAGATAGCAGGTGCATCCCCTGAAACTCTGGTGAAGATGGTTGACGGAAAGCTTACTACATTCCCTGTTGCAGGAACAAGACCACGAGGAAACACATACACAGAAGATGTTGAACTTGAGAAAGAACTATTAGCTGACGAGAAAGAGCTTGCCGAACACAATATGTTAGTTGATCTTGCAAGAAATGATATCGGAAAGATTGCAAAATACGGAAGTGTATATGTTGAAGAGTATATGCAGATTCACCGTTTCTCAAGAGTAATGCACATCGCCTCAACTGTTTGCGGTGATATCAGAGATGAATTTGACGCATGTGATGCTATATCAGCATTACTTCCTGCAGGTACATTATCAGGCGCTCCAAAATTCAGAGCCTGTGAGATAATCGATGAATTGGAAAAAGAACCTAGAGGAATTTACGGCGGAGCAATCGGATACATCGATTTATCAGGAAATTTAGATGTATGTATTGCTATAAGAACAGCAGTAAAAAAAGACAACAAAGTTACTGTTCAGGCCGGTGCAGGAATCGTTGCTGACAGTATTCCTGAAAATGAATATATGGAATGTGCACACAAAGCAGGTGCTGTAATAGATGCAATCAAAAAGGGAAGCGAGGTGAACAACTGATGGTTTTATTAATTGATAATTACGACAGTTTCTCTTACAACTTAGTTCAGTTAGTCGGCGAATTATCTGACGGAAATGTAAAAGTAGTAAGAAACGACGAAATCACAATCAATGAGATTAGAGATTTGAAACCCGACAGCATTATTCTTTCACCCGGTCCCGGCAAACCTTCAGATGCAGGAATCTGTGAAGAGGTGGTAAGAGAATTAAAAGCAGAGTTTCCAATTCTCGGTGTTTGTCTTGGACACCAAAGTATATGCGAAGTATTCGGAGCAACAGTTTCTTACGCAAAAGAACTGATGCATGGAAAACAAAGTGATATGGAAGTTGATAACAACTCAAAGATATTTGCAGGACTTCCAAATATAATCAAAGGTGCAAGATATCATTCACTCGCTGCCATAGATGCCACAATCCCTGATTGTATGGAAATCATCTCAAGAGATGTAAAGGACGGAGAAATAATGGCTGTAAAACATAAGGACTATGAAATATATGGATTGCAGTTTCACCCTGAGTCAGTTCTGACACCGGACGGAAAAATAATTGTTGGTAACTTTTTAAAGATTAAAAACTAGGAAAAAATAATTAACAATGAAAAATATGAAACAGTGAAAAATATGAAAACAAAAATTATATAATCTAGGAGGAAAAAAATATGATTAGAGAAGCAATTGAAAAATTAATTAAAGGAACTGATTTAACATACAACGAAGTATATGAAGTAATGAACGAAATTATGAGTGGAGAAACTCCAAACGAACTCATTAGTGCTTACCTTGTTGCACTTCGAATGAAAGGTGAAACAATTGATGAGATTTCAGGTTCAGCAATGGGAATGAGAAATAACGGAGTAAAACTTGATCACAATATGGACGTACTTGAAATCGTAGGTACAGGCGGAGATCAGTCATACTCATTCAATATTTCATCTACCTCTGCAATTGTTGCCGCAGCTTCAGGAGTTAAACTGGCAAAACACGGAAACCGTTCTGTATCAAGTAAATCAGGTGCTGCGGATGTACTTGAAAAACTTGGTGTAAACATCAATATAGAACCTTCACAGAGCAAAGAATTACTTGAAAAGATTAACATTTGTTTCCTCTTTGCGCAGAAATATCACACATCAATGAAGTATGTAGGACCTGTAAGAAAATCTCTTGGAACCAGAACTATCTTTAACATCTTAGGACCTCTTACAAATCCTGCCGGAGCAAATATGGAAATCCTCGGTGTATACGATGAATCACTTGTTGAGCCACTTGCAAATGTACTTATCAATCTTGGTGTTAAGAAAGGTATGGTTGTATATGGACAGGATGTAATGGACGAAATAACATTAAGTGCTAAAACAACAGTAGCTGAAATCAGAGACGGCAAAATTACAAAATACGAAATAAATCCTGAAGAATATGGATTTAAGTTATGTACAAAAGAAGATTTAGTTGGTGGAGATGCAGTTGAAAACGCAAAGATTACAAGAAACATTCTCTCTGGTGCAGATAAAGGTCCAAAGAGAGATGCTGTTATCTTAAATGCTGCAGCATGTATCTACGTATACAACGACGACTTAAGTTACAGAGAAGCAATAGATGTTGCAAAGAGAACTATAGACAGCGGAAAGGCTTTAAAGAAACTTAACGAATTCATAGAAATGTCAAATAGTTTTACCACCGTAACATGTGCATAACAGTAAAAAATGAGAATTGATATTTAGGAGATTAACATGTTAAATAAACTGGCAAATTCCACAAGAAATAGAGTAGAAAAAGAAAAACTAGAAACTACACCTGAGAATCTGATTCAGGCTGCAATGTCATTGCCTAAGGGTAATTTTGAATTTGAAAATGCCCTTAAAGAAAATGATATCAGCTTTATATGTGAAGTCAAAAAAGCCTCACCATCAAAAGGCATAATTGCAGAAGATTTTCCGTATGTGGACATTGCAAAGGAATATGAAGCGGCAGGTGCCACATGCATTTCAGTTTTAACAGAACCTGAATATTTTAAAGGCGATAAGAAGTACCTGAAAGAAATAAGTGAAAACGTTAGTATACCACTTATCAGAAAAGATTTTGTCATAGATGAATATATGATATATGATGCAAAACTTCACGGTGCATCCTGTGTGCTTCTCATCTGCTCATTATTAGATACAGCAACACTGAAAAAATATATTAATATATGCGACTCACTTGGAATGTCGGCCTTAGTTGAAGCTCATGATAAAGCAGAAATTGAAAGTGCAATAAAAGCCGGAGCCAGAATTATTGGTGTTAATAATCGAGACTTAAAAACATTTACAGTAGATATTAATAACAGTATTCGATTAAGAAAACTTGTTCCTGAAAATATTCTCTTTGTTGCTGAAAGTGGTATTAAAACAAATGAGGACATAAGGCAGTTAAAAGCTGCAAATGTAAATGCCGTATTAATAGGTGAAACCTTCATGAGAGCTAAAAACAAAAAAGAAATGCTAGATTACCTAAGAGGATAATTAAATGGTTAAAATAAAAATTTGCGGTTTAAAAAGTACTGAAGATGTTGAGATTGTAAACAAATATAAGCCCGATTATGTGGGGTTTGTATTTGCAGGTACAAAACGATTTGTTTCTGACGAACTTGCAAAAGAAATGAAGCAATTGTTAGATTCTAACATCTTATCTGTCGGTGTATTCGTAAATGACGATGTAAACCACATAAAAAAATTGGCTGATAATTCTATAATCGATTTGATTCAGCTGCACGGAGATGAAGATCAAAATTATATTGATACGCTTCGAACACTAACCGACAAACCAATAATCAAAGCAGTGCGTATGAAGGATGAGACATCCATTCAAAACGCTCTTTCCATAAATCCAGAATATTACCTACTTGATTCTTACGACAAAACAGAGTATGGTGGTACAGGAAAAACTTTTGATACAAATCTTATCAATCAAAAACTAGATTATTACTTTTTAGCAGGTGGTCTAAATGAGTCAAACATTTTAGATACTCTGCAAAAATGCTCACCCTATTGCGTAGACATAAGCAGCGGTGTTGAGACTAACGGCTTTAAGGATGAGACAAAGATTAAAAATATCATCAATCTTATAAGAAATAACTACTAATTAGGAGGCTATCCATGAGCAAAGGAAGATTTGGAAATTACGGAGGACAATATATTCCGGAAACATTAATGAATGCAGTCCACGAATTAGAGGCGGCATACAATAAATATAAAGACGATCCTGAGTTTGTAGCAGAACTTAATGACTTATTAAACAATTACGCAGGAAGACCATCTTTATTATACTATGCTGAAAAAATGACAAAGGACTTAGGTGGTGCAAAAATCTATCTTAAGAGAGAAGATTTAAACCATACAGGTTCTCACAAAATAAATAATGTTTTAGGTCAGGTTTTGCTTGCAAAGAAAATGGGCAAAACAAGAGTTATAGCTGAGACTGGTGCCGGTCAGCACGGTGTTGCCACAGCTACAGCTGCTGCACTTATGGATATGGAATGTGAAATATTCATGGGCAAGGAAGACTGTGACCGTCAGGCTTTAAACGTATTTAGAATGGAACTTTTAGGTGCAAAAGTTCACGCTGTAACAAGCGGAACAATGACACTCAAAGACGCGGTAAATGAAACAATGAGAGAATGGACAAACAGAATTGCAGATACTCACTACGTTCTCGGTTCTGTAATGGGGCCTCATCCATTTCCTACAATCGTTCGTGATTTCCAGGCTGTAATCAGTAAAGAAATCAAAGAACAGATTCTTGAGGCTGAAGGAAGACTTCCTGATGCAGTTATTGCCTGTGTTGGAGGTGGTTCAAATGCCATTGGTGCATTCTACAATTTTATTGAAGACGAAGGCGTTGAACTTATCGGATGTGAAGCGGCAGGTCTTGGTGTAGACAATCCTAAAAATGCTGCTACAATTGCAAACGGAACAGAAGGTATCTTCCACGGAATGAAGTCAATTTTCTGTCAGGATGAATTTGGTCAGATTGCTCCTGTTTATTCAATTTCTGCAGGACTTGATTATCCCGGAATCGGACCTGAACATGCTATGCTTAACGATGCAAAAAGAGCTCGTTATGTACCAATCACAGACGTAGAAGCAGTAGAAGCATTTGAGTACCTTTCAAGAACAGAAGGTATTATCCCTGCTATTGAGAGTTCTCATGCTGTTGCCTATGCAATGAAATATGCAAAAACACTTGATAAAAACAAAATAGTAGTAGTTAATATTTCAGGACGTGGTGATAAAGACGTTGCTGCAATTGCAAGATATAGAGGAGTACAGATTTATGAGTAGAATAAAAGACGCATTTAAAAATAAAGCTTTTATAGCATTTGTCACAGGAGGAGATCCTGATCTTGAAACAACAAAGAAATTAATTCTTGAAATGCAGGATAAAGGTGCAGACCTTATTGAAGTGGGGATTCCGTTTTCTGATCCTGTAGCTGAAGGCCCTGTAATCCAGGAAGCTGACCTTAGAGCATTAAATGCAGGATGCACAACAGATAAACTTTTTGACACGTTGAAAGAAATTAAAGATCAGGTGAAAATTCCTCTCGTATTTATGACATATATCAATGTTATTTACGTATACGGAAAAGAAAAATTTATGGAGAGATGTAACGAATGCGGAATTTGCGGAATCATTGTTCCTGATTGTCCTTTCGAAGAAAAGAACGAACTCCAGCCTGAATGTACAAAAGCCGGAATCGAACTGGTATCTCTTATTGCACCTACTTCAAAGGATAGAATTAAAGAAATAGCAAGAGAAGCCGAAGGTTTTGTATACTGTGTATCGTCTTTGGGAGTTACAGGCGTAAGAGAAAACATCACAACCGATCTTGGAGCAATGGTACAATTAGTAAAAGAAAATACTGATATTCCATGTGCTATCGGTTTTGGTATTTCAAAACCTGAGCAGGCTCAAAATGTATGCAAATATGCCGACGGTGCAATTGTTGGAAGTGCCATCGTTAAGATTGTTGCACAATACGGAAAAGACTGTGTACCATATGTTGGCGATTATGTAAAATCAATGAAAGAAGCTTGTTTAAATTCATAATTAAATACAGAAAGAACTCCGACTTCTTTCATACTTTAAAAGCACTAAATACAAAAATATTATTTCGGAGGTTTTATGTTCAACACAACACTTTGTTATATAGAAAAAAATAATAAATATTTAATGTTACATCGAACTAAAAAGAAAAATGATATCAACGAAGGTCATTGGATCGGTGTGGGCGGTAAATTTGGAAAGGACGAAACTCCCGAAGAATGTCTACTCAGAGAAGTAAAAGAGGAAACCGGACTTACTCTCACAAGCTTTAAACTTCGATCAGTTATTACTTTTCTCTCCGATGAATATGAAACCGAATATATGTATTTGTACACAGCTGATGAATTTACCGGCGAGTTGCAGGAGTGTGAAGAAGGAGATCTTCATTGGATAGATAAAGACAAAGTACTTGATTTAAAAACCTGGGAAGGTGACAGATTATTTTTGACTAAGTTGATTAACGATGACACTTTTTTCACTTTAAAGGTCCGTTATGAAGGAAAGAGATTGGTTGAATATAAAACTTTCCAATATTAAATATAAAAAGTTATGCATTTTATGATATAAAATTCTTATCAGACTTGCGTAACTTTTTTCTTGTTAGCCTAATACAATAATGATATAATGCATTTTATAAATATGATAGGAGAGTGTAGTGAAACTACCACATATTGTTATGTCAAAAGAAATTAAATCCATTATTTCAGAGGCAGTAAAAGACATTGCCTCAAATTATGAAAACAATGATATATATGCAGGAGATTGTTCCAGCAGACTTCCAAACAGAGGAGAGATTATCAATATTATCAAAGATCTTAGAAGAGTGATGTTTCCGGGTTACTTTGGATATGAAAACATTGCAACTTCATCTCCGGATTATTTTATCGGTCATTATCTGACAAAAGTATATGAACACTTAAGCGCACAGGTACAGCTTGCATTCAGATACAACAATTGTTCTTTGTCAGATAAAGAAATTGAAGAACTTACTGACAATGTATGTGAGACTTTCTTCTCTAAAATTTCAGACATACAAAAAATACTTCTCACTGACGTGGAGGCTCTTTTCAACGGAGACCCTGCTGCCAATAACAAAGAAGAAATTATATTCTCATATCCTGGATTATTGGCCATATTTGTTTACAGAATTGCTCACGAGCTTTATCTTATGAATGTACCTTTCATTCCTCGAATAATGACAGAATACGCTCACAGCAGAACAGGTATAGACATCAATGCAGGTGCTACAATTGGAGAGTATTTCTTTATAGACCACGGTACAGGTATTGTTATCGGTGAGACTACAGTAATCGGAAAAAATGTAAAGATATATCAGGGGGTTACACTTGGTGGTATATCAACAAGAGGAGGACAGTCACTTCGTGGAATCAAGAGACATCCTACTATCGAAGATAACGTTACTATTTATGCCGGTGCTACAATACTTGGCGGCAATACGATTATCGGTAAAGATACAGTTATCGGCGGTAACACTTTCATTACAGAATCAGTTGATGCAGGAACAAAAGTATATATGAAAGCTCCTGAACTTAATTTTAAAAATCAATAAATAAAAAAATTATTTATCCATAAATAAATATAAATTAGTTTTTTATTTCTTATCTCCCATAGTAATCTTTTACAGTATGGGAGATATTTTTTATAGTAAAATATCTTCATATAATATGTCATTATTTCAATATATATGGTAAAATATTAATGTATATTTGTTCGGATTTAATAACTTAATACTTGTATGAGAGATTTATGATTCTCTACCTTGAAAACAGTGGAGGACAAGACTATGAAAAATAGGCAATTGCTACCTTACATTTCTCCTATTGGAGCGTGGGCTCTTTCTGTTGGAGCTACAATAGGATGGGGACTTGTCGTAGTTCTCATCAATAACTATCTTTCTGTAGCCGGACCCGTTGGCAGTATCATCGGATTGATTATCGGTTTTTTTGTTATGCTTATAATAAGTTTTAATTACTATTATCTCATGAAGGACAGTAAAGAATCCGGCGGTTCATATTCTTACATAAAAGAATATTTTGACTACGATCACGGATTTCTTATTGCATGGTTCATTATGCTTACCTACTTAGGAATGTTTTGGGCCAATCTTGAATCTATACCATATCTTTTAAATTTCTTCTTCAACAACATTTTCCATTTTGGATTTCACTATAATATATTTGGTTACGAAGTCTATGCCGTTGAAATTATATTTACATTATTGCTTCTTCAACTAATTGTAGTAATCTGTATATGTGCCAAAAAAGCATTAATAAATTCTCTGATAATTATGTGTTTAGGGATAATTGTGTCTGTAGCTATTTGTTTTTTTCTCTGCTTCGTAAACAGAGAACCCCAATTCTCATCCATAGAGCCATTATTTTTGGAAAATCATAATAAATTTCATCAAATTCTTAAAATTGCAGTAATAACACCTTGGGCATATATTGGATTTGAAAACATCTCACATTCATCTAAGGAATTTACTTTTGACAATAAAAAGACTAAAACTATAATGATTTTATCTTTGTTGACATCATTACTTGTATATGTATTAACAATATTTTTATCTATTAGCGCTTATCCCTCCCGCTACAGCAATTGGTATGAGTATATTTCAGATACTCACAACCTATCAGGGATAGAAGCACTACCTGCTTTTTATGCTTCACGATATTATTTAGGTAATTTCGGATTGCTTTTAATTATTATTGATATATCTTGTCTCATTATTACAAGTCTTTTTGCTAATGTAATTACTCTCAGCAGACTTCTATATTCCATGGCCTATGATAAAATTCTTCATCCAAAATATTACAGACTTAACAAAAAAAGACTTCCTGTTAATTCAATTTTACTAGTCGGCATTATTTCATCCCTGATTCCATTTTTAGGTCGATCTGCTCTTGGATGGATAGTTGATTTAACTACAATTAGCGGAACTATTATTTACGGGATGGTATCAGGTGCCACTTTAAGGAAGGCCAGAATAAATAAGGATGTAAAATATAAATCCTTAGGCATAATTGGAATTACAATTACTATATTGCTGGCAATATATCTTCTGTTTTCAAATTTGGTTACTAAATCTGCTCTTGAACCTGAGACTTATTTTTTATTTGCGGTTTGGTCGATTTTAGGTTTTTCCTTTTTCTTCCGTATTCTAAAAAAAGATACAACTAAGAATTTCGGAAAATCAACTATTGTCTGGATTGTATTATTAATTCTTGTTTTTTTCACTTCTCTGGTCTGGTTAAGTGAAACCACAATGAACAGAACCAACAAAGTTTTAAATCAAGTTACAGAGTATATTCTCTCAAACAAAAATGCCGATATTTCAAGTATACAACAATTTATATCCGCTAAGATTACTGAACTGCGATTTGACAATTTAAATATATTTGCTGTTTTTGCAATACTTTTTGGAATATGGCTAAACATACATATTTTGATGCAAAACCAACAAAAAAAGTTGGAAACTGAAAAAATAAGAGCTGAAGAAGAAAACAAAGCCAAAAGCGAGTTTCTCTTTAGTATGTCTCATGATATCAGAACTCCGATGAATGCCATACTTGGTTTTTCCAATTTAGCCAAACAATCAAATTTGAGCATCGAAGAAAAAAATAAGTATCTTGAAAAAATAGATATTGCGGGAAAACATATGCTTTCATTAATCAACGATATTCTTGATATGAGTCAGATTGAAAGCCACAAACTGATTTTAATGCCTGAAGAAACCAACATCATAGATTTGTTTAATGAAATATATGACATATTCGTCGAGCAAATGAAAGATAAAAATATAAATTTTAGCATTGACTATTCAACTGTAAATAACGAATGGATAATGTGTGATAAAAACAGACTTCTACGTGTAGTCCAAAATCTAATAAGTAATTCTCTTAAATTCACAGCAGAAGGAGGATTTGTTAAAGTTTCTCTCAAAGAATTAGGCACAATAAAAAACACTGTATATTACTCAATAAGTGTAGTCGACAACGGCATCGGAATGAGCGAGGAGTTCAAAGAAAATGTATTTGGAGTCTTTGAGCGTGAACGTTCATCAACTGTCAGTAAAATACAGGGAACCGGACTTGGACTCAGCATTGTAAAAAATATTGTTGAATTAATGAACGGAACTATTGATCTTAAATCAAAGCAAGGGGAAGGCACTGAATTCTACATAAAGATTTCATTTCCAATAATAGAAAAGCCTATCCTTATTAATACAGTCAATCTAAACAGCGATAAAGAAATCACTAAAAAAAGAGTATTACTTGTCGAAGATAATATAATCAATCAAGAGATTGCCAACGAAATACTTACTAAAGAGGGTTACCTTGTAGAATTTGCAGAAGACGGAAAAATTGCATTGAAAAAAGTAGCCGAATCTTCACCGGGATATTACGATATCATTTTAATGGATATTCAAATGCCTATTATGGATGGATACGAAGCTACCAAAGCAATTAGGTCACTAAACAATAAACAATTGGCCAATATACCCATAATTGCTATGAGTGCAAACTCAATGTCTGAAGATATTAAACGGTCAATTGATTCCGGAATGAATGCCCACCTGTCAAAACCTATTGATATTAAACAGCTAAAAATCACATTGGAAAAAATTGTATTTAAACTACAATAGGAGGTTAATATGGAATACTTTAAAATCAAGCCAAAATACAAAAAAAATATACTCATTGTGGATGATGAAATTATTAACCGTGAAATTATCGGTAATTTTCTGCAATCAAAATATGAAATCACATATGCCTCCAACGGAAACGAAGCTTTAGAACTTTTGGATAACAAAAAAAACAAATTTTCATTAATTCTTTTAGATTTATTTATGCCCGTTATGGATGGTTTTGAACTACTCGAAATCATGAATGAATCAGGACTGGTAAAATCAATTCCTGTTATAGTTATGACTGCAGATAAAAGTGCTGAAACAAAGTGTATCAAGCTTGGTTCCATAGACTTTATCACAAAACCATTTGATTTGCCGGAAGTAATTATTGCTCGTTGTGATAGAATCATTGAATTTTTTGAAGGCAAAAATCTAATTAATATTGTAGAAAAAGATTCTTTAACCGGCCTTTATACAAAAGATTTTTTCTTTGAATACATTAGACAAATCAACACTTTAACATCATCTGAACCTATGGATGCCGTATTCATAAACATTGATCATTTCCACTTAATTAACGAGTTATACGGGAGAGAAAAAGGCGATCTGGCTTTAAAGAATCTAGGCGAAAAATTGTTAGCAATAGCTAATAACTCTTTAGGAATCGGCTGTAGAATAGAATCAGACAACTTTTATTATTACTGCAAACATCAAAAAGATTACTCAGATATGTTAAAAGAACTCCAAGCTTCTTTTGAATGTTGTGACAATCATCACAAAATCACACTCAGAATAGGAGTATGCAGTAATATAACTCCCGATGAAGAAATTGAGTTATTTTTTGACAGAGCAAAATCCGCATGTGACTCAATAAAAAATGATTATACCAAACATATTTCATACTTTAACAACGAACTTAAAGAAGCTTCTATTTTTAATGCCAGACTGATAGATGATTTAGATGACGCAATATTAAATAATGATTTGATAGTATATTATCAACCTAAATATGGTATACTGTCGGATGTGCCGATACTAAAAAGCGCTGAAGCTTTAATTCGTTGGAACCATCCGGAGTTTGGTATGATAAGTCCCGGTAAATTCATTCCTTTATTTGAAAGTAACGGGCTTATACAAAAATTAGACCAATACGTATGGGAGCAAGCTGCAAAACAAATTAAATATTGGAAAGAAAAGTACAATATAACTATTCCTATTTCAGTAAATGTATCAAGAGTTGATATATACGATTCAACTCTTGAAAAAAGACTTAATCAGATACTTCTTGAGAATGAACTTTCCGCTTCGGACTTAATGCTCGAAATAACCGAATCTGCATATGCAGAAAATGCAGCAATACTTGTAAATGTAGTTAACAAACTCAGAAACGATGGATTCAAAATAGAAATGGATGATTTCGGCTCAGGTTATTCATCCCTCAATATGCTCACATCTCTTCCAATAGACATATTGAAAATCGATATGATATTCATTCGTAACATGATGAATGACGCCAAGAGTTTAAAAATGCTTGAACTAGTTCTGGATATTGCAAAGTTCCTTCATGTTCCGGTCGTTGCCGAGGGTGTGGAAACAAAAGAACAATTTACAATTCTTAAGGACCGTGGTTGTGATATAATTCAAGGATACTATTTTTCAAAACCTGTGCCTCCTGAAGAATTCGCACCCTTTATTGAAGCAATGCTATAAAATGGAGGTATATTATGATTACAATTGATAAGTTAGTTAAGTACGGCGCCAATACAGAGGAAGCCTTGAACAGATGTTACGGAAACACTTCGTTATACTTAAAACTGGTTCAGACTATTACAACGGATGATAATATAAAAAAATTAAAAAATGCACTCGATAATAATGATTTAGACACTGCATTTCAAGCGGCACATGCTCTCAAAGGCACGTTGGGAAATTTGTCTCTGACTCCATTATATGAACCAACAGTTGAAATCACCGAATTATTAAGAGTTAAAGAAGAAGTGGACTACACTCCATATATCAATAAAATTATCGAAAAATATAACGAATTAATAAAACTATGCGATTGACAATAATATAACAATGTGCTAATATAGTTGAGTATGCCGCACAGTGAGGTTTCAAAGTATTGATTATATCAATCACCGAAGCTGGCGAGTAATGGGTAATAGGAGGTGCCGTATGTACGCAGTTATAGCAACAGGTGGAAAACAGTATAAAGTTTCTGAAGGTGATACAATCAGAGTTGAAAAACTCGGTGTTGACGCTGGAGCAAAATATACTTTTGACCAGGTTCTTCTCGTAAGTGGAGATGACGTTAAAGTTGGCGAGCCTACAGTTGCTGGAGCTTCAGTAGAAGCAACAGTTGTTGGTGATGGAAAAGCTAAAAAAGTTATCGTATACAAATATAAGAGAAAATCAGGTTACCATAAGAAAAATGGTCACAGACAGCAGTATACAGAGCTTAAGATCGAAAAGATTAACGCTTAATTTGGATGGTGCTTAGATGACGAAAGTTAATATTTATAGCACTGATAACAGATATTTTCACATCAATGTATCCGGTCATTCAGGATACGCTGAAGCAGGTGAAGATATTGTTTGTGCAGGGATTTCTGTTTTGGTTACTACATTCGAAAATTCATTGGATCAATTGACCGATGACAAGTACAGTGTATCAGCCACTGAAGATGGAGATGCTGTTATCGATATTATTATCGAGGGTGTCCCAAGCGATGAATCCCAGCTATTATTCAAGTCATTAATTATTGGACTTGAACTGATTAAAGAAGAATACGATGATTATATTTCATTAGACTATAAGGAGGTATAGCTATGTTAAAATTGAACCTTCAGTTTTTCGCCCACAAAAAGGGAGTTGGTTCTACAAAGAACGGTAGAGATTCTGAGTCAAAGAGACTTGGTGCCAAGAGAGCAGACGGACAGTTTGTTAAGGCTGGAAACATTCTTTACAGACAGCGTGGTACAAAAATTCACCCTGGCGTTAATGTAGGCCGTGGTGGTGATGATACATTATTTGCAACTGCAGATGGTATCGTTAGATTTGAGAAAAAGGATAAAACTAGAAAACAGGTTTCTGTTTATCCAGTAGCTGAATAGTAGGAATTAATCAGGCTTCAAATCATGTTTGGTTTGAAGCCTTTTCTTTATAAGATTTTAAAGGAGGTATATCATGTTTGCAGATAGCGCTAAAATCTTTATAAAATCAGGAAAAGGCGGCGATGGCCACGTTTCCTTCAGAAGAGAAAAATACGTACCAAACGGCGGTCCTGACGGCGGTGACGGCGGAAAAGGCGGCGATATTATATTTGAAGTAGATAAAGGTTTGAACACTCTCTACGAATTCAGACATAAAAGACAGTACAAGGCAAGACCCGGAGAAGAAGGTGGAAAGAAAAACAAACATGGTGCCAACGGAGAAGATCTTATTATTAAAGTTCCTGAGGGAACGGTTATTCGTGAAGTTGAAACCAGAAAAGTCATCGCTGATATGAGCGGAGATAACACCAGAGTTGTTGTATTAAAAGGAGGTCTTGGAGGTAAGGGCAATCAGCATTATGCCACATCCACAATGCAGGCTCCAAAATATGCACAGCCGGGACAAAAGAGCCTCGAACTTGAGGTTTATCTCGAGCTTAAAGTTATTGCTGACGTAGGACTTGTAGGTTTCCCTAATGTTGGTAAATCAACATTCCTTTCCAGAGTTACAAATGCGCAGCCTAAGATTGCAAATTACCATTTCACAACTCTTAATCCTAACTTAGGAGTTGTTGATTTAGACGGTGGAAAAGGCTTTGTAATAGCTGATATTCCGGGGCTTATTGAAGGTGCCTCAGAAGGTGTTGGCCTCGGTCACGAATTTTTAAAACATATAGAGCGAACAAAAGTAATTATACACATGGTAGATGCCGCTTCAGTTGAAGGAAGAGATCCTATCGCTGATATTAAAGCTATCAATAAGGAATTAGAAGCCTTTAATCCTGATTTATTAAACAGACCTCAGGTTATTGCGGCAAACAAAATCGACGCATTTTATGATGGAAATTCAGAAATCATAGATGAGATGAGAAAAGAATTCGAACCAGAAGGAATGAAAGTATTCCCTATTTCTGCAGTAAGCGGAAAAGGTCTCAAAGAACTTCTCTATTATGTAAGAGATATGTTGGACAAGTTCGATGATGCTCCAACAGTTTTTGAGTCTGAATATGATCCGACAGAGTTCATTGATAATTCACAGGAACCGTATACAGTTGAAAAGGTAGAGGATGGAATCTACTCAATTGAAGGTCCACGAATCGAAAAAATGCTTGGATACACGAATCTCGAATCTGAGAAAGGCTTTATGTTCTTCCAGAATTTTATGAAAGACAATGGTATCTTGAAGGAATTAGAAGATTTAGGTATCGAAGATGGCGACACCGTAAAAATATACGGACACATGTTTGATTATTATAAATAAATATATTGGAGATTATAATATGAATAGTAAACAGAGAGCTTATTTAAGAAAAATAGCAGCAACTGTAGATCCAATTTTCCAGATTGGCAAATCCTCTGTCACTCCGGAAATTACAGCTGCCATTGCTGAAGCTTTAGAAGCCAGAGAATTAATTAAAATCAACGTTCTCAAGAATTGTTTCGACGATTGCAGAGATGTTGCTGAGACAATTGCTGACAGAACTCATTCGGAAGTAGTACACGTTGTAGGAAGAAAAATTGTACTCTACAAACCTGCAAAGGATGAATCAAAGAGAAAAATCATTCTTCCTTAATTATTTAGTATTAACCTGATTTTGATACACAACGGAGGTAACTATGAGAACAGGGATACTCGGGGGAACATTCGACCCCATTCACAGAGCTCATGTAAATATTGCAATTAAAGCATATGAGGAATTTGGACTTGATAAAGTTCTCTTTATGCCATCACCAAATCCCCCTCATAAAAACGAAAAAGAGATTACAGATATTACTCACAGAGTAAATATGATAAAACTCGCCACTGAGGATAATCCTAAATTAGAATTTTCCGATTTTGAATTATCGAGAGAGGGAAAGGTATACTCTGCAGATACACTTACATTATACAAAGAATCTCATCCAGAGGAAGAGTTATTTTTTATACTGGGAAGCGACTCTCTTTATTCGTTTGACTCATGGTACAAACCAGAAGTTATACTGTCAAAGGCCACAGTACTTGTAGCCTGCAGAGAAGACAATACATCAAACAATCTCAAAGAGCAAATTGAATTGTTAAGAAGAAAATATAACTGTGAGATTCATGAAATATATTTAAGAGCCAGCAACATTTCATCTACAATGATTCGCCAGAGTGCCTACAGTATAGAGTTAAATGATTTTGTACCTGACAAAGTTGCTGACTACATTATTTCGAACAATCTCTATAAAACATATGTTGGTTCAAGCAGATTTACAAACGCTCAGATTCTTGATGATTTGCAAAAAAGTCTCAATCCATCACGATATGAACATACATTAAGCGTTGCAAACACTGCAAAAGAATTGGCTGATACTTTTGGCGAAAATCCAAACAAAGCCTATTTAGCAGGCCTGCTTCATGATTGTGCCAAATGTATCGATGATGAAAAAAGCATTGAAATGTGCAAAGAAAACAATATTGAACTTTCTGATTCAGAACTTAACAATCCTGCACTAATCCATGCTAAACTTGGCGGATTTCTTGCGCAGACAAAATACCATATCATTGACGAAGAGATAATCAACGCAATTATTTATCACACAACAGGAAGACCTAATATGACACTTCTTGAAAAGATTATTTTTGTAGCTGATTACATTGAGCCATTAAGAACTAAGCAGCCATATCTTTCTATGCTCAGAGAATCTGCTTTTACCGATTTAGATTATACTATCTACAGAATTTCTGAAGATACTCTTGAATATCTCGAGTCAAATACAGAAAACAAGAATCAGATTGACTCAAATACAAGAGAAACATATTTATATTATAAAAAAATCGTTGAAACAAGGAGCTAGTTATGAATTCAAAGGAAATAGCAAAAATTGCTTTCAATGCCTTAGACGAAAAAAAAGGTATTGATATTTCTATTATTGATATTACTGAAATATCTGTTATTGCAGATTATTTTATTATTGCCGGCGGTAACAATGAAAATCAGGTTCAGGCAATGGTTGATTCTGTTGACGAAGAATTAAGCAAGGCTGGTGTTCACGCAAACCATATTGAAGGTTACAGAAATGCCAACTGGGTACTTATGGATTACAGCGACGTAATTATACACGTATTCAATCAGGATGACAGATTATTCTACGACCTTGAAAGAATTTGGAGAGACGGCAAAGAGATTTCTGCAGATTCACTTTAATTCTCAAATAATCTAATACAGCAATCTAATAAAAGGAGACTTAATATGTGGGCATATGAATCAGTTTTTTATCAGATATATCCTTTAGGTTTTTGCGGTGCACCATTTGAAAATGACGGACAACTCAACCACAGAATATTAAAAGTAAATGACTGGGTTGAGCATATAAAAAAAGTAGGTGCTAACGCAATTTACTTTTCGCCGGTTTTCGAATCTGACACTCACGGATACAATACAAGAGATTACAAATTAATAGATAAAAGGCTTGGTACTAACGAAGATTTTAAAGCAGTTTGCGATAACCTTCATTCAAACGGAATTAAAGTTGTTCTGGATGGAGTTTTCAATCACTGTGGACGTGGATTCGGTCCTTTCCTTGACGTCTTAAAGAACCGTGAAAATTCGCCTTACAGATACTGGTTCAATATAGACTTTAACGGAAACTCAAATTACAATGACGGACTTTGGTACGAGGGTTGGGAAGGCAACTATGATTTAGTAAAACTCAATCTTTATAATGAAGAAGTAGTTAATTATCTTCTTGACGCTGTCAAATATTGGATAGAAGTATTTGATATAGATGGAATTCGTTTGGATGTTGCCTACTGTCTTGATTTTGAATTTCTCAAGAGACTTAGACGTCACTGTGACTCTTTAAAAGAAGATTTTTTCCTTGTAGGAGAAATGCTGCACGGTGACTACAATCAGAGAATGAACGATGAGATGCTTCACTCTGCCACAAATTACGAGTGCTACAAAGGTTTATATTCAAGTTTTAACAGCATGAATATGTTTGAGATTAATCATTCACTCTTAAGGCAGTTCGGCCCTGAAAACTGGACATTATACAGAGGAAAACATCTGCTGTCATTTGTAGACAATCACGATGTAACAAGAGTAGCAAGTATTTTGAACAACGAGAACCATCTTCCACTTATTTATGCATTAATGTTTGGAATGCCTGGTATACCTTGCATCTATTATGGAAGCGAATGGGGAACCAAAGCAGAAAAGCATCAAGGCGATCCGGCTCTCAGGCCTTGCTTTGAAACTTATGAGTCAAACAAACTCACTGATTTTATTTCCAAGCTGGCTGAGGCAAAAAAGAACAGCAATGCACTTAACTACGGAGATTTCACATCCTCTGTCCTTACAAATAAACAGTGTATTTTCAGAAGATGTGCTGAAGGAAAAACTGTATTTGTATGTATTAACGCGGATGAAAACGAATATACTGCATACTATAATTTTGAAAAAAACAATGGTACAGATTTAATATCAGGTGCTATAATAGAACTTGGCGACAAATTAGTTATGCCGCCTTACAGTGCTTTCTTTATCGAAGTGTAACTGTAATAACAAAAATAATTATCAAATGATAATTTCATTTTTAATAAAAACATATAGAAAGGATTTGGCAAAATGATTAAAAAAAGAGAAATTGTGCCTATTACATTATTAACAGGTTATTTAGGTGCAGGAAAAACAACACTTTTAAATGAAGTATTAACAAATCAGGAAGGCTATAAAGTAGCTGTAATAGTTAACGACATTGGTGAAGTAAACATTGATGCCAGCCTAATTGCAAAAAATGGTCAGGTTACTATGGCAGACAATAATCTTGTTCCATTATCAAACGGATGTATCTGCTGTACATTGTCAGTAGACCTTATTAATCAGATAGTAGATTTAGTTGCTACAGGTGATTTCGATTATATTTTAATTGAAGCAAGCGGAATCTGCGAACCTCTTCCAATTGCTCAGTCAATTTCAATGATTGACGGTTCATATAAAAAGGACGCAAACATTTGCCGTCTCGATAATATTGTGTCAGTAGTAGACGTAGCAAGACTCGCTGATGAGTTTGGATGCGGTTCAGACCTTATTGATAAGAGTCTTGACGAAGAAGATATTGAAAATCTTCTTATCCAGCAGATTGAATTCTGTAATACAATTATTTTAAATAAGGTAGACACTGTAACTCCTGAACAGCTTGAAAAAGTCAAATCAGTAGTAAGAGTTCTTCAACCACACGCTAAAATGATTGAAACAAACTACGCAAAGGTTCCTATTGACGAGATTCTTAATACAAAGAGATTTGATTTTGAAGAAGCAAGCACATCCGCAGGATGGATTAAGCTTTTAGAAGAATATGATGCTGATGAAGAAGAACATGAGCATGAACATGAACATGAGCACGACCATGATGAGCACGATCATTCAAACTGTGATCACGAACACGGTCACTGTGAACACGAGCATGACCACGATGAACATGATCATTCAAACTGCGATCATGAGCATGGACATTGCGAGCACGACCATGATGAGCACGAACATGGTCATGGTCATGGACATCATCATTGTCACCACCACCATGGCGAAGGCGAAGTAGAAGAATACGGAATCGGAACATTTGTATACTTCAGACGTAAACCTTTTGATCGCGAAAAATTGAAAGAGTGGTTACAGTTATTCCCAGCCAATGTAATTCGTTGCAAAGGAATTATATGGTTAGCAGACAACAACAATGATGCGTTTATGCTTGAGCAAGCCGGAAGACAGATAAACGTTGCCGATGCAGGTAGATGGATTGCCACAGCTCCTAGAAAGATGCGTGCAAAGATGATGGCTGAAGATCCTACAATCGAGAAAGATTGGGATCCTGAAGTAGGTGACAGAATGATTAAATTAGTATTCATCGGTCACGATATGAACAAAGAAGCTATCGTTAAATCATTAGACGATATTTTAGCTTATTAATTTAACCCTATATACGTTAAACAAACTTAACAAAGATATATTAAAAGAGGCTGTATATAATTTTCTAAATAGAATAGCAAAAACGCTATTCTATTAGAGTATTATTTACAGCCTCTTTTTTATATAAATAGTAAGTAATATAAAGATTTTTATTAGTATAATACGAATGAGTAGATATCAGAAAATATTTTTCAGAAATCGAATTATCTAATTTTTTTCCACGTGTAATTACAAAATCTACAAGCCCATCTTTCACATATCTATCCTGTTCTTGAGATAATTCCTCAAGAGGTAAATTATTACCACAAAAAAATCTACAAGTTGGAGTAATATCACTATATGTATAAAAACCGTCATCCAAAAATCCATAAACTAAAAGCGAAGGATTATCCACTTTTGATATATATTTATCGAAAACATATTGCGGATAATCTTTAATACTATATTTCAACATGTAAGTATTTGAATTATTAAAGAACATTACTATACCTGAGATTATATAGCCCCCTAATAAAATAAAGATTCTATAATAATTTATCGTAATCTTTCTGTTTATCCATTGTTCTATGAATACAAATAACGGAACTAAGCCATACAAAATATATATTGAAAAAAACATTGCATAATAAACAATAGAACGTCCACCCATATATATCACAAAATAAGATGTCAAAAGTGTACTAAGCAAAAAAACAAACACTTTTCTATTTTTATTAAACATATAAATGATGCCACATAATACGAAAAAAATACCTCTGCTAAAAAATGAAACACAAAATTTCAAAGCATCAAGCAGATTATAAAATAACAAATAAGCTTTGTTCCCTGTGGATTTAACAGTATACAAAAATAAATTATCGTAAAAATATACCTCAAAAAGATAATTCAAAGAATGATTCATAATAAAATATATTAATACCGGAACACTTGCTGTTATAATACCTAATACCAAATAAAGTATTGATTTGAATAAAACATCGTATTTTTTATTTTTTATGTATATATACATAAAAAAGATACCAAAAGCAAGATAATAACCAATAAGTGAAAATTTACTCCAAAATACAATTCCTGATGTAACACCAATAATAAACCATTCTCTAAAATGTATATCTTCATTATTATTTAAAGCTTTTATTCCTACATAATTTGCATATGCAAAAAAAGGAAGGCATAGTTCCTCAACAGAACCACCACAAGAAAAAGACAACGAACCACAAATAACAAATGATAATATTGGAAAAACTAAAACAACGGTGTCATTTTCAAAAAATTTTATTGTTTTATATGAATAATAAAGAAAAATAAAATTTGCTATAATCTCAGTAAAATATAACCCTAAAAAAGATGTGTGTGATATTAAATAAATTACGGAAAACACAAAATACACATACGGTCCTTTATGATCAAATATATCTCTATACATAACCTTACCTTGTAATATTGATTTTCCGACTGAAAAAAAACAGTTAATATCATTCCAGTCATCAAATAAATACAGCGGTGAGGATCTAGAACAAATTGTTATAGCAATAACGCATGATAAAAATAAAATAATATATGAATAACTAATTTGATATTTTGTTTTAATAATTATTTCCTCCGATTATTATAAATATTAAATAATAGTATTCCTAAAAAGACTAATTACTTTTCCGACTATCATACAATCCGGAACTATAATAGGATCCATATTATCATTTTCAGGTTGTAATCTTATATAATTCTTTTCCTTATAATATCTCTTAACTGTGACAGAGTCATCCACCAAAGCAACAACAACTTCGCCGTTCTTTGCAACTGACTGCTTCTGAACAAAGAGCATATCGCCCTCATAGATTCCCATGTTGATCATACTGTCGCCTTTTACAATGAGAATGAAGATTTCCTCTCTATTAGGTAAAAACTCTGATGGTATAGCAAAATAGTCCTCAATGTTTTCAACCGCAAGAAGTGGTTCACCGGCTGCCACGCGACCGACAATAGGGATGTTAATCATCTCTCTGCGAGTAAGATTAAACTCATCATCGACTATCTCAATAGCTCGTGGTTTAGTTGGATCTCTTCTGATATATCCGTTATTCTCCAAAGTTTCAAGATGAGCATGAACAGAAGAAGTAGACTTAAGATGAACAACTTCACATATTTCTCGAACAGTAGGAGGATAGCCCTTCTTTAATATTTCATCTTTAATATAGTTTAATATTTCCTGCTGTTTTGCAGATATCTTTCCTGCCATATAAACCTCCTGTAAATAAAATTCTAATATTATCTTTGAAAATAATTCTAAGAATTATTTTCTTATAATTCCCTTTAAATATTTAATTTAAAGTTTGATTCTGTATCAAAATAGGTGAAATAATTTTCAGTACCTATGATTGAGAGTAAAAAAACGGACATATAGACTTGTATAATAACAATGTAAACAAAATCTAACCGTTACTAACTAATAATAGTTTAACATAACAGCTATTTATTCGCAATAAAAAACCGAACAAATATTCGAAAATTTCATTGACAAACATTTGTTCGGATGTTATCATTACATTACACAAAACAAACATTTGTTCTATTTCGATATTTTCGAGCAACAAATTGCATTTAGTAACAATCAGATTTAAAAATACAACATCAAAACACGTTATTATTGGAGGTTTTATTATGAACAAAAGAATAAACTCACATCAGAAAGAAAGATACGACAACAGATACAGTAGTAGACACAATAACTCATACGGCAGATATAATCGCAGCACAGCAAAAGCTAAAAATTATACTCACGGCTTATTTAGTCCTTCAATATTTGCCATCACTTTAATAGTACTTGTATTTATGTTTATTATTTGCGCTAATATAGTCAAAGTTAACGCTAAGAAGAGTCCGGATGCAGATATGAAGAGACAGTATGTAAGTATTGAGATTCAGCCTGGAGATACTTTAGAGAGCATCGCAAGAGAATATTACGGTCCTGGATATTCAAACCTCAAAAATTACATCAAAGATATCAAAGAAGTGAACAGTATGGTTAGCGATACTATCTACTCTGGAGGATATATTATCATTCCTCAGTATGTGTTAGTCTCTGCAAACTAATTCTATATCCACGTCTTATGAAGTAGCATTATTCTAACATTATATATAGGAAATAGTATTCTAATATGATATATGCAGAAGCATTGTCCTTGTTTTAGCTTCTGTTGTATATATAGAAGAAGCCCTGACAAAACTTTTCTATCCGTTTGTTTTGTCAGGGCCTATTTATATCTTTTTTTATATATGTTTATATTTATGCTATTATTTATCTTCTCTTAATTTAACTGCATTACGAGCCCGTCTACGGCGTTCATCTTCGATTGCAGCATAATGTTTCTTAGTAGTATTTACATCTTTATGTCCAAGGACATCAGCCACCAGATATATATCACCTGTTTCACGATATAAACTGGTACCATAAGTACTTCTAAGTTTATGGGGTGTTATCTTTTTTAAATGTGTAACCAGTTTTGAATATTTCTTTACAAGATTTTCTACAGCCCTGACACCAATACGCTTTTTTTGCATTGATAGGAACATAGCATCTTCATGTCCCTCTAAAGGAATTATTTTTTTACGTTCCTCAAGGTAATTCTTTAAAGCCTCCTCAACTTCATCTCCAAAATAAACTACTGTTTCATATCCACCTTTTCTTCTTATTTTGATACCATCATTTTTAAAATCTACATCATCAATATTAATCCCCACACATTCAGACACACGGATTCCGGTACCAAGAAGAAGTGTAAATATAGCAATATCTCTTACCTTTGTCTTATCATGATATTTCTGCTGACTCTTTGTAAGCTTATCTCCTGATTCAACTTCATCTAACAAATTACTGACCTCGTCCACATCAAGTCTGACAATTTCCTTCTCGTGAAGTTTTGGCATGGAAACTATTGAAGCCGGATTATTCTTAATAGTTTCTTTTCGATAGAAGTAGTTGTAAAAGCTTCTCAATGATGCCAATTTTCTCATTATTCCTCGTTCATTGTTTGTATATTCTTTTCCATCATCAGAAATATAATATTTAAGATAGTCCAGATATTCTTCAATATCAGAAACAGTAATCTTATCTAAAACATCGATTTTTATATCCCTAATATTGACTTCTTTGTATTCAGGATTATATTCTTTTAAATATTTGAAAAAAATACTCAGATCATAAGCATATGCAATTCTTGTCCTAGAAGAAGTAGTAGGCTCAATACCTCTAAAAAATTCTGAACAAAACTTTGGTAATTTATTGGATAATTCTCTAAGTTTAACTGCATTATCTATATTAACCTGATCATGATAATTTCTATTAACCGCCATAGCTAACCTCCTAAAAGTAACACACTACACATCAGTCGGGAAAATATTTCCATCCAAAATTGCTCTGAAAAATCTGTCTTTGCTGCCTGGATTTTCGTGATTAAGTTGTTTTACCAGATTTTTAACATATTCTCGTTTAGTATGTCCATCTACAGGACATGGATTTTTTGCTATCGGCAGTTTATATTTGTTTGCAAATCCAATAACATCCTTTTCCGTAACATACATTAATGGTCTTATAAGGGTAAGTCCAATTCTTTCTAAATGGGTGACAGGAGAGAAGCAGTGAAATCTCCCTTCGTAAATAAGAGATAAAAACATTGTCTCAATCATATCATCCTTGTGATGAGCAAATGCGACTTTGTTGCAACCATTTTCTTTAGCCACTTCATTAAGGGCTCCTTTTCTCATCTTTGCACAGAGAGAACAAGGATTTGATTCTTTCCTTTGATTAAATACAATCTCAGCTATATCCGTTTTAATCACCTTATACTCAACTCCCAAGTCATTACAGTATTTTTCTATTTTATCAAAATCCTGAATTCCAAAGCCTAAATCAACAGTAATTGCCATAAGATCAAAATGATTTGGATAAAATCTCTGCAACCCCTTTAGAGCATATAAAAGTGCCAGGCTATCTTTTCCGCCTGATATACCAACAGCAATCTTATCTCCCTCATTAATCATTCCATAATCATCAATGGCTCTTCTTGTATAACTGTATAAATGTTGTGCGTCCATTATATATTACCTCGCTTAAAATATCTCTTTAAACATTAACTATGTTTAAGCTCAACTCTCTTTATAATAACCTTTTTAGCATTAACTCTTCGAAAAAAACTTTTTTATTACGAATAGTATAACATTATTGGATTTCTTAAGCAAACCCAATATAACCATCTAATCGTGTTTTCATCATTAATATTTCTTCTTTAATTAAACAAATAACATCAATATCAAAATATTTTCTTAAGAATTATATTTTAGAATCAAATTATAAATAAATGAAAACTCACAAGATAAGAAAAAGAGGTGAATTCAATATGAAAAACAAAATAAAATCTATAATTATAATCACAGTGTTTATTTTAGTAATTTTCTTAATTAATTTTGCAAATAAACATACAGTGTCAAGTGTTAAAGAAAGAGTAGTACCAAAAACTTCAACTACAGAAAACACAGTTTCAAATAATGACATGGATAAAAAAAATGGCACGACCACAAAAAGCGAGTCCTATTCTCTATCCGACATTGCAGGAACTTATCTTTTAGATACTTCTAAAAGAGATTTTGACGATAGCGTTCCAAAAGAACTTATTGATTTTACTATAACAATTGATGAAAACGGAGAATTCACAGCTTACGAAACACCAATAAGCAGCTTTATACACACAGGAAAATGTAGAATTAATGATAATATTCTTATTATTCAAAAAAACTACTACAAAATTGAAAACGGGAAACTTATATACATAGAAAAGGACTCCACTAATTACCATTTTGTTAAACTTAAAGATGGAGACATTTTTAATAAGATATAAGATGAATATAAAATATTTAAATCTATATAACATTTTCCTTTAATTTGTATATGTGAAATGTTAAAATATATTTATAATTTAGTTTGGATTATTTAATAATGGATAATATTTTTCACGATGAAAGGAGGAATTTGTTATGGCATTTGGATTAAGCGAATCTTCATTTTCAGGAGCTTCCGGGAATGAACTTAATTATGTAGTAATGCAGGTGACTTTGAAAGAAAAATTATTAGGTACGGGTTCCGGAAACTTAACAGAGCTGGAAAAAGTACTTAATGAGCAAGCAGCGAAAGGATATCGTCTTCACACAATTACAACGTCAAATGGCGGAAGTAAAGGTCTAATGGGGGGCGACCGAATCCAAGCTACACTTGTATTTGAAAAAATATAGTATGATATAACTACATCTCTATTGTAAGCAAAAGCACACCGATGATTGCAAGTAATCTTGGTGTGCTTTTTGTATTATTAAAATATAAGACACTTTTTTCTACATTTGTAGAAAAAAGTGTTGACATCTTATTTCGACAGTTGTAGAATAACATTGTGATCAATATTCGACATATGTAGAAGATAAAACAACAAACTTAATTTAAATTGATAGTCAGGGAGGATTATTATGAAAAAGTCAATTATTTTAGCATTATTAATGATGGCATTAACACTTGGAATGTCAAATACGGTTTCAGCTCATGAAAAGCAGAACAATCTGAACACAGATGGAAAGTACATGTATGTAATAGCACCAAATTTTGAAACTACTCAGTTAGTACGATACGACAGCAAAACCGGTGAAACAAAAGTATTATATTCAAACGGTGAAATAAAGGGAATTAAATCAGTTATTGTTTGTGGAGACAAGCTTTTGATTGAAGCTAACAAATATGCATCTACAACATATGGCGGTTACGCAGGATTCGTATCATCTGTAAACTATATCTATTCAATGAACAAAGATGGAAGTGATCTCAAAGTTCTCGTCAAAGGAAAAGATATGATATATCACAAAGGTAAGATTTACTATATCAAACCAAAAATGACAAAAATCGATGGTGAAAAGGGCTCTTTATATGGATCAGTATATAAAATGAATCCTGATGGAACAAATAGCAAACTCGTATACAAAAACAAAAAAGTCACAAGAATGTACACTGATGAAAAATATCTTTATGTAGAAAAATACTCAAGCGACAATATGAACAAAAAATATTACAGAATCAGTTTCAAAGGAAAAGGTGCGAAAAAAGTTGATTATGCTGTATACAAAAACAAAAAATATAATTTCTATTCAATCTGGGAATACTATGGAATTTATCCTGAAACAGAATATACAGACCACATTAAAATTACTAATAAAAAAGGGGAATTAGTAAAAAATATTAAAACAAATTTCTTTACAGTATGTGGCAAATACATTTACTACAACAAGAGTAAAGATAAAACTTGTTCAATATACAGATTAGATACCAAAACATTAAAATCTAAAAAAGTATACAGTTATACCAACAAAAAGCTTGTCAGTGATTCTTCTTGCAGCGCATTAGTATTTACTAACAAACTTGGTAAAGTAATTTATATTTCTGGATACTGTGAAGAAGAAAATGGGGATTTCTACGACATGATTTGTAACTGCATAAACAAGAAGGGAACAGAAACTGAAATCAGCAAATGGTTTGTTTCTTAAGCATTGATTTTAATCAAAAACACATAACAATTATTTATGGAGGTGTATACCCATGAAACGATTACCCGATTCAGAATTAGACATAATGATAGCAATCTGGAAATTAGGAACAAAAGCAACTCGTATGGAGATAGAAGGTGCACTCAGCAACAGCGGTGAGTGGTCGGCTACAACTATTTTATCTCTGCTTTCCAGATTGGAGAAAAAAGGTTTTGTAAAGGTTGAGAAAAATGGAAAACAAAATATCTATGAAGCTCTGATTTCACAGGAGAATTATCTTCAGGAAGAGAGCAAATCGGTTTTAGAAAAAATGTACAACAACTCTATTACCAATTTTATGGTGGCTTTATATTCAGGTAAGAAGCCAAGTAAGAAGCAATTAAATGAATTGCAGGATTTAATTGACGGGTTCAAGGAGGAAAACTAAGTGGTAGAATTAATGGCAAATCTGTTTCTTAACAGCCTTATATTAAGTATTTTTATCATTTTCATATTAATGTTAACGCCATTATTTAAGGGATATTCCAGACGCTGGAGATATATTGCATTTCTCATCATTGGAATAAAACTATTATTACCATTTTCCTTCATCCCTAAAGATATCGGTATACATATACCTATCCGTCAAATTGAAAAGAGTTATATTTCAGATAAAAAAATAGATAATCTGTCAGATGTGTCAGACATTATAAATCCGTTTCAGACAGATGACAGTTCAAATAACTATATATCTGATGAAACTGATGATTTGTCTTTTAATTCCGTTTTAAATAATGCAGTTATGACAAGAGTTGAGAATTCATCTAAACCAGAACAAAAGAAAGTCAGCGAGCAGGAAGTTCCTAAAGAGCCTGGTTTTGTCGACAACTTAATAGTACAGATAAATAATTACGGGATTAAACTGGTTCTTCCTCTGGCATTAATTCTCTGGGTGATTGTTTCTATACTATTATTGTTAGTTTACTTTATTATTTACAGTTATCATAAAAGAACAATAAAACATTGGAGTGAGCCTGTAGAAAAACCTGAACTCCTTCAAATATTTAATGAAGAAAAAGAAGCTCTTGGAATAAAACACCAAATAGCATTTTTGCATTGTAAAAAAATAAACACTCCCATGGCTGTTGGAATTCTTCATCCATCTATATTAATTCCTTATATGGATGATTACAGCGGATTAAGATATATATTACGTCATGAGCTGGTACACCAAAGCCATCACGATATGTACACCAAACTTTTCTACGTCGTCATAAAGAGCGTACAATGGTTCAACCCTTTAGTGCGTCTCATGGTCAGATATGCCTATGACGATATTGAACTGTTATGCGACGATGAAGTAGTTAAAAGTCTTGAAAAGAAACAGCGCATTCAGTACAACGAATCAATATTAAATATTGTAAGACGGCAATGTGAATATGAGGATGCCAGAAACATCGTCTTTTCTTTCGGACTAATTCAGGAAAAGAACGACTTGAAAGAAAGAATGCTGAACATCATGTATTCCACCGGTAAAAAGAAAGGCTATTGGTTCGCAATTGTTCTCTCTGTCTTAATTCTATCCAGTGCAAGTATCATCGCCTTTGCAAATGTAGATAATTCAAGATCTAATAATAATATAAATAATACCAACACTAAAATAGTAAATGAAAAAGAACTGGCAGTTCAAAAATTAAAAACGGCAATGGAAGATAAGAATTTATCAGTAATTTTATCTTCTGCTTTAGATGTTGAAAGAACAGAGTTAACAATAAATAACAAGTATTGGGCTGCCGTTTCAAATACAGTTGCAAGAATGACATGGGTCAATTCTAAAATAGTAGATATGACAGACACTCACTTTATAGTAAAAGAATCTGATATAAACCAAATTGGAAATGTATTAGCTACCACACCGTTAACTGAAGATACCATTCCTGAAGATTTTGGAATACAATACAAGGATGGTAAATACTATTTCGCGGCAGGAGATCCAGGCAACACACAATATGTTTTTGAATGTTATGATATCAACAACAATAATGAAATGGTTATCAATGGCACAATTAAATATACAGATTATACAAAAGAAGTTCCCTATGAATACGCTGCATATACATTTGCTATTACACTGAGAAATAAGCCTGATACCTTTTACGAATATCAAATCAAAACTCTTAATTTAACTGAAACAGATGAATTTAAGCAAATACAAAACGAAAATGAGAGAGATTCAAAAGAGAAGCAGGATAAAAAAATACAAATTGTAAAGCAATGGCAGAAGGATATTAATGAAGAAGCCTTTGGAGATCTGCTGATTTCTATTTTATTTGCTACAAAAGAAGAAATATTTCCGGGCAACAACTACAAAGCTCATCCAAAATACCCATTTTGGGAGACTGTAATATTGTGGGGCAACTATGTTTACTCTAAAAACAAGACTACAAAAATTGAATGGCCTCAAATAGAAGAAGTAGACAATAATTATCTCAGTGTAAAGAAATCTGATGTTGATATAATTGCGGAATCATTTTTCAACAAGTCATTTTCTGCAAAAACAATTCCGGAAGGATATAACATAACTTATGATAACACTAAAGAAATATACATTATTCCAAAGAAGTTCACTCCTGAAATGACTAAGGGCACATTTAAAGAATTGGAATACAGTTATTATGAAAACAGCAACGAAGTTGCTTTCACCTATGGATACGTTGATAATGAAAATGGTCAATTCGAGCATAATACAGATGGCACAAAGTATATAATAACAGTCCGTAGCACATCAAAAAACCCTTATTTTAACTGGGTTCTAAGAGATATTTTTAGACAATAATTTTTTCTACAAATGTAGAAAAAAGTGTTGACATCTTATTTCGACAGTTGTAGAATAACATTGTAATCAATATTCGACATATGTAGAAGATGAACAAAAAAAACAAATTTTTATTCAATAGTCAGGGAGGATTATTATGAAAAAGTCAATTATTTTAGCAGTCATAATGATGGTATTAACAATTGGAATGGCAAGTACAGTTTCAGCTTACGAAAAGCAGAACAATTTAAACGTTGATGATCGTTATATGTACATGGTGGCACCAAATTTTGAAACTACTCAGTTAGTACGATACGACAGCAAAACCGGTGAAACAAAAGTATTATATTCAAACGGTGAAATAAAGGGAATTAAATCAGTTATTGTTTGTGGAGACAAGCTTTTGATTGAAGCTAACAAATATGCATCTACAACATATGGCGGTTACGCAGGATTCGTATCATCTGTAAACTATATCTATTCAATGAACAAAGATGGAAGTGATCTCAAAGTTCTCGTCAAAGGAAAAGATATGATATATCACAAAGGTAAGATTTACTATATCAAACCAAAAATGACAAAAATCGATGGTGAAAAGGGCTCTTTATATGGATCAGTATATAAAATGAATCCTGATGGAACAAATAGCAAACTCGTATACAAAAACAAAAAAGTCACAAGAATGTACACTGATGAAAAATATCTTTATGTAGAAAAATACTCAAGCGACAATATGAACAAAAAATATTACAGAATCAGTTTCAAAGGAAAAGGTGCGAAAAAAGTTGATTATGCTGTATACAAAAACAAAAAATATAATTTCTATTCAATCTGGGAATACTATGGAATTTATCCTGAAACAGAATATACAGACCACATTAAAATTACTAATAAAAAAGGGGAATTAGTAAAAAATATTAAAACAAATTTCTTTACAGTATGTGGCAAATACATTTACTACAACAAGAGTAAAGATAAAACTTGTTCAATATACAGATTAGATACCAAAACATTAAAATCTAAAAAAGTATACAGTTATACCAACAAAAAGCTTGTCAGTGATTCTTCTTGCAGCGCATTAGTATTTACTAACAAACTTGGTAAAGTAATTTATATTTCTGGATACTGTGAAGAAGAAAATGGGGATTTCTACGACATGATTTGTAACTGCATAAACAAGAAGGGAACAGAAACTGAAATCAGCAAATGGTTTGTTTCTTAAGCATTGATTTTAATCAAAAACACATAACAATTATTTATGGAGGTGTATACCCATGAAACGATTACCCGATTCAGAATTAGACATAATGATAGCAATCTGGAAATTAGGAACAAAAGCAACTCGTATGGAGATAGAAGGTGCACTCAGCAACAGCGGTGAGTGGTCGGCTACAACTATTTTATCTCTGCTTTCCAGATTGGAGAAAAAAGGTTTTGTAAAGGTTGAGAAAAATGGAAAACAAAATATCTATGAAGCTCTGATTTCACAGGAGAATTATCTTCAGGAAGAGAGCAAATCGGTTTTAGAAAAAATGTACAACAACTCTATTACCAATTTTATGGTAGCTTTATATTCAGGTAAGAAGCCAAGTAAGAAGCAATTAAATGAATTGCAAGATTTAATTGACGGGTTCAAGGAGGAAAACTAAGTGGTAGAATTAATGGCAAATCTGTTTTTTAACAGCCTTATATTAAGTATTTTTATCATTTTCATATTAATGTTAACGCCATTATTTAAGGGATATTCCAGACGTTGGAGATATATTGCATTTTTTGTCATTGGTGTAAAATTACTTTTACCTTTTTCTTTTATGCCTGATAAATATGGAATTCAAATTCCAATCATAAAAAGCGAAAGCATTTTTACATCCGATGAAAAATTACAGAATTCATCAGATTTAGCAGTTGCTAATCTTACTGAAAATACAAAAAATAACAATACAGAAAATAGCAACTTTAATAATAACAGTAATGTTATTGAAAATGACAATGCACAGATATCTGATGTTTCTAAATCATCAACCCAGTCATCTACAAATATCAAAACCGAGAACACTTTAGATACATCTGACAGTACAGAGGCTCATAGTAATTCACAGGTTACTTCTAATAAAAATGGTGTAGCCTCTACTGTGATAACTACATTAAAAAGTATCAGCCTAATCACAATGCTTCAGTACATTTTTATTGTGTGGGCATCAGTTTCAGCAGTATTACTTTTAGGATACCTTTTAATTTATCAGTTTCACAAAAAAAATATTCAAAGATGGAGTGTTTCTGTTGAAGATCCAAAGCTCCTCAAATTATTTGAGGACGAAAAACGTACAGTAGGAATCACAAATAATATTGGATTTTTGCAGTGCAAAAAAATCAACACTCCTATGGCTGTAGGAATTATTCATCCAAACATATTAATACCGGAAATGGATGATTACAGTGGATTAAGATATATTTTACGTCATGAGCTTTTTCACCAGAAACGTCATGATATGTATACAAAAGTATTCTATGTAATTGTAAAGAGTGTACAGTGGTTCAACCCATTTGTACGTCTTATGGTTAAAAATGCTTATGACGACATCGAATTACTATGCGACGATGAAGTTGTAAGAAGTCTAGAAAAAGTTGAAAGAATTGAATACAACGAATCAATATTAAATATTGTAAAGAAACAGTGTGAATACAACGACGCTGAAAACATAGTTTTTTCATTTGGTTTAATCCAGGGAAAAGACGATTTAAGGGAGAGGATGATAAACATTATGAATATGAAAAACAAGAAAAAGGGATATATTATTGCATCATTATTGGCAACAACAGTATTAATTAGCGCAAGCATGGTTGCATGTGGCACTCCAGATAATAAAACATCAAAAAACAGCGAGATTCAGACTACAACCAGTAGCGAAGTTGATACAACAAAAAGTGATGGCGAAATGCTTGAATCTCTTATCACTGAAGACACATTGCCTCAAATTTTGGTAGCAGCATTAGAAAGAGAGAAATTTGACACATCAACCGGTCTATATGATGAAAAAAAACTTAACGCCTATTCATTAGTCGAGGCAGTGCAAAGAATATCTTGGTCTAATCCATCATATATAAAGCTTGGAGATGAATCTTTAATTATTTCAGAAGACGATCTTGCACAAATAGCTGAAGTATTAACACCAACACCAATGAGTGAATACATAAAAAATGATCCTGATGAAATAAGTAAACAAGATGGCAATTATTATATTTATGCTGCAGATCCAGGAGATATCCAATACCTAATAAATAGTAAAACTATAAATGACAACGAAGAAATGGTTATCAAAGGTACAAGTGCTCCTAATAACACCGGAGATTTTAACGGAATTACTTTATATAATTATGAAATGGTTCTTAAGTACATAAACAACAACAAATACGGATACCAGGTTGTAAGTGCAAAAATTAGTATGACTGATGAATATAAAGACTATTTAAAAAATGATCTTCTTAAAATGGTAACCGACGAAAACAATGCTGCTACACAATTCTTAACTGCAGCTTTATCTGTAGAAATAGCTAAAGATGACGAGCCTTCAGCTAAAAGCAGTCCTTTCTGGTCAAAGGTTTGGTATACTTCAGTCAGATTATTAGAAAACGACTTAATTAAATATACCAGAGAAGGTGACTACTGGGTAGTTGCAGAAGATGTGGTTGAGCAAATAGGAAAAGTATTCGCAGACAAACCATTATCTGAAAATCCAATTCCTGATGGCTTTACTTTAGTCAAATACAACAATGGTAAATACTACTTAGGAATGGGTGATCCAGGAATGGCATATTATGTTGTAACTGATTCAAAATTAAATGACGATGGTAGTATATCAGTTAAAGGCTACTCTCCGGACTATCAGGATAAAAATCTTACAGTATGCACTTTTACTGCAAAAATTGAGGGTTCAGTAAACGATTACGGCTACAGAATTATTGAAGCAGACCCAACTTATACTGAAGAATATTTAGAATATATAAAAAAATTAAATAACGACTAATAATATGATGGATTCAGTGGAATCAAAATAAAATTGTATTATTTAGACGCAAACTACAATAACAGTTAAGAGTGGTGGAATTATATTTCACCACTCTTAATAGTAATAAGGATTAGGTGTATCAAAAAATCACCGCAGTCCACATTACAAATCGTATCAATTATCGCAGGAATATTTTTTTCTTATCCGCGATTGTAATTTTTAACCAAATACTTAATTTTTTATACTGAAATTTAATAAAGGAGGAAATTATCATGGTATTTGAAAAAATATAAACTGATGCTGGAGTGAAAACTACTATTGAAAATAAAGTAATATACTTTATTTTTCTTTATACAAATGTTACCATATAATTATAGTAAATGAGACAAAGGCGTTTCATCACATAGTGATGTTGCGCCTTTTTTATTTTGATATTTTTTGAGAAAGGAAGTGTAACTATGGCAGCATTTGACAAAATAAAAAGTGGAATAAACGAATTTGATGATGCAATTGACTCTATAAGACTCGGTGATAATGTGGTATGGCGTGTATCAGATCTATCCGAATTCAAACTGTTTATGGAACCTTATGTCAGACAGGCTATTAAAGATAAGCGAAATATCATATATTTCAGATTTGCCAACCATGAAGCATTAATTGATGAATGTCCGGAAGTGAAAAGAGTAGATGTTCCATTATCTCACAGATTTGAAACATTTACCGTTGAAATTCACAATATAATTGAACGGGAAGGTAAAGATGCCTTTTATGTTTTTGACTGTTTGTCTGATCTTCAGGCTGCATGGGCAACAGATTTGATGATGGGTAATTTTTTCAGAGTAACCTGTCCGTTTTTATTCATACTGGATACGGTGGCTTTTTTCCCGATTATTAGAGGTAAACATTCTGTACAGGCTATTAACAAGATTCTTAATACGACTCAGTTATTTTTTGATGTCTATTCTGACAATAGAAATATATATGTACGTCCGGAAAAAGTTTGGAACAGAAACTCTGAAACTATGTTTCTTCCCCATACCTTTGAACCTGATACAGGGTATTTCAGACCAATTCTCGACGGTGTAAAATCCAGCCGTTTTTATCAAACCTTAGGAAATGCACAGCGTTCTGCTCAGGAACAGTATTCCGATTCATGGGACCGATTTTTTAACAAAGCAAAAATGCTTTTGGAAAACGGTATGGATGTTTCTAAATACTGTAACCGAATGTGCGATATTATGATGACTCGAGATGAGAAAATGCGAGAAATGGTTAAAAAGCATTTCTCCCCTCAGGACTATTTTGCAGTAAGAGACCATATGGTCGGAACAGGTATGATAGGTGGCAAATCTTGTGGAATGCTATTGGCTAGGGCGATTATCAGAAATGAAGAGCCTGATATCGATGAGGTACTAGAGCCGCATGATTCATTTTATATTGGCTCAGATTTATATTACACATATATTGTTGACAACGGGTTATGGGATTTAAGAATCAGACAGAGAACCGAAGATGGGTTCTTTAAACTTGCAGAAGAATTTGCAAATAAAATTAAAGAAGGTTCATTTTCAACTTCCATGCGCGAGCAGTTTGAGAGAATAATTGAGTATTATGGACAGGACCCTTATATCATACGTTCAAGCAGTATTTTGGAAGATGGTTTTGGCAATGCATTTGCGGGGAAATACGAGTCTGTATTCTGTGCAAACAGAGGCAGCCTCGAAAAGAGATTAGAAGAATTTGAAAATGCAATCAGAACTGTATACTCAAGTACAATGAGCCTCTCTGCTCTTGATTATCGTAAAAGACGCGGACTTGATAAGAGAGATGAACAGATGGCGTTATTGGTTCAGCGAGTTTCAGGCTCTCATTATGGTTCTAATTACATGCCATGCGCCGCAGGAGTAGGTTACTCTTATAGTCCGTATAAAATAATGAAGGATACCGATCCAAAAGCAGGCATGCTTAGAATAGTAATGGGGCTTGGCACTTCAGCAGTAGACAGAACAGAAGGTTCATATCCTAGAATTGTAAATCTGGATATGCCTGAAAAAACATCTTATTCATCTTCAGCAGACAAACACAAATTTTCACAGGGAAAAGCTGAAGTAATCAATATGACAGAGCAGAAGATAAAGAGGCTGTCTCTTGAACAATTAGAGCCTGATATGCCTTCATATCTGGATAAAATATTATTAGAGCACGACTATGATGCTGAAATGAGATTGCGTGAAATGGGAAGACGGAGAGATATCAAATTCATCTCCTGTAAAGGTCTTGTTGAAAATAAAACTTTAATGGAACAAATGAGACGAATGCTCAAATGCATACAGGATGAATATCAATATCCGGTTGACACCGAATTTACAATTAACATCTCAGATAACGGTGAATATTCAGTTGACCTTCTGCAGTGTCGTCCTCTACAAATTCAAAAAACAGGTTCCGGCACTGCAGTTCCAAAAGATATTCCTAAAGAGAAAATACTTCTTGAAAGCAAAGGCTCATCAATGGGAATCTCAAAAGCCACCGAATTGGATCTGATTGTATATGTTGACCCAATAAAATATTACAATATGCCTTACAAAAACAAAGACCTTGTCGCAAAATTAGTTGGAAAGATAAACTGGCAGTATCGCGACCAAAATAAACATATGATGCTAATTGTTCCGGGACGCATTGGCACATCATCTCCGGAACTTGGAGTGCCAACTGCATTTTCAGACATCAGTGCTTACGAAATAATATGCGAAGTAGAAGAAACCACAGCCGGATACAACCCGGAATTATCATACGGAAGCCACATCTTCCAAGATTTAGTTGAAGCCGAAATATTATATACCGCAGTTTTTCACAATGAAAAAACACTTCATTTTGCGCCTGAAAAATTATCTGTTTTCAATGATATTGTGACCGAATTTGACAATTCTAAGGAGCTGGAAGGTATTGTACACGTATATGATGTAACAGGAAAGAAATGTGAGGTATTTGACGATATTGCAAATGAACACCTGATAATAACATTTTAAGTACAAAACTAAATCGTTAGAGTTATTATCATAAATTTTATAATTCATATACTATTTTCCTTATTAAAAAATTAGATTATTAGATGATAAATTCCGCTCATATAATTACTTATGTTTCTTCTTATATAGTGCAGAAAAATGCGATGATTTTCAATATAGTTGAATGGTATTTTTTTGATAATACATATGATTATTAAAAATAATATACATGTAGTGTAAATATGTTATAATAAAGAATCAGGAGAGTGGTTATATGAATTTCAAATGTACCTGTATCTTATTGTTGAATAGTATTATTCTAACCGGATGTTCATTATCTTCTGTAAATAATAATACTTCAGTAACAATAATAGAAACAACCATTATAGAACCAACTATAGAAACAACAACTAATTATCATACGTATGGCATATCTCAATCCATACCTAAATATAGTGGCGATGATTTTATTGAACTAAATAACAATATCCCTGAATTCAATGAAAAAGAAAAAACTTGCACAGATGCATTTGAACGTTATAGCAATCTTGATTCTCTTGGAAGATGCGGCGCCGCATTTGCAAATGTATGCAAGGAACTAATGCCTACAGAGGAACGCGGTGATATCGGAGATGTTAAGCCATCCGGGTGGCACACTATAAAATATCCTGAGGTTATCGAAGATTTGTATCTTTATAATCGTTGTCATTTAATTGCATTTAGTCTTTGTGGCGAAAACTCAAATGTAAACAATCTGATCACCGGCACCAGATATATGAATCAGAAAATAATGCCAATTTTCGAACTAAAGGTATTGGATTACATCAGTTCGACAAACAACCATGTTTTATACAGGGTAACTCCGTTTTTTGAAGGAGATAATCTCGTTGCCACAGGTGTCAAAATGGAGGCGTGGTCAGTAGAAGATAATGGTAAATCAATTTGTTTTAATGTATTTTGTTATAACATTCAACCAGGTATAAATATTGATTATTCTACCGGAGACAGTTATCTTTTAGAAGAAGTAACTAACGAAAGCTCCAACTCAGAAGAAGAGCAGGAGGAGAACTACATTCTCAATACCAACACTAAAAAAATACATTTACCAACTTGTAAAAGTATAGATGATATGGCTGAACATAATAAACAATCTGTAAGAAGTTCCATTGGAGCATTACAAGAACAAGGATACCAACCATGCAAACGCTGTCTTGGAGACAAATAAGTAAAAAAGAAATAGGAGTACCATTATGAAAAAATTATTTGGAGAAATTAACTTAACCTGGAAGAAATTATTTATATTTGCTATTATTGCCGGAGTATATACTGCCATTATGGCAATGCTGCCATATACTGAAAATACATCTTTCAGAGATATTGCCATATCCTTTGAAGTATGGATTTTGTTTGGAATATTAATAATTATGAACAGTAAATCAGCAAAAGATTCTGCGTTAAAATGTTTTGTATTCTTTTTAATATCTCAACCACTGGTGTATATAGTTCAAGATTTAATTAATCACAGTAATTTATTTTTTACATATTACAGATTTTGGATTGGTTGGACAATCGCCTGTTTGCCAATGGGCTTTATTGGATACTATATGAAAAAAAACAAATGGTGGGGATTATTATTTATCTTAACACCAATGTTAATATTTTTAGGATTTCATTACGGCTCATATTTAGGCGAAACATTATACTTTTTCCCATATCATTTATTAAGTGCAATATTTTGTATAATTACAATGATTATCTACCCATTATTTATCTTTGATAATAAAAAAATAAGAATTTCCGGATTTATAATAAGCTTATCGTTAATTATAATAATGACAATTATAACATTGTTAGATAGAACAACATATAACACTACATTACTGGTAAGTGGGGGAGAAGCCGGAGCGACATTTAACGATAGTTACAAGGTTTATTTAGAAGATAATAAATATGGTAAAGTCTACATTAAATATGATGAGAATTTAGAAGATTACTCGATACAAGCTGAATTCAGCAAGGGCGGAAAAACCAATCTCATCTTGGAAGATTCAGATAATAACAAAACAATTTATGAGATAGATATAAAAAGAAACTCATATGAAATTACAAAAAAATAAAAGCATTGCATTTATTAATAATTACTGTTACAATCACAAATGTAAAAGCAACTGTTAACCGGATTTGAAAGGAGGATACCATGAAACATACATATACATTATCAGACATTAACTTAATAACTAAAGGCGTGGATATCCTCGTTAGTATAATCTAATTAATCATAGATTGGATTTTTTAATTATATTCCGTTTAATAATTTCTAATAGTGATATTTAGCGCCTTTGAAAAAAGGCGCTATTTTGTTATCCACGACAAGCCAAATAATAATTTGTGCTTACACAATAATTATTATTTGCAGCCTACTCGATTTACATTAGCGTCAGACACTTATTTGAAAGGATTTATTATTATATGAAAATTATTAATGGAATTTATTCATCGGCAAATATATTTACTACAAACAATGCCGAAACAGCAATAGAGCCATATGCTCTCAAACAGATTCAATTGCTGTGCGATAACAAAACAACAGAAAACACAAAAATTGCCATTATGCCTGATGTTCATCCGGGTATCGTTGGCACAATTGGCTTTACTTCAACAATCGGTAAAATGCTTATGCCTAATCTGTTAGGAAATGACATTGGCTGCGGAATGCTGTTAGCTCAGATAAAAACTAAAAATGTTGAATTTAAAAAGATGGATTCTTTGATTAGAGAAAATATTCCATCCGGAACTGACATAAGAAAATACGTACATAGGTTTGCTGATAATTTTGATTTTTCTAATCTAAGATGTGGCAAGCACATTCAGGAAAAGCGCTCACTCTTAAGCCTTGGCACACTTGGTAGTGGAAATCATTTTATTGAAATTGATAAAGATGGCAATAACAATATTTATGTAATTATTCATTCAGGAAGCAGACATCTTGGAAAAGAAGTAACAGATTATTACATTAAAAGAGGACAGGAAGCATTACACAAAAATGAAATAGACATTCCATTTGAAATGACATATCTAGAAGATGAATTGCTCAATGATTATATTCATGATGTAATGATTGTACAGCAATTTGCCTCTATTAACAGAAAAATTATTCTAGATGAAATAATAAAAGGTATGAAGTGGAAGATTATCGACAGATACGAATGCATTCATAACTATATTGACTGCGATGATGAAATTATTAAAGCGTTTCACGCACCAATACTAAGAAAAGGGGCAATATCTGCAAAAAAAGACGAAAAAGTAATCATTCCTATCAATATGAGAGATGGTGTTATTCTCGGAATCGGACTTGGAAATGATGAATGGAATCAGTCTGCACCTCATGGAGCAGGACGCATTATGAACAGATCTGATGTGAAATCTCATTTTACTGTATCTGCATACAAAAAAGAAATGAAAGGTATTTATTCTTCCTGCATCGGTTCTGCAACACTTGATGAAGCTCCTTTTGCCTACAGAAATATTGATGACATTGCAAACGCCATAAAAGATACTGTACATATTACCGACATTCTTACACCTATCTATAATTTCAAAGGGGGTGATAAGTAATGTTAATACAGTTAAGTTCAGGGCAAGGACCAGCTGAATGTGAATTGGCAGTAAAAAAACTTGCCGACAGTTTAATGAAGGAATTTGAAGGAATAGAAGTAATATCTGATAAGCCCGGGCAAATAAAAGGATGTTATTCTTCAATACTGTTATCCAGCGAATCAGATCTTTCATTTTTGGAAGGCAGCATTCAATGGATCTGCAAAAGTCCTTTCAGACCAAACCACAAGAGAAAGAACTGGTTTGTGGATGTCAGTGTTATTCCTGAAATGCAAGAAATAAACAGAAAGAAAGAATACAAATTTGAGAGATTTCACTGTGGTGGAAATGGCGGACAAAATGTAAACAAAGTGGAAACCGGAGTGAGACTTACGCATATTCCAACAGGCATTACTGTTACGTCAACTTCAGAACGAAGCCAGTACCTAAATTATAGAAATGCTGAATATAAAATCGAGGAAATTCTGACAAACAAAGAAGAGGAACATAAGAAAAAGCAAAAGAAAGATTTATGGCAGGAGCACAATAATCTTGTACGTGGAAATTCCGTACGTGTTTACAAAAACATGGATTTCAAGCTACTTTCAAGTATAAATAATGTGTTATAAAGGAGAAATATGATTAAAAACAATAACGATACTTCACCGAACAATTTTGCAAATCATGCAGAAGATAGTGATAATGAACTGACAAATAATCAATCAGCAGATGAGGAATTGGCTGCATTATGGAATCAGCATGAATTTTGTCCTAAGTGCGGAAGTAAGAAAATAAAAGAAATAGATGAAAGAGTGAGAGTACTTTTTTTCCATAGTTATCATGTCAAAAAATATGTATGCAAA
>SVDZ01000002.1:66864-323701 GCA_015057625.1 Lachnospiraceae bacterium | reverse complement strand
GGAAGTTGTAAATTAGTGTCGGACAATCTACTAAATAATTGATAACTAGATAATAAGGAGAGGTAATAATTATGCAATTATTTGATTTTTATAGGAAACGTGTGAGTTTATTGTGTTTTATTATAGCGGCAACTTTGTTGTTTTGTGGATTGGTTAATTTGCATAGTTCTGTTAGATCAAGCGATTTTGAAAAAATGTCTGGAGAAATATCTAATCTCAAAGCTAAGAAAGTATTACACCATGGAACTTATGTTACAAGGTATGACTATTTATTGACCTGGTATGCAGATGGAGAATATCATTACAGACAGATTAGGGAACAAGTCGATAAACGTGAGGAGGGTAAGATTGATATCTGGGTAAGCGCAGATAATCAGGAAATCCGCTTTGATACATCAAAGCAAATCGCTAAAAAAGCGTACATTGCTATAGCGTTTGCGTTGTTGCTGGGTGTAATTGGTATCATTTCAAGTGTTATTTATAGAAAAAAACATCCTGAAACCACAGCGAAGCGTATAGAAAAATTGGAAGATATCCAAATATATTCGATACTATCCTTTGTTTTTTCATTATTTGGTGAAGTATTTGTAATTGTAACAATTAATATCAATCACAACCAAAAACAAATTTATTATGGCATGGTAGATCTTGGGATTCTCTGCGGAGTAATAGCTGTTATAAGCGTTATTACTTTTATTGTTGCAAGAAATAAATATACAATCAGTACGAAAAAGCAGTGTAAAAAAAACAATATAAAAAAATGATTGTTATATTTATGAGAGGAGATTTAAAATGATTAAAGTTAGAGAGGGAAGTATAATTGAACCAATTCCTACAGACGAAGAGTATACTTATAATGTAAATAGAGTGTGGAAAGTTACTCCACCGCAGAGTTTTTTTAAGTTTTAAAAAAAATATAATTGCGCTGAGCCAATAGATTTTGAGATTGAAGCTAATAGAATGAGACTTGTAACAAGATTTTTTTGCATAGTAAAAAAAGAGTATAGCAATGATGTTAACAGATACTATGATATAGGGTGCGTTCAATCAACAGCGTTTGAGATTTTTTATTACGATGGAATGGCTCGTTCTTATGGGTTAATGCCATTTGCGGAATTGTTTGGAGGAGATTTCCTGTGTCTTGATGATTGTTTTTACGGAAACACGTGCCAGAGAAATTTGTTTACATATCAATCTAAAAAACTGTGTGACAATAGAAAACTAACAGGCCCGGTCAATTGACCGGGCCTATGTTTATTACTTTAATTTCTTTTTAAATTTCTTATATTTAATTTTTGTATTTGTAAATGCATTTTTTGATACTTTTTTCAATTTACTCTTTTTAGGAATTATAACTTTTTTTAACTTCTTACAATTAAGAAATGCATATGAACCTATATTCTTTACTTTCTTTGAAAGCACTACGGTCTTAAGCTTCGGACATCCTTTAAATTTAAATTCCATATCCGCATCCGGATCTCCCACAAAATCAAAGTGAGTAAATGCATAATCTGCTATTTGAGTTACATTCTTTGGAACTGTAATTTTCTTTGCTTTTCCATAATATTTAATTAATGCATTTTTGTATATAAGCATTCCATTTTTAACTTTTCCATATTTCTTTGGAACTTCAACATTTTTTTCTTTTAACTTGTAGAAATTGCGCAGCAACCTTTCCAATGTACTTGCAGAAAGTTTTCCACCTTTAAGTGTCAATTTTTTTACAGCTACCTCTTCTCCCCATTCCAATACTGATTCATCATCAAAAATTACTTTTTTAAGAGACTTTGGTAATGTCAAAGCTTCAAGTATAACATGACAATCACCTGAATCTTCTATATCTATCCCACCGTATTCATATGCCCCATAATACATAATTGCTGACATTTTTAATGCTTTTGTGCCTTCTCTTACAGCAAATTTTTTCTCATTAAATGGAATTGCCAATAATGTCTTTTTGTCTGTAGAATATTTTGCTCCATCAATCACAATATAATCTTCATCAACATCCATTTCTCCATAAATATAATTATAACCCTTTATAATATTAGGATGATAAACAATAGTTCCATCTGATTTTTTGGTAGTTGTTGTATTTTCACCTTTGAAAAACATATGTCCATTTTTCTCAATAATTTGAACTCCACGTCTTTCGATGGTATCTTTAAAAGTAGTTTCTGTTACCATGTTATCATTATTTACACTTTGAGTGTCATCTGCCATAACCGTTGATATACTTAATAATAATGCTGTTGTCATTATTGTTGATGTTAATACTAAACTTAAAATTCTTCTCATTCTATTATCCTCCAGATATTGTTCTTATAATGTTAAACGCGGTAAATGATAATTATATTGCATGTTTTTTGAAAAAAAAATTTGAAATAAAATGGACTTAAATTACGTTTATTAGATATAAAGAAATTAAAAATGAAGCCAACTTAAATGATACACCAAAAATAGTGCATCGTTCAACATAGATTACATCATCTGTTATAGTTTCTGTTCCATTGTCGTGCATATATAATGAGTATGTTTTCCCCTTTTCTATTGAGTCTAGTTGCCACAGGGGTAAAAATGGAGGCGTGGTCTGTAGAAGATAAAGGACAATCCATTTGTTTTAATGTATTTTGTTATAATATTCAGCCTGGTATAACTATTGATCACTCTACGGATGCTTTTAGGCTTAATTGGTGTATCAACAGACTGAAGAAGAACTTCAGCTTTCATTTTTGTTCTCACATCAAAATGCTCAATCGAGCAGTTCTAGTCCATAAGTTCTGACATCATCGTTTACCGCATCAAATATCCATTCTCCGACACTTCGATTGTTTCCGAGCTTGTCAAACACATTTGAAGAGATAATTGTATGCTGGGTATTATGGGTGTTTTCATCTTCTCCGAAGTTCCAGATATAAATGCCAACATCGGGGATATTTGTTTGCAACCCTTTTACCATTTCTCTCAGATTACGTTGGAAGTTATCGCCAAGCTCTTTTGTTTTATCCATTTTTCCGCTGTCGATATAGGACTGATACTGCATTAGTGTATCATCACGATAGGAGCAGTCAAAGAGTATTTTTACGCTTTCACCACGCTTCTCATGGAGTGCAGTAAGGCTGTCAAGGACAAGGTTGTTTGTGGTCAGTCTGTCTGAAATCTGAGTCGGAGATTTCCATAAATTCACAGTCGTTTCGTGCCATCCGTCATAAAGTAGGAGCGAGCTGTCAACACAGACGGTTACATTTTCTGCACTCGGAAAACGGTCGATTACATCATCAGCCAGTAATGAGGTCGCAAATCCGCCTGCTGAAAAGCCTGTTACAAGCAGCGTGTCAGGTTCTCCGATATAATGTTTGATCTGTTCGACATAAGCGGAGTAATTGTTGTATCCTACGTGATATACTGTTTTTTCGCCCTCGTAAGTTCCCATTCCTGAATGGAAATCACCCGTTGCATAGGGTATCACGATAAAACTCCAGTTCCTAAATGGATTATCTTCCGCAGTATTGCCGATGCCACCCTGTGCTACAAAATCTTGAGCCGTCATATTCGTTGCATAGAACTCCTTACCTCCCTCGGACGTCTTAGGGGTGATGCTCACACCGCCACCAAAGAAATACACGACCACCTTGTTTTCAGTGCCCTTGCGGAAGATGCCGTGCCATTCGCTGCCGTCAGAGGATTTTGCACTGTCAACCTTGACATCATACCACTTGCCAATCTCCGGTTCACCTTTGAGCATCGGGAAGGACTTGAGGATTGTCAGTTTCAGAAGAATAAATATGCTTAATGTAATCACCACAATGATAATTCCTATGATGACAAAAACCTTTTTCAGTTTGCTTTTTGCGTTTGTGTTTTCCATAATAACTCCTCCTTATGTATTCGCTTCAAGAAATGCAAGCAATCTGTCGAATGCATCCTTTGCTGTTTCATCGTTTCTTTCGTTTGCTACAAAGCAATGAGGCTTTTCTTCGCCCTTTTCCGTATAGGGATCTACAAGTTCATTTTTGACACCAAGCGCATCGAGCCGATCATGCATTACCTTCATATCGTAACGGTATTCACTGCCGAGCATGATTGAGGGCGGATAATCGCTTGTCATGTGGGGAATACAATTATAGCGGTTCAGCTCGTCTTTGTTCAAAAAAATTGAGCCTTTCACATAGTTGCCCACAAGGAATTTACAGCCGAGTGTAAAGCTTTCATAGTCAAGCGGGGCATCATCAGCCACGATGGCACATACCTGTTCAGGAGTAAGTGCAGAAGATATACCGAGCAATTCAGCGTATTCCGGTGTTGTGATAACAGTTCCTATTTGGCATGACATGATTGCTCCAGCCGAAGAACCCATAAGAATGACCTTATCCATGTTTAGATGATACTCATCACAATGCTCCATTATAAATGAAAATGCCTGATTAACTTGTATAAGCGGAACTGGAAAATGTTCGTCGGGGACAAGGGCGTAGTCCACATTGACGATATTATATCCCGCAGCGCAAATGTCGTCTATCAGAGCAGTCGCATCATTTGAGGCAAGTGGATCGCCCATATTCTTGCTGCCTGCAAAGAAACCTCCGCCGTGTAAATAGAACAACGTCGGTCTGTTGGCGTCTCTGTTTTCATCGGGGTAAATAATGTCAAGAAAGCTATTCGGGTAATCCTTTGCATATTCAATCTCGCTGATGAGATACTGTCCATTTTCTTTCAGGCCGTTCTGCGGTTCATTCAAAGGCTCATAGGAGTTCAGGGGCTTTCCATTGTCAGCTATTATCTGAAGGAGACCCACAACCATCTGTGTGTGCGTGGCTGCTACGAAAAAACTACCGATGCACAGTGTGACAATAACAGACAGAACAATCAATATGATTCGGAATACTCTATGCTTTTTTATTGTACTTTTTTCTATAATAATCATCTTCCTTTCCTAACAAGAATTTGACAAACCACCTCATTGATGATACTATAGTATCGTGATTTGGCTAAAAAGTAAATAAAATCGCGAAAATGATACTATTTAGCAAAATAGTATCATCGGGCGGAAAGGAAGAATGGAAAATGTCTGAATATGTGATCTCAACCTACGGTGAAGCGTTGTTCAAACTGATGAAAAAGAAGAATATCGATAAGATCACCGTGGACGAGTTGTGCGAGGAGGGCGGCATTGGCAGGGCGACCTATTTTCGCAATTTTAAGTCAAAGGACGAGATTATTACCACCTACATCATTATGAAGTGGCGTGAATATGAGCGTGAACACAGGCTTAAGGAGCATCAGTTAAATGACAGCTACCGTGTCAGACGATATTTTGATTTTTGCTATTCTCTGCGAAATAAGAACGATCTAATCATCGGACAAGGGCATCATGGAGCAATCTTGTCGGCCTATGAGATTATAATGACAGATAGCGACATAGGGCAGTCCATTGATACCTACGAAAGCTCCTACCTTGCCTATGGGCTTTTCGGCATATTTATGAAGTGGGCAAGGAATGGTTATGCCGAGTCGGTGCCGGATATGACACAGATCGTAATAGAAAGGATATTTGCAGGAAATATGGAATAAATAAAGTCTAATTGATGAGATTAATACAATACCATTCTTGATGTTGTAGCCTGTAATATCCGTTATTAAGAATTGTTGGAATGGGTACTAAATCATCAATATAATATTTCAAACTGCAGTTTTAACGAAGGAAATGTACGTTTAGCAGAGGCGCCAAGACATGGATTACCAATTCATATGTATGATAAAAAATCAGCAGGAACGGACGCATATAGACAGTTAGCAAAAGAAGTTATAAAGCATAAATAATTAATCACTTTAAAGTGATAACGTACCAAACCATCGTTTAAAAATATATAATCATAAACAGAAAGGAGTAAGAAATGCCATTATTAGATAGTACAGAAGGAAAGATAGGATTACTTGTTATAGGAGTTATTATTTCATTTATCATAGTTATTTCACAGTTTTTTAAAGTGAAGAGGATGATGAGAAACAACGAAATTGATAGTAAAGAAGCTGTAAAGATAATGCAAAAATATTTCTATGTGGCAGCGGTAATTATTATCTTTTTCGGATTTCCGTATTTTTTTGGTTCTTTTTTTAAATAATAACCAAGGCGGACGTGAAAACCCACGGTTTTAACCGTGCGGATGATAGTCCGCATTTTTTATTATTGTATAGGTTTTTAATAGACTTTCATCTACACAAAAATATATAATAATAGTATGAATAATGAATATAAGCATACAAAAACAACCGTTTCACTAATTAACTATCATTTTGACTTCAAATGCCCAAAATACTGATAAAGTACATTTTATAAAAAGTGTACTTTATTTTTTTATCATCATAAATACTATAAATAATAAAGTCTGTTTTTATAATCACTATATACTGAAAAATATTTCTATATAAAGTCGATTATCGCTAACAATTGTTAGAGTATCAGGAAAAAACAGTTGAGGCTATTTTACACATCTTGATATACTCAAAGTATGAATAAATGGTATTGTAAAAAACAAGATGTAGTACTTATTATTTATCTGATACAAGATGTAATACTTGAATGATACACCAAAAATAGTGCATCGTTCAACTATGTGCATACTTCAAAATGTATGAGAGTGTATGACATTAATACATTTTTGTGCATTTTTGTGCTGAACTCCAAGGCGTTTGACTTATAATATTCATGATGATAAAATTAGTAGCAAGAGAGAGTCCTTAATTTTAGGTGTGACGCTAAGAATATATGGGTGAAATATAAAGAAATAATAGAAAAATAATAGAGAGATAAGGTAAAAGGTGATGTGTTATAATGGAAACTTCTTTGGGATCAGGATTAATTTTTTTGGGAATTTATGGTCTGGTTGGAATTGTTTTTTTTACAATAGGAATCCTATTGATTAAGAACAGAAAGAAGAAAGAAAAGAATTGTACTTCAATTACCCATGGAAGAGTAAGAGAGTCGGTTCTTCATAAAGATTATAATGTAAATGGAGGATGGTATGATACAGGCTGGCATCCGGTATTTGAATACACTGTGGGAGATGAAACAATTGTAAAAGAATCAAAGTTCGGTAATTCCGAACCACAATTCAAAGACGGTCAGCTTGTTACAGTACATTATAATCCAAACAAACACGATGAATTCTATGTCGAAGAAGAGAAGGTACATAGGGTGCTTTCATATGTTTTTACTGCTGTGGGAGCAATTAGTCTTTCTGCTGGAATTATTCTTTTCATTGTATACAGGTAAAAAAGATATTAGATTTTGCGATAAAAATACAAATAGGATTGTTGTCAGTGTGCAACAATCCCTTTGTTAATATCTAATTTCTAGTTTTTACTTTTCGATATGGAAATAGTAGAATAAAGTACATTTTTCAAAAGTAAAAAATAATGGACTTTTTGAAAATACACTTCAAATGCCCGAAAATACTGATAAAGTACATTTTATAAAAAGTGTACTTTATTTTTTTGTAATCATAAATACTATAAATAATAAAGTCTGTTTTTATAATCACTATATACTGAAAAATATTTCTATATAAAGTCGATTATCGCTAACAATTGTTAGAGTATCAGGAAAAAACAGTTGAGGCTATTTTACACATCTTGATATACTCAAAGTATGAATAAATGGTATTGTAAAAAACAAGATGTAGTACTTATTATTTATCTGATACAAGATGTAATACTTGAATGATACACCAAAAATAGTGCATCGTTCAACACGAATTTGAATTATCGAAACAAGAGTTTGAATAAGAATATACCAACAGGAGAGTAAAATATGACATCAAGTATTATGCATCCGGCAATTACAAGGGAATTGGCTAAATTAAACAGAAAGAGATGATAATAAAAAATACTTCTTGTTGTGGAGTCTTTTTTTGTGTTAGGCAAATAAATGGATTATACTATAAAGGTAATTACAATAGATGATTATGATGATATTATGTATTTGTGGAGGAGGAGAAATAATGATTGCAAACAAGAAAATGATAGATGACTTAGCCCCCTTAATTGTTCAATTATGGGAAACAACAATAGAAGAAGCAAAAGGAATATTAACTGAATATTTTGAATCAGAGGAAAGAGCGGTATTTGCGCAGGAAGCAGGTGGAAAATATGTAGGACTTGCACTCTGCAGTTTAAGGCACGATTATGTGGAAGGGTGTGATAACAGTCCTGTAGGATATTTAGAAGGAATTGTGGTGGATAAGCAGTTTAGAAAAAATGGAATTGCAAATATTCTATGCAAAGAATGTGAAGAGTGGGCAAAAACAAAAGGTTGTAGCGAATTTGCAAGTGATTGTGAATTGGACAATACAGAGTCGTTAAAGTTTCATTTGAGTATTGGATTTGAGGAAGAAAATAGAATTATATGCTTTAAAAAGATGATCTAAATTGAGTTAATGATGATAAATATTAAACAAGACTAAAAAGGAAGTGAATTAGGTGGAATATACAATTAACGAGGAAAGAATAACGGCTGATGAATATATTGAATTTTTAAAGCACACAGATTTAGGGTCGCAGTACCCAAAGGAAAGATTTCGTGAGAGAATAGAAACGTTAGTGGGAAGAGTGGCAATTAGTCTTGTTGCAAGAGATAAAGAAAAAAAAATTATCGGTGTATGCTTTGGAATTACAGATTTTGCATATTGGCTTTTTATAACAGATATTGGAGTGGTTCGTGAACATACAGGAAAAGGAATTGGAAGTGCATTGGTCAACAGATTACATGAACTTGCAGGAGGTAGCGACAACATAATAATGTATACATGTGTAAATGAAAATGCGATTCCATTCTATGAAAAAATAGGGATGAAGAAGCCCGATGATGTGATGATGTTAAACAAAATCCAGTGGACAGATTTTGTAGTTGAATAAATTGGATTAATAAATCAAAAGTGCAAAGGAGTTTATTATGAAATTATATTTAGTTAAACCTGATTTGACATATTTTGAACAATATAACGAAATGATGAAGGAATGGTGTGAGAGTAACACTAGAATAGCCCCATGGTTTTTAGATGAACCGATTGATACAATAGAAGAATTTGAAAAATTGATTAAATTGCTAGACGATTGTGAACATGGACTTGGTGATAGCCAGTTTGCATCCACCACCTCATTTTTTGTTGTAGACGAGAATAACAAATTGATTGGAGCCACAAGTTTGAGACATTATCTTACTTGTGAAGGGTACAGAACATGGGGACATATAGGATTTGGAGTAAGACCTTTAGAAAGAAGAAAAGGTTATGGCACACAGATGCTTGATATGATGTTAGAAGAAGCAAAAAAACATTGTATTTACAATGTTTTGATAGGTTGTTATGAGGAAAATGAAGGTTCATATAAAACCATTGAAAAGTGTGGTGGCGTATTAGAAGACATTGTATCATATGAAGCATATGAAGGACCAATAAAGAGATATTGGATAAATCTTATCCAGACAGTAAAGTAGGGAGTAAATAATTTGATAGCAAACAATATTTTTTTTGAAACAGAGCATTTGCTGATTCGTCAATTTGAAATTGAAGATGCAAGCAGATTGTATGAAAATCATTTGGAAGAGAAAGTTAAAAAGTGGTTTCCAAATGAGAGTTATGCCGATATTGATGAAGCAAGAGGGGCAATTGAATTCTATCGTGACTGTGTAAATAACAATAAGTTGCCATTTGTGTTAGCGGTTCAATTGAAAGAAACAGGGGAACTGATCGGAGATACCGGTGTAAGTGAAGTTGAAGGAAGAGCAAATGAGGTTGAAATAGGATATCAGATAAGTGATAAATACTGCGGAAGAGGTTATGCCACAGAACTTCTTAATGCTATGACGGAGTTTTCTTTTGAACAGATGAAAGCAGAAGTTATCTATGGCCGTGTTGTTCATGGAAACGGGGCATCTGCAAGAGTTCTTGAAAAGTGCGAATATTTATTTATAAATGAGGAATTGGGAGCAGAAGACGACCCATATGGCAATGGAATGCTGGTGTATAAAAAAGTTCGAACTAGTTGTCCTGATTGATATGTGGAAGGTGAAAAGCCGGCATAAACTAAGATTTTTTAAAACCACAGGGTGCTCCTTGCGATTGTAACCTCGTTCTAAATAAACTGTCATGCGGTATCTAACTGATTAACAAATGAACAAAGAGACTGTGGTTGGATCCTTTCTGAAGCCATCGAGTGGTAGGAAAAAGACACCAATCCACAGCATCTTAAATATCATAGTCGAACCTATAGAAAAGGTAAAGAAAAGACTATGACTGAATAGTTATAAAGACCTTGGAGAGGGTCTCTAAAAACTACTACTATATAATACGAGGAAATAAATGATTATACAGACTGGAATGCGCACAGATATTCCTGCGTTTTATTCAACATGGTTAAAAAACAGAATCAAGGACGGATATGTTCTTGTGAGGAATCCGTATAATCCCATTCAGGTAACTAGGTATAGTCTTAGCCCGGAGGTTGTGGATATACTTGTGTTTTGTAGCAAGAATCCGGCACCTATGTTTGAATATATGGATTGCCTAAAGTCTTATGGCCAATACTGGTTTGTGACAATCACGCCATATGGCGCTGATATTGAGCCTAATGTTCCGGATAAGTTTAAGGTTATGGAAGACTTAAAAAAACTGTCAGGCATGGTGGGTGTGGACAGCGTCGGATGGAGATATGATCCTATATTTGTGGATGAGAAGCATACAGTTTCGTGGCACGTATCGCAGTTTGAAGAGATGACACAAGCACTTGAGGGATACACCAAAACCTGTGTTATTAGTTTTATTGATATCTACAAGAAAGTGACTGTCAATTTTCCGGATGCTAGAGAAGTTAGCCGGGATGACAGAATTAATATTGGAAAGGCATTTGTTGAGATTGCAGCAAAGCATGGAATGACTATAAAACCATGCGCTGAAGGCAATGAACTTGCAAGGTTTGGAGCAGACTGCTCGGGATGTATGACTGTGAGCACATTTGAACAGGCGATTCATCAGAATCTGGAAGTTCCAAAACAAAGTAGGAACCAGAGAAATGGAGAGTGTACCTGCCTTCTGGGAGTGGATATTGGAGCCTACGATACTTGTGGACATCTGTGCAGGTATTGCTATGCCAACACAAATCCGGTTAATGTGAGAAATAACATGAAAAGACACAATCCTGAATCTCCGTTTCTGATAGGGGAGAGCCGACCGGATGATGTGGTACATCAGGCTGTACAGAAGAGTTGGATAGATCATCAATTGAGATTTGACTTTATATCAGATGTGAGCGGATAAGATTATTGACTTGAATTACTTGAAACGATACATTATAATGCCCCTATATGATTACCTTTCTATACAGATAATTGTGTTTTATAACATTCAAATATACTGGTTAGTTAGAGGGGGCATTTAGGAGTAATCCCTTTGAAATTAATATGGGAGGATAATAGAATTATGACGAGAGAGTACCTCAAAACAAGAATAATAACGCTGAGTATATTAGCTATTGTTTTAATTGGATATTTTATTTATCATGAGAAAAAGAGTGATAAAATAACTGAAAAATACATTTCTAAAGGAGGGTATGAAATAGATGATTTTTCCGCGGAGGTAGATAGAGGTAAGTATAGTTTGACTTATATAACACCTGGTCTTGAATCATTTAACTTTTATTTTATGATTGCAGATAAAACAACAGATGAACATATGATGTTATTTATGAATGGAAAAAATGGCACTTGCACAAAGATTTATATGTTTATTAAGGATGATACAGAAAAAGTACAGAGAATAAATTTTACCGGTGATAGTAAGTTGGTTTCAAAAGAGTTTGCAGATTTTGTAGAATTTAATAAAGATAAAATAAATGCCTATATAGAAATGGCAAATGAAGAGTGGGATTTAGGATTAGAAAAAATTAAGTTGGAATAGTTAAAAACTTAATTATGTAAAATACTTATAGAGAGGATAATGCAATGAAGAAGATTACTTGTTTTGTTTTAACTATATTCATGTTCTTTCGATTCTGTTCTGCCTGCTTCTAAATCTGCATCGTCTGTTTGCCACGCCCACAAATATGTGGGCGTTTTTCTTTTCATGAGAGCGCCGAAGGCGGTCTTTCCTATAAAACAAGAAAAAACAGCTGTTTTGAAAAGAAAGAAAAAAGATACTTAATTAAAGTTAAAAAACGAGATTAAGAAAAGTTTTTGTCGGTGCGTTATGTGTATAGATGATTATTTCCAAATAGTCAACAAGGAAAAGGGAACTATCATCGTTTCAGTAACGTAAGTCAATTTTCCAAATGATAGAAAAATGTGATTTTTCATAATCGTAAACGGAAAACTTCCGTTTTATTATATAATTATTTATGCAACAGCAGCCGTCCAGTTATGTGTGGCTATTTTGCATTATAGTTCATTTTTGGTTGTTATTAGGTAATTGTTGTGATAATATGATTAAGTTGCAAAAACATAATAAAAATAAAGAGAGAAAAGGGGAGTTAAAATGAAGAAAAGAATATTATGTTTATTAATCACATTTATATTATTGGTTACTTCAGTACCGGCTTTGGGATATGAAGGAACATTATTTAACAATAGTGATTATACCTGTAATGAGTTAGAAGATGGAACATTAGAGGTGAGTTTTCACTATCAGGATCAAGAATTTGAAGAATTTCATGTGCCAGATACAATTGGTGGAAAAAAAGTATCAATGATTTGGAATATTTCATGTAAAGGCCTGAAAAGATTATATGTTCCGGAAGGAATAAAAAGTATTTCAGATGTCCATATTGCTGATTTGGAAGAAGTTGTTTTACCAAATTCTTTAGAAATAATTCAGCAATGCTGTTTTGAGGGGTGTACTAATCTTAAAAGAGTTACTATGCCGGATAATGTTTTAATAGATCAAATGGCTTTTCAAAATGATAAAAATTTATCAGAAATAAATTTTGTTGAAAATAATGAAGAAAAAACAACTAGTAGTAGTTTGGTAATAGGTTACCAAGCTTTTGATGGATGTACTAGTCTTAAAGATTTTGTCATACCAGAAGGATATAAGGAAATTGGACCGTATGCATTTAAAAATTGTAGCAACTTAGAAATAGATGAAATACCAGAATCTGTTGAATTTATTCGAAACGGTGCATTTATAGGTTGTGAAAAAATAAAGAAAATTAATATTAAAGGTAAATTGAAGGAAGATAGTGGAGACGGATTTGTTTTCAATTATAGTAGTGTTCTTAAAGAGATTAATTTTCAAAATGCTGAATATATACCAAGTAATTTTTGTAAAAATTGTTTTGCGTTAAAAAAAGTTACATTCTCGAATAAATTGAAGTGTATTCAAGAACAGGCGTTTGATGGATGTTTTAGTTTAAAAAAAGTGATTATACCAAAATCACTAGAGAAAATAGATACAAAAGCGTTTCAGGCATGCTTTTCTATTCCAAGTATCAATATACCAAAGAAAGTAGACAAAATTGGAGATAATGCCTTTGCGTATTGTGGTTCTTTAAAAAGTATTACTGTTGATAGAGAAAATAAATATTACACATCAATGGATGGAAACCTATATAATAAAGCAAAGACAAATTTGATAAAATATGCAGTAGGAAAAACTAAAACGGATTTTAATGTACCAAATACTGTTCAGACAATTAGTCCAGGAGCATTCAACACAGGATGTAAGGGTGAAGTTTCATATGATGAATATTCTATTAATGCTCATACAAATTTAAAAGAAATAACAATTCAACCTTCTGTAGTAGAAATGATTGGATGTGAATTACATAAAGACGTAAAAATATTCGGGTACGAAGGGTCTGCGGCTGAAATATATGCTTTTTCAACTGGAAATGAATTTTTTTCAATAGGAAGAGTAGGAGGACGCAAGAAGCCAAACAGTAATAATAACACTATTGTGCAATTAAAAATGACTGCAATAGATAAGAGTATTTTCCAAAAGTCTGATGCGTATTGGAATGAAAATCAGGAAAGTTATGATATTAAAGATTGGACGATAGAATATAAGGACAGTCTCGGTAAAGATAAATCTTTTAAAAGCCGAAACAGTACTCATGTTGTGGACTATGATGATGTTTTGTCAGATATTGATATTACATGCTATGGCTATAGCGATTATAGAATTCCTAGTGAAGTAATGAGATCTTGGTCAATGAATTGTATATATAATCATAATGTCTTTCTAGAGGAGGACGACGATGAAAATAAAGTTATAAATGTATATGCAAGACTTCATAGTGAATATGATATAGACCAGCATCCTTATACCGAAGTTAGAACTAATGGAATGGCAACACTTCCTTCGTGTACATATGATGTTATTCTTGAGACTAATTTTGATCCAAATTATGCAGGAGAGTATACTTACTATCTTGCTCAAGATGATAAACATATTATTTCAAGTAAAGATGGTAAATTTTACAATTATGATTTGTATTCTGCTTTTAACGATTTTAAGACTGTTTGGGCATATGCAGAGGACAAAGATGGAAATGCTACAAAACCTGTTCAGGTATTATTCCAAAAAGGTATGGATGGATTTATTGATCAGTTAAATCACGGAGAATTGAATTTCATTCCTTCAGGAAAAGAATATTTCTCAATAAACGGAACTGGTTCAATATTAGATGGGTTATCTATGAAATTCATTAGAAATTCTTTGCCACTTGGTGTTCAAATTTGTGGTGACAGAATATTAGTATCTATTGGAACAGATATTTTTCACCCGATAAAAGAAATTCCTAATAGTCTTAAAACGAATCATAGAGAAGTGTGGGAGGATTTCAAAGCACAACTAAGTGAATCTCATAGATTAATGAGCATTAGGGATATTGCAAATAATCCTGAATTAGCCAAGACAGCAAGCAAGGATTTGTTTAAAGAAAATAATGTTAATCCTTTTTATTGCAGTCATGATGTATATGGTTATTTCGAATTGGCGTATTCGGATAATGGATTAGGAGCTCAGCTCACGTCTTTTGGTGCCGAAGTTAATATGGAAGCGAGATTTAAGGTGGTTGCAAATTATCTCGTTGCAGATATCCCTGTCTATTTTTATGCAAAAGGTGGAGCAGATGCAAAAGGGTATGTTAACCATGCAAATTTATTTGAAAAATGTGCAGTTCCTGTTCAATTTGATTTGATATTAGATATCTATCCATATTTATCTGCAGGTGCTGGAATCGGAGTTGAAAGTGTTTTGGCACTTGGACCTTACGGTGAAGTTGCACTTCCTATACATTATGATTTTAACAAACAACACTTGGTAGTTGATTTAGTAGGAAGTGCCGGAATTGAGGCAGATTTTCTGGTATTGGAAAATAGAATACCATGTTTTATGAATAATGAAACATATCATGTATTTGACAGACACTTAGGCGATAATTATGGAAGTAGCAAATCAATACCTGGAATAGATAAATACGTTAAAAACATAAAATTGAAAGCAGAAAAAAATGCCTTTAGTGCATTATCAAGAAATTATGCTAATCAGACATCAGAATGGTTAGGTGATAACAAAACAGATAGTGCAAAGAAGATATTCAATTACACTGATTTACAGAAAAAGGTATATAACAATTCTCAGTGTCAGATAGCCAAATTTGGAGATAAATATATTATGACATGGATTCAGGATCCAGGTGCGGATGTCAGAACAGATGAGAACAGAATGCGCCTTGTTTATTCTATTTACTCTGATGAAGATGGATGGAGTGAACCAAAACCTGTTGATGATGATGGAACAAACGATTTGTATCCTAGCCTTGCAAGCGATGGAAATAGTGTATATTTAGCTTGGCAGAATATCACAACAGATGAACCTGATGATGTTAGCAACTACATTCATAATACAGAAATTTGTTTTGCAAGTTTAAATCTTGAGGATGAGGAATTTAAAACTGAAGATATTAAACACATCAACATTGAAGGATATCAGTATGAACCTTCTGTCAGTGTTAAAAATGGAAAAGGAAAATTAACTTTTGTAAATAACAAAACTTATTTATCTGAAATCGCTGGAAAGAATGATATTTATACATGTGAATACGGTCAGAAAGAAACTACTGTATACAGAAATAAGAATTATATTATTGATTTAACTTCAACATATGATGATATTTCTTACATAATGGATAAAGATGGTGATGGTGAAACTACAGATGATATTTTGATTTATACTGGAAATAAGGAACTTGATGGATATGATCCATCTGTACTGAACATTAAGTATTTTGATTTCAATAATGAAAAGTCTTTATTCTTCACTGACGGAAGTCTCATTTATTACATTGAAAATGGTGAAGTAAAAACAATTTGCGAGGAAACTAATGGTACTGTAAGTAACATTAGTGTTGTAAAACAGAATAATAAGGATACTGTTTTATGGACAGTAACAGGTGAGAACGGCTCGGTAATTAAAGGTAGTATCTATGAAAACGAAGCATGGGGAGAACCTATTGAGTTTTCTGATTTCTCGTCAAATATTACTAACTTAGTTGCTACATCTAAAGATGGTGTAATAAAAGGTGTATTTAATAAAACAAAGGACAACAATACTGATTTATGTCAGTTTGATTTGAATAAATACACTGATGTTTCTGTAGAAAGGGCAGAGATTATTGAATCTGAGATTGGACAGGATGGTAACTGTGAGGTTTACGTTCTTGCTAAAAATAACGGATTTAGTAATATCAAAAAGCTTAACATTAATATAAAGGATAGCGATAATTCAAGTCGTACTTACACAAAAAATGTTGATATAGCGCCTGGAGATATGGAAGCTATTGAATTAGATTATAAATTATCAGATATTAGTTCTTCTGAAAATATAACCGTAGAAGTAAGTGCTGATAATGATTATGATGATTCAAATAACAGTTATGAGTTTGAAATCGGTTATACAGATATAAACATCACAGAAACTAAAATAGTATCACTGGGAGATAAATATTTACTTACAGGAGAAATAGAGAATAAGAATAATGTCCCAGCTGAAAATGTATCATTGTCAATTAAATACGGAGAAGAGAGTGATGCAAAAAATACTGTAATTGATATTGGTACAGTTAACGGAAAAGAAAGTACTTCGTTTGATGTAGTATTTACAGATGATGATTTCGAATTAATTGATGGAAATTGTTTGGTTGAATTGAATGCTTACACAACAACAGCAGAGGATTATGAAGAGAATAATAAAGATGCTACATTTGTTCCTGTTTACAACTTTATTGATACAGAAGCAGAATTACCTATTGATCATAATCCGAAATCGAAAGAACTTAATATTTCAGGTTTCCAGCTAAATACAAGCAATTACGGAGTAAAAACTATTTATTCTGTTCCAAGCAAAATAAATGATACGGATGTAGTTGAAAAAGGTTTAGTTTACGGAATTGAAGGATATTATTCAAGTAATGATTTAAGATGTAATTCAAGCAACCGTTATATTTATTCATATAAATCAGGTAATGGTATTAGTGCCGATGGTACATACTCAATGACAATGACAAATCCTAAACCGTATAAAAACTCTCCGTTATATATTAGAAATGTCTATGTCAGAGCATATGCAAAATTATCTGATGGAACATATGTATACAGCAGCATAAGAAGTTATTCGCCATACAAATTAGCAGATTATCTTTATAGAAATAAACATGTCGCAAATGAAGAACAATATAATTTCATTTATAACAATATTTTACATGTTGTAAACCCGAATTATACTGAAGAAGCATATAATGGTTTAGGATATTATGTACAGGCTAGTCATCTGAAAAAGGAAAGAAATGAAGAAGAGATCTGTAAGGATATAATTGTTAAAGGATACCAGATGGATTTGAATAATTATGGTATTAAGACTATATTTGAGATGCCACAGTACATCAATGATAAGAAAGTTGAAGGATGTGGAATTATATATGGAATAGAAACCTTATGTACAGAAGATGATTTATATATTAATTCTTCAAATAGCAAGGTTTATTCATATGTCTTGACTGGAACATCAAGATATAAAAATGAATTAAACGGTAATGATATTTATGCTACAACAATGACAAATCCAAAACCATATAAGGGCTCTAAGCTTCATACATTAACCGTATACGTAAAAATATATGCGAAGCTTTCGGATGGTACATATGTATATAGCGATATAAACGATTATTCATTTTACAATGTTGCAGATTATTTGTATAAAGAAAATCTTATGAGAACAGAAGAAATGCATAAGAAATTATATGATAATGTATTGCATATAATGAATCCTGATTATAAAGAAATAGCGTTTAGTAATTTGGGCTGGTTGACAGATCCGAATGAGTTGGCAGATTATAATAATAAATAATCGAGCATAGTAAAGAAGTCAAATCTACTGTAGAAATACAGCAGATTTGGCTTTTTTTACTTTAACAGAGGTAACTGCAGCGGTTGGGTACATGCATTTCTCTCTCAATACACAACTATTCGCAAAAGACAACTTTAACGAAATGTATATTATAGAAAATCCCATATTATAAGCATTTGTTCATCAACGAGATCTATATAATCCCAGTCACCTGCATTTTATTTTCTAAATCATTCAATGATTATTACAGCATTTTAAATCTTCGTTATTCGCAATGGTTATTTACAATAAACATTTTGTTACGTTCACAAGTTTTGAAAATTTATTTTGCACATTTATCAATCACATCAGATTCATTCAATACATCGATTACTTTATATTAATCTAATCATTTTACAAACTATTAATTATATTATTCCACATCAATAATCACAATCGCTCTGTATGACATTTTCAGATTTTAAAACGTATAATTATAGCCTTAGATATTCTGTTAAAGCCAAACTCAACTTATTAGAATCCCATTTCTTTTAATCCATTAACTAACTGTACATAAAATTCTCTGACATCGAATTCATCAAAATTTTCTCGGTTCAGATCAATCATATCTCCATGAGAAATTCCTCGGTTACCTTTTACAGTTATCAATTGATAGTTTTCGCCCCATTCAAATGAATTAACACCAACCAAGCCATCATTAGGGCCATCAAAATACTTTACGAAATTAGTGGTTAAATTTAACGGGAACCTTCCCCCTCTTGAAACATTCAATATTGATCCTACACTCTGGTAATACACTCCTTCTACGTCTTTCATGAGATTGTTATTTTTTTCACAATTAGAAGTAGTTAAATCTGTAACCCCTTCCATAAAATCAGGATTTGGGTCTCCAAGCTTTTTCAAAGTGGCATTGTATGCATTAGCGATCATTTTCTGCTGATTTTCCGGTATTTCTTTCAAAAGATATTCAGCAAATTCGCATCCTCTGTGAGGTGTATTAATTGTAGTTAGGGATGCAACGTATGGTGCTGCTCCTGCAATAGATATTGCATATCTAGAATCCAGGCCGCCTTTAGAATGCCCTATAATATTAACCTTTTCTGCTCCGGTTTTATTAATAATCTCTTTAATTTTATTTGTTAATTCAATACCACAATCTTCTACAGACGCAGCTGACTGCTGATTTCCATAGAATATGGTAGCACCATTTTTTATTAGTTCATCTGGAATACGTCCCCAATAATTTAGCAAATTAGAATCTCTGAAGAATATACCGTGCACTAATAAAATCGGGTATTTAGTTTTACATATCTGTTGTTTTTTTCTTCTCTCGTTAAGCACATTTTTGACATGTTCTACTCTTACCTCTTCTCCTGTCACCTTAATTATTTTTCCAAGAGCAATAAGATGTAAAATAGGAATCCAGCCGACCAGAGCACCTATTAATCTATAGCGAATCCCAAGCTGGGTAGATGTAAAATAAACTCTCAACATGCCATTCCAAAACGCTATTGCTAATATTACAAAAGCAATAATGGAATTATTTATCCATAATTTCAATCCGGTTACTTTGTATAAGCCTAAAAAGCCCGGAACAGAATACAGAATAGTTAATACTGTGGCATAAAAGAAAATTATTAGCATTTCATTTCCCTGCGCTGTCTGTCTGAGTTTTCCTTTTTCGATTTTCAAATTAAAAACAGATGGAATTATACAAATAACAACAAACAAAACCAAGGTAATAATGCCTAATTTTTTCCAACTAAAAAGAAGACTAATAGTTTTACTATTAGCCAACAAAAACAATATTAAAATTGATACCAGCCTCAATAAATATTTAAGAACATTTCTTGTTATCTCTGCCATAAACTAAATAATCCTCTTACCAATACGTCATTTTTTAAATAAGCTATATTAAATAAGCTATATTAAATAAGCTATATTAACTAAGTTAGTATAATCTAAATCATCTATAAACTAAGCCCGTTGATTTCAAGTAAATGAATAAAATACTCAGGCATCGGTGCCTCAAACTCAACATATTCTTTAGTTGATGGATGAATAAATCCAATAGTCCTTGCATGAAGCGTCTGTCCCTGTAATTTATATGGGCATTGTCTGTTTGAATACACCTCATCTCCCACAAGCGGATGATTGATGCTAGCCATGTGAACCCTGATTTGATGAGTACGACCGGTCTCTAAACGGCACTCAACCACAGAATACTTATCATTTGAAGACAACACTCTGTAATGAGTAACAGCTTCCTTGCCATCATAATTAACCGCCATTTTTTTTCTGTCGGTTTTATGTCTGCCAATAGGTTTATCTATAGTTCCTTCAGCCTCGTCGAATTTACCGTAAACAAGAGCTATATAAGATCTGGTTATTGAATGAACTTTAAGCTGCTCAGCAATGAAATAATGACTGTAATCGTTTTTACAAATAATCAATGCACCTGTAGTATCTTTGTCGATTCGATGAACAATACCCGGTCTTAAAACTCCGTTAATTCCTGACAAATTGTCCTTGCAATGAAACATTACTGCATTTACAAGTGTTCCCGTGTAATGACCGGCTGCAGGATGAACCACCATATCCTTAGGTTTATTTACAATAAGCACATCATCATCCTCGTAAATAATATCAATAGGAATATCCTCAGGAATAATATTAGTCTCAATAACCTCAGGAATATCAACATTAATAATATCATCCGACTTTATAAGATATTTTGATTTACACGGATTACCGTTAACCAAAATGTGACCGCTTTTTAATAGTTTTTGGATATATGTTCTGGATAAATCAGGTAAAAGATCACTCAGATACTTATCTACTCTGATATCTGAGCTCTCATCATCCACATAATATATATTTGCCATTATTGCTCCTTTTTATTATTAGAAAAAATAACTGATATTTCCTCATCTTTAATAAAGAATACACTAATAACAATCAGCACTGCACAAGACACTGTTACATAGCAGTCTGCAACATTAAAAATAGGAAAATCAATTAATCTGAAATAAATAAAATCAATTACATATCCGTGTATTATTCTGTCAATCATATTACCTAATGCTCCTGAAATAAGAGCAACAAGTAAAAGTTCAACTAAATTATATTTTTTGACACTTATTTTACCTTTACTCATAAGAGAGTTAAGTCTAATTATCAGCAATACAATTGCAATACTTATTAAGACACTGACTACTACAAAAAAAGCAATCTGGCCTGACAACATTCCCCATGCAGCACCTTTGTTTCCTCCCTCAAGATATCGAAACTCCAGTATATTCTTAATTATTGTAAAAGGCTTTCCTCCCTGTAGATTTTTTGTGGCAATCAACTTTGTAAACTGATCAAAAAGGACCAATGTCATCGCTATTAATATCAAAATAATATTTTTTACACTTGTTTTCATTTTTATAACCGCTTCCCAATTTATTATTAGCAAATAATCTTTGAAATTGCATTTTTCATTTCTTCCATAGTAACACTGGTATCAATAAACGCATTTCCGATTGAGTCAAATGAAATAAATTTAATTACTCCCGCGCTCATTTTTTTATCATTTAATGTTGCACCGGCTACAGAATCAACATCAATCTGATCTGTAGTAATTGGAAGTTCATATTTAACCAGACATTCCTTTAATCTATTAAATGTATCCTGATTGATATAACCTTTATCTAAACAGAGAAATGCAGCAGCATACATACCAATTGAAATACACTCACCATGGAGAAGATCAAAATTCTTTTCTTTCTCCACTGCGTGTCCAATAGTGTGTCCAAAGTTCAAGAGAGCTCTTTCTCCTTTTTCCTTTGGATCTTTTTCCACTACTTCTCTCTTCGTATCACAACTTACAAAAATCATCTTTTCAAGCAAATCCTGATTTCTGTTTTTTATCTCAGCCGCATTTTCAACTAACCAATCAAAATACTCACGTTTCTTAATTACTCCGTATTTAATTACCTCTGCCATTCCCGAGAAAAATTCTCTGTCAGGAAGAGTATTAAGCGTAGATGTGTTAATATATACAAGTTTTGGCTGATAAAAGGCTCCAACCATATTTTTATATGCTTTAAAATCAACACCTGTCTTTCCTCCCACGCTGCTGTCTACCTGAGACAATAATGTAGTCGGAATCTGAATAAAATCGATGCCTCTAAGATATGTAGAAGCTGTGAAACCTGTAAGGTCACCTACCACGCCGCCTCCGAGAGCAATCAATATATCTTTTCTGTCAAACTTATTGATAATCAATTCTTCGTAAAGTCTTGATACAGTATCCAGATTTTTGCTGGCTTCACCTGCCTCAAATACAAACTCAAAAACATTATTTTGCAAGCTCTTAACTATCTCTTTTACCTCAGACATATAATGAGGCGCAACATTAGTTTCAGATACCACCATAACCTTTTTGTTTTTAATATTTAAAGTTTCAAGCCTTTCCTTCAACTCGTTGAAATTCTGCTCAAACACAATGTCATAACAGGGCTTTCCTTCATATTTTACCTCAAGCACTTTTGTGTTATTAATCACATAATTCATATTTTCAGTCTCCTCGCATAATTATACGTATTTAGAAATCTTTATGAGATTTCTTCCTTTCTTGGTAACACCAAGATTTTCATCATATCTACACCTTCCAATACCTCTCACGGAAACAATATCTCCTTCTTTTACTTGGTAACCGTTTGAAGTAATAAGTTTACCGTTGACAAAAACTCTTCCCTCTTCAATATTTCCCACGATACTACTTCTTGAAGTACCAAAGGCAAGAGAAATAACAGAGTCAAGTCTGACAGATTGAACAGTTCCTCTAACTTCAGCCATTTCAGGGGTTGTGTCTATATCCGACAATGGATATACTTCACACATAACCGAAGTATGCTTAATTCTAGTAAGATTTTCAGTAATAAATGAAACTATTCCTTCAATGGCATACACATACGCCACATCATTTTTAACTATAATATCACCAATCTTAGCTCTGTCAATTCCAAGATTTAAAATAGCACCCAAATAATCCCTGTGAGACAATTTGTCTGAGAACTTAAAATTAAGTGGTGCAATCTTTATTATTTCAATTGGTAGATTTTCCTCATAACCTGCAAACTCAGGTATAAAAGCAACTATTTTTCTCTCTGCATAAACATTGCCTCCTGTCAATTCAAAATTAACAGGAGGTAATTTGTTAATAAAACTATTTAAAATATTTTGTTCATTCAAATTCAAAAAATCAGAATATGTATATATGTTTTTCTGATAACATCTTTGAGCCAGTTCTAATATTCTGCTCTCAAGAAACTTTTCTTCTTTATTCATAGTCACTAAAACTGATATCTGTTTCCTCTAAAGTCATATGAGTTGTTATTGCTAGGTGCATTTTCATTGTAATCACCTGACAACTCAATGCTGGTTGGAGTAACAATGTAAATATATGAAGATACTTTTTTAAGAGTACCATTCACTGCACAGCATGCTCCTGAAACACTGTCGATAATTCTCTGAGCTAAATCTGTATTAGTTCCCTCAAAATTAATAATGATAGCTTTCTCAGCAAGAAGTGCATCAACAATATCCTTTGAATCCTCTAGTGAGAATGGTTTAATTGTAAGAATCTCTGCTCTTGCAGTTCTGGTTCTTGTATTCTCCATAGAGACTACTTTAGAAGCTCTATTACTCTTTCTACCAAATGTTCTGGTAGGTCTAACCGGTTCATCCGGAATATCATCTTCAAAATCAGGTTCTTCATCTATCGGTTCTTCAATTTTCTTTTCTACATTTCTAGTCTTTCTTGGTGCCGGTTCATCATAATCATCGAAGTCATAATCATCATCATAATCATCGTAATCATCATAACCTGCTCCCATATTAAAAATACCTTTAAGTGTATCACCAAAACCTGCCATTTTATTTTCTCCCATCATTTTATCCGTTTTTTGTTTTTCATAAGTTCGGCATTATTTTTTAGTGTAATCTCTTTCACCAAAAATACCCGTACCAACACGTACATGTGTGGCACCCTCCTCAATGGCGACCTCATAATCATTGGTCATTCCCATCGAGAGCACACTCATAATAACATTATCAATGTTTTTATGTTTTATGTCAACATATAATTTCTTCATATTAGCAAAATGAACCCTATTTTCCTCGGGATTTGACACATATGGAGCAATTGTCATAAGTCCTTTTATGTGAACATGCTCAAGTTTAGCTATTTCTCTTATGATTTCCTCTGCATTATTCTCATCAATTCCGAATTTTGTATCCTCATGTGCCATATTTACCTGGATAAGAATATCTGCCTCACAATTCTTTTTAATACATTCCTGGTTAATCTGTTCTGCCAATCTGTAGGAATCAACCGAATGAATAAGACAAACTTTATCAACAATGTATTTAACTTTATTTCTCTGTAAATGTCCAATCATATGCCACTTGATATCCTTTGGCAAGACTTCATATTTGTCACATATCTCCTGAACTTTATTTTCTCCAAAATCTCTTGTTCCTGTTTGATATGCTTCCTCGATATACTCGACAGGTTTTGTCTTGCTGACTGCAATAAGGCAAACCTCGTCTTTACTTCTGCCTACTCTTGCACAAGCAGCTTCTATCTTTTTTTCAACTTCTTTAATGTTTTCAGTTATCATTATTCTAGAGCTCCTTTACTGGAAAATAACTTGATTTTCTTTTACCAGATCGGCGTTAAGAATTATGTGGTCATAAACTACTACACCGTATTTATTGTGGGATTCCACAATGTAATAATCACCTGATTCTGTAAGTTTATTAACAAAAACAAACTGTGTATAACCGTTATTGATATTGTACACACCTGTAAGTGATTGAGTATCTCTGATAATATATACACCTGAAGATGTGGATTTATTGTTTGCATCCATAATTATCTCATCTCCGGCATTTAAATCCTTCATATCAACATAGCAGTATTTATCATCTTCGTTGTGTATTTCGATTGGCAAAAATACATCTTTCGCCTCTGTCTTCTCATACTTTCTGACAATAAATCCATCCTGCTTATTTTTTCCGACACCGCCTGAGGTTTTATATTCTATCGGAATCACATAGAAATCTTTATTTACCAACGCTTTCTTTGGAATCTTGAGACCACTGATACTATCCTCAACAATCTCAATATCAATAAATCTGTCAGAAGCATATTTTATCATATATTTTTGAAATGTAAAAATACCGTATTTTTTACCGTCTGCACCTTTAATAATTTCAAAGTTCGTAGAAACTTTGGTATTGTCCTTTTTGAATCTGATTTTCATAGCTGTATCTTCTTTATACTTTTTTGCATCCTCATCAGTAAGAAGCACCGCCAGTTTCCATTGTTCCTGTGTCACCGTCTTGTATATAGGTGATCCCTTTTCTACCAGTTCTCCTGTATTTATAACTGCAACATGTCTGTTATTCTTGTCAAAATCAGATTTTTTAAGTTCTTCGGGCTTTAAATCTTCGTAATTATCTACATAATATTCTACTATACCGGTGTTTTCTGCCTTGTTTATAGTGAACTGTCCGGCTCCTGCATCTCCCAAAGATTTATAAATATTTTCAATAGCATTATTATTGAGAAGTTCAATAATTGTTCCCTGAAGTGAACTTTTAAAGCTATACACGTTATCATAATTCATCTCATCATAATTTGATACAAAACCAGATAATTGTTTTTTAATTGTTGAAATATTCGCATCAGATAATTTTTTGTCTTCATCACTCATTTTTGCCAAAAGTTCGTTTATTTTTCCACTCTTATCCAAACTGAAAAGAGTAGTAGTTTTGGCAACTCTAGTACCTTCTCTGGCATAAAAATTGATATAACCGGACTCATCTGCAAAACTGACTTTTTCATTTCGAAGGGCAATTGCTGTATATGAATGACTTGAATCATCTGCAACTGTGCCATTTACTACTTCATAAAATGTCACTCTCTCCTGAGAATAATATCTTATGACATATACAGCTACATACAAAAAAATGATTCCAAATACAACAATTCCAACATTTATATTAATTGGTGCTCTGTATCTCACCACTCTTCTATTCTTTGCCATAAATTTTTCTCCTTAAAACCACCTTTAATTATCTAACAAAATGCACTTGTAGTCAACAAAAAAGAATGTATTATATTTTATTTTTGGGCAATCATAATATTAAATATGACTTATAAGTCAGAACACAACAGGGAGGTAACTATGTATTCAAAAGCTTTAGATTATACTTCATTGACTATTATAATTATAGGTGCAATCAATTGGGGGTTAATTGGTTTTTTCGATTTCGATCTTGTAGCATTCCTATTTGGCAATATGAGTTGGCTTTCAAGAATTGTTTACGCTATTGTAGGAATCTGCGGTCTTTACGCCTTAAGCATTTTTGGAAGAATTTCTTCTGCAAGCAGAGACTAATAATAAAAGAGAGAGCATCAATTTATCTGATGTTCTCTCTTTTTTTGTTTAGCAACGAGGAAAATTCATCAAGCTTGCTTGAATGAATTTTGACGACTGCCTACAATCCCGAAACAAGCGTAGCGGTTTCGGTGATTATTGAGCACCAACCTGGCGTTCCAAAGTGACTCAGGCTTTTAACACGCCGCCACTATATTATCTCTCAGTTCATTTGGCATTTCATTTTCTCCAAGAGAAATACTTATCACAAACTTTACTTCATCATTTAATTTTTGAAGTTTACCAATGGCATCAACCAATGTATCTTTTTCGATAGCAGATATCGTCAAGAAGCTGTCCATATAAACAGTCTCAATATCATGATTTCCCGACAACAATCCACAAACAAATCCTAATATACCATCAAAATTTGTAATCGGATATTCACTGATATCTACTAGTCTGATATCATTGTTTAGTTCGTACATATGCTTAGAGTTTTTATCAATGTATACAACACTACCCTCTGCACTCTGTACTGCTTCATTTGCCTTCTGAAGCATAATTTTTGTTTTGCCTTTACCCTTTTCTCCACAAACAATCTCAACCATAGAGCACCCTCCTTTTGATATGAAGCAATTTGCCTGATAAGTTACCAAAGAATACATAGTATTCTATATAAAGACTACTGTCTATACATTTCTCTGAAATCCATATCTCCACGGTCTAAAGCTTTAATCAATAACTCTGCTGTTGCAACATTTGATGCTAACGGAATATTGTGCATATCGCACAGTCTTATTGCATTGTCCACATTCGGTTCATGAGATTTTGCTGTGAGGGGATCTCTTAAAAATATAACAAGATCCATCTGATTGTTTTCTAACTGCGCACACAACTGTTGCTCTCCACCTAAATGTCCTGCAAGAAATTTGTGAACCGGGAGGTTTGCCGCCTCCTCAATAAGTCTTCCTGTAGTTCCTGTTGCATACAAATTATGTTTAACTAATATTCCTCTATAAGCAATGCAAAAATTCTGCATAAGTTTTTTCTTAGTATCATGAGCAATAAATCCTATATTCACAAATAACCTCCTGTTATCTTAATTTACAGAAAAAAAGATACTTTCCTATCTCCCCGTCAATTTATCTAGTAAACACTTTTCTTTGTGTGAAGTCCTATATTCAATACAATTCCCATACCTATAAACATACTTACAAGAGATGTCAATCCGTAGCTCAAAAACGGAAGTGGCAAACCTGTATTTGGTAATAGCATTGTATTAACTGCGATATTTATAAATGACTGAATAGCCACAGTGGAACCAAATCCATAACAATACAGTTTCCCTGCCGGGTCTCTCACTCTTCCTCCCGTGAGGAAACACTCTAAAACTATCAGAGCTATGAGAGCCAAAACTGCAATACAACCTACGAATCCCAATTCCTCCCCAATTACTGTAAAAACGAAATCCGTATGGTCTTCCGGTATCAAATTACTATTCTTAACACTAGTCTCATCATTATTGTAGAGACCTTTACCTTTAAGTCCACCGGAACCTATAGCAAGAAGTGCATTTTCCTGCTGATATCTTAAATCTTTTACCTTTGGATCATCCACATTCTTAGAATAAAATCCCAAAAGACGATTATACTGATGCGAATGAAGAATCTTCACTTCCGGGTGGAATGCTATCAGATACGCCATTACCGCTAATATCGGTAAAGCTATCATGAATAGACTGCCAATAATTCTGTAATTTAATCCTGCTACGAAAATAACAATAGCAAATGCTGCCAAATACACTATCGTAGTAGACAAATCCGGCTGCATGAGAATCAACACAACAGGTACCGAAAGTGATAATCCCAAGGGAATAAGAAACTTGAAATTATTGATTTCATCCTTATGTTTTCTAATGCAAGCCGCCATAAATAATATCAGTAAGACCTTGCATATTTCCGAAGGCTGAAACCTGATTCCAAGCATATCGACCCAACGCTGTGCACCTAAGCCCATTCTACCATTTATTCGAACCCAAAGCAACAAACCAACAGACAAAATATACAAAATCCAATAAAATTTTAATATAAAATTATAACTAATTAACATAAGAACAACCATAGCCAAAAAGCCCAAAGCAAATCCTGCCATCTGTCGTTTCTGATAGTATTCACCTCCGGCACTTCCTACAGCCAAAATACCTATTATCGTTAAAATCGACAAATACAACACTAATCTGAGATTTAGTCGGTTGAAATTATATTCTTTTAAAGTACTTAATATAGATTTCATGATTATTTATATTTAACCTCTTTTATTGGTATATTTGCAAACAGATATGGTTTTTTACTCTTTTCAATATCAATAACACATTCTTCCGTATTGATATCGATATACTTAGAGACCACACCAAACATATCTTTTTTGAGCATCTCCATCATTTCAGGCGAACATCCCGTCCTGTCTGAAATCAAAAGCAACTTTAATCTGTCTTTAGCAATAACACCTGATTTATTATTATTTGAAAACAACTTTTTTAAACTAAATACCATTGTAATCTCCCTGCATTTTTTTATTGCCTGATTTAAAGATTCTTTTAAAGAATCCTTTATCTTTTGAGAAATTCATCATTGGTACTTCTTTACCCTGTATACGATTTGCTATATTTTCAATAGCCTTTCCTGCAACTGTGTCAACATCAAGAGGTATTCCTTTGTTAGTGGAAATCACAATATTTACATCATCTGGAACTGCCCCAATAATATCAACACCGAGAATATCCATAACATCCTCTATGGACATCATATCGCCACTTTCAACTAATTCAGCACGTATTCTGTTGATGATAAGATTCACCGGCTTAATACATTCTTTTTCTAAAAGACCAACTATTCTGTCGGCATCACGAATTGCAGAAACCTCCGGTGTTGTCACAACCAGTGCACTGTCGGCACCGGCGATGGCATTTCTAAATCCCTGCTCAATTCCCGCAGGACAATCAAGTATAACATAATCAAATTCCTGTTTGAGTTCATCTGTCAGCATACGCATCTGTTCAGGTGTAACCGCACTCTTATCTTTTGTCTGTGCACTAGGAATCAAATAAAGATTCTCAAACCTGTTGTCCTTGATAAGTGCCTGCTTTATTCTGCAAGTCCCTTCAACAACATCAACAAGATTATATACTATCTGATTTTCAAGTCCCATTACCACATCAAGATTTCTAAGTCCTATATCTGTGTCAATGACAACTACTTTTTTCTTTTGTCTTGCAAGAGCTGCTCCAATATTTGCAGACATTGTAGTCTTTCCTACTCCACCCTTGCCAGATGTTACAACAATTACTTCGCTCATATTATTCCTCCTGACTATCTTTTAAGTAACATTTTGCCACTACGCGATTAATCATTTGTTCTTTCTGAATTTGCTGATACTTCAGATTTATCAACATCCTTCAAATTAATTTCTCCAAAGTAGTATTTTATAACATCTCTGGTAAGTTCAGCTGAAGCTCCGGAAGAATTTGAAAAAGGAATAACTGTTACAACTGAAATTTTAGGTTTATTGTATGGTGCATAAGCAACAAATAAACCATGAGCATTTCTCTTAGAACTTTCTTCAGCCGTTCCGGATTTACCGGCAACATCTATCTTCATATCTTTGAAAATAGTTTTAACCGTACCCTTTGTAACAACTTGCCTCATTCCTGAATGGACTGCCTCCCAGGTAGAATCTGACAACTCAACTTTATTGGTAAGTTCTGCCTTTTTATCCGAGACAACTTTTGAATCAACATCTGTAATTTTATCAACTAGTGTCAGCTTATAATTCTTACCGCCATTAGCAATTGTTGAAACATATCTTGAAAGCTGAACCGGAGCGTAACTGTGACTACCCTGACCAATAGCCGAATGAACAGCCGACTGTGTTGAGAAGTTAGGTTCACTCTCAGTTATTTCAACACCTGAATAGCTGGTAAGTCCAAGCACATCAGCATATTTTTTAATCTTTTTAAGACCTTTATCACTATCGTATTTTCCTTTTGAGTTAGTTCCAAGATCATAACCCACCTGATAGAAGAAATAGTTACATGAATATGCCAATGCTTCCTCTACATTTATTGTTCCGTGAGTTGCGTGTCCTGAATTGTAAATCCAGCATTTCGGACTAGGTGTTATTTCTTCGAAAATACCTTTTGTCTTAATGGTATCAAAAGGTCCTGACAATACATTCTCTTCAAGGCCTGCCATTGCAGATACCATTTTGAATGTTGATCCCGGAGCTGTAAGTCCCTGTGTCGATCTGTTATAGAGTGGATCCGACTTATCCTCAATAAGCTTACTCCAGTATTCCGGATCAACTGTTCCTGATAGCATGTTATTGTCATAACTTGGATATGTTACAAGTGCCAAAACATTTCCGTTATTAGGATCTGTAACTACCACAGAACCCGAACAAGGATCAAGGGCTATCTGAGCCGGTGTGATGGCAAGTTTTTTTATCTGATTTGTAATAAACACATATGTTTTATACTTGTCATAAGTCAAAAGATTATTGTAAGCTGTCTCATCCATCTCTAATACTTTCTGATCATAGAGAAGCATACAAACTTCACTTCCGCTTACAGTTCCATCGTATATTCTGTAATACATTACCCTTTTTCCAAAGGCAGAATTCTTATTAATCATCTTGTCGACGTAATTCTTTATTTCTTCATAAGTCTCATCTGTAGACGTAAATCCGCTGTTATCATGAAGTTCCGCCATATTAACCCACTCATTAGTAATTGCGTATTTAAGGTATTCCTTAAAACTCATCTTTCTGTCTGCCCATTTTTTGTAGGTTTTATCATCTGTCTTTATTGCTGATTTTATTACAATATTGTCATTCTTTAGTTCTTCATAGATGTACTCAATATAATCCTGTTTTTCTTTTGACAAATCTTCGTAGGAAGTATCGTCATCCATAATAGACTTAACAGTAGCCTTTGCATTTTTGATTGCTGTCTTATACTTATTGTACATTCTTTCTTCATTTGCACTTCTCTTTTTTGAGAGTTCACTAAGACTTACTACATTATTATTAATAAGCTGGAAATATACCTCTTTTATGCCAATAGGATGATTGTCCTTCTCTTCTTCGTTGTCTTTATCTACATCATAATTAACAATCTGACTTACGAGAATACCGGCAATCTTTTTTTCCAAAAGATCATACGTTGCCTTCTGAAGGTTCAAATCAATAGTCAACACCACATTATTTCCGGGTTTCGAATCTGTTTTAGAGACAGTACTGAGTCTGTTTCCTGTATTGTCAGTGAAGATTTTTTCAACTCCTCTCTGACCTCTTAAAGTTTCTTCCATGGCAGCCTCAATTCCCGCCTTACCAACTACATCTGAACTAATGTATCTGGATTCATCATCTTCCGCAAGCCCTTCATTCATACTTTCCATCTGTTCATATGAAATAGTTCCGGTATATCCAATAATAGGTGCAAAATACTCGCTATAGTTATATACCCTTGTAGTGCTTCTGTTTATTGTAACTCCCGGGATTATACCCTCATTTTCGTATATTGCAACCATAGTATCATTTGATACATTTTTTGCAATAGTTACAGGCACATATTTCTGATAAGAATTAAGATAAACATTGTAACGAAGTTTAGCAATCTTAAAGCATGTGTCTTCATCATATTTTTTTCTGTCTATCTCAAACTTTTCATCGCAAAGATACTGATACACCTCTGCCGCACTGGCCTCCATCAGATTATTTTTCAGAACTTTATCCTTACTTCCATAAATATTAATAAGGAAAGTCATTTTTACAGTATCTGAAGTTACTGAAAACTGATAGTTTCCATCTCTGTCTATTACAATCGGAAAATCTACTGAAATGGAATCTCCGTGTTTTTCAATTATATTAATTGCATTGTAGGATATTTCATTGAGCGTCTTATTTTTATCATTTGAACTCTCAATAACATCCTCAAAAGTTACCGTATATGTCAGTTTATTGTATGCTAATACATTTCCTTTAGCATCAAGAATCTGACCTCTTGTTCCGGCAGTATATATGGTTTTTTCTGCCTGCAATTTGTACGATTTACTGTAATAATCCTTATTGACAATCTGTAAATCAAAAAGTCTGTAAGCAAGTACTCCAAGCAGGAAAAGAAAAAACACGGATATCATGAACACTCTTGATTTAATTATTAAATATATCGAATAGAAAAAATCACTAATCAAATCTCACTTTACTCCTTTGTTCTTCTGATATGAGCACTGCAAAATATACCTTGTATATAAACCTGTACACAAGCAATGATATGCACACTGTAATTACTAATTCAGGAATTATTATCTTAAACAAATAAAAGCCCACATCCAGTTTATTTCTCAACATAAATCTAATTATGTAATAGCCAAAATTATAAATAAAATCTCCTGCAGCAACAATTGCCAACGGAAGCATTACCATATTCTTATAAAAAAGTCTGTGGAATGATCCGCTAAAAAATCCTACATAAAGATATAATAACGAATTAAGTCCAATTATATCGGACGAAAAAGAATCAACAAGTAATCCGCAAAAGAAGCCAATGACCATAGCTTCGTTTGAACCTGTAAGATAACCAAACACACACACTAAAATAATAAGCAGATTTGGTGTTACCATTAAATCACCTGTTATTACAGAGATAGTATTTTGGAGTATGAAACTGACAATAATAAGTAATGCTATTACCACAATACTCTTTATTTTATGAAGCATTCCTTCACTCCCTTTCTTATTCACTCTTCTTTTTGTTCTCATTGACTGCTGTAGTCTCTTCATTTGGGACTTTGTTGTCCTTAATATGCTTCAATACAAGGACCTCATCAATATGCATAAAGTCAACAACAGGTGTAATCGTTCCTGACTGATTAAGTTGATTTGAATCAAGAGAAACTTCCTCGATAAATCCCACAAGTATTCCCGGAAGGAACTTATCACTAATCTGAGAAGTCACAACCATATCACCCTCTGCCACAGTCGCATCCTTCAATATACCCGTAAGATTCATAAGTCCTTTTTCACTCAATTGTAGGTCACCACTGGCAATTCCTGTATCAGATGTGCTGGCAAAAGAAACACTTACACTACTTTCATCATCAATAATTGTTCTTACAGTGGCATAATTTTTTCCTACGTCGGTAATTATCCCTACAAGGCCACCTCCTGAAATAACATTCATATCTACTGCTATTCCATCACTGCTTCCCTTATCTATAGTGAATGTATTAAACCAGTTACTAGTATCTTTTCCAATTACTCTTGCACCGATTTTCTCATACTGAACGTATTCCTCATCAAGTTCATACAAATCTCTGAGCCTCTGAAGTTCATATTTATTCTGTGCCAAAAGACTGTTATCTTCCTGAAGTTCTCTGATTTGATTCTTTAAACGTTTATTTTCAGCTTTCAGTTTCTTTACTTTCTGAAAATTTTCTGCTACGCCCGTAAAAGCACGCCCAATATGATTAACGCCCTCTTCAATAGGAACAACAATTGACGCCCCGGCATTTTTAACCGGCTCAACATAAGATGGCTTTGCAACTGACAAAACCATCATACCTATACACACAATCGTCATCAAAAAAATAACTAATTTAGGTTGTAATGTAAATTTAGTTTTCTTCTTCATCTATCTATCCTTCTCTAAATAAACTAAATACTTTTCGAAAACGCCTCTGCGCTCTTACATTTTATTATCTCTTGGTATATAAACGTGTTTTTTATACTGTGGATCAGAAATAATTTTGGCAATTCCTCTTATTACCGATTCACCCGGAGTTCGTACAGTGTTAACTTTAAGTCCGGTTTCATTTGCAATAAGCTGCTCTATATTTTTAATACAGGTAGACCCTCCGGTCAAATAGATTCCTGTATTCTGAATATCAGAAGTAAGTTCCGGCGGTGTTCTCTCCAACAACGATTTGATTGCCTCTACAATGGAAACAAGGAACTCCTTAATTGCCTCGTATATCAAGTCAGAAGCAACCGGTCTTTCTGATGGAAGTCCTGTGATAACATTTCTTCCAAAAACATTGCATACATCCTCAACATTTGCATCTTCATCATACATAGCATCTGCCAGAGCAAATTTAATCTGCTCTGCAGTTTTGAGACCAATGAGGATATTGTATTTCTTTTTAACTATATTAACGATAGTCTCATCCAGTTTGTTTCCGCCTGTTTTAACTATTCGGCTGATAACAATACCTCCGCCTGATATAACTGAAATTTCAGTAGTATCAGCGCCAATATTGACTATCATGTTTCCTTTTTCACTTTCCATGTCAATTCCAATACCGATTGCATCTGCAATTGGCTTTTCAACAACACGGATTTCTTTAACCTTAACATTTGATTCGTCAATAACATCATAGAACGCTCTTTTTTCAACCTCTGTGATATCTGTCGGTACTGCAATAATAAACCTTCCAGCCCTTACAGTTCTCAATTTATTACATTTAACAAAGAATCTTTCAAAAAGCGATTCCATATTTTTGAGATCGGCAATTACACCATCCTTTACAGGGAAGGATACTTTGATATTATCCGGTGCCTTCTGAAACATCTCAAACGCTTCATCTCCTGCCGCCAACACTTCTTTTTTATTCTTAATTGCTATTACATTTTTTTCATTTAATATTTCTTTGGTTGAGCCGTTATACAATTTTATATTGCTCGTCCCCATGTCGACTCCGTAAATTAACTGCATTTAAAAATGCTCCCTTCTTATTGTTCCGTTTTCATTCAAACTGACATAAGTTCTGTCACCGATAATAATGTGATCAATCAGCCTGACCCCCACTATCTTACATGCTTCTGCAATTCTTTTAGTGGATGCGATATCACCCTTGCTGGGCGTCGGATCTCCACTTGGATGATTGTGAAGCATTATGATATTTACTGCATTTACTCTCAATGCTTCAATAAGTATTTCTCTGGGAGAGATGACTGAACTGTTCACAGTTCCCATAAACATTACCTTATCGGCAAGTTTTCTGCACTTTGTGTCAAGAAACACAACATAAAGATGCTCGACCTCTAAATGTCTCATTTCTTCCATATAATACTCTGCTATAGTGCTTGGTTTGGAAAAATTCAATTGTTCCTTGGCATTACTGCGGGCAATTCTTTTTGATAGTTCTGCTACACACTTTAGTTGTATCGCTTTTACCTTTCCAATGCCCTTAACGGTCATCAGCTCCTCAATAGACAAATGCATAATGGAAATCAAGCTTCCATCTCCATTGTTCAGTTTCAAAATTCTTCTTGCAACCTCAATAGAGCTTTCTCCATTAGTCCCTGTCTTTATTATTGTTGCCAGTAATTCCTCATTTGATAAACTGTCTGCTCCATAACGCAAACATTTTTCATATGGTCTGAGTTTTTCAGGCAAATCTCTCATCAGTAAATTATTATTCATTTAGCCTCCCATCCGCTCTCTCCAAGCAAAATGCAAGACTTTTTTCCTTAAGGATTGTATCACAATACTTTTATAAAGTATAGTTTAGTGTATTAAAAAAACTGTAGATGACAAATAGTCTTATAATTCAACAACACCATCATTGCAAAGCTGCTGTAACGCTCTCATAATACCAAATTTTGCATGCGCCCATGTAAGTCCTCCCTGGAAATACACAGCATATGGCGGTTTTATCGGTCCATCAGCACTAAGTTCAATGGAAGATCCTGAAACGAAAGCTCCGGCCGCCATAATTACCGGCGAATCATACCCGGGCATATCCCACGGTTCAGGATTAACATAGCTGTCTACCGGTGCTGCAGCCTGAATTCCTTTACAGAAAGAAATAACTCCCTCCGGCATTCCAAATTCAATCGCCTGAATAATGTCATGTCTGCTTTCAGTACTGTTAGGGACCACCTTAAATCCAAGCTTTTCAAAAATGTTTGCGGCAAAAATGGCTCCCTTTAAAGCTCCTGCCGTTACAATCGGTGCGAGGAAAAGTCCCTGATAGAAGGAAGAAATTACGCCAAGGCTGGCTCCAACTTCTTTGCCAAGTCCAGGAGTAGTAAGTCTGAATGCTGCATTTTCCACGCATTCTTTTGTACCTGCTATATATCCGCCAATAGGGGCAAGCCCGCCTCCCGGATTTTTAATGAGCGACCCCACAACCATATCAGCTCCAACGTCAGACGGTTCTATTTTTTCTACAAACTCTCCGTAACAGTTATCAACCATTACTATTACATCTTTTCTGACACTTTTAACCGCATCAATTGCTTCTTTAATTTTAGCTACAGACAATGTAGGTCTTGTGGCATATCCTTTGGATCTCTGAATTCCCACAAGTTTAACGTCATCTGTAATAGCTTTCTTAATGCCTTCAATATCAAAATCTCCGTCCGGAAGCAAATCAACCTGTCCATAAGTCACTCCATATTCTGCAAGAGATCCTTTGGACTCTCTTATACCTATAACTTCCTCAAGTGTGTCATATGGTTTTCCGGAAATATAAAGCATCTTATCTCCAGGTCTTAAATTGCCACTAAGCGCTGTGCTTAATGCATGCGTTCCACATGTTATCTGCGGTCTAACCAATGCCGCTTCAGTATGGAAAACGCTTGCATACACATCCTCGAGAGTATCTCTTCCTATATCATTATATCCATAACCTGTGGATGCATGAAAATGTGCTTCTGAAACTCTGTGTTTTTGCATTGCTGCAAGCACTTTCATTTGATTATACTCAGCGACTTCATCTATTTTTTCAAATCTTTCCTTTAAGCCATTAAGGATATCGTTGGAAAAATCCAAAACTTTATTATCAATACCTAATTCCTTAAACATTACTGTTCTCCTGCTAAATAATATTCTTATTTTTTAATAAATCTGTCATATAAGACAGCACCTTTTCTTTGTCATGGTCAAAATCATTCAGATCAACCATGGTAACACTCTTTTCTCTCTTAAACCAGGTCAACTGTCTTTTTGCAAAATGTCTTGTGTTAAGTTTTATCTTTTCAATAGTCTCTTCTTTAGTGAGATTTCCATCAAAAAAATCAAACACTTCTCTGTAACCGATTCCCTGCATCGAGTTAAGTTCTCTGCTATATCCTTTTTTAATCAATCCCTCAACTTCCTCAAACAGTCCATCTTCTACCATAATATCTACTCTTTTATTTATTCTTTCATATAATAACTCTCTATCATCATTGAGAACAAAATAAACAAAATTGTAAGGAGACTCATTCTGCCTCTGTACTTCATTGTGTTCAGATATAGGTTTTCCTGTCTTTTTATAATATTCCAAAGCTCTAATGACACGCTTCACATTATTATAATGAATAATTTCAGCAGATTTTGGATCGATATTTCTTAATATATTATGAATATATTCCGGACCTTTAGTCTTTACAGTCTCTTCCAATTCCTTTCTGTATTCAGCATCGGCATCTGCATCCTCAAACTGAATATCAAACAGTACCGACTGAATATAAAAACCGGTCCCGCCTGCAATAATCGGAACTTTACCTTTACTGTAAATCTCTTCAATATACTTAACTGCCTTATCTTTAAATACCGTAATATCAAAATTTTCATCCGGCTCAAGCTCATCAATGAGATAATGTTTAACTCCATCCATCTCCTCTTGAGTCACCTTGGCAGATCCAATATCCAGATATTTGTATACCTGAATGGAATCAGCACTTATTATTTCTCCGTTTATACGTTTTGCAAGTTCTACTGACATAGCAGTTTTTCCTACCGCAGTAGGTCCGGTAAGTATAACTAATGGTTTCACCTGTAACTCCTATATTATACGTTTAAATTTCTTTTCAAGTTCATACTTTGACATTGAAATAATAGTAGGTCTGCCGTGAGGACAATTATAAGGATTATCCAAAGACAGTAATTTATCTATCAGTTCATCTGCCTCAGCATAGGACAAAGTATTATTCCCTTTAACCGCTGCTTTACATGACATAGTGGCAATTCTGTCTGACAGCAATTCAGAAGAAACTTTGTTGTTTTCAAGAGAAAGATTATCAAGCATATCAATAAATAACTCTCTCTCATTTAATGTGTAGAGATCAAGAGGAACTGCTCTGATAGCGTATTCCCTGCCACCAAATGGTTCAATCTCAAATCCAAATTCATAGAACATATCAATATAATGATTGAGCATTGCCTCTTCATTCATTGATAAAGATACAATAATCGGTGGATTGAGATTTTGGGATGCTCGCTCCTTTTTTCTAAATCTCTCCATCAGCATCTCGTACATAACCTTCTCATGAGCTGCATGTTGATCAATAATATACATCTTGCCGTCGTACTCAACTATCCAGTAAGTATCAAAAACCTGTCCGATAATTTTATGTTTAGGCCTTGCTTTTTCGCTAAGAAAATCTTCGTCGAAGAAACTCATATTTTCTGCTTTATTGTTGATATTATATATGGATTCTTCATTAATTATGTCAACCGGTTTTTCCGTTTCTGTATTGTATCCACTTTTGTGTGTATTTTTATGTAAACCATTTTCTGTGTTATCCACATTATTTTCCACATTTTGTCTGTGAATTTCCACATTATTTGGTTTGATAACATTAATGTTATTTGCTGCCGGTTCAGGCTTCTTTTCAACATTCAAAATAACTTTTGCCGGAGTTGAAACAGTTAACGGAGGTGTACTCACTCTCTTTTCTATTTCTATTCTCTTTTGTTCAAAAGGCTGTGCCGGTTTTATATTAACAGATTTATTAGATGATTTTTCTTCCTTTGTCCTCTCATCAATTTCCACATTAGGAATCATAGAAATCCTTCTCAGTGTATTTGAAACAGAATCCCTTATAAACTCATAAACCTTGTCACCGTCTTTAAATCTAAGTTGCATTTTTGACGGATGCACATTAACATCCAACATGCTACTGTCAATTTTAAAATGAAGAACAACGAAAGGATATTTATGTTGCATCACATAAGGCTTATAAGCTTCCTCTATTGCCTTTGACACAATATTACTCTTGATGTATCTTCCGTTAATGAAGTAATTTTCTCCGTTTCGATTACCTCTGTTGATTATAGGTTTTCCAAGATATCCTGTAATCTCATATTCATCGTTTGTATTACCTATTTCCAGAAGATTTTTAGCAGTTTCTTTTCCATAAACAGAATATATTACATCTCTCAGGTTTTCATTTCCCTGAGTATGTATCCGCTCCTTATTGTTCGAGATAAAGCTAATAGCCACTTCAGGATGGGACATGGCTATATGTTCAACCACATCTGAAATATATCCAGCCTCTGTCTGTGGGCTTTTAAGAAACTTTCTTCTGGCCGGTGTGTTGTAGAATATGTTTTTAACAATAAACGTGGTACCGTCCGGAGCTCCAATTTCTTCAAGACTCTTTTCACTTCCACCCTCGATGATATACCTTGAAGCCGTTATGGAATCTTTCACTTTTGTGATAAGTTCCACCTGACATACAGCAGCGATACTTGAAAGAGCCTCACCTCGGAAACCTAAGGATGAAACTGTAATCAAGTCCTCAACACTCTTAATCTTGCTGGTGGAATGGCGCAAAAATGCAGTCTTGATATCTTCTTTTGCAATTCCTCCGCCATTGTCAGTAATTCTGATGAGAGATGTCCCACCATCTTTAATCTCGACAGTAATCATAGAAGCTCCCGCATCAATTGCATTCTCCATTAATTCCTTCACTACCGATGCAGGTCTGTCAATTACTTCTCCGGCTGCTATTTGGTTTATAGTTTTTTGATCAAGAAGTTTTATATTTCCCATTTATTACCATCTGTTCCTCAATTTATTCTGAATTTTAAACAACATATTCAACGCGTCGATAGGAGTCATCTCTGCAAGATTCATATCCATCAAATCCTTGATAATATCATCCTCTCTGACGGTATCAAAAAATGTCATCTGTGTCATATCAACATTTTCATTTACATTAAGCAAGTTGTTTGCAGGCGTAAGATTTGTAGCAATATCTTTTGCTTTTGCAGTAATATCCGCATCGCTAAGTTCAACAAGTAACTGCTTCGCACGATTTATGACAGAATCCGGAACGCCCGCAAGCTTTGCAACCTGAATTCCGTAGCTCTTATCAGCCCCGCCTTTAACAATCTTTCTCAAGAACACAATATCATCACCCTGCTCTTTAACACTGATACAGTAATTATTAACACCTTTAAGTGTTCCCTCAAGCTCAGTAAGTTCGTGATAATGTGTAGCAAACAACGTCTTTGCCCCAAGCAACTTATTGTCACAGATATGTTCAACTACCGCCCATGCAATACTCAATCCATCGAAAGTACTGGTTCCTCTACCGATTTCATCTAATATTAAGAGACTGTTCTTGGTTGCGTTTCTGAGAATATTTGCCACCTCAGTCATCTCAACCATAAATGTACTCTGTCCGCTGGCAAGATCGTCAGATGCTCCAACTCGTGTAAATATCTTATCGCAAATTCCAATATTTGCTGAACTTGCAGGCACAAAGGAACCGATTTGTGCCATAAGCACTATAAGAGCTGTCTGTCTCATATACGTAGACTTTCCTGCCATATTCGGTCCTGTAATAATAGAAAGTCTGTCATTCATATTATCTAAATATGTATCATTTGTAATGAACATATTATCAGACATCATCTTTTCTACTACCGGATGCCTTCCATCTCTGATATCCACAATTCCTTTTTCGTTAATCTTTGGCTTAACGTATTTATTTCTCTCAGCAACATACGCAAGAGACGCAAACACGTCAATATTTGCAATTGTCTTTGCAGTTATCTGAATTCTGGATACCTCATCGGATATCTTTTCTCTAATGTCAGTAAAAATGTTGTATTCAAGGGCAAATAGTTTATCTTCTGCTCCGAGAATAACGTCCTCGAGTTCTTTAAGTTTAGGAGTCGTATATCTCTCTGCATTTGCGAGAGTTTGTTTTCTCACGTAATATTCCGGAACCAGTTCCTTGTAAGAGTTGGTCACTTCCAGATAATAACCGAATACTTTATTGTACTTAACTTTAAGATTCTTAATTCCTGTCTTTTCGCGCTCTTCGCTTTCAAGCTCTGCAAGCCATGTTTTACCCTCTGTCTTTGCTGCACGAAGTCTATCCACCTCTTCATTATAGTGTTCCTTAATAATGCCCCCCTCTTTTATTGTAAGAGGCGGTTCCTCATTAATTGCATCATCAATAAGACCGGCAATATCCTCCAATGTATCAAGCTTTTCTTTTAACTCATCAATAAGTTCACATTTATAATCATCAAGAGCTGCCTTTATGTGAGGAAGCATCATAAGAGAATTTTTGAATGATATCAAATCTCTAGGTCCTGCAGATCTATAGGCAATTTTACTTATAAGTCGCTCAAGATCATAGATGGAAGAGAGATATTCCCTTATTTCATCTCTTCCTATCATATTTTTGTTGAGTTGTTCAATAGCGTTCTGTCTTTTTACTATCTCATTTTTTTCAATTAGAGGCTGCTCAATGTAAGTTCTAAGCATTCTAGCTCCCATTGCAGTCTTTGTTTTGTCCAAAACCCAAAGAAGTGAGCCTCTTTTTTGTTTTTCTCTAAGAGTCTCACATAGTTCTAAGTTTCTTCTTGTTGAAGTATCAAGAATCATATATTTTTCAGTTGAATATGGAACTATAGAAGTCAGATGCGAAAGGGAATTCTTCTGAGTCTCAATAAGATATCTCATAAGAGCTCCCGCAGCTACTACTCCACACTGATAATCCCCTATACCAAGACCGGATAAATCAGCTACTCCAAAATGCTTTTTGAGGGCAAGTCTGCAGTCATCATCATCAAAATACCACGATTCCAAATTAAATACAGTTATTCCAAGTCTTCCCTTTAAATCGTCGACATCTACACCGCACAACATAAATGAATCATTACAAATAATCTCACTTGGCATGAATTTATTGATTTCATCCAACATAGTTCTTTGACTATCAACTTCAGTCACATAATAATCACCTGTAGTGATGTCAACTATGGAAATACCAAAAGCATCACTCAATGCCACTATACACATAAGATAATTATTTTTAGTCTCATCAATAGAAGATGTATCCAGGTTAGTTCCCGGCGTTACAATTCTTGTAACCTCTCTTTTAACTAAGCCTTTTGCCAGAGCCGGATCCTCCACCTGTTCTACAATCGCTACCTTATATCCGTTCTTTACCAGTTTATTCAAATACATGTCAACTGCATGATGCGGAACACCACACATTGGAGCACGCTCTTCAAGACCACACGATTTTCCTGTCAATGTGATTTCAAGAACTTTTGATGCTATCAATGCATCCTCAAAGAACATCTCATAAAAATCGCCTAATCTATAAAAAATAATGCAATCTTTATACTGTTCTTTTGTCTCCATGTACTTTTGCATCATTGGTGTCAATGCCATTTTGTTGCCTCCTGATTAATCAACCAAAGTTCCTAAATAATAAAAGCCTTTTGCTTCGTCGAGATGAACTTTGACTATTTTACCTATAAGTTCTTTTTCGCCCTTAAAATGCACAAGAATATTGTTTGTAAGTCTACCTGTAACAAGCCCCTCTTCATGTGTATTTTCTTCCTCTACAAGAACTTCCATCGTCTGTCCTGTATACTTGTCGGTATTCTTAGATGATATTTCATTGATTACTTTGAGCAATCTGTCAAATCTCTCTTTTATAACATCTTCAGGCACCTGATTCTCCATTGTAGCCGCAGGAGTTCCTGATCTCTTCGAATAAATAAATGTAAATGCACTGTCGTATTCAACCTGCTTTACGATATCAATAGTTTCCTCAAAGTCTTCCTCTGTCTCTCCCGGGAATCCCACAATAATATCTGTGGTAATAGAGATATCAGGAATCTTATCTTTTAGTTTCTTTACAATCTCAAGATACGCTTCTTTCGTATAATGTCTGTTCATAATTTTAAGAAGTCTTGAACTTCCACTTTGAACCGGAAGATGCATCTGATTACAGATTTTCTTTGACTCAGCCATCACATCAATAAGTTCATCAGACAAATCCTTTGGATGTGAAGTCATAAATCTGATTCTCTCAAGGCCTTCAATCTTCTCAACTCTTCTGAGCAGTTCTGCAAAAGAGATTTCATTTTTAAGCCCTTTTCCGTAAGAATTTACATTCTGACCAAGAAGCATAATCTCAACCACTCCGTCAGCTACAAGTTCTTCTATTTCCTTGATAATATCCTCAGGTTCTCTGCTTCTCTCTCGTCCTCTTACATAAGGAACAATACAATAACTGCAGAAATTATTGCAGCCATACATAATATTTACACCTGATTTAAACTTGTATTTTCTGACACTTGGAAGATTTTCTACAACCTCCGTAGTTCCTTCCCAAACATCAGTGATCATTTTCTTTTCACCGAAAGAGTGAAACAAAATCTCAGCAAACTTGAAAATATTGTGTGTTCCAAAAATAATATCTACAAATCTGTAACTCTTTTTAATTTTATCTACCACATGCTTTTCCTGCATCATGCAGCCACAAAGAGCAATTTTCATATCAGGATTTTTCTTTTTCAGATTTGAAAGATATCCGAGACGTCCATATATTTTAAGATTTGCATTTTCTCTGACTGTACAGGTATTATATACTACCAAATCTGCCTTTTCACTTTCTGTCTCCTCATAACCTATCTCTTTGAGGATTCCAAGAAGTTTTTCTGAATCATGAAAATTCATCTGACAGCCGAATGTATTAATACATGCTGTAAGTTTTCTTCCAAGTTTTTGTTCCTGATTGTGAACATATGCCTTACAGAGATTCATATAATAATACTGTCTCTTTGTCTCATTTTCAAATTCCATATTTTCATCAACTTTTATTTCATTTAAATATTTATCCATTTCATTCTCCAATTAATTTTTATCTATTTCCACTATTCTGTTTTCAGAAACAATCCATCTGACTTTTTTATCAAACTCCTCCACAGGAATAGTCTCCAAAATCTGATACTCAAATGCAAGAGCCACACTGACAAGTTCCTCCGACAAAAAACGATCGTAATATCCACCGCCATATCCTAACCTGTCGCCATTTATAGAAAAAGCCACCCCCGGTGTAATTATAACATCCGGGGTGGATGGTGTCCGCTCAATAAAAGGCTCCGGTATATTCATATATCCGGGCCTCAAATCATCTATTGAATCAATTTCATAAAAAAACATCTCTTTATCTTTGATTTTTGGAAGTGCAACTCTTTTTCCACTTAAAAGCAGCTTTTCAATAATGGGAAAGGTATCAACTTCATGCTGTACGGAGGCGTATATATAAACCATCTCAGCCTTACACACGCACTCAAGAGAAAAAAGGTTTTCCATTATTGCTTCTGATTTTTGATGATATTCATCTTCTACCATCTGTTTTCTGATGTTTTTAATATAATCTCTAATTTGCTTCTTTTCCATTTGCTTCACTCTTTGGTTTTACATCAACAATGGTTCCATCCGGATTCTGAATCTTTACATTTTTTAATGATGCCGTCAAATTTCCTACAATGGCCATTCTGTATTCCATTCTTAATTTCTGCTGTTCCTGCTTTTCCTCCGCAGTCAAGCCTTCAGCCTTGGATTTTCTGTATAACTCATTTATTCTTTCTATTTTTTTAGTATCCATATTAACTCCTATTTAAGAAAAATGTATGAAGTATCATCATCTGAGGCAACCGCTCCGATAAATTCACCCTTTTCTGTCATAACCACATCTGTCGATGGGAATTTATGAATGTTCAGGTAGTACTTAGTCTTTCCTAACACATTCTTTTTCGAGACAGAAACAAAAAGATTATTGTTGACATAAACAATATCTGTATCACTCTTAAAAGAAATAGATACCTCTTTTTCTTCAAGATTAAAGAATTCGATTTTATCTTCTTTGTCAATTCTGATATGCGGCTGACCATTTATAATGTATGTCTTTGCAAGTCTGTTTGTTGAAGCAACGTTTTGGTTAATGCATTCCATACTCTCTCTGGTAGAAAGATTCTGGAACACAACCTTTTCTTCTTTATTTTCAAAATTAACTTTCGAATAAATCAGATAGTTGTCAACAATTCTTGCAGAACATATAGTATCATCATAAAAAGCGTGATCTATAGTCTGGGTAACCATACTTGGCTGCTGTAAAAGCAAATCCGATATAAACTGAGAAATATTAACAAAAATAAGGGATTCTACCGAAGCTTCCTCCTTTGACAAAAGTGCATATCTGTTTTCCTCAAGCAATGAAAAACCCGTTTTCATTATGCATGTATTGTTGGTAAACGGAATAATATACTCTATACCGTTAAGTAAAAGATTTTCGTCCACAATTGGAGTCTGCTTATTTTCTTTGTAATTAAAAAGAATAGATGAAAATTCGAAGAATCCTTCGTAATTATCCTGAAGATTTCGTCTCTTAATCGCTCTTTGAATGATTAGATTTGAATCATCAAGCACAAAAATCTTTATTTGCTTATTGTATGGATAATAAGACATATCATCCTTTAATGTAATAAGCTTTGTCCATGTATCATCTATAAAATTATATTTGATGATATTAAAAAGATATGTTCCGTCATATTGATCATCGTATTCTGTAAAATATATGTAATCTGATCTGTATGCACATTCAGAAATAATAAAGGCCTCCACTTTGTCAGTTCTTGGAAGCACCTCTGTTCTGACATTATCCTCTAGTCTGTAAATGAAATATCTCACCTTAGGCACACTGGTAAAAGGTCCCTGCTCGTATTCTTTTTCTAAAATAATATCATCCTTAAGGTGTATTCCGTTAAAATATTCTGATTGCGCTAAGAATCTAATGTTCATCTCGTTAACTCCTATAATAACTATGCATTAATGGCATATTTTTACTTATCTATAATACTATAAAAAACAGATAATTGAAATACAATTACATCTAAAATTCATTAAAGTATTTACTTGCAATCGCTTCAAATACTTTTATTCCGTCGATAGCCGCAGAAGTAATACCTCCCGCATAGCCGGCGCCCTCTCCGCAAGGATATATGCCATCATGACTTTTAGAAATATAATTCTCATTTCTTTTAATTCTAATCGGCGAAGAAGTTCTGCTTTCAACAGCGGAAATCAGTGTATCTTCATCGTTAAATCCTTTTATATTCTTAGCAAACATTTCCATAGCTTCTTTAACTGCTTTATTTATGTATTCAGGGAACACATTATTAATATCCGCCATATTATATCTGCCTTTTATGTTAGGCTTAACTTTACCAAATTCTACAGTAACTGTATTTGTATTATAATCTCCCAGTCTCTGAACAGGAATCAAACCGTTTCCTTCTTTATACGCACTTTCCTCAAGACTTCTTTGGAAATACATACCATCCAGAGGCGATTTTGCATCATAGTCCTCCGGATTTATGGCTGTCACAATTGCACTGTTTGCATTTTCTCCGGCTCTGTCGTTATAACTCATTCCGTTTACCGCTATTTTTCCTTCTTCTGAAGAAGCGTTAACTACATATCCTCCCGGACACATGCAAAATGAGTACACCGGCCTGCCATCATTGGTTTTTCCTGTAAGTTTGTAAGGACTCGGAGGAAGAAGTTTACTGTGGCCTTCCCCATACATGGAATTATCGATCATACTCTGTCTGTGTTCCACTCTCACTCCAACAGCAAAAGGCTTTGGTTCCATGGCAAATTTGAGATTGTACATTTTTTCAAAAGTATCTCTGGCGCTGTGTCCTACAGCCAAAACAACCACGTCAGTTTTAAGTGTCTCACTATCATTAATGCACACTCCTTTAACACAGTTATCTTCAATCAGAAAATCCGTGACCAAGGCATTAAATCTGACTGTGCCACCCTTTGAGATTATGTACTCCCTCATATTTTTAACTACTTTGCTCAAAACATCTGTTCCAATATGTGGCTTGGCATCATACAATATATCTTCATTAGCACCAAATCTGACAAAAGTTTCAAGCACAAACTGATTTCTAAGCTGTTTATCATTAACAGAGGTATTGAGTTTCCCATCAGAAAAAGTTCCTGCGCCACCCTCTCCAAACTGGACGTTTGACTCAGTATTTAAAACTCCCTCTTTCCAGAACTTTTCAATGGCCTCCATTCTCTCTTCCACCTGCATTCCACGCTCTAATACAATTGGTTTGTAACCGTATTCAGCAAGCATAAGAGCACAAAACATTCCGGCCGGGCCAAAACCTACAACCACCGGTCTATTAGTTAATTTTTCTTTTCCGATTTCATTGAAGGAATACTTTCTAACTTCTTTAATCTCTGTAACATCTCTGTTTTTCAAGATTTTTTTAGGGAAAGTTTTTACCTTAACCAAAACCGAATAGACGTAGTATATTTCCGGCTTTTTTCGTGCATCTATCGACCTTTTAACAATTTCGAGTTCGTTGATTGAATCTTCTCTGATTCCGATTTTTAAAGAAATTGCTTTAATCAGTCTTTTTTTAAATTCTTCTTTGGAACCGTGGATGTTATTTTCTTCCACACTAAGTTTAATCTGATTTATTTTGAGAATATTCATATTTTCCTCTCGCTCTATCTGATTTGATTTTTAATAATATCCCAAGCTGCAAGCATTGCACCCGCAAAGGCAAAATGAAGGTTATATCCTCCACATATGCCGTCCACATCAATCATCTCACCTGCAATATATAAACCATCACACAATTTTGACTCAAAGTTTTCAGGATTTATTTCTTTTACGGAAACTCCTCCTGCAGTAACCTGACAATAATCAAAGCCTTTGATATTGGCTACATCTCCTCTGAATTCTTTGATTTGATCTATAATCGCATCAATTTGGTTATTGTTAATATCTATCATTTTCGATGAGTAACTCACTCCGGCATTTTTTGTAATGAGCACTGCCATTTTCGAATTTACTATGTAAGATAGGGAATCTGTTACTTTCGACTTAGGATATTTTTCTTTAATATTTGCTATATAAGAATGCAACTCTTCCTTTTCCATGGATGGCATCATATCAACCAATACAAATGGGTGTTTTTTCTTTTTAAGCAAATAAGACACCCTTCTACTCATATTAAAAATCGGGATTCCTGAAAGTCCGTAATCTGTAAATTGTATTTCTCCCTGTTGTTCATCAATCAAATCCTTATCAAGATAAAGTCTGGCAATACCTTTTATCCTTACTCCTGCAATATCTTTAAAATACTTTTCTCTGCAGATAAGTGCCGTAAGCGCAGGAACACAGGCATTTACACTGTGTCCAAGTTCCTTTGCCAACCTATATCCACTACCGTCAGATCCGGTCTTCTTATAAGACATTCCACCTGTAGCAAGAATAATATTCTCAGCCTCAAAATCACCTTGGTTGGTGTGCACCATGTATCCCGCATCAGTTTTTTCTATCTCTTCCACTTCACATTCGCAATGAAACTCAACGCCGTATTCATTACATCTGTTAAGCAGCAAATTATTCACTGCAGCAGCCTGTTCGGAATTTGGATAAACGTATCCATCTCTTTGTCTTGTGAGCATTCCAAAACCTTCAAACAAGTCTATCACATCCTTAGGCGATACTTTCCCCAATGTCTCATGAATAAAAGTTTTATCTTCGCAATAATATTTGTCTTCACTCATATCAAGATTGGTAATATTACATTTTCCATTACCCGTCATCAATATCTTCTTTCCGCATACAGGCATATGTTCAATCACCTGACATTTTACGCCCTTAGAAGAACAAATTGCGGCCGCAAGAAGTCCGGATGCTCCCGCTCCAATTACAATCAATTCCACAATGCCCACCTCCTTTTTTAACTGGTATATGATTCTAAATATCTAAACAGCTCATTTGCTGTCTCCACGTATATTCCATTCTCAAGAATCAGTTTTTCTTCCTCCGACAGACTATCCGTTGAAATTGCTGTGTTCGCAATATACTCATCTTTAGAATTATATATAACTACATAATCATCCTTTAACCTGAGCCAATATCCAGAAATAACTGTCACCCCTACATTAGTAACAGCTTCACCGTCTGTCCCCTTATATTTTATCTGATTTCTTTTTACTATTTTAGTACCTGCAAAGTACGCTGATACAAACAGAATTATTAACGCAACAAAGCAGAAAATATATGTTTTTCGTTTCATAACAAACTCCTTTTCATATATTTTCTGCATTTTTTATTATTTTATTCTTTTTTAAAACTAAAACTTCCCGGCAATAATTCAGACACCTTAAAACTTTTAATCTCTTTGCCGTTTGTGACTATAACTGCTCCATCCTCCATAAATTCAGACATAACCTGTCTGCACATACCACATGGCATTGTAAAATCATTTGAAGAAGACGTGATTGCTATTTTAACAAAATCTTTCTTCCCATCGGAAACTGCTTTAAAAATAGCACACCTCTCTGCACAAATCGTAGCACCGAAAGATGCATTTTCAATATTAACACCGGTATAAACTGAGCCATCTTTACACAAAAGCGCGGCACCTACTCTGAACTCAGAGTAAGGTGCATACGCATTTTTTTGAATATTGACAGCTATTTCACATAATTCTTTATCCGAAATCATTTTTTCCATAAATTCCCTCAAAAAACTGCAACTACAACTCTGTAACTATTATTCAGAAATATTGACAGCAGTTTTATTTCCAACTACACAAACAAAAGTTTTTCCTTGGTTGAGCACAATATCCTCACCTGTTTCGGCGTTTACGTACTTTGTCTGACCTGAAGCTTTTTTAGATTTGCTCCATTTAATCTTCACAGCATTTCCGTTTGTGATATAGTAGCCTTCACCTTTTCCTGTCACTGTCATATCGATACTCTTTCCATCAGGATAAATGGCAGTATCAACAAACTGAATAAGTACATTCTTAAACGCTAATTGATGACCTGTATTTTTATCAATATGTTTCTGTCCAAGCTGAGATCTTAAGTATGTTCCTGATGATTTATCATACTGGAATACCGGATGATTGTGAGGGTAATCAATTTCAATTGTTTTTGCGGCAGTTCCTTCTGATAAAATAATAGGATTTTCTTTTTCTGCAAACTGGAAATGTCCCTCATATCCATCTTTATATTTTCTTCTGTACTTCAATGCTTTTATTGCACCGTCCACACCCTTTGTATTGATAAATGTATTGTGTGGAGCATATCTGTCTGATGTCTGGAAATAGAAACTTGGAGCGTTGTATGCACTTACATTATCAATATTTCCTGAATGAAGGAAATCAACGGCATATTTTGACTGACCAAAGTGGCAATAAATAGCATCCCACTCAAGGGCAAAATAACAATAATATATTCTACAGCTTCTGATTGAACCAATTCTGTTAAGTTTGCTGTAGTCATCGAATAAAGCCATAAGTCTTGTGATTCCACCTTCTACAGGACATTCATAGATAACTCCGGCTTTCTCGATTCCGTACTGTGGAAGAGAATCTGAAATATTGTTAATCATAACCGCAACCGGTCTTCTCTTTGCTATTTTTTCTGAAACCGGTTCACCTGTAAGTTTACTAGCCGGAAGTGATTCCGTTTCAGCTGTTGTAGTTTCTTCCTGTGTTGTAGTTTCAACTACTGTAGTTGTCTCCTCTGTTTCAACCTCAACATTTTCTTTATTACTCATAACTGCAGCTACTACGATGATACCAATAATCAGTACCGTAGCCACTGCCCCTCCTATTACCTGAATCTTGTGTTTCTTGCAAAAATCAATAATGTTGTTCATTGTAATAATACCTACCTTCTGTTCGTTATTTTTGATTTTGAGAAGTTCCTAAAATCAACTATCCTCTCTGGTAATATTGATGTTTTTAAGTATCTCCTCCTGCTTTTGTTCCATCTCAATACGCTCATCTTCTTCCATATGATCATATCCGAATAAATGAAGCATACTGTGAGCAACTAAAAAAGCAAATTCTCTCTTGGTTGAATGATTATATTCCTCTGCTTGCGATACAACCTTGTCGAGAGATATAACAATATCACCAAGTATTAATTCTCCGGTTTCAGGATTAAAATTGGAAATATCATCTTCAATCCCCGAAAAATCACCTGGCGTATCATACTCAATCATAGGAAAAGACAACACGTCAGTAGCTTTATCTATATCACGCTGCTGTGCATTGAGTTCTCTTATTCCTTCATTATCAGTCAAAGTAACACACACTTCAACTTCATAAGGGCAATCAACGTAAGAAACCGCCTCATTAACTACAGATTCTATAACCTGTCTCTTATCAAAAGGCAGTTCTAAATCATATTCTTTTTCCATAAAAACTGTCATCTCTGATTCCCTCTATCGTTCCTTTCCTTTATCTTTTTTCTGTCGTTTTGTTTTCTGTCATAATCTTCATAAGCCTTGACTATCTTTTGAACCAGTGGATGTCTCACCACATCATTATTGTCAAGATAAATAAAGCCAATATCCTCTACCTTGTCCAGGACTTTAATGGCAACATCTAAACCTGACACCACATTTGCAGGAAGATCTTTCTGCGTCTTATCTCCGGTAATAATAACCTTCGAACCAAAACCGATTCTTGTAAGAAACATCTTCATCTGTGCCGGTGTAGTATTTTGTGCCTCGTCAAGAATAATAAATGCATTATCAAGAGTTCTTCCTCTCATATATGCAAGAGGCGCTACTTCAATTATTCCTTTTTCTGAATTGTGAATAAAGCTGTCGGCGCCCATAATCTGATACAAGGCATCATACAGTGGCCTCAAATAAGGATCAACCTTACTCTGGAGATCTCCCGGAAGAAATCCAAGATTTTCTCCGGCTTCAATGGCCGGTCTGGTCAATATAATTTTTGCCACTTCATTATTTTTAAGTGCAGTGACAGCCATAGCCATGGCAAGATAAGTCTTTCCTGTTCCGGCAGGTCCAATACCGAACACAATCATCTTATCTCTGATGCTATCTACATATCTCTTCTGACCGATAGTTTTTGGTTTTACCGGTTTTCCCATTGAAGTTCTGCAAATAATATCACTGTCTAACTCGATCAAGGCCTCTTCCTTATCATCAAAACACAATGAAATCGCATAATCTACATTCTGCTCTGTAATCTCGTTTCCTCTCTTTGACAATTCAATAAGCTGTTCAAATACATTACGCGCTCTCTGCGCACTTTTTTCACCACCTATAATCTTCAATTCTGAATCTCTGGCAATGATTGTCACATGCAAAGTACGTTCAATCTTCTTGATATATGCGTCAAACTGTCCAAATACATTTTTCTGATGTTCTGTAGGAATATCTATTATATTTTCAATCACGCTCATTTGACGTAGTTATCCCTTCTTTTTGAATTTTAGTTTTTTTACCCAGGGGTTCAAGTATTGTAATCGTTCCTTTAATAGAACATTGCTTTTTCCCCACGTATATATTAACACCTTTTTGTAAAATCTGCACCCTTTTTTCTCTCATGCCCTCCAAAATATCTGCCACTTTTTTCTCAGCTAACATCTTTGTTTCATTTTCACTCATAAGTTCTTCTTTTTCGACATATGAATATTTATTTTTATAGCACAGATACAAAGGTATATAGAAAGCATTCCAAAGTTTTAATTGTCTTCTCTCGCAGATTTCATACTCATTATTTTCAACGGGCTTGAAAGCAATATATTTACTGCCAAAAGTCAAATAATAAAAGCCCTTTCCCCTCTTTATCACTTTTCTTCTAATAATGCTTCTATCAAAAGATGAATTATAATAATAGACTGTTTTCCCTACAACATCTCCATCTGCCTGCAAATAAGTCTTGCCTGTTTCTTCGCCAAACTCATTTGTCACTACATTCGTCCCTGATATAAGAACATCTCCCTGTTTTACAATGTCCCCTTTCTTTACCATTGGAACACCACTTCTGACAATAATAGATTGAACTTGCGAGTTACTAATAGAAACGATGTCAGAAGGCTTTTTATTGCTGTTATTATTATCTTTATTCGGATTGTTATTATTTTCATCATTATTCACATTATTTACTGTATTTTCTTTAATATGAATTATCAGATTAGTTCCTTTGATTTCAGCACATGTCCATGTGACAAAATCAAATTTTTTCCTTAACATTTCCTCTATTTCATTACATTTTATCTTATTTTTCCTAATTCCGGTCTCCACATTATTCTGTTCTAAAAAGTTTACCAATTGATTATCTGTTATTCTGCTGTTTCCCTCAAAAGATATTCTCCACACAAATGCGGAACACATATGTATTATGAATATAAAAATTATGCAATTTATGAAATAGCCAATATTTCTCCTAAATAAAATAAATAGTCTGATAGATTTACTCACACTTTTAATCAAATGATTATTTTTATTAAGAATTCCCACTTTTAGTAAAAAATCATAATCATCCAAGGGAATCCTCATCCCAATACCTTCATTTTTCTTTATAATTACATTCTTTGCCACCACTTTGTATTTTTTTAAGTTATTTATAACTTGCTTTTCATCATTAAACACCAATAACTCTATATAAGAATCAAGAAAATTTAATTTCATTAATCACTCCGGACAATTTCATTTCATCACAGCTATAATAGTCGATTTTAAGATTACATCCTTTTACTGTAATAATTTTAGAATGACAAACAACCTTAATAACTTCATCTGTAAACTCCGCAATTCTTTTGTGATTATCAATGTACATAACATTATTTCCAACAATTTCTATGTAACCGTTATGATGCAAAGTATTTTCAATGTAATTCATATGACACTCTCGTTTTTATATCATTATATTTGTAAATAACCCAATTCATTACTGATTTCAAAAAGAGTCGTTTGCTAAGGAACGTTTAATCACATTTATAACATTTCCAAAATAAAAGAACCGATGCAATTTGCATCGGTTCTTTTATTAATTTAATCATCCGCTCTTATGAGCAACTATAAATTAGTTATATTTGCGCTTTCTAGCAGCTTCTGATTTCTTTTTACGCTTAACGCTTGGTTTTTCGTAATGTTCTCTTTTACGAATTTCCTGCTGAATTCCAGCCTTTGCGCAATTTCTCTTGAATCTACGTAAAGCACTGTCGATTGATTCGTTTTCTTTTACGATTACACTAGACATTGTCTCTCCTAACCTCCCTCCAGTTATGGAATTCCCAATTATTATTGGGAGTAATCGTTGCGAGCACTGCTCACACCAATATATATTATATCATATTTTTCCATTCCGTCAACACGTTTTTACATATGTGTTTCAAGAACATTTTTCAAATATGTTTTAATTTATTCTATAATAGTATTTCAGCAAATTTTATAACTGATTTTCAAGAACTGTCTTAGCCTCTGCGATAGCATCAGGAATTCCTGCCGGATTCTTTCCTCCTGCCTGTGCCATATTTGGACGGCCGCCACCGCCACCACCTACAAGTGCTGCAATTCCTTTAATAAGATTTCCTGCGTGAGCACCTGCTTTAACCGCTCCATCAGTAGCCATTGCAATCATATTTACTTTGTCATCTTTACTTGAAAGTAATACGACAACACCCTCACCTAACTTTTCCTTAAGTGAATCTCCAAGATCACGAAGTCCGTTCATGTCTGCTCCCTCAACACTTGTTGCAAGAAGTTTAACACCTTTAACTTCAACCACCTGACTCATAACATCACCGAGTGAGTTCTTTGCAAGTTTTGATCTTAATGATTCATTTTCAGATGAAAGTTCCTTGATCTGAGCCTGCATACCCTGAATCTTTTCAACAAGGTTAGAAGCATTTGTCTTTGCCGCAGCAGCAGCTTTTTCAAGATTCTCTTCCACCAAACGATAATACTCAAGTACGTTTGCTCCTGTAAGTGCTTCTATTCTTCTAACGCCTGCAGCGACACCATTCTCAGAGAGAATTTTAAACGAAGCAATATCTGCTGTATTTTTAACGTGTGTACCACCACATAACTCTTTAGAGAAATCACCCATTGATACAACACGAACACTATCACCGTATTTTTCTCCAAACAACGCCATAGCTCCACTGTTTTTTGCTTCCTCAATACCCATAACTTTTGTATCTACATCAAGTCCTTCGGCAATTTTAGCATTAACAATTTTCTCTACTTCGTTGATCTGCTCTGCAGTCATACTCTCAGAATGACTGAAGTCAAAACGTGTTCTGTCGCTATCCTGATATGATCCCTGCTGTTCGACATGATCCCCAAGAACCTCCTTTAATGCAGCCTGCAATAAATGTGTAGCTGAGTGGTTCTTACATGTATTAGAACGAGTCTTCTTATCAACAGATAATTTAGCATTATCATTTGTTTTAATTGTTCCTGAAACAACGTGACCAACATGTCCCACACGATTTTCAGGAAGTTTAACTGTATCTTCAACCTCAAATACACCTGTATTTGTTGTGATAGTTCCGATATCGCCCTTCTGTCCACCCATTGTTGCATAGAATGGTGTAACTGCAAATACCACTGTTCCCTTATCACCTGAATTTAGTTCGTCAACCATTGCATTTTCATCTGCAACAGCAACAATCTTCTCCTCTGCCTCGAGAGTATCATATCCAACAAATTCTGTTGTAACATCTGATCCAAGGCTTTCGAAAACATCTTCATCCAATGATTTCTGTGAGAAACTTGCATTTGCTCTTGCCTTCTGTTTCTGCTCTTCCATCGCATCCTTAAATTCTTCTTCAGATACAGTCATTCCTTCTTCCTCAGCCATCTCAACTGTAAGTTCGATAGGGAATCCAAATGTATCATATAAGTAGAATGCTTCTTTTCCTGAAATAACAGTAGAACCTGACTCTTTCTTTGTATCAAGAATTTTCTTAAATTCTTTCATTCCATTTTCAAGAGTTGACTGGAAACGCTCAATTTCTTTCTTTAACTCCGAAAGAACAAAATCGCGGTTTTCTGTCAAAAGAGGATAACTTTCTTTGTATACTTCATCAATAAAAATACAAGCAATATTAATATAATCTTCTGTATTTAATTTTAATGTTCTTCCGTGTCTTACAGCACGACGAATTAATCTACGAAGAACATATCCAGCCCCTGCATTTGAAGGACGAAGTTTTGCAGGATCACCGATAAGCATAACACTTGTTCTGCAGTGATCTGCAATAATACGCATAGATCTTGTAGATTTTTCTTCTGAATCGTATTTGATTCCTGATTTATTTTCAATATAAGAAATAACTGATGTATAGAAATCAGTTTTGTAAACATCTGATGTTCCGTTAAGGAATGCAAGGTTACGCTCTAATCCCCAACCTGTATCAACATTTTTCTTTTCAAGTGGTGTCAAATGGCCATCCTGATGTTTTTCGTACTGCATGAATACGTCATTTCCGATTTCAGTAAATCTTCCACAGTCACAGCCAGGATTACAATCAGGACCGCAAGGTTCAACATCGTTTATGTAGAACATTTCTGAATCAGGTCCACAAGGACCAAACTCAAGTCCCCACCAGTTGTGCTCCTTTGGTAAATAATATACATTTTCAGTTTTGAATCCTGATGCAATTCTGTATTTTGCACCTTCCTCATCTCTAGGTGCATCCTCATCACCTGCGAAAACTGTTGCAGCAAGGTGATCCACATCAAATCCAAATACTTCAGTGAGAAGTTCAAAACTCCACTTGCAACGCTCTTCCTTAAAATAATCTCCCAAAGACCAGCTTCCCATCATCTCAAAGAATGTACCATGACTTGTATCTCCAACTGAGTCGATATCAATTGTTCTGACACATCCCTGTACGTTACAAAGTCTGGTTCCCAATGGATGCTCTTTACCTAAGAGGTATGGCATAAGTGGCTGCATACCTGCAACGTTAAACATAACACCTGTTGAGCCGTCTGAAACTAAAGACACTGCACCAACATCAACATGTCCTCTTTTGATATAGAATTCTTTCCAAGCATTTCTCAATTCATTGGAGCTTATTTTTTTCATTTTTTCTTCTCCTTATATTAACGTAATTATTTTTTAAAAATAAATGTGTACTTTTAACCACAAAATCTTTTCAAATTTTATCACAGAGTGTTTTTCATTTCAAGACTTTGACACATGTAAAAAAGCTACTTGTAGAAGTTAATCTCTATGTCATTGTCTAGTTCCTGACACATTTCTTCTAGCGCTTCCATATACTTTTCAATGGAATCATAAGCATCTGCACAATTAACAAAATTAATTGTCACATCTGATGACATTTCTTCTAATACATCATACAAAGCGTCAAGGTTTTCTCCATAATAAGATGGCAAATCAAGGGTTTCTTTAATGGCTTCATGCAAATCATAAGTTGATGCCACATTTTTCAAATCAATACTGTACTCCATAATTATTTGTCTCCTTCATATAATACTGTAAATGATTTATAATGGTCAGCCGTGTAATAAATATATCCGTCGTTTGAATATATTATTCTTTCAGCTCCCCTGCTTTTCGCCCCCAAAGTATTTACATCACATTCAAAATAATTTCTTCCCTTGACAGTCGGAAGTTTCTTTTCATAATTTCCAAACCTGTCTCCTCCTATGCATTTTCCCTTTGCATATTTTTCAAGTGAACCACCATTCCACCCAAGTTTTCTGGCTTCACTTTTCGAGATAAAATTGACCGGTAGTTTTCCGTAAATATGAATATATAATGCAATTTCATCCTTAGATGAATATACTCCATTTTCTGTTACTGTATTATTATTTTCTGATTCATTTGATTTAGAAACAGTTTCTGTTACGTTTTCCGAATTATTATCAATATTATTATCTGTTATTTTTTCAGAATTTTCTTCCTGCGAGACAAAGGTACTTATGTACTCTGTAGCCATTTGTCTGCCGGTATTATTTTCACTGTTACATCCTGTAACTGCAAATGCCACTAGAGCAATAATACTTATAATAAACAAACCGATTCTGTTTCTTTTATTTGACATAATTCAATTACCTCTTTTTATTTAAATACAGAGTTAATAGTCGGAAGAAATCCGACTATTAAACTGCCATTTTTATGCATCGCTATATGATTATATCACAAACATAAATAAAAGCACTTACTTTTTTTAGAAGTTACAATAAAATACATATAACCCCTCTGTTTTGTTCGTTTGTTATTTTCTCAACAGTAGTCTGAACTTTCTGTTGTGTCTCATCAGTAAGTTTTCCGATTTTCGTATTAATCCCCTCTTCCACAATCTGCTCGATAGTCTTTCCAAAAATATTTGTATCCCATATTCCCTCATCCGATTCCGTATTATTTTTAATAAAACTAATCAAATCCTCTGCCTGTTCCTTTGTCCCGATTATCGGTGCTATCTCCGTAAGTACATTAGCTTTTATGAAATGCATGGAAGGTGAAGTTGCCTTTATTTTAACGCCATATTTTCCACCGTTTTTTATAAGCGTTGGATCTTCTAAGATAATCTCTTCTCTGTCCGGTGTCACTATTCCGTAGCCTTTTTGTCGCACCATCTCTATTGCACCGTTTACCTTGTCATACATCTTCCTCATCCCTGACATATCTTTTATTGTTTTTATCAATTCATATTCACTTTTTATTTCTGTACCTGTCAAATTTGAAAGAGCCTCGTAATAATAACTGTCACTAATATTGTATTGAAGTTTTACAATTCCTCCTGACAAATCAATACCCTTAACTTCAATATTATCAACTACTTCTTCAAGCTCTATCTCCTTAACCAAATTAACGTTTTTGATATTATCCATACTGTTAAGTATTTCCCTGCTAAGCTTAAATATGTACTGTTTTATGGGATTTTCATCCGTCAATATATCAATCCAGTTTGGAGTCTCAAAGCACACGTCCACAACAGAAAACTCAAAAAGTATTTTTTCAAGAATATTTTTTATATCATCCTCATTCATGAGCAGGCAATTAACCGCCAGTACCGTGACATCATACTTCTCTTCAATGTATTTTTTTACATTTTGGCATCGTGTTGACGTTGGATTAGCGGAATTAACAACAACCACAAATGGCTTTCCCAGTTTTTTCAATTCCAAAATAGTTCTCTCTTCAGGTTTTTCATAAGCACTTCTGTCAATTTCACCAAAACTTCCGTCCGTTGTAATTACAATGCCTATGGATGAATGCTCTTCTATAACTTTTTTTGTTCCCGTCTCAGCAGCTTTTGAGAAAGCAATTTCATAATCAAACCACGGAGTTTTAACTTTTCTCTCTTCACCGTTTTCCTCAACTCCCTCAGCACCATCAACAATATAACCCACGCAGTCAATCAATTTAAAATTCGCATACACATCATTTCCAATATTGACTTTGGCAGCATTTTGAGGAATAAACTTAGGTTCCGTAGTCATTATTGTCCTTCCCTTTGCGGATTGAGGCAGTTCATCCTTTGTCCTTTTTGCATCGTTACTATCTGAAATATTTGGTATGACCATAATATCCATAAAGTTCTTTATAAATGTAGACTTTCCCGTTCTGACAGGTCCCACAACTCCAATATATATCTCGCCGTTTGTTCTCTCATTTATATCATTATAAATATTAAATGCCACAAAAAACTCCTTTGCATATTTCTGATATTAAATATTATGCAAAGGAGTTCTTTATTATTCTATCAACTTGAACTAAAAAGTTCACATTTATTAAAGCAAATTCCGTAGGGAAGACTTGATTTCTACAACAAAGGTGCAATCATACGCAAAATCTTACCTGCATATTTGTATAAGAAATTTCTGTTTCTACACTCTTGTAAAGTCACTCTGTGGGATGCTTTTAATGTAGTCTGAAAATCTTCCTCAACCATTTTTATTTCCGGACTGTCAAATATAAGCGCACCGCACTCAAAGTGAAGGAAGAAACTTCTGTAGTCTAAATTTGCAGTACCCACTGTAGCCTTTGTTCCATCCACTACAAACACCTTTGAATGTGTAAAACCGGGAGTGAACTCATATATTTTCACACCCGCTTCAATAAGCTCTTCGTAGTAAGTTCTGGCAACACAATACGCATACGATTTATCCGGAATGCCCGGCATAATAATCTTTACATCAACGCCTCTCTTGGCCGCAAACTTAAGAGCTGACATAAATACATTATCTATAATTAAATACGGCGTGATTATGTGCACGTTATCTTTTGCTGTATTAATTAAATGCATGTATACCAGTTCACTGATATTTTCACTATCAAAAGGTTCATCTGAATAACCAAGGACATTTCCTGCCCTTGAAGAGTCAATCTGATAATCTTTATTTTCATTAAGATACGGCTCAAAATTTTCTATTTCTTTTGAGTCAATATTCCACATTCTGAGGAACATTACAGCAAAGGAATTTGCAACTTCGCCCTTCAACATAACTGCAGAATCTTTCCAGTAACCGAACCTTTCCTTTCCATTGATGTACTCATCAGCCAGATTTACACCGCCGGTAAATACTGTTTTGCCATCAATGACAACTATTTTTCTATGATCTCTGTTATTCTGATAGGTCGACAAAAAAGGCCTCATGGGTGCAAATAGTTTACACTTGATTCCCTTTTCTCTAACCTTTTTATAATAACCCATAGGTAGTTGGACAATAGAACACATTCCGTCATATATAACTCTTACTTCGACTCCCTCTTTTTGTTTTTGACACAAAATATCAAAAACACTGTTCCACATTTCACCCTCTTCAATAATGAAATACTCTAAAAAAATATACTTTTCAGCTTTCTTAAGTTCTTCCAAGAGGGCAGCAAATTTTTTCTTGCCGGATGAAAAATATTTTACTTCTACATCTGTATAAATAGGATATCCCGAAAATCCGTATATATAATTTCCAAGTCCCACCGTCATGGGATGATTTTTCATAAGTTCTTCTTTTTTCTTTCTATCATAGGACAGATAACCATGAGTACGTTCGTTGATTTCAGCTATCTTCTTTCTGATTAAAATCGAACCAAACTGAAATTTGACATACAGATATAAAATAGCGCCAAAAACAGGTATTACCAGCACCACAATAACCCATATCAATTTCATGGTAGGATCAGTCTTTTGCTCATTGACAATATAAATTACAATAAACAATTTGATAATCTCAATAACATAGTATAACTCATTGAAAATATCAGTATTTGCAAGGAAAAACACCATTGCAACAACCTGTAAGAACACCATAAGAACAAGCATAAACAATCTACTGAAAATAATAGTGCCCACGCCTTTTTTACTTTTCTTCTTTGCTCTTTTTACCAATGAATTATCATTACTACTCATATAATTACTCTTCTTCCTCGTTATCTATTAAATCCCTTCTGATATTGAGCATTTTTAAATCTGTTTCATAAATAGTATCTGCACATTCTGCAAGTTTTTTTACCGAATCCACATTTGAGTTTGAAAATTTCTTGTAATGGATCTGGTGTTCAAGACTCGCCCAGAAATTCATTGCAATAGTTCTGATTTGAACTTCTACCAATACAGGCTTTTTCTCTTTTGACAAGAAAATCGGTATCTCCACAACCAAATGTAGACTTCTGTATCCGTTCTTCTTTGGATTTTTGATATAATCCTTTCTGGAAATAATTCTGATATCATCCTGAGTCGAAAGCATATCCGCCACTTTATAAATATCATCTATAAATGGACATATAACTCTGACACCTGCCACATCATAAATATTATTTCGGATTGAATCAATGGATTTTTCAAATCCTTTTCTCTCAAGTTTCTCATATAAGCTGTCCGGAGATTTTATTCGTGCCTTTATTGTTTCAATAGGATTACGCATTTCGTTTGACATAAACTCATTATTAAGTACATCAAGCTTGGTTTTAACCTCTAAAATAGCACATTCATACTCCATTATTAACTGTTTGAACTCCTTGGGAGATATTTCAAACTTCTGAATCTGTTTTTTAAACTTGTTATATTCTATATTTAAGTTATCCATATATTATTTCCAAAGCATATCAACATGCTCACTAGTGTATTGTCTGTTCATAAGCTCCATAACTGCATCTTTTGCAGGTTTACCGTCAAATAAAACCTCATTAACCTGCTCAATAATAGGAAGTTCTACATTATATTTTTTAGCGAGAGCAAGTGCTGCTTTTGCCGATACAGCACCCTCAACCACCATATGAACTTCCTCTACCGCCTCTTCAAGAGACTTGCCCTGTCCAATGAGAATACCTGCACGTCTGTTACGCGAATGCATACTTGCACATGTTACAATAAGATCTCCAATTCCTGAAAGTCCGCTGAATGTTCTTGCGTGACCACCCATAGCAATACCAAGGGCTGATATTTCTTTAATACCTCTTGTTATAAGTGCAGCTTTAGTATTATCACCAAATCCCAATCCATCAGCAGCTCCTGCAGCAAGTGCAATTACATTTTTAAGAGAACCGCCCAGTTCAATACCGATAATATCAGGGCTGACATATGCTCTGAAATAATTGTTACAAAATGCATCCTGAATATATTTTGCTGTCTCAAGACTCTTAGCACCGATTACTACTGTTGTAGGAATTTTTCTTCCAACTTCCTCAGCATGACTTGGCCCTGAAAGAACACAGGCATCACAGCCAGGCAATTCTTCTTCGATAATATCTGTCATAGTGTACAACGTGCCATCTTCAATTCCTTTTGCCACGTTGACAATAATCTGATTTTCTTTAATCTTTCCTTTAAGTAAAGCAGAAGTCTTTCTCACGAAAGAAGATGCTACTGCCATAATAATCATATCAACATCTTTAACAGCCTCATCAATATCTCCTGTAATCTTAATGGAATCAGGAATCATAACACCCGGAAGACTGTTTTTATTTTCTCTTTCCTTTGTTAATGCTTCAACTTCCTTTTCAAGTGCTGACCAAATTGTCACATCATGTTCGTTGTCATTTAATAAAACTGCAAGTGCAATGGCCCAACCGCCACCACCTAATACTGTTATTTTACTCATCTATTCTCTCCTTCTTTTCACCAAGTTTTCTCTCTGTACCATTGAGCAATCTCTTTATGTTCTCTTTATGTCTGATATAAGCAAGCAGTGTCATAACAAACGCTACCCCATATGTTTCAAATCTGTGTGCAGAGCTGAATTTTGACACCTCACTCATCAGTCCAAGCTCTCCAAATACTATAAGCTCAATCAGGAATCCTGTCATAACACAGAGAGACCCGAGAGAAACATATCTAGTCAGCGCAACTATAAGAGTAAATGTGCAGATTCCTAGCAAAAGCAGCTTTAAGTCAAAACAGGCAAGTATAACGCCTGCTGAAGCTGCAATGCCTTTTCCCCCCTTAAAATTCATGTAGAAAGGGAAATTGTGACCGATTACAGTTCCAAATCCTGCATACAGTGAAAGTACAAAAACATCTGTACTATCCTTAAATATAGTTCTCACTATTAAAACTGCAAATACAGCTTTAAAGCCATCAACCAAGAAGGTAATCAAACCAGCTGTTTTACCCAGAGTTCTTAACGCATTTGTCGTTCCCGAATTACCCGAGCCATACTGTCTTATATCAACGTGATGCATTTTTCCCAATAAATAAGCTGTCTGAATCAGTCCAAAACAATAGCCGATTACAAGGCAAACTAGTCTGTGTACAAAAAACATTTTACTCGCTGTCCTTTCTCTCTCGTATTATGAATTTAAGAGGTGTTCCTCTAAATCCAAAACACTCTCGTATCTTGTTTTCAATATATCTTGTGTACGAGAAATGCATAAGTTCTTTGTCATTTACAAATATTACAAATGTAGGTGGCTTAACCGCAACCTGTGTAATATAGTAAAGTTTAAGTCTTTTTCCTTTGTCTGAAGGCGGCTGCTGAAGCGCAACTGCCTCTGCCATTATTTCGTTGAGGACACCGGTTGCAACTCTCATTGAATTATTTTCAATAACCACATCAATCAAATCAAATAATTTAGGAAGTCTCTGTCCGCTCTTTGCAGAAATGAATATTAATTCTGCATAAGGCATATAAGCTAAAACTTCTCTAATTTTATTTGTGTGTTTGTAAATAGTCTTATCATCTTTTTCAACAGCATCCCATTTATTAACTGCAATGATAACACCCTTACCGTTTTCATGGGCAATACCTGCAATCTTTGCGTCCTGTTCTGTGACACCCTCTGTTGCATCAATAACAATGACAACAACTGTAGCACGCTCAACCGCTGTAACTGTTCTGATAATACTGTATCTTTCTATTTCTTCTTTTATACGTGATTTTCTTCTAAGTCCTGCCGTATCAATAAAGATATACTCCTTACCATTCCAGGTAATTTCAGTATCTATAGCATCTCTTGTGGTTCCCGCAATATTAGAAACGATAACCCTGTTTTCACCGAGAAGTTTGTTGATAATAGATGACTTACCAACATTTGGTTTTCCTACAATTGCGATACGAGGTCTCTCATCATCTTCATCATCAAGATCCAAATCTCCAAAATAAGAAGTAACCTGATCCAGCAAATCACCAATTCCAAGTCTTGATGCAGCAGATACCGGATACGGATCCCCGATTCCCAAATTATAAAATTCATATACATCCGGCATAAATTTGTCAAAATTATCAACCTTATTTACTGCCAAAACAACCGGCTTATGACTTCTTCTGAGCATATCAGCAACTTTTGCGTCAGAATCCACAAGTCCCTGTCTCACATCAGTGAGGAAAATAATAACGTCAGCAGTGTCAATCGCTATCTCAGCCTGCTCTCTCATCTGTGCAAGAATGATATCATTGCTTTCAGGCTCAATACCACCGGTGTCAATCATAGTAAACTTAGTATCAAGCCACTCAACATCGGCATATATTCTATCTCTTGTCACTCCGGGAGTATCTTTAACAATAGATATTTTTTCTCCCGCAAGTGCGTTAAACAATGTGGACTTACCAACATTTGGTCTTCCCACAATTGCTACAATAGGTTTACTCATATAATAACCATCCTTATCTTTTCTAAATTAAAATTCGTGGTGATGATTCATGTCCTCTAATTCGTATGGTTGCATGTCTTTATCACCCTCCTTTGTCTCAATGCCTACAAGCATATCGACAAGGTTATTCCCTCTCGATTTTACAATAATAGTATTTATTTGTAAATCATTTTCAAGTTCCGCCAGCGTTACATCATCAAGGAACACTGTCTCTCCGCTTCGAAGAGTATTTTCAGGAATTAAAAGTACATCTCCTAATTTTTTATCCTTTAGCTGGTCTATAATATCATGCCCTGTCAGAAGTCCTGTCACAGTTATCGTCTCCCCAAAGAAATAATTGGTAAGTTCATATCCATAAATTTTAATATTTGGATATTTTTTCATTACACTCTCACTTACCTTTTTCATTGTAGGATATGCCAGTTTTCCTGAAAAGAAAGAAATTTCCAAAGCTCTGTCGTCACCTTCAAGTTCATTAAGGCGTTCATTGGCCTCATTGATAAATGATCTCATCATACCCACACCGTTTTCTATCTGGAGATAGCCATCATATCTCTCTTCTTCAGGGAACTCTCTACCTGCAAGAATGTAAAATTCATCACTGGCGTGAATAAAATGAATACCGTGTTTGGCATAAAGCTTTTTCTGATACTCTTCAATCATATCGATTACTTCTCCGGCTTCATCCGGTGTAAACAATTCAAGCGGATACAGTCCCTCTCTGTATTTTGTAATACCTGCAGGAACCACCGAAACACTTCTCATATATGGAGCATACTTCGATAAATCTTCAATGGATCTTCTAAGTTCCTCTCCGTCATTTACTCCCTTACAGAGAACTATCTGACCATTCATCTCAATCTGTGCATCTCCCAATCTGTCGAGATATCTTAGCACATCTCCTGCAAATCTGTTGTGAAGCATTTTGCATCTGAGTTCTCTATTAGTCGTCTGTACGGAAATATTAATCGGCGCCAGATTAAATCTGATAATTCGGTCTATATCTTCATCAGACATATTGGTAAGGGTAATATAATTTCCCTGAAGGAATGAAAGTCTTGAATCATCATCTTTAAAATATAGAGTATCTCTCATTCCCTTTGGCATCTGATCAATAAAGCAGAAAATACATTTATTTCTGCACGAATGATACTCATCCATCAGACCACTCTCAAATTCCAGACCTAAATCTTCATCTTCATCTTTTTCAACTTCCAATACCCACTCTTCGCCATCAGGCTTTCTGATTAGAAGTTCCACATATTCATCTTCACAGAGAAGCTGATAATCAAATATATCATTTATTTTCTGGTCGTTTACACTTATCAGAATATCACCGGCTTCAATCTCAAGTTCTTCTGCTATAGAACCCGGTTTTACCGATTTGATAATGTGTTTATTATCCTTTTTCATATCATCCTCTCTTTCTGTTTATTTTAGCATCATAAATGCTGCAAGATTTCCTCTCATTCCATTGTGACCTCTGTGAGAGAAGAGATATTCTTTGTTGCAGCAGGTGCAGATATCTGTAATTGCTATATTTTCTTCCTTAATTCCCGCCTCAAGAAAAACAAGTCTGTTTGCCTCCCACAAATCAAGCTGGAACTTTCCATTTCCCTTATCAATTAGTATTTCTTCCCCCTGACCTGCAAATGACTTTTTAAACTCATCGGCAACATCTTCACTCACTTCATAACATTTCTGACAAATTGACGGTCCTACACAGGCAATAACATCTAAAGGATCAGTGCCGTATTCCTTCGTCATCAATTCAACTGTGACCTTACCAATCTTTCCAACTGTACCTCTCCATCCTGAATGGGTGAGACCTATAGCCTTGTTCTTTGTATCAAGAAAATACAATGGAACACAATCGGCAAAATAAGTAGCAAGAACTAACCCCTTTACATTGGTTACCAGTCCGTCAACATCACTGTAATCTCTTTCACAGGTAATTCCTTTTCCTCTGTCATCTTCAGTAACCACTCTGACATTTGTGGTGTGAGTCTGATTGGTAGTAACAATATCTTTGTAATCAAACCCGATTGCATCACCGATAATCTCATGATTCTTTGTGACATTCAAAGGATCATCCCCTCTGCTATAACCAAGATTGAGTTCTGCAAGATGCTCCTTACTCACTCCTCCAAGCTTAGTAGAAAATCCCTGTACAACCAACCCTGTTTTCTCAAGTATTATATATGAAATATACGGAACTCCATTGGCACCGTATTTCAATTCTGTAGTTTTATTATTATTTGAATAATTAAAATTAATGTTCATCACATAGCTCCAAATGCATTTTTAATTATATTAATTCTTTCTCCCATAATACTTACCACATCAAATCGTATGGGTGTATCAAAGGATATACCATTTTTCTTTAGATAAACCTGAGCAACACTGTATATTTTTTGTTGCTTTCTGATTCCAACTGCATATTCAGGTTCGCCGTATCTGTTATCATTACGGTATTTAACTTCAGCAAATACCAAATATCCTTCATTCTTTGCCACAATATCTATCTCACCAAGTCTGCACCTGAAATTCTGTTCCAAAATGTCGTAATCCTTTTCTTTCAAATAAGAAACTGCAACATTTTCAAAATCATCCCCAACAAGTCTTTTATTCATATAGTTTCTAATTATCCCCGCTTTTTTCTGTTCACATTTTCTTCTCAGAATATTATTACTCTTCCCCGAGAATTCCTTTTATAAATGATTTTCTATGTATCGGACAAGGTCCAATCTTCTTTAAAGCCTCAATATGCTTTGCTGAACCGTACCCCTTATTTGATGCAAAATCATACTCAGGATAGAGTTTGTCATATTCCACCATCATGGCATCCCTCTCAACCTTTGAGATAATGCTGGCTGCCGCAATGGAAATACTCTTTGCATCACCCTTGATAATCGCCACCTGCTTGATGTCTACTTCAGGAATATTTACCGCATCATTCAATAACAAATCCGGCTGTGGCTCTAGTTTTGAAATAGCTTCTCTCATAGCCTTGTATGTCGCCTGCAAAATATTGAGTTCATCAATCTCTGCCGGACTTACAATGGCAGTCTTTGCACTCACTGCTTTTTCCATAATCTCAGCATACAATTCTTCTCTTTTCTTTGCAGAGAGCTGCTTTGAATCATTCAGATATAAAATATCACAGTCCTTTGGAAGAATAACTGCTCCTGCCATAACAGGACCTGCCAACGGTCCGCGTCCCACTTCGTCAATTCCACAGATGAAATTGTAATCCGAATACTTCTTTTCAAACTGCTTCATAAGCTCAATTCTCTGAAGTTCAAGATTGTATTTTTCAATTTTCTTGTAACCTGACTCAACCAGCTTAACCACACCGCTTCTCTCATCATCCTTGTATGTAAGTAACAGCTGTTCTAATTCTGCAATATCGCAGTTATTAATCGCATTCTTAATATCTGAAATCTTTTCCGCCATTTGCAATCTCCTCTTTTAGAAAGTATCCAATGTAATTCTTCCAAGCTTTCCGCTTCTGTAATCATCAAGAATAATCAGCGCCGCCTTGTCAATGTCAGGTCTGTCGCCTTTAAGTTTGCACCCTCTAACTTCTGCCACACGATTAAGAATCTCAAGCGCATCATCTGAATCCTCAATGCCGTATCTTGATGTAATAGCTTCAGGATACATTTCTTTTAACATCTTAATAAAATCGTAGACCATATCTGTGGTGTTAAGAATATTGTCGTTTATCGAACCTGACACCGCCAATTTAAATCCAATTGACTGATCCTCAAACTTTGGCCAGAGAATTCCAGGAGTATCAAGAAGTTCAAGACCTTTGTTCAGTTTAATCCACTGTTTTCCTTTTGTGACCCCCGGCTTGTTACCTGTTTTTGTACAGGCCTTTCCGGCATAAGCATTGATAAATGTAGACTTACCAACATTTGGAATACCAACCACCATCGCTCTTACAGGTCTGTTCTTAATGCCTCGCTTTCTGTCTCGCTCAATCTTTTCTTTACATGCTTCATTAACAGCATTATTAATTTCCTTGATTCCTGTCTTATTTTTTGAATTGACTTTAACGACTGTGTAGCCTTTTTCTCTGAAATATTCAGCCCACTTATCGTTCCATCTCTCATCAGCGAGATCTGATTTATTAAGAAGAATCAATCTTGCTTTATTCTTTCCAAGCTCATCAATGTCCGGATTTCTACTGCTGAGTGGAAGTCTTGCATCTAATATTTCAACCACTAGATCAATGAGCTTTATATCTTCTTTCATCTGCCTGATAGCCTTAGTCATATGACCGGGATACCAATTTATATTAGTTTTATTTTCATTCATTTGGATCAACTCCTTTTATTTTATTAAACCAAATTGTCTTTCAACTAATTCTAAAGTTTTCTCAACTGTTGAATTAGCGTTTCTTTCTATGTATAAATATTCACTATTTCTTATATCTTTGCATCGTTTCTCATTAAGCTCTCTTAATACACTATTACAGTTTTCTTTAGCCAATTCAGGATTTGTTGATGAATTAATAAAGTTTTTAAATCCCTCGTGACTCTTTCTGTTTATATAATCATCTATAATATTGGTATTATCTTCCCTTATTAAGAAAACTAATTGATTGGTATTTGCAATTTGTCTTGCTTCATCAACATTTAAATGTAAATCACATACTACTTTTTGATTTTTTGATAATTCAACCAAATCCTTTAATATAAATTCCATTTGTTCTTTTGTATTGTTTATTAACCAATCAATATATTCATCTTTATCCCTTAAGAAAAATTCATCAGCATCTTTAAACTCTTTATTCATATAAGGTTGATCAATCGGATTAGATAAAGCTTTATGCCTATCAAATTCAACATCTACATCATACCTAAAAAAACCATATTTTTCTGCTAATGCTTTAGATATAGTAGTTTTTCCTCCTGTTGCAGTACCAGTTACAAAACAAACATTTTTAAACTGTTCTTTATTATAATCTTTTATATCCATAATTTCACCTCTTTTATCAAAGCATTAACCCTCAATACCAACCAGTTTATAAGAGTTATCCACGTTTTCTATTATAACACATATACCACAATAAAATTGAGATAAATTATTTCAACAAAAGTAACTATTCAGCCTTTCAGCAATGCCAGCTCGAATCCGCAGATAAATCTGCTACTTCTCGCTGATTTGGGTTCCCCAAATACATAAAAGAATAAATATTTGGAATCCTGCAAGCAGTCTTTCATAATATTTATTCTTTTATGTGCATGGCTGAATAGTTACCCTCAAAATAAAAAGGAGCAAATCATTAAATGGTTTGCTCCTTTTTGTAAATTAATTATTTAACTAATTATTTAACTAATTCTTTAACCTTAGCAGCCTTACCTGTTCTCTGTCTTAAGTAGTTAAGTTTAGCTCTTCTAACTTTACCAAGTCTAACAACTTCAATCTTCTCGATTGTTGGTGAATGTAATGGCCAAGTCTTCTCAACTCCAACACCGTTTGAGTTCTTTCTTACAGTGAATGTAGCTCTGTTGCTTCCACCCTGTTTCTTAAGAACAGTTCCTTCGAAAATCTGAACTCTTTCACGATTTCCTTCTTTGATTTTTGCGTGTACTCTTACAGTATCACCTACGTTGAAGCTATCTACAGTTTCTTTCATCTGAGCTGCTTCGATTGATTTGATAATTTCGTTCATAATATGCCTCCTAATTATATTCGATGTTCTTAATACGTTTGTAACAGAGGACCATCTATTTTTTACAGCGTCTATAATATTAACATAAACACTTACAAAATGCAAGTATTTTTAGAATATAACCACTATTATTTTACTTTTTTGTATTTTACAGATGACCAATCAGAATATATTCTATCTTTCCCCCGTAAAATATATGTTCTGATTCTCACATAATTATTCTTTTATTTTTTATATCAAATATCTCCTTTACGTTCATTTTTTAATAACAATATAGTCCTTTTATCATCTTTATTCAACTCAGCTTTTTCCAAAAGGTCAGGTCTTCTCTCATAGGTTCTTATTATAGATTGTTCCCTTCTCCACTTGTCAACTTTGGCATGGTCTCCCGACAACAAAATCGGCGGAACTACCTTTCCCTCAAACTCATTAGGCCTTGTATACTGTGGATATTCCAAAAGATTATCTGAAAAACTCTCTGTTTCCGCAGACACGTCGTTGTTTAGTACTCCGGGAACAAGTCTTGAAATAGAATCAATCATAACCAGTGATGGTAATTCTCCTCCTGTAAGAACATAATCCCCGATAGAAACGTTGTCTGTAACAATCATTTCAAGAACTCTCTCATCTATACCTTCATAGTGACCGCAAAGAAACACCAAATCCTCTTCTTTTGCAAATTCTTTTGCCATATTCTGATCAAAAGTTTTGCCCTGAGGCGTCATATATACTACTCTAGGCTTCTTTCCAATCTTTTCCTCTATACTCTTATAACTTCTGTATACAGGTCCCGGCTGCATCACCATTCCGGCGCCACCGCCGTAAGGATAATCATCTACTTGCCCATGTTTATTGCCTGCGAAATCCCTGATATTGATTGCTTCCACATTTATTAAATTCTTTTCGATAGCTCTTCCTGTGATACTGTGAGATACAGTATCAGTTATCATTTCAGGAAACAGCGTAAGTACATAAAAATTCATTAATCCAACAATCCTTTCAGCAGATGAACAACTACCTTTTTTTCTTCAATATTTCTATCTATAATACAATCAGGAATAACCGGTATCAGGCATTCCTTCCCATCTTTCATCTTTACTATATATACATCGTTAGCACCGGTCTGTAGCACATCTGTAAGTGTACCAAACTCGCTGCCATCTTCCAGATAAACATCCGCCCCGATAATATCAGCAATGTAATATTCACCCGGTTCTAATTTAACTGCATTTTCCCTTGATACAAGAAGATCACAGCCTTTATACTTTTCAACATCGTTAATATTTTCAAATTCTTCAAACTTGAGAATAACCATGTTTTTGAAAAATCTGGCTGAAGTAACTTTAACTTCAATCTTCTCTCTCTTAGCATCAATGATTGCACTTTTTAATTTTTTAAATCTCTTTGGATCATCAGTTGTAGGAAAGACTTTAACTTCTCCCCTGATTCCGTGTGTGTTGGCTATTACACCTACTCTAAAAAACTCTTCCATAATACTCCTCTAATTTTTGAAAGAGACTGACAAAAGTCAGTCTCTTTAATATTAACTCCTATAAGTTATATGATGTCTACAATAACTTTTTTGTCGCTTTTTGACGCTGCAGCCTTTACAACTGAACGGATAGCCTTAGCGATACGTCCCTGCTTTCCGATAACCTTGCCCATATCAGACTCGGCAACCTTGAGTTCAACGATAACCGCCTTTTCAGTTTCTCTTTCAGTTACTACAACTTCATCAGGAGAGTCAACAAGTGCTTTAGCGATTGCTTCCACTAATTCTTTCATAAGACTCCTCCTATTTTATTATTTTTCAATTCCAGCAAGCTTAAAGAGTTTTGCAACTGTCTCAGTTGGCTGAGCACCGTTTGATAACCATTTTTTAGCAGCTTCAGCGTCTACATTGTAAACACTTGGATCCTTAGTTGGATCATATGTTCCGATTTCCTCGATGAATCTACCATCTCTTGGTGATCTTGCATCAGCTACTACGATTCTGTAGTAAGGTGCCTTCTTCTGTCCCATTCTCTTTAATCTAATCTTTACTGCCATTATTCTTTACCTCCGTAAAATAAAATAAATAAATTATATATGCTAAAAGACAAATGTCTCTTGCTAACTAAAATCCAAACGGCATCTTCATGCCACCGAAGCCTCCAAAGCCGCCTCGTTTTTTCTTTCCTTTTCCACCCATAAGACCAGGCATACTCTTCATCATCTTTCTGGCCTGTTCAAACTGCTTAACAAGTCTGTTTACCTCTGCGATATCAACACCTGCTCCTGCAGCAATACGCTTCTTACGTGACGGATTGAGAACTGAAGGATTACTTCTCTCCTCTTTTGTCATGGAATAGATAATCGCCTCAACTCTTCCAAGCTGCTTCTCATCAGGAAGCATATCGTCTGTGATTTGACTTCCCATTCCGGGAATCATCTTAAGCATATCTGCAAGACCACCCATATTTTTAATCTGGCTCATATACTCAAGGTAATCATCAAATGAAAACTCTGCTTTTTTCATTCTGTTGGTAAGGTCCATAGCCTTTTCCTTATCAATAGAAGCCTCTGCTTTTTCGATAAGTGTAAGAACATCTCCCATACCAAGAATTCTTGAAGCCATTCTGTCAGGATAGAACTGTTCCAAATCGGAAAGTTTCTCACCCATACCAATGTATAGAATAGGCTTTCCTGTAACAGCCTTGATAGAAAGTGCAGCACCACCTCTTGTGTCACCGTCAAGCTTTGTGAGGATAACACCGTCAATGCCGATTCTCTCTTCAAATGTTCCTGCTACATTTACTGCATCCTGTCCTGTCATAGCATCTACAACGAGGATGCACTGATGTATTTCAATGTTTTCCTTGATTTCAACAAGTTCGTTCATCATGTCTTCATCAACATGAAGTCGACCTGCCGTATCGAGGATAACTACATTGTTACCATTTTTCTCTGCGTGAGATATAGCAGCTTTTGCTATATCTACAGGCTTATGTCCTGTTCCCATAGAGAATACCGGAACGCCCTGCTTATCTCCGTTAATCTGGAGCTGTTCAATAGCAGCCGGTCTGTACACGTCACAGGCAACTAAAAGAGGCTTTTTGTTTTTAGCCTTTAACTTTCCTGCAATCTTTGCAGTGGTTGTAGTTTTACCCGCACCCTGAAGACCCATCATCATAATTACTGTGATGCCATTGTCAACAAGTTTAATCTCTGTGGTCTCAGATCCCATGAGATCTGTCAGTTCTTCGTTAACAATCTTGATAACCATCTGACCCGGTGTCAATGAAGTCATAACATCCTGACCGACAGCTCTCTCTGTAACTTTATTGATAAACTGTTTAACAACCTTAAAACTGACGTCTGCCTCTAAAAGAGCCATCTTAACTTCCTTCAGAGCCGCCTTTACGTCGTCTTCTGTAAGTCTGCCCTTACTTCTAAGGTTCTTAAATACATTTTGCAATTTGTCTGATAAACTTTCAAATGCCAAAGGATTACCTCCTAGTTCTTAGTAATTGTCAAGAATCTCATTTGCAATAACTTTAACCTGTTCAATGGTTGTATTTATCTCACCTGTCTTACTCTCATAGTCATCAACCAGTGAACATATATCTGTAATCTTAGATTTTGTAAGGGTAAACTTCTCAACTAAATGAAGTTTCTCCTCATATCCGTTAAGAAGCTTGTTGCATCTCTTAACCAGGTCATGTACACCCTGTCTGGAAATGCCCTGTTCCATAGCAATCTCTCCGAGACTTAAGTCATTGAGTACAAAATCTTCGTAAATCTCTTTCTGATGTGGTGTGAGTAACTCACCATAAAAATCATAAAGCAACGATTGCTTTAGTATATCATCCATACCACACACTCCAATAAATGATAGTCAGTGTCAAGTATTTTTTCTTTACACCTCTGCCATTCTACACTAAAAAAGAAGTGGTGTCAAGCAAAATATCTTTACACCACGTTCATAAATCAACTATTTATTTTTTTAACACCTACCCGTTTACTGATGCTCACATAATTTTGATACACCTTAACATTAACAGTATCTCCATTTTTTATCATAGAAAAAAATATCTTAACCTGTTTTCTATATTCCAATAGCTACTACTTACAATGAAACCCTAACTTCCTTTGGTTTAAATCCGGCTTTAGCTAAAGAATCAATTATTCTTTCCTTGTGTTCATGTCCGAAACACTCAATAGTTACTCTAAGTTCCACTTCCGCATTTCTGTTTACACTGACAAACTGATTATGTTCAAGTTTGATTACGTTACCCTGCTGTTTTGCAATCTCAGATGCAACTCTTACAAGTTCACCCGGCTTATCAGGAAGTAATACGGAAACAGTGAACACTCTGCCTCTCTGAATAAGTCCGTGCTGCAGAGTTGATGACATTGTGATAATATCCATATTACCGCCACTGATAATTGAAACTATCTTTTTGTTTGAGCAATCAAGATGCTTAAGCGCTGCGATTGTAAGAAGTCCTGAATTCTCAGCAACCAGCTTATGATTTTCTACCATATCAAGGAAAGCATCAATCAGCTCATCATCCTCAATAGTGATAATTTCATCAACATTCTGTTTAATATAAGGGAAGATTTTTTCTCCCGGAGTTTTTACCGCTGTACCATCTGCAATAGTTGTGGCAGAATCTAGAGTTACCACTTTACCTGCCTTAAGCGACTCAAGCATACAACTTGCCCCCGCAGGTTCCACGCCTATTACTTTGATGTTTGGATTTAGAAACTTTGCAAGGGTACTTACACCTGTACAGAGTCCGCCACCACCGATTGGGCAAAGGATATAGTCAACTGTTGGCAACTCCTTAAAAATCTCCATCGCAATAGTTCCCTGTCCTGCAGCTACATCTATATCATCGAACGGATGAATAAATGTGTAACCTTCTTTTTCAGCAAGCTCTAAAGCATATTTGCAGGCATCATCATAAACATCACCGTGCAAAATAACTTCAGCACCGTAATTCTTTGTTCGATTTACCTTCATAAGAGGTGTAACTGTAGGCATAACAATTGTAGCCTTAACACCGTAGAGTTTTGCCGCATAGGCAACACCCTGAGCGTGATTTCCAGCCGACGCTGTGATAAGACCTTTTGATCTCTGTTCATCGGTGAGTGTGCTAATCTTGTAATATGCACCTCTAATCTTATATGCACCTGTAAACTGCATATTCTCAGGTTTGATATATACTTTATTACCTGTCATTTCACTGAAGTAATCACTGTAAATCAAGTTAGTTTTAAGTGTAACTTTTTCAACTACTTCGGATGCCTGTTCAAATTTTTCAAGTGTAAGCTTCTCCATAATCTTCACTTCCTTCTTCACAACATATTAATTCACTACTATTATTCATCAATTATATTTGATATGATATATTACTCATTTTTCTCAAATAAAGCTGTAACAAAGTCATGGGAATTAAACTTCTGCAAATCATCAATCTGCTCGCCAACACCAATGTATTTTACCGGTATTCCAAGTTCAGACTGAATTGCAACAGCAATACCACCTTTAGCAGTTCCATCCATCTTTGTGAGTATAACTCCTGTAATATCAGCAGCTTCCATAAACTGTCTAGCCTGTGCAAGAGCATTCTGTCCTGTGGTAGCATCAAGAACAATAAGATTTTCTCTGTGGCAATCGCCCATCTCTCTGTCGATAATACGATTTATCTTCTTTAACTCTTCCATAAGATTCTTCTTATTGTGAAGTCTTCCTGCTGTGTCACAGATAAGAACATCTGCATTATTCGCCTTAGCTGAAGCAATTGCATCAAATATTACAGATCCCGGGTCTGCACCCTCACCGGCAGCAACAATATCAACTCCGGCTCTGTTCGACCATTCCTTAAGCTGTTCTGTAGCAGCAGCTCTGAATGTATCAGCTGCAGCCATAATAACTTTCTTTCCGCTGTTTTTGAGCTGTCCTGAAAGTTTTCCTACAGATGTAGTCTTTCCCACACCATTAACACCTATAACGAGAACAACAGATTGTTTATTTTCAAAATCATAAGCATTCTCACCGAGATTCATTTGCTCTTCTATAGATGAAATTAAAAATTCTCTGCAAGCCTCAGGTTCTTTAATTTTGTTTTCTTTAACTTTTTCTTTCAAATCTTCAATGATTTCCATGGTTGTTTTAACGCCAATGTCACTCATTATTAAGATTTCTTCAAGTTCTTCGTAAAAATCGTCATCAATTGAAGAGAAACCTGAAAAAACGGAATTGATTCCTGCGACCATATTTTCTCTGGTCTTTGTCAATCCGGAAACAAGTCTCCCAAAAAATCCCTTCTTTTCTTCTGACATGTCATATCTCCATATTTTTCTATTATCGCTTTATTTATCCAAATCTCCCTCTAAAAGGTCAACTGATACAAGAGCAGATACACCCTTCTCCTGCATTGTTATACCAAAGAGTCTGTCTGCACATCCCATTGTTCCACGTCTGTGTGTAATAACAATGAACTGCGTAGTCTTTGTAAGTTTGTGCAGATACTGGGCAAATCTTACTACGTTACTTCCATCAAGGGCCGCCTCAATCTCATCAAGCAGACAGAATGGTGACGGTTTAAGGTTCTGAATAGCAAACAATAAACTGATTGCTGTAAGAGCCTTTTCTCCACCGGACAACTGCATCATATTCTGAAGTTTCTTTCCGGGTGGCTGAGAAATAATGTTAATTCCCGCATCTAAGACATCACCGCTCTCTGTTGGAATCAGCTCAATCTTACCGTGTCCGCCTCCAAACAATTCAGCAAATACCTTGTCAAATTCCGCCTGAATTTCAGCGAACTTCTCTGTAAACTGCTTTCTCATTCCAACTTCCAGCTCGTTTATGATATTCATAAGGTTATCCTTCGCCTTGATAATATCCTCATGCTGTTCTTTCATAAATGTATATCTTTCATTTATTTCCTTAAACTCATCAATAGCATTTACGTTAACATCACCCAACGCCTTGATGTCCCTCTTGAGTCGAGCAATAGTGTTTCTCATTTCATTCTTATCAGAGAATTCGTCATCCTTAAGTTTCATGGCATCACTGAAAGTAATTTCATATTCATTCCACATGTAATTAACTTTTGCATCTTTCTTTTCATCAAGCTGCTCATGCTGTGAATTAAGTCTGTATAAATCCTTATCTAACTGATTGATTCTATCTGATAACTCTTCTCTTTTTTCAAAGAACTCCTTGTGATCTTTAGTCTGATTTTTACTTTCTTCCTCAAGGTCTTTGATTTCTTTTTCAAGATTTACTATGCCATTTGCATTATTATCTTTTTCTTCGCGGAGTTTTTCAATGGCGTCTACCTTTGCATTAATCTCGGCACCTGCCTCACTGGAACTATCTTTAATAGAAAGAAGTTCTTCTTTTGTAGACTCAATTTCCATTTCAACTCGCTTGATATTCTCAACAATGTTGCTGTGCTTCTGAGTTGTAGCAACAAGTTCTAATTTAACACCCTCAAGTTCCTCTGATTTCTCCTCAAGTTCAGCTTTCTTTGCAATAAGCTCGGTGTTCTTCTTATCGATAATCTCTTCAAGTTCCTTACTTCTGTCCTCCCATCCTGAAAGTTCTTCTGTAAGTCTTGCACTGTTTTTGTTGATATTGGCAATCTGACCTGAAATATCCTGACTTTCCACTGTAACTTCTTTATATTCATTGACAATATCATTTTTTCTTGAAACAGCCTGCTTGAATTTAACCTCTGCAGTACTCTTAAAGATTTCCTGCTCCTTGATTGCCTGATTTAACTTTTCAAGCTCATCTCCTGCAACACTCATCTCGCCCCTTACTTTAAGAAGCTCGCTGTCAAGATTCTTCTTAATATCATATAATTCCTTAATACTCTTTTCAATTTCTTCAATTTCTCTTCTTCGTCCGAGAAGATTACTTGAATTCTTGAATGCACCACCGGAAATAGCACCACCGGCACTTAAATTTTCACCTTCAAGAGTAACAATTCTCATGGAATATCTGTACTTTCTTGCAATGAAAAGCGCATTGTCAATATTATCAACAACAAGGATTCTTCCGAGAAGGAACTTTGCCACTCCGGAATACTCCTGCTTAATATCAACGAGTTCGCTGGCAATTCCAATAGCTCCTTTCTCATCAAGTGCATTAACATTATTAAATGAAACTTTATTACTAAGACTGCTGAGAGGTAAAAATGTAGCTCTACCGAATTTATTTTTCTTTAAGTATTCAATAATTTCTTTTGCTGTGGTCTCGGTATCAGTAACAATATTCTGAATACTTCCGCCAAGAGCAGTTTCGATTGCCACTTCATATTTTTTATCAACCTTAATAATATCAGCAACTACACCGATAACACCCTTTTTACTAGACTTAAGCTCCATAACCTTCTTGATACTTGTGCCGTAGCCGTCGTATCTTTCAGTAATATTTTTAAGAGATTCAAGTCTGGAATTATTTCTATGGTAATTGATAGAATTCTGCTCTAACTCCTTGACGATCTCATTGTTCTTCTTTCTAAGTTCTACAATTTCTTCTTTGTATTTGTTTGCAGACTCATTAAGTTCATTAAGGGAACTCTCTGCTTGCGTCAGATCATTTTCAAGTTCTTTAATAATACTCTCGTGATTTGACTTAACAGTCTCAAACTCAATAAGTTTCTGATTAAGTGTAGCTTTTCTCTTATTAATTTCTTCAAGAAGAGCATCACATCTTTCCATCTGAGATGCTACCTGACCTTTTGTGTTAATAAGATCAATAACTTCCTGTTTATAACCTTCTATTTCTTTTTCAAGTTCAGATATTTCCTCTGAGCAGAGTGAAATTTCACTTGTGAAATCATTCTGTTTACCTGTAATATCTGAAATCTGATTTTCAAATTCTTCTTTGGTCTCTTTGAGAGTATTAACCGAATCGGTTTTCTCATCGATTTCTGTCTCTAAGGCTTCAATTCTTGAAGTTTGGAATTCCTCGCTGCTCTTTGCAGAACGAATCTGTTCTTCTAACACTCGGATACGTCCATCAATTCTTTCAGCCTCAAGATTTGCCTCATTTAAAGCATTTTTCTTTTCTTCAGCCTTGTTATTGATTTCTTCAATAACTGCTTCAATCTTTGCATATTCCTGCTTTATTTCTTCAAACTTCGCCTGAGAATCATTTAAATCATTTGTGGAAATATTTGTTTTTTCCTCGATTTCTGCAATTTTATCTCTGATTTCCTGCAACTCAAGAAGGAACATATTTACATCATTTTTTTTAAGTTCATCTTTAAAAGCAAGATATTTTTTTGCAGTCTCAGACTGTCTTGAAAGAGGTCCTACCTGTCTCTCAAGCTCTGACAAAATATCTTCAACTCTGACCAGATTCTGATTCTGGTCGTTAAGTTTCTTTAATGCATCATTTTTTCTTCTCTTATACTTTACAATTCCGGCAGCCTCATCAATAAGTTCTCTTCTCTCCTCCGGCTTTCCGCTAAGAATACGCTCTACCTGTCCCTGACCGATAATAGAATATCCTTCTTTACCGATACCTGTATCATAGAACAATTCATTAACATCCTTAAGTCTTACCTGACTTCCGTTAATCATGTATTCACTTTCACCTGAACGGTACAATCTTCTTGATACAGTAACCTCATCAAAGTCAATATCAAGTTTGTGGTCAGAGTTGTCCAATGTAATGGCAACATAAGCAAACCCTAATGGTTTTCTGTTTTCGGTACCTGCAAAAATAACGTCTTCCATTTTTGATCCACGGAGAGACTTTACCTTCTGTTCACCCAAAACCCATCTAACAGCATCGGCAACATTACTCTTTCCACTACCATTTGGTCCTACAATACCTGTAATACCGTTGTGAAACTCAAAATTCATTTTATTTGCAAAGGATTTAAATCCCTGAATTTCAATACTTTTTAAATACATTCCTACTGCCTCTTATCTAAAGATTTTATTGCTTCCCAAGCCGCTTTCTGTTCTGCAGCCTTCTTAGTTTTTCCTTCACCGGTCCCCATAACTTTATTATTTATCAAAACGTTGGCTATATATGATTTATTATGATCAGGTCCGCTCTCGCCAACTATCTCGTAATGAAGTTCACTCTCAGTTCCATCACCTGCAATCATTTCCTGCAAATGAGTCTTACTGTCGCTGAACAATTGTTTATTTTCAATATCGTTCATGACATATTTTTCGATAAAGGATTTTGCATTTTCTAAGCCACCGTCTAAATAGATAGCTCCTATCACAGCTTCTAGCGCATCTGATGTAACGGAATCTCTGTAACGGCCTCCGGTTGCATCCTCTCCCTTTCCAAGAAGAAGAAAACTTCCAAGGTCTATCTCTTTTGCATCCATAGCAAGAGTAGGTTCACAAACTAAACTTGCCCTTAGTCTGGTTAGTTTTCCTTCAGGCAAATCCGGATATTTTTTAAACAGTATTTCACTTGATACAAGTTCTAACACCGCATCGCCCAAAAATTCCATTCTCTCATTGTGTTCAAGCCCATCCCTCTTATTTTCATTGGCATAAGAAGTATGAGTTATGGCTGTTTTTAGATAATCAATATTATTAAACTTATAACCTATTTTGCTTTCTAATTCCGATAACCTATTACTCACAATTATATCCTCACATTTAAAAAGCCCTTATTGAAAAGGGCTTTAATAGTTCTCAACATTATTTATTAATAGCTTTTTCAATCTTATCTGCAGCATCGCCTACAGTTTTAATTTCAGCAGCCGTTTCAACCGGAATCTTAATATTAAACTCATCTTCAAGGTTAATAATAATCTCCATAATGTCTAATGAATCAGCGCCTAAATCTTCTACAAAAAGGCTATCTCTTGTGATTTCACTTTCCTCAATCTCCAAAACTTCTGCAATCGATTTAATTAAACTCTCTAATACCATATATACCTCCAAAACTAATTATCAGATAATTTTTCCTGAATCTTTTTGTTTATTTCCATCTCGTTAAATCTGACACACTGAAGAACTGAATTTTTAATTTCATTTGCTTTAGAACTTCCGTGAGTCTTTACCACAAGACCATTCAACCCTAAAAGCGGTGCACCACCATACTGTTCAAGTTGGAAATCCTTGAGTGTCTCCTTGAGTTTTGATTTGATAAGTAATGCCCCTACTTTAGTCTTAATGTTACTCATAAGAGCACTCTTAACCTTCTTAAGAAGTACTGCCCCAACACCTTCATAAAGTTTAAGAATAACATTTCCAACAAAGGCTTCACATACAATTACATCAACATCACCGTTTGGAATATCTCTTGCTTCAACATTTCCAACAAAGTTGATATCATTTTCTATAGAGAGAAGTCCGTATGCCTCTTTAACCAACGCATTACCTTTCTCTTCCTCTGCTCCGATATTTACTATGGCAACCCTAGGATTCTTAACACCAATAACATTTTCCATGTAAACAGAACCAATCTTTGCAAACTGAACCAAATTCTGAGGTTTTGCATCTACATTTGCACCGCAGTCAATTAAAAGTGCAGGTTTTTTGTTTGTAGGAATGAGCGGTGCAAGAGGTGGTCTCTTTACTCCCGGAATTCTTCCTACTAAAAGCTGCCCTCCTACAAGAGTCGCTCCTGTACTTCCTGCTGTGACAACAGCATGTGCCTCACCTTCCTTGACTAACTTCATCGCTTTAACTAATGATGAATCTGTCTTTGTTCGTATTGCGATAACAGGAGGCTCCGCTGTTTCAATGACCTCTGTCGCAGGTACAATCTCAACTTGTGCCTCATCGTATGTATATTGGGCAAGCTCTGCTTTAATAGCATCTTCAATGCCGACTAATTTAACTAATATTTTCTTATTTTTATTAGCTGCAAGTATTGCACCTTTAACAATTTCTCCGGGAGCATTGTCGCCTCCCATGCAATCAACAGCTACTATGGTTTTTGCCATATCACACCTCCGTAGAGTGCAAAGTATGCACAATATCTAATATACTAAAAACCCACAAATAAATCAAGCAAGCATTGTTGTGTAAAATAAAAAACCTTGAATCCATAGGACTCAAGGTTTTTTATATCTAATCATAATAGATTAGTCAACTGAAATAATCTCTTTTTTGTTATAAGATCCACATGCCTTGCATACTCTATGAGGCATCATTAATGCTCCACACTTGCTGCACTTTACAAGATTAACTGCATCCATTTTCCAGTTAGCTCTTCTCTTATCTCTTCTTGCTTTTGAAGATTTATTCTTTGGACAGATAGACATGGTTTACACCTCCTTAAACTGATTAAAAACATCTAATATTTTTGACATTCTCGGATCAAGTTCTGTAGTATCACAATCACAGGATCCATTATTGAGATTCGTTCCACATTTATAGCATATACCTTTGCAATCCTCTTTACAGAGAACCTTCATAGGTAAATTAACGAATATCTCATTATCAACAAAAACTTCAGTATCGAAATTCATCCCATCAAGAAAAACATCTTCCTCAATGTCATCCTCTCTCTCCTGAGCGGTTTTCTTTAAATCAATGTCTTTTGAAACAGTCTGTTTCAAAGGAACTACTACATCTTCCAAGCATCTGCTACACGGCATAGTAAGTTCTATATCAATATCAGCATCTACTTTAATTACTTTTTTACCCTCGTTAACAATTCTAAATGTAACATCCTCTTTCTTTTTATAAGGAAATACATCTCTGTTAACTGAGAAAGCATCTTTTTCAATAGGTGCTGTATACTGCTTTTCTTTTCCTGTTTCTGATAAGATTTCATTTAAATCTATTAACATAAAATCCTCTTTTCTAAAGACACCTTTACTATTATACATATAGGGTTATAATTTGTCAAACATTTTATAAAACATTTATTATGAGAAATATTTTCCTAGATAAGTTCCATTGTTTCTCTTGCAATTGCCAGTTCCTCATTAGTTGGAACAACAAATACTTTTACCTTTGAATCAGGAGTAGAGATTTCTCTCTCTTCACCCATAACTTTATTGGCTTCCTCATCCAATTTAATTCCAAGATATCCAAGTTTTTCGCAAACGCGCTTTCTTACTCCCGGATTATTTTCTCCTACACCTGCTGTAAAAGCAATGCAATCAACACCGTTCATAGCTGCGGCATATGCACCCACATACTTAACAACACTGTGTGCAAATACTTCCATAGCAGCCAAGGCATCATCATTTCCCTCAGCAATTGCTGCATCTATGTCTCTGAAATCACTTGATACACCTGAGACTCCAAATACACCCGATTTTTTATTAAGGATATTTAACGCTTCCTCTACGTCAACCCCTTCTTTCTTAGCTATTGATTTAACTATCTCAGGATCAACATCTCCCGATCTGGTTCCCATAACCACACCTGCAAGAGGTGTGAGTCCCATACTTGTATCTACTGACTTTCCATTTTCAACTGCACAAATACTTGCTCCGTTTCCGAGATGGCATACAATTGTCTTAACAAAATCATAGTCTCTTCCTACGATTTCAGCTGTTCTCTTTGAAACAAAACTGTGAGATGTTCCGTGGAATCCATATCTTCTAAACTTATATTCATCATAATATTTTTTTGGAATAGCATACAAATACGACTCCCTAGGCATAGTCTGATGGAATGCTGTATCAAATACTGCAACATTAGGTGTTCCAGGCATAGCTCCCATACAAGCTCTTATTCCGATAATATTGGCCGGATTGTGAAGAGGTGCCAGATCATTGCACTCCTCGATTTTTGCGATAACATCCTCATCGATAACCACTGACTTGCTGAAGTATTCTCCACCATGAACAACTCTGTGTCCGATTGCTCCTACTTCTGACAATTCAGAGATAACACCTGTTTCGCTGTTTGTGAGAGCTTCTATTACTGCAGCTATCGCTTCTGAATGAGTAGGCATATCTATCTCTTTTATTTCTTTTTCTCCACCTGCAGGTGTGTATGCTATTCTGCTACCGTTAATTCCAATACGCTCGCAGAGTCCTTTTGCAACCGCCTTTTCGCTTTCTGAATCTATAAGCTGAAATTTAAGTGAAGAGCTTCCACAATTTATAACTAATACTTTCATTATTATAACCTCGCAAATTTTATTACTTAACAAATATAGGATTTCCTATTTAATCTGAGCCTGAACAGCTGTAATGGCCACAACACCGACAATGTCATTTGCCGAACATCCTCTGGACAAATCATTTACAGGCTTTGCTATTCCCTGACAAAGTGGTCCGTACGCCTCCGCCTGTCCCAGTCTATGAATAAGCTTATAACCAATATTTCCGGCATCCAAATCCGGGAATATCAAAACATTTGCCTTTCCGGCTATTTTGCTGTTTGGTGCTTTCATTGCTGCAACCTCAGGAACTACTGCCGCATCTGTCTGAAGTTCTCCCTCAATAAGAATATTCGGACAATCGCGGTTAGCTATTCTTACAGCTTCCCTTACCTTAGTAACATCAGGATGACTTGCACTTCCATATGTAGAATGTGACAACATTGCAACTTTTGGCTCATCTCCCACAAGGTACTTGAAAGATTCTGCGCTAGTCTCTGCTATAGCTGCAAGTTCTTCTGAATTAGGATTTTGGTTAAGTCCACAATCTCCCATAACAAAAGTTCCGTTTGATCCAAGCTCTTTGTTTGGAACAACCATAAGGAAGAAACAAGAAACAAGTTTAGTTCCCGGTTTAGTTTTTATAATCTGAAGAGATGGTCTGAGTGTATTAGCTGAGGAATGACATGCACCGGATACTACACCGTCCGCATCTCCCTGCTGAACCATCATACATGCATAATACATATAGTCATTGATCAAAGTAGCATGGGCGAGTTCTCTGGTGATCCCTTTTGCCTTTCTAAGTTCAACAAATTCATCAACATATTGTTCTGTTTTCTCATAATCCTTAGGATTAATGATTTTTGCTTTTGAGACATTGTAATCTCTTCCATTGTCCCAATACTCCTCAGGAGTCGCTAATATAATGAGATCAACAAAGTCTTCGCTCAAAATAATCTCCGCTGCCTCATATGTTCTTTTATCCATTCCTTCAGGAAGAACAATTGTTTTTCTTTCTTGTCTTGCACGTTCTTTAATGCTTTCTATAAAATCCATCAGTCCAAATCTCCTATCAGTACATCAACATATTAATTCTCTTTTGAAAGGCAAACAAAAAAAATATGTGACAACACCTTTCAATACAGAATGCATTTTTCACTGTTACATTATAACAAATTACATACTATAAAACAACAAAACAAAGCCAAATAGATTGTTAAATAAATATCAAGATTGATGACACTCTGTCTTAATGATAAAATGATAAATACAGATTTATTTCAGTGATAAATTCACATTTTTTCAGGAGGTTTTAATGATTACAACCGCAATTATTACCGAGTACAATCCACTACACAACGGACATAAATATCAAATTGAAAAAGCAAAAGAATTAACTTCCTGCGACAACATGATTATTGCAATGAGCGGCAACTATGTACAAAGAGGTGAGCCTGCAATTTTCAACAAATATACCAGATCTAAATGGGCCATCAATGCGGGTTGCGATTTAGTGATGGAACTTCCCACTGTTTTTTCCACAGGAAGCGCCGAACTCTTCGCTTGTTCAGCAGTAGATTTGCTTAACAAAACAGGTATCGTTAACTATCTGGTTTTTGGATGCGAAGAAGATTCCATAGACAAACTTAAGGAATACGCACAAATATTTACCGAAGAACCCCAAGCTTACAAGGAAGCTCTCAAGAATTATCTTAAAGACGGTTGTTCTTTTCCAAAAGCCAGAAGTCTTGCTGTTGCAGAATACACAAACGATTCTGATTCTTCCGCCATTTTAAATAAGCCAAACAACATTTTGGCTGTCGAGTATTTAAAAGCTCTGATAAAATCCAACTCGTCAATCACTCCCATTGGAATAAAGCGAAACGATAATGGATACAATTCATCTGAAATAGCGGGCCGGTTTGCTTCCGCCACTGCCACCAGAAAGCTAATTCAGGCAGGAGACACCGAAGCCCTCAAATATGTTGTTCCGGATTTCGTATTCAAAGACATCAAAGATAACAGTACTGCAATTACAAACGATAATTTTTCCGATTTATATTTTTACAGTCTGATTAGGGAAAACAGATTTGATAAATATAGCGATATATCAAAGTTCCTGTCAAACAAATTAAATAACGAAAAGAATAATTTCAGAGATATTAACTCATTCTTAAATCAATTACTCACAAAAGATGAGACTCTCGCTCATCTAAAGAGAAGTCTTTTACACATACTTTTGGGTATAACTGAAGATATCGTAAACAGCGCGAAAGCCTCAGGCTATAATCAATACATTTTCCCTTTGGCAATCAATTCAGGCAACAGTATTCTTCTCAAATCAATTAAAAGCAATTGCCAAGTACCTTTTGTAAACAAATACGGAGATTTTTATAAATCAGCAACTACAGAAGCATTAAGACTTTTAGAAATCAATTACAAAGCAGACCTATTGTACAACCAAAAAGCCGGTTACAATATCGACAGTCGTTTTGACGATTTCACTCTTAACTTTAAATCAAAAATACATTAAATAATAAAAACTCTATTGACGGATCATTTCCTTCAATAGAGTTTTTATAATTTATTTTATATTTTTTATTTGCAATTAGTTCTTGAAACTATGGATTGGCGCAGGTATTCTTCCTGTTCTGTTTACGAAGTTATCACAAGAAAATCCGTTAACCGGCATAATCGGTGCATAACCAAGCAATCCACCAAACTCAACTATCTCTCCAACACCCTTTCCGATAACAGGAATAAGTCTTACCGCTGTAGTTTTTTGATTAATCATACCGATTGCAGCTTCATCAGCAATAATACCTGAAATAGTAGTTGCCTTTGTATCTCCAGGGATTGCAATCATATCAAGTCCTACTGAACATACACAGGTCATAGCCTCTAACTTCTCTATAGTAAGAGCGCCTTCCTTTACAGCATCAATCATACCCTGATCTTCACTTACAGGAATAAACGCACCACTTAATCCTCCAACGTAAGAAGAAGCCATAACTCCGCCCTTCTTAACCTGATCGTTTAGTAATGCAAGTGCAGCTGTTGTACCAGGTGCTCCCGCTCTCTCAAGACCAATCTCCTCAAGTATATCAGCAACCGAATCACCAATAGCCGGTGTTGGAGCTAATGATAAATCTACAATACCAAATGGAATACCAAGTCTCTTTGAAGCTTCACATGCAACAAGCTGACCAACTCTTGTTACCTTGAAAGCTGTCTTCTTAATAGTCTCGCAGAGAACTTCAAAATTCTCTCCTCTAACCTTTGAAAGCGCATGCTTAACAACACCAGGTCCGCTAACACCTACGTTGATAATTGCGTCTGCCTCAGTAACACCGTGGAAAGCTCCGGCCATAAATGGGTTATCATCCGGTGCATTACAAAATACTACTAACTTTGCACAACCAAGTGAATCCTGCTCTTTTGTGAGAGTTGCTGTCTCAACAATCATCTCTCCCATAAGTTTAACAGCATCCATATTAAGTCCTGTCTTTGTCGAACCAACATTTACAGAACTACATACTCTCTCTGTGCTTGCAAGTGCTTTTGGAATAGATCTGATAAGCATCTCCTCAGCAGGTGTCATTCCCTTGTTAACAAGGGCTGAATAACCTCCTAAAAAGTTAACTCCAACTTCCTTTGCAACTTTGTCAAGAGTTTGTGCGATAGTAACAAAATCATCAGGAGTCTTACATGCAGCTCCACCTATAAGTGCAATTGGAGTAACAGATATTCTCTTGTTTACAATCGGAATTCCGAACTGCTTAGAGATATCCTCACCTGTCTGTACGAGATTGCTGGCAAGTCTCTTAATTTTGTTATATATATTATTATTCAATGTATCTAAATCATCGCTGATACAATCTAACAGGCTGATTCCCAATGTAATAGTTCTAACATCAAGATTATCCTGCTCAATCATCTTATTAGTTTCATTTACTTCAAAAATATTAATCATATGTGCCTCCATTAAATTCTATGCATGCTGTCAAAAATATCTTCATGTTGAACTTTAATTGAAACCCCGATTTCTTCTCCGATTTTTTCCATATCATCAACTAATACATCGTACGCAATGTTTGAATTATTTGCATCGACGATCATCATCATATTAAAGTAGCCCTGCACAATAGTCTGTGAAATATCTAAAATATTCACCTGCTTTTCTGCTAAATAAGTACATACCTTGGCGATAATACCAACTGTATCCTTTCCTACAACTGTAATGATAGTCTTCTTCATTGTCGTTCCTCCTTAAACATCTATTGTATCAGACGGCATATCCCGTCTTGCAACAACCATATTAAAATCATTTGCACAAAGTTCACCGCTACCTGCGTTCACTTCGTTCCTAACCGCCTCAAAAGCCAGTTCAGGATAATTGTTTTCCTTACTCAAATGTCCCAAAAGGACATTTTTAAGCCTGCTTGTGGCTATTGTATCAAGAAGTCTTCCTGCCGTTTCATTTGACAGATGACCTCTGTTTCCCCATATTCTCTGTTTGAGATGATATGGATAAGCTCCCATCTGTAGCATATTGACATCATGGTTTGACTCAAGCAGCACTGCATCGAGGTCTTTAAGGTTATCAACAATGTAATCATCATAATAACCAAGGTCTGTCACAACCGCCCCGCTCTTTTCACCTTCATAAAATCTGTAAGCAACAGGGTCAACTGCATCATGGCTTACCCTGAAAGGACGAACTGCAAAATCTCCAAGTTTAAATTCCTTATCCGGATCAATTCCAAAAAACAAATCAGTATCAACTTTTCCCACGGAAGAAGTTGAAAGAATCGCACTAACCGTCTTTCTTGTCGCATACACAGGAATATTGTATTTTCGAAGAAATACACCAAGCCCTTTTATATGATCGGAATGTTCATGAGTAATCAGAATACCGTTCAACTTCTCAGGGGCAACACCTGCCGCATCAAGACCTTCTTCTATTCGCTTTTTGCTAATACCCGCGTCAATGAGAAATGCTCCATTTTCATTTGAAATGCAAATGGAATTTCCACTGCTTCCGCTGGCTATTGAAGTAATTTTCATCCTTTTCACCTACGTAATAAAGATATTCATTTCATACCACTTTGTTAATTTTATGTCATTTTCTTAATAAATGCAATGGTATAATTGATTTTGAAATAAAATAATATATATAAACCCCTTTTGGTATCAATATGAAAAAATATATTTCAGTACTGTTTTATCTTTCAATACTCGTCCTCATACTCACTCCCTCAACAAGCAAAAACTCTATAATTTCATCTCTAAACTTATGCATTTACACTTTGTTTCCCGTTATATTTCCCTTTATTGCCATCACAACTTATATGACCTTTTGGGAATTATATGAGCCATTGGCTAATCTAATATTTCCTATTGTCCATTATATATTCGGCGTCAGCAGGGATGGATGTTTTGCCGTTATAACAGGCTTCACCTGCGGATATCCTACGGGAGTAAAAACAGCGAAAGATTTGTTTATTTCCGGAAAAATCAAATATAATGAATATCTATATTTATTAACTTTCACCAATAATATAGGTTTAGGTTTTCTTTTTGGCTTTGTACAAAATACTATTTTAAATAACACTGTATCTCCACTGATTTTGATGTTAATTACATATATTCCTTCCATATTAACAGCAATGTTTTTTAAAAACAGCAGATTAGATTCGAAAATTCAAACCAGCAACATCAACGGTAACAGCACCAATAATAACAGTCAAAATTTTAACCTTAATTACTCAAATATGTCTAAAAATCATATTATTTCTCCAATTAATCAAATTATAACAACCCTCGCAACCATATCTTTCTATCTGATTGTCTGTTCCATAATATCCGACTACATATATTGTTATACACCTGATTCTTTTGTTTTAAAAACACCTTTACTATCGCTTTTTGAAATTACTAAAGGCTTTTCGCTACTAAGCAATACAACTTTACAGTGGAAACTGCTTCTTGTAACAATCGGAACAATTACCGGCGGAGCATCCATCACCCTTCAATCTCTGGCATTAACAGTCGACAAATATGCAAAATCTGTTTACTTGAAAGGAAAACTGATTTCTATGCTATTTGGAATGTGTCTTCTGACAATTTATCTCTTTATTCAACTTATTTTTCAGTAAAATAAAAAAAGCGCCATAAGCGCTTTTTTTGCCACCTGATTAATCAAGCATGATTGGTGGTTCTTCATCCAGGTCTTCCATCATTGGTTCAGGAGCACCTGAAAGTTCTTTTCTATTTGCAACAACAACCTCGAGTGAGCTGTTAAGTGCTGTCATCATATTGCTCTGAATATTCTGGAAATTGTCCATACCGTTTGTGAGCACATCCTGAACATTTGCAAGAATACTGTCAGTGTACTGCATAGCACCGTTTCTTAAATTGTTCGCATCTGTTGTAGCACTGTCTAATATCTGCTGTGCCTGAAGCTGCGCCTGTTCAATAACCTGGTTTGCTTCTTTATATGCCTGTTGCATAATCTCGTGTTCACTAACAAGTTCTGTAATATGAGCTGTAGCTTCACTAATCATAGAATCCGCTCTGTCTTTTGCATCGTTTAAGATAGCTTCTTTATTTGCGATAATCTTCTGATACTTTTTAATTTCATCAGGTGTTTTTAATCTAAGTTCTCTTAAAAGCTCATCTATTTCATCTTTATTAACAATAATCTTTGTCTGTGATAACTTAACAAACTTACAACTATCAATATATTCTTCGATTTCGGAAATAACCTGTTCAATCTTACTCATTTTAAATCTCCTTTTTATCTCTTAACTAACCTCTTTTCTCTTTGACCTTACTGTAAATAGTATCAACGAGAAATTCCGGTACACATTCAGAAATATCAGCACCAAAATATGCCATCTCTTTTACTGTACTTGAAGAAAGATATGCATATTCCAAACTTGTATTAAAGAATATTGTGTCTATGTTAGGATTAATTTTCCTGTTTGTAAGCGACATCTGCAATTCGTACTCAAAGTCAGTAACCGCTCTAAGTCCTCTTATAAGCATCTTTGCATTCTGGGACTCAGCAAAATCCACTGAAAGTCCTTCAAAAGACATCACTTTAACATTAGGTAAAAAATCCACAGTATCCTTAATCATTCTAACACGTTCTTCAACAGAAAACAACGGACTTTTTGAATTATTATTAAGTACCCCCACTATAAGTTCATCCACTATTTCAGAAGCTCTCTTGATTACATCTAAATGACCCATTGTTATAGGATCAAAACTTCCCGGATAAATAGCTCTAGTCATTTTACGCACCACCTAACTCAATAAAAACATGTTTATTTGTTTTATATTGCTTTGTTTTTTTAATAACAAATCCAAGTTCATCAAGGTAATCCATATCGGTTTCATTTGAAGCTTCAACAATTATCAATGAACATCTATCAATTAAAGCAGATTTGCTCAAAAAAATCAATACTTCTTTTTCAAGTTCCTTATTATATGGAGGATCCATAAACACTATATCAAACAAAATATTTTGTTTTTCAAGATACTTAAGCGCATCAAAAACGTCATTTTTAAGTACCACAGCATCATCTTTCAATTTTGTAAATGTGAGATTTGCATCAATATACTTAAGAGCCTCTCTGTTATTTTCAACAAAATACGTTTTACGTGCACCTCTGCTCAATGCTTCAATTCCTATGGCACCGCTTCCACTGAACAGATCAAGAAAAACTGAATCATAAACATCAGTTCCTATAACATTAAACAATGTTTCTTTTGTTCTGTCCTGAGTAGGTCTTGTGCCTAAGCTATCCACAGATTTAAGTGGTAAGCTTCTTGCTTTTCCGGCAATAACTCTCATAATCTGTTCTCCTGACAACAACTCCTACAACAAAAGCAAGCTTATCACAAGCTTGCTTTTATCGTTTTAATAATTTATTAAGATTTATTAAATATTACTCTTCTGTAACAGCTTCTTCAGCTGGAGCTTCTACTGTTTCAGCAGTTTCTTCTGTAACCACTTCTTCAACCGGAGCTTCTGCTGTTTCATCAGCTACTTCCTCTTCCGGAAGTAATGCTTTGATACTAAGGCTAATCTTCTTGCTCTCTTCATCGAAATCTACAACCTTAGCTTCAATTTCCTGACCTACCTTAAGTACATCAGCCGGTTTCTCGATATGCTCTCTTGCAATCTGTGAAACGTGGAGAAGTGCATCAACACCTGTTTCTAACTCTACAAAAGCACCAAAGTCTGTCATTCTTGCAACAACACCTGTTACAACATTTCCTACTGCGTATTTCTCATTTGCATTTAACCAAGGATTTGACTCAGGGAATTTAAGACTTAATGCAATCTTATTTTCATTGATTTCTTTGATAAATGCTTTTACGCTATCGCCAACCTTGAAAAGTTTTCTTGGATTTCCAACACGTCCCCAAGACATTTCTGAGATGTGTAATAATCCGTCTACTCCTCCGATATCAACGAATGCACCGAAATCTGTGATATTCTTGATAACACCTTCAACAGTCATTCCTACTTCAATCTTAGAGAAGAGTTCTTTCTGAAGTTCTTCTTTCTTAGCAACTAATAACTGTTTTCTATCACCAATAATTCTTCTCTTTCTTGGGTTGAATTCTGTGATAACGAATTCAACTTCCTGTCCCTGATATTTTGTGAGATCCTTCTCAAAAACATCTGATACAAGGCTAGCTGGGATAAATACTTTAGCCTCGTCAACGCTTACGTTGAGACCGCTGTTAACCTGTACAACTGTACCTTTAAGTACTGTCTTGTTTTCAAAAGCTTCTTCAAGAGCTTTATTTGCCTTTTCAGCTGCAAGTCTCTTGTATGTTAATAACACTTGTCCGTCACCGTCGTTAAGCTTGAGTACTTTTACAGTCATTGTATCGCCTACTTTAACAACAGTAGTTAAATCTACATTAGGTGTGTTTGAATATTCATTACGTGTAAGAATACCGTCTGCTTTACCTCCTATGTTAAGAACAATTTCATCTTCCTTTACGCTGATAACCGTACCGTCGACAACCTCTCCTGTATGAATTGTTTTAATTGATTCTTCCAACATTTGTTCAAAACTCATTTCTGACATTAGTATGAACCTCCTCGATAATTTTCTTTGGGGTGGAAGCCCCCGCTGTAATACCTATACTCTTTATAGAATTAAGTTTACACAAGTCTAAATCTGATACAGTCTGGATATAATAAGTATTATCGCACTGTTCTTTGCAAATTTCGTAAAGCTTTTGGGTATTAGAACTGCTTTTCCCTCCAATCACAATCATCGCATCTACATTGGAAGCAATTTGCTTTGCCTCGATTTGTCTCTCGTGTGTCGCATTACATATCGTATTTAAGCAATTTATATCATAACCTTTTTTTGAAATAATTTCAACTAATTTATTGAATTTATTGTAATTAAATGTCGTTTGAGAAACTATACATATTTTTTCATCTTTCTTTTCATCAATCGCTTCGATATCTTCTTCATTGCTTACCACATAAGATTTGCCATCTACCCATCCGACAATTCCCTCAACTTCAGGGTGAGCCTTATTACCAATAATAACAATTGTGCTTCCTTTTTTACTCTCTTCACTTACAATATTGTGAATTCTTTTTACAAATGGACAGGTCGCATCTATTATCTCAACGCCTGAATTCTCTGCAATATCATATATTTCTTTTGACACCCCATGAGACCTGATAATGAGTATTGCGTCTTTTAGATTTTTAATCTCATCCGGCTCATTTATCACACTGACACCTTTTTCCTCAAGGTCTTTAACAACTTCCTCGTTATGAATAATAGGACCGAATGTGTAAATCTTTTTTTCAGACACTTCTATCTGCTCATATACTTTTTCAACAGCCCTTTTTACACCGAAACAAAAACCGGCAGTTTTAGCAATCGTAATATCCATTAATTACACCTTCTTAAACGTAACTGATTATTTTTTCAACAACTTCATCAATTGTCATATTTGAAGAATCTACAAGAATAGCATCTTCTGTCTGAGTGAGCGGAGATACTTCTCTGTGCATATCTCTGTAATCTCTGTCTTCAATATCCTTCTCAATTTCATTAATATCGCAGTCAACGCCCTTCTCTACAAGTTCTTTATATCTTCTCTGAGCTCTTGTCTCAACACTTGCTGTAAGATATATTTTTAGATTTGCGTTTGGAAGAACTACACTTCCTATATCTCTTCCATCCATTACCAGATTCTGCTCTGTAGCAATCTTTTGCTGCATTTTAACAAGAATTTCTCTTACAGGTTCATAAACAGCAATTGCGCTTGTCATATTTCCCACTTCTTCATTTCTGATATATCCGCTGACATCTTCTCCATTAAGTCTTACAACCTGATTTCCTTCAACATACTCAAGGGAAACCTGAACGCTGTTGCATACATCAACTACTTTATCTTTTTCTTCAGCTGATACTCCTGCTCTTATACATGCAAGTGCCAATGTTCTGTACATTGATCCTGTATCAACATAAATATATCCTAATTTCTTTGCAACTAATTTTGCTATTGTGCTTTTTCCTGCTCCTGCAGGTCCGTCAATTGCTATATTATACATAATAATCTCCTTTGATTTCATATTCAATTCTTACCAAATAGAACTTCCGGCTGCATATCCTGTGGACCATGCAATCTGAAGATTATATCCGCCTGTAAACGCATCCAGGTCTAATACCTCTCCCACAAAGAATAGTCCCGGGATTAACTTCGACTCCATGGTCTTTGGAGAAATATCTTTAATGTCAATTCCTCCCTTTGTAATAATCGCCTCATTGAACCCTCTTGTAGATGTAATGGTAAGTTCAAACTTTTTCAGACAGTTTATCAGTCTCTCTCTGTCCTCTTTCGTAATTTCATTTACTTTTTTATCCGCCGGAATACCACTAAGATTTATAATAATCGGGATCATCTTTTTTGGCAACAATCCGTCTATACTATTTTTAAAATCTTTATTGATATTTTCTGAAAAATCTTTCAAAAGCCGCTTATCTAACTGTTCATAAGACAATGCCGGTTTCAAATCAATAAACGCTTTGACATTGTTACCACTAATCTTATCTGTAATTATCGAGCTTGCAGTCAGAACTAAAGGTCCACTTACACCGAAATGTGTAAACAGCATCTCTCCCATATCACTGTAAACTTCTTTATTGTTGATTTCAACAGAAAAGTTGACATTTTTAAGGGACAATCCCTGCAGTTCTTTGCAAACTTCCTCTTTCACGTTCAATGGAACCAAAGCAGGATTTACCTTTACCATATTGTGTCCCATTTTTTCTGCAAACCTGTATCCGTCTCCATTAGAACCTGTAGTCTGATATGAGAATCCTCCTGTGGCAACAATACAATTATCACAGTAAACTTTTTCTCCTCTTGCTGTTGAAATTGCAAAGCTGCCTTTTTCCGGATTATCAGAAATCGAAATATCCTTCACTTCAACATTCAGATGTACATTTACGTCTGAATCCCTGAGCAACTTTGTAAGTGCCTTTATTATATCCGAAGAGTGATCACTCACAGGGAAGACTCTCTGTCCTCTTTCTATCTTAAGCTCAACTCCTGCAGATTCGATTAATTCCATCATATCCTCTGCAGAAAAAGCATTGTATGCGCTGTATAAAAATTTGGGATTTGATACAACATTGTTTAAATGACTGTTCATATCCGAAGCATTGGTGACATTGCATCGTCCCTTGCCTGTTATAAATATCTTTTTTCCTAACTTCTCGTTTTTTTCAAAGAGATGCACTTCATTATAATTTCTAGCCGCGGCAATTGCTGCTATCATTCCTGCAGCTCCGCCACCAATTACAACAACCTTACTCATTAACTCTCCTTATCATTCAAGAAAGGGGCAAGCGTAATGCAAGCCCCTAATACTCTTATTATACCGGATATGCTCCGTTTTCTTTGTCTGCTACAGTAGCATCAACCTGTGTCTGCTGAGCTTCTCTGTACTCAAAGAATTCTTTTGCAACCTGAGGGAATAAAGCATATGAAAGTACATCTTCATCCTGCTGTTTCCACTGTGCACATTCTTTTTCAAATTTTTCTAATGATGGCTCAAGTAAGTCAGCCGGTCTGCATGTGATTGGTTTCTCATCACCGATTGCCTTCTTCTGAACCTCAGGGTTAAATGGTTTAACTGTCTGTCCATATTTTCCTGCAAGTAAGTCTTTTGCCTGCTGGTTAACCATCTTATATCTCTCACCCATAACAACGTTAAGTACAGCCTGTGTACCAACAATCTGGCTTGAAGGTGTAACAAGAGGTGGTTCACCAAAGTCTTTACGAACGTTTGGAATCTCCTGAAGCACTTCGTCAAGTTTGTCCTCAGCTCCCATTTCGCTAAGCTGCGAAACCATATTTGAAAGCATTCCTCCAGGTACCTGGTAAAGAAGTGTCTTAATATCAACTCCGAGAACCTTTGGATTTAATAATCCATTTGCAAGGCACTCTTCTCTGTATGTCTTAAAGTGATCAGATACTTTCTTGAGAATCTTCTGATCAAGTCCTGTATCGTACTCTGTACCTTTGAATGTCTCAACCATAACTTCTGTTGCAGGCTGAGATGTTCCGAGTGCAAATGGAGAAATAGCTGTGTCAATAATGTCACATCCTGCCTCAACTGCCTTAAGGTATGTCATTGAAGCAACACCTGAAGTGTAGTGAGTATGAAGATCGATTGGTAACTGTGTACCGTCTTTTAATGCCTGAACTAACTCTGTAGCCTTAGATGGTGTGAGAAGTCCAGCCATATCTTTGATACAAAGTGAGTTAGCACCCATATCTTCAATCTTCTTTGCTGTTTCTTTCCAGTAATCAAGTGTGTAAGCATCGCCCAATGTGTAAGAAAGTGCGATCTGTGCATGTCCGCCTTCTTTGTTTGATGCCTTTACAGCTGTCTCAAGGTTTCTGAGGTCATTTAAACAATCGAAAATTCTGATAATATCAATTCCGTTTGCAAGTGACTTCTGAACAAAGTATTCTACTACGTCATCAGAGTAGTGGCTGTATCCTAAGATATTCTGTCCTCTGAATAACATCTGTAATTTTGTATTCTTAAATCCATCTCTTAACTTTCTAAGTCTCTCCCATGGATCTTCTTTTAAAAATCTAAGTGAAGCATCAAATGTTGCACCACCCCAGCACTCTACTGCATGATATCCAACCTGATCCATTGTCTCAACGATTGGAAGCATTACGTCAGTAGGCATTCTTGTTGCGATGAGTGACTGATGAGCATCACGTAAAACTGTTTCGGTAATCTTTACCGGTCTCTTCTCTGCCATTAGATTGTCCTCCTAAATTATTTAATTCCGAAAATAGCCATAAATGTACCGGCAGCAACCGCTGTTCCGATAACTCCGGCAACGTTAGGTCCCATAGCGTGCATCAAAAGGAAGTTTGTAGGATCTGCCTCGGCACCAACCTTCTGTGATACTCTGGCTGCCATTGGTACTGCTGATACACCGGCAGAACCAATAAGCGGATTTACTTTTCCTCCTGTGAATAAACACATCAGCTTACCGAAAAGAACTCCGGCTGCTGTTCCTACAGCAAATGCAACTAAACCTAAAAGTACGATTTTTAATGTACTTACATTAAGGAATGCCTCTGCACTTGTTGTTGCACCAACTGATGTACCAAGTAAGATAACTACGATGTACATAAGGGCATTTGATGCTGTTTCCTGAAGCTGTTTAACAACTCCTGATTCTCTGAATAAGTTTCCAAGCATAAGCATACCAACAAGTGGTGCTGTAGTTGGAAGTACCATTACTACAACGATTGTAATAACGATAGGGAATAATATTTTCTCTAATTTTGAAACAGGTCTGAGCTGTTCCATCTTAATCTTACGTTCTTTTTCTGTTGTAAGAAGCTTCATGATAGGTGGCTGAATAATCGGAACTAATGACATATAAGAATATGCTGCCACCGCGATAGGTCCCATAAGATCTGTCTGTCCAAGCTTACCTGCAAGGAAGATTGATGTAGGGCCGTCAGCTCCACCGATGATAGAAATGGCAGCCGCTGCCTTTCCACCAAATCCCATGAAGATTGCCAAGAAATATGCTGAGTAAATACCAAACTGTGCCGCAGCTCCGAGAAGGAAACTCTTTGGATTTGCGATAAGCGGACCAAAGTCTGTCATGGCACCAACTCCCATGAAGATAAGTGATGGTAAAATACTCCACTCATCAAGTAAGAAGAAGTAATGCAAAAGACCGCCTGTTCCGTTTCCTGCTTCCTCCGGTGAAATCATAATGTCCGGGTACATGTTTACTAAAAGCATACCAAAAGCGATAGGAACCAAAAGTAATGGTTCATAACCTTTTCTAATTGCCAAATATAGGAAAAAACATGCAACTGCGATCATAACATAATTTCCCCATGTGAGATTAAAAAACGCAGTCTGATGTATCAGATTTCCTATTGTATCTGCGAAATTCATATTGTACCTCCAAAATTATTTGTAGTATTCAGGATTTTATTATCCGGAATTAGTTTAATGTAGCGATTGAAACGCCTGCTTCAAAACTGTCATTAACTGCAACATCGATTGATGCAACTGTTCCATCCTGTGGAGCTACAAGCTGATTTTCCATTTTCATAGCTTCAAATACTAAGATAGTATCACCTTTCTTAACTGCATCTCCAACGCTAACGTTGATTGCCTTAACTGTACCAGGCATTGGTGCACTAACCTTTACTGATCCTGCTCCTGCGCTTGCTGCCTTTGGTGCAGGTGCTGCCTTTGGTGCAGGTGCCGCTTTTCTTGCTACTGGAGCAGATGCGCTTGCGCCTGTTTCTTCAACTGTAACATCATATACATTTCCGTTAACTGTAATTGTATAACTCTTCATTTTTATTCCTCCATTTATCAAATATTATTTATCTTCTTCTGATAGATCTTACAACGAAACCATCTGTTGTTGTATTTTCACTTGCAGCAATAGCTGCGGCAATAACTGCAACCAATTCACCGTCATCCGCCAAATTTCCTGATGTTTCCGTTGTACTATCACCATCTGTTGCAACCTTTGAATCGCCTTCATTGTTACCTTTTGCAAAAGCATTCTGAATTTTAGGGATAATTGAGAAACATGAAATGATAAGCATCATAACGATAAGTACTACAAATACTGTTCCCATTCCCATAAGTGTGTTAGCACCTGCTGATTTCATCTTTGTTGCAAGGCTTTCATCTTCAATTGCTTTAAAATGTGCGCTCTTTGTTATTGGACCAAGGTTATCATAAACTGTTACATCCACGATAAAATCTGCATCTACATTCTTAAAATGCATTCTTGTAACGAGCTGCAAATCATTTTCTTTTCCTTCTTCTTTAAGTTCAACTACTTTCATTACATCAGCTGATACATACTCGCCGTAGTTTCCATCAACAACTGCTGTTTTATAGTTCTCATAGAAGTCTGTCTGATTTCCGTAGTATTCAACAAGATAATCAAGTTCTTCCTCAGACAATGCAGAAAGCTGAGGAATCTGATTAATAATCGAATCAGACACCTGCTTTAACTGAGAGAGAGACACTCTTCCTTTTGAGTACATAATTGTATCATCAACATTTGTTGTTTGTTCTTCCTGGTAATAATCTCCGAACATGTCTTCTCCAGAGACCTGGTCACCATCGGCTTCCTGAGCTGCAACTTCTTCGTTTGCAACTTCATCACCCATAACAAGTGAAGCTGAAAAACACATAATAATCATTAAAGAAGCAAGGCTAAATAATAAACGTAATTTCTTCGACATTTTCATTTACCACCTTCCTATATTGTTGAGTGTTTTTTAATTGGACGTTCCTCTCTTTTTGTGTATAACATCTCAAAAGCTCCAATCAAATACTTTCTTGTATCAGCAGGCTCAATAATACTGTCGATATATCCGTGTGCAGCAGCGCTGTTAACACTTGACTGAAGTTCGTTGTACTCAGCAGTCTTCTCAGCAATTTTAGCTGCAGCATCATCAGATTTTTCAATTTCATCTGCGTAGATAATTGAAACTGCATTCTTTGCATCCATCATAGCAATTTTTGCGTTAGGCCATGCATAAACAACATCTGTTCCAAGTGCCTTGCAACCCATAGTTATGTATGAACTTCCGAAAGCATTTCCGATAATAAGATTTACTTTTGCTACTGTAGCATCTGCATATGCATATACTAACTTAGCTGTAGCTTTTGCAAGTCTCTTTTCTGAACATTTACATGATGCTTCATATCCTGTTACGTTTGTGAGTGTAAGTATAGGGATATTGAAAGCATCACAGTATCTTATGAATTCTTCTGCTTTTTCACATCCGTCAACTGTAAGTTTATCTTCAAACTCAGCAGCAACTTTCATTTCTTCGTCATAAATCTTTGTTCTATTAGCAACAACACCAACTGTTGCTCCGTTTAATCTGATGAATGCTGTAAGCATCTCAGGTGCAAAATTTTCTTTTAATTCTAAAACAATGTGATCATCTGCAATATTTTCAACTGCAAGTTTTGTATCCTCAACGCAGTTTTCAATACCTGTACATGCTCTGTTAAGATTATCTTCACATGAACCCAAATCTGCATCTTCCTCGTTGTTTGAAGGAAGCATTGATACAAGTTCTCTGATTGACTCAAAAATCTCTGCTTCAGTTCCGATAAAATCAACCAAACCTGCTTCACTACTCTGGAACTGTGCTCCTGCAGTATTGCAAAGATCTTCTCTGTTACCCTTAATTGAGTTTGGAGTATTTACAAATAGTTTTGCTTTCTCTGATTCCATAAATGTAAAGTCAGATAATGCAGGTATTACACTTAATCCACCACCGCAATTTCCAAATACTGCTGTAATCTGTGGAACAACACCTGAAGCCATTGTCTGCTTAAGATAAATTCTTCCGAAAGCGTTAAGTCCGTCAGTTGCCTCCTGCAATCTCAATCCTGCACTGTCAAGTAAACCAATAACAGGTGCTCCCATTTTCATTGCAAGATTGTAGATGTTGATAATCTTCTTAGCATGCATCTCGCCAACTGATCCTCCAAGAACAGATGAATCCTGACTGTAAACGTATACTAATTTGCCATCGATAACACCATATCCGGTAATTACACCGTCAGCTGGTGTCTCTTTTGTCTGCATGTTGAAATCTGTACTTCTGGCAGTTACTAATGCCCCGATTTCAACAAAGCTGTTGTCATCGAGTAAAGATTCAATTCTTTCTCTCGCTGAAACTTTTGCTGTTGAGCTCATAAAACAGTCCTCCATTTTTATATTTATATATTTTTTAAGGCTTATTTAAATATATTAAGTCTTTTTTGGCTGATAAATAATCCAATTTACGCCGATTATAATTGTAACATTTTATCCGTTTTTAGCAAGCACTTTTTTTACAAAAAATTTACTTCAACAGACAAATAATCCGCAAAAAACGAAGTCTCACCTCCATCTTTTGCGGATTTATCTGTTTAAACTGCTTTATTTACTCTGTTTTCAATTCTCTCGTGATTCTTTGGCACAAACTTCTCGTCCTCAAAAAATACTTTATACCAAACAAGGAAAACATACACTGTCCATATTTTTCTGCTGTTATCAGCCTTGTCGTTTTTATGATCTTCCAACAAACCTAGAAGTATATCTGTGTCAAAATATTTTTCTGCAGCCTTTCCTGTAAGCACTTCTTTAACCTGATTATAGTATTTTTCTTCTTTAAGCCACACTCTGATAGGAACGGGGAATCCCAGTTTTTTCTTGTTTGCAGTAGCTTCAGGCAAATGCTTCTTAGCTGCTATTCTGAATGCTCTCTTTGTAGCTTCTTTGTTGCATCTAAAATCGATAGGAAGTGTTTTTGCATAATTAAACACTTCAATATCAAGGAAAGGTACCCTTGATTCAAGGCAATGAGCCATACTCATCTTATCTGCTTTCAGAAGAATGTCACCCTGAAGCCAGAAATTTGTATCTATATACTGCATTTTTGCAATATCGTTTAAGTCCTTAACTTTTTCATATGTGGAAGCCACAATATCTTTTGGCGCCACATGTGTCGGTGCATTCTTGAGAAGTTTTTCTCTCTCTTCTACCGAGAACATATTGGCATTTCCAATAAATCTCTCCTCCACCGTCTTGCTTCCTCTGATAAGGAAATCTCTTCCTTTGATATCAGGCATCTTCTTTGCAATTGCGGCAATTGCTTTTCTGATTGCTTTTGGAAGTTTCTGATACCCTGCAAGAGAAATTGGCTCATGATATATATTATACCCACCAAAGAATTCATCAGCGCCCTCTCCTGAAAGTACCACTTTTATATAATCTGACGCAACTTCATCGACAAAGTACAATGCTATACATGAAGGATCTGCCAAAGGCTCGTCCATATAATACATAACCGTCGGAATAATATCAAAATATTCGTCGCTATCTATGTTTTTGCTGTAATTTTCCTTGCCCAGTTCATCTACCAGACTCTCTGCATATCCAATTTCATTGTACTTGCTGTTTTTATCAAGAAATCCAACCGTAAATGTCTTTTGTCCCGGGAATTCTGATACAACATAACTTGAATCTACTCCGCTGGACAATAATGAACCAACTTCTACGTCGGCAATCATATGGGCATCAATTGTATTCTTAACAACTTTTTCAATTTCCTGTACTGTTTCTTCAAGATTACCATCTTCAGCAGGTTCCATCATTGGATCAAAATATCTCTGAATGTCAAGTCTGCCATCCTTGTAAATCATATAATGACCTGCCGGTAATCTGTACACACCCTTAAAAAATGTCTCAGGAAGCACGGAATACTGAAAACTAAGATATTGTTCAAGAGCCTCCTCGTTAACCTCTTTTTTGAATCCTGGAAACTCGATAATGTTCTTTGTCTCAGATGAGAAAACCAAAACATCATTTATCATTGAATAGTAAAATGGTTTGATTCCAAAATAATCTCTTGCTCCAAACATTGTTTTATTTTCAGAATCCCAGATAACAAAAGAAAACATTCCTCTGAGTTTTGTGAGAAGTTCTGTACCGTACTCCTCGTATCCGTGAATAAGACACTCTGTATCTGAATCGTTTGCAAATGAATGTCCCTTTGCAATAAGTTCATCTCTTATTTCTTTGTAATTATATATTTCTCCATTAAAAACAATAGCTATGTCTCCGGTTTCATTGTACATAGGCTGAGCACCGTGATTTAAATCAATAATACTAAGTCTTCTGTGCCCTATTGCCACATAATCATCCACATACATACCCTCATCATCAGGTCCTCTGTGAGCAATTTTGTCCATCATTTTTTTCAGAACATCTCTACTGTTTTTTACCTCGCCGGCAAATCCACATATTCCACACATATTTTCCGTCTACCTCTTTCAAAATTATAGTACTTCTTTAACCTCTGGCTCTAAGATTACTTCTCCTATAAGTTCTCTCTCGTCCATATGATGCTTAACACCATTTATTTCCTGATAATCCTCATGTCCTTTTCCTGCAAGAACGATTACATCACCATCTTTTGCATTCAATATAGCATATCTAATGGCATCTTTTCTGTCAGGAACTGTAGCATAGTTTCCTCCCACTTTCTCTATTCCTGTGACAATGTCAGCTATAATAGCCATCGGATCTTCATTTCTAGGGTTATCCGATGTAACTATCGTAAAATCTGACAATCTTGCAGATGTCTCACCCATCTGGAAACGTCTGTCTCTAGATCTGTTTCCTCCGCAACCAAACAATGTAACAATTCTGTTAGGCTTATATTCTTTCAGCGTGTTGAGAAGACTCTCAAGACTCATTGCATTGTGAGCGTAATCAATCATAAGTGTAAATCTGTCAGACACTTTAATTATTTCCACTCTTCCCTTTACTGATACAGACAATAGAGCTTTCTGTATTTTTTCTTTATCATCTGTAAAATGTCTGCATATAGCAAGCGCACACATAGAATTGTATACACTGAATTTTCCCGGAACATGTATCTCCACATCAATATCAATCAGTCCTTTTGTATTGTATGAGCAGCACAAAAATCCAGGTCTGTTAAACAGTTTGATATTTTCTGCCTTAAGGTCAGACTCATTATCAATACTATAGGTTTCTAAATCACAGGTATGCCCTTCAAGAATCTCATCCAGATGTTTTGCATCTGCGTTCACAATTCCGTGTCTGCACTGTTTCAAAAGCATACTCTTACAGTGAAGATAATCTTCAAAATCCTTGTGTTCATTAGGTCCGATATGATCCGGTTCAATGTTTGTAAATATACCGTAATCAAATGTAAAACCTGAAACTCTGTGGAGCATCAGCCCCTGTGAAGACACTTCCATAACAACACATTTTATCCCTTTTTCGACCATTTTGGCAAAAGTCTGTTGAACAATATAGGATTCAGGTGTAGTGTTTACTGAAGGTATCTTTTCCTCACCAATTATGGTCTCTATCGTACCGATAAGTCCTGTACTAATTCCAACATTTTCAAGGACCTGTCTTACCATATATGACGTTGTTGTCTTTCCCTTAGTTCCTGTGATACCTATAGTGGTAAGTTTTTCCGCGGGATATCCAAAAAATGCTGCAGACATATATGCCAAAGCAAGTCTAGTATCCTCCACCTTAATAATTGTTACGCCTTCCATAGCTGCAACATCGTCCATAACGATAACAGCTGTTGCTTTTTTATCAACAACCTGTTGAATATATTTGTGTCCGTCAAAGGCTGCGCCTTTAATGCATACGAACACATCATTTGCTTCAACTTTTCTGGAATCGTACACCAATTCATTTACTTCACAGTTGTCATCTCCACAGACAACTGTGTATTCCATCTTTTCCAGTAATTTGCTAAGTTTCATAAACCACCTCTATCTCCAGAATTGAACAAGATTCTGTATTTTACTGTACACATCAGCGTATGTAGCATGATTTCCGGCAATTTTTACCGGATTATCTGAAATGATATAACACAGATTTGAATATAAACACCAAACTGTGCAAATCATCATCAATCCAAATAACCATTTTTTAACAGTTTTATTTTTAATTTTCTGATATACAAAGAATATAAACATCAGAATGGCAAGTACCATCTGCCATGCAAAGTCAGGGCCATATCTCATACAATATCCGTAATCCCAGGTCAGCATAACGATTGCAAGCGGAATCAAGATTCCCGGCACAAAATACAACAGGCCAAATTTCAGTTTATCCTCCTTGCTTAATTTCTTTGCAACTTTTGGCATATAAAGTAACGATACTGCAGGGACAAATGTTGCAAACAATCCGTAAGCACAGTTAATCGCCACAAAATAATATCCGTTAACCCCAAGGAAATCCATATTTCCATGAACAAATGGGAACTGTGAATTGATTACCGGAAGGGTAAACAGGAAATTCACTACACTTATCATAACAAGTCCAAGGGATATCTGTATATGCTGATAATCATAAATAGTCAGAGTGTAAGAAATTCCAAATTCAAACGGATTATGAAATCTTGCGTAATTGTATGCCATCTGGATTATTCCAAAGAAAGCATACGGCGCTGAAAACAACATAATATATTTTATTTTCTCTTTTATATTCATATTTTTGTGGACAAAGAAAAATCCATAAACCGCCCACATTACAATCACGATAGCGTAAAGAGCCTGAAGCGCTCTCGATAACACCGCAAGAGACATAAATACCGAAGATAAAAACATACATCCATATCTTATTTTTTCTTTTGTAAGAATATTGCTTCTTAATATCAGATAAAAGCCAATAGTCAGGAAGCAAAAGCCCGAGCTTTGGGCAACTTCGTAAAAATTAGTTACTCTGACACTAAAAAGTATCGAAGATGCCGCCTCGATACAAACCAAGCCTAAGAGCACCATTCTAAACTGAAGTTTCTTATACCACTTTCTTATTATTTCAAGATATGCCATTCCAAGGAACAGACTTCCTAAAGTGGTAAATATAAAACAAGCTAAATCTGCTGAGAAATAATAACCGGTAATCAAATGATACGGAAGGAAAAGCGTGATAACAGGACCTATTCCATAATAGGAATAATATTTTCCTTCAAACAAAAGATGATCCCATTTTTCCTTCACATCTTTATCCATTCTCTCGAACCAGTCATACGGATTATCAAGTTCCAGCAATTCTTGTGGTACTTCATCTGTCAAATACGTATGTCCGCTTTCAAGCGCATCTACAATTTCCTGAGTAATCTGGTTTCCCTGGGTCTGCTTCCAATAATTCGTGTCCGGGTCGGCATATATTTTAAATACTCCCATAATAAGAATCAAAAAGAAAAACATTACCGCAATTATTGCAGCCTCCTGTGAGTTGCAATTACCTACCATTGGCTTTCTGTAAGCCGGATAAGTCATAAGCAGATAAAGTGCGCTAAAAAACAGCAGCAAAAACAGCACTCTGGCAACAGAAAAATGGAATGGTATATCTTCATTTACTGAAAATCCATGTATTCTTAGTTCACTACTTTTGTCCGCTTTAATTTCAACACAAATCTGCTTTATTCCGACCGGAGACGCACAGGTTACATATTGCGTTCTTTTATCCGTATTCATTATATAAAATGATTTGTGATTAACTCTAAAGTCAGTATATCCAACATAGGAATATTTTATTTCTGCTTCAAGTTCAAGATTTTTCTTATCTTTAGAAATATATCCGGCATCTAATCTCATGGTTTTTACATCACTGTCAATATCAAAGATAATTTTTGCATTTTCCCCCTCCATTGTGTATGTTCCACCACCATTTTCCTCAAGCCCGGATATTTCTGCATTATTCACAGTAATATACTTTTGATTATATTTTCCTCTGTTGAAAATATTAATTGTATGGCTTTTGTAGTTAAACAGAAATACTTCTAAAACCACCACCACAATAAGCAATTTGATAATAAACCTTTTAAAATCATTTTCAAAATATTTTTTCACAACCTTCTCCTTAGTTTTGTTATTCATAATACCTTCACTACTATATCACATTGGATTATCCATTTGCAAACACATGATTGGTCAAAAACAATATTTCTATTATTTTTTTCATACAATATTTTAGATCAAACCGATCAACCTTCTCTTTTGCTTTTAATTCATAAACTTTTTCCACCTCTCCATTTACAATAATATAATACAAACCAACGCATTGGTCTTTTGATATCGGTGCAACATTGTAATCAAAAATAATTCTTTTAGCACAGACCTCATCATCGTTTTTAAGCGCCAACAAATATTCATCATTAACAGCCACATTTATATAATCGCGAACTCCTCTGCTCACTTTTATTCTGTCATGTAGGGGTAATTGTATATGTTTGTATTTATATGTTTTTGCCAATCCCATTATTTTTTCGGTATCATCCCATTTATATCTTTTGTTAGGCGGCCATCCACTACCGAGAACACAGCTTACCATTTTATGCCCTTCATTATTAATGGCCCCTACAAAGCAATACCCGGCTTTACCTGTAAATCCCGTCTTAATTCCAACAGCATTTTTATCAACCTCAAGAAATCTGTCCCTGTTATAAACAGTAATATTTCTCTTTCCTGTAAGTTCATTAAAAGAATATGATTTAGTATTAGTAATTTCCAAGAAAATTTCATTTTTCACAGCGTAAGCTCCAATTAAAGCCATATCATAAGCTGTAGAATAATGATTATCTGAATCCAAACCGTTAGGTGTTACAAAATTAGAATTGTACGCCCCTATCTGTATCGCCTTTTCATTCATCATTTTCGCAAAGTTTTCTACATTTCCACTTAACCGCTCGGCAACAGCCACAGCAACATCATTGTAGGACTCAAGCATCATTGCATATAGCAAATCCTTAAGTCTGTATTTTTCACCTGCTTTAGTTTTCATATTAACTTTTGGCATAGATGCGGCTTTATGAGATATTTCAACCACATCCCCCATATTTCCGTTTTCAATCGCCAAAATGCAGGTTAAAATTTTAGTGGTACTCGCATTGCTTCTCTTTTCATGTGAATTTTTTTCAAACAGAATTCTTCCTGTTTCACCATCAATCAAAACTGCAGATTTTGCATGTAACTCCTCCGGTTTCAGAGAATAATTTGTCATCGTAGAATATTCAGGCTTCATGGAATACTCCAGTTTCACGGAATACTCTGTTCTCAAACTATCTTGCGTTGCAAATAGATTTCCGGCACAAACCGGATGATGCTGTGACATGCAAATCACAATAAAAGCCACAACAACGCCAATCATTCTCTTACAAACTTCGTCCTCTCCAAACAAACTCATACACCCTCCCCCGAATTGCAATTGCTCTTATACAATAATAATCTGATACACGCATCGTTTTCACAAATAATACTTTTAGAAACTATATTTTACCGTTTTACCTTCCATTTAAGTTTTTTCTTGCATTGGAAGGTAAGGTAAATTTGTTAATTTGTTATCAATTACCTTCCAAACTAATATATTTACCATTTGGTAGGTAAATTAAGTTTGTCATAATTTTGTCAATTACCATCAAAACTAACAAATATCTTATTTAGTAGGTAATTCTTTTGCCAAGCTATTTTTGCTCCATACCTTCCAAACTAACAATTCTCACATTTAGAAGGTAATTCTCATGACACGCTATTTTTGCAACATACCTTCCAAACTAATAAATCTCACATTTAGAAGGTAATTCTCATGACAAGCCATTTTTGCTCCATACCTTCCAAACTAACAAATCTCACATTTAGAAGGTAATTCTCATGACACGCTATTTTGCTCCATACCTTCCAAACTAACAAATATCTTATTTGGTAGGTAAATGATGCATATCTCATTTTCGCACATATCTTATCATGACAATTCCGTGTTTCAAAACCTATACCTTATGAAATGTATATCTGCGCAAGATTCAGGATTGATACCGTGTACCTGCAAATGTTTTTTCTGATAACATTGAAACAAGTACTTTAAGGTTATCTGATAAAAGAAGATTAATCCGAGTCAAATTTCGAGGATTACAAGTCCTCGAAATTTAGCATTCGACGCGGGTTGTCATCAAGAGAACCCGCGTATGTATGCGGGCGAGGAATTAATATTCTTTTGAAGATATAACCTTAGTGCTTGTTTGCGTTTCAGAAAAAACATTTGCAGGTATACGGTAAAAGACTGAATCTTAAGCAGAGGATTGTTTCAAAACCTATAATTTTTGAAAAGAGCAGTTGGAAAACGCGTGGCGTTTTCCAACTGCTCTTTAGTCGTTTGATTTGATAGCAACTTCCTGCTCTGCTTCTATCTTAAATTCTTCTATTTTGTCCATATCTATATCCGGAAGATTATCTGATGAATCAACACCAAATCTTCTTAAGAATTCTTCTGTGGTACCAAAAAGTATTGGTCTTCCCGGAACATCAAGTCTGCCCACTTCTTCAATCAAATCGTACTCAACTAATTTGTTTACTGCGTGGTCACACTTTACACCCCTAATCCTCTCAATTTCACCTTTGGTGATCGGCTGTTTGTAAGCTACTATTGAAAGTGTCTCCATAAGCACCTCTGTAAGTACCTGTTTTCTAGGTTGCTTTGCTATCTTGATGAGATAGTCGTACATTTCAGGTTTAGTACATAACTGGTAAGAATTTTCCAATTCAATAATTCTAATACCTCTGTCTTCGCTTTCAAGCTTTTCCTTCATCTGTCCAACTATTTTTACAACATCTTTTTTCTTTAAATCAAGGGCCACCGCAATTTTATCAATTTCAACGGACTCTCCCATTGTAAATAAGATTGCCTCTATAGCCGCCTCATAATTTATATTCTTCACAATTGTTACCTCTTGATAATTTAGATGAAATTATGCTGATATGTAAATATCATCAAATGTTCTTTCCTGACGAACTGTAATTACACCATTTTTAATCAACTCAAGCACTGCCAAAAATGTAACTATTACATTCATTTTTGTTTTCTGCGACGTCAGCATCTGCTTAAAACTACATTTCTTTTTAGTCTTTGTGTACTGTTTAACATAATCAATCTTGTCAGTAAGACTAACTTCTTCCATCTCAATCTTTCCAAACTTACTTCTAATAGGGTCAATTTTATCAACCTGTCTTTTAAGAACCATCTGGAAAACATCATTCAATTTTTTCAGGTCCATTCCTTCTAAGATTTCATCCAAGTCAATCGGAGGTCTGTATTTTAACACTTCATCAGGGATGGTTGGTTCTTTGTAGAGCGACTTTCCTGCATACAACTGTCTGTCCCTAAGCTCAATTGCAGCATACTTATACATCTTGTATTCGATAAGTTTTGCAACAAGTTCCTCTCTAGGATCAATCTCCTCACCCTCTTCATTTACCTCTTTTGGAAGAAGCATTTTGCACTTGATATCCACCAAAGTAGCTGCCATAACAAGGAACTCACTTACTGTATTGAGATCCTCTTTATCCATAGCATCAACATATTCCATGTACTGTCTTGTTATTTCAACTATAGGAATATCATATATATCAACTTTATTTTTATCAATCAGATGAAGTAACAGGTCCAACGGACCTTCAAACACTTCAAGCTTAACAGCTAAATCCATCTCAGACTTCCTTTCTGAAAATAAAAATTTTTCTCGCCTTTTCAATTCTACATAATAAAACTATTTTTTTCAATGGTTTTTAGTCCAAAAACACAAGATATTGTATTATTTTTGTCATTTGACCCCAAAAAGTAGCATTTTTAACATTTTGGGTGGCAATCAAATCCACATTTCCAATCATCTTTTTTCCGTCATAATATTCAACTACTCCCACCTTATCTCTTATTTTTACAGGTGCTTTTATTTTTTTCAATTTAACCTTTTCACTTACCTTTTTCATCTTTCCCGGAAATACATAAGAAAACTCTTTTTCTTTTTTTGCCGAGACATACTCTTTCTCGCCGCATGTCACAGGGCAATTAATCTCATTATTTTTCTTATCAACATAGAGAATACAATTAGCGAATCCATATTTAAGCAATTCATTTGCCTCTTTAAATCTTATTTTATAGTCACTTGCGCCCAAAATAACTGATATTAACTTTACGTTATTTTGTTCTGCCACTACAGAAACACAATATTTTGCTTTAGAAGCACTGCCGGTTTTAAGTCCTTTTACAGCTTCATTTGCCTTTAACAATTTATTTGTATTTGATAATACAAATTCTTTATCTCCTTTATCTGTACTGTGAATTATCGTCTCCATCCATATGGATGAATAATTAAGTATATCAGGATATTTGTACACAAGTTCCCTGCTCATCAGAGCCACGTCCCTTGCGCAGGAATAGTGATTATCAGAGTCAGTAAGTCCGCTGCAATCTTCAAAATGAGTATTTTTCATTCCAAGTTCCACACATTTTTTATTCATCATCTCAACAAATTCCTGTTCACTTCCCGCTATATATTCAGCCATGGCAACGGCAGCATCATTTCCGGAGGCAATTACAACACACTTAATCAACGTCTCCACAGTTTGTTTTTCTCCTTCCTCTAAAAACACCTGTGACCCGCCCATACTCTTTGCATATGCACTGGTAGTAACCAAATCATCTTTTTTGATTTTTCCGCTTTCTAACGCATCATATGTTAAAAGCAATGTCATTATTTTTGTAACACTGGCTATACTAACCCTCTCTTCACTGTTTTTCTCGGCCAAAACTGTTTTAGATGACACCTCCATAAGATACGCTTCTTTTGAAGTAATGTTGTCCTCCACGCTCCCGTAGACATTAGTGTTCATCAACAATAAAACAACTATTGTAAACAGACCTTCCTTTATTTTCACAAAAAACTCCCACTACCCTTTATTATATTGTAGTGAGAGTTTATAATAATATTCCGATTATTTATTTAGTTTTTTTCTTTTTTTCTTCTGTTTCATTTTCACTAGTCGCAGCTGTTGAGGTTTCCTTGAATGTTTCAATTCCTATATCTTCCTCAACATTTTCATTCTCATATGAAATAGAATCTGTAACTATCAGCACATGACTGTCAGAATTCTGCTGTTTAACCAGGAACGAATCTCCAATCTTCAATTCAGGATAATAAACAACCAACATACTCGGATCTACAAAAAAGGTCTCAAGTTTTTGATCATTTACAAACACACGACTGTATTGAGTAAAATTGCTTCCGTAAATGTAAATTTTACCATCGGCATTATTTGTCGGATTGATTGAGCGGAATTTAACTTTCTTAAGTCCATATTGTATTTCTGTTCCCTTATACGGATTTTCACCCTCATAAATGAGATTATCTCCGTAAAGCATATCGTACTCAAGATTTTTAAGTCCCTCTAAATACTCTTCCTGATCCTCATCTTTTCTGTGTTTCTGAGTATATTTGTTAATGTCTCCGGCATCCATATTGAACTGTGAAAGTATTTTAGCCTGAAGCTGATATGCCTCAATATCTTCACCTTCAATTTTATTCTTGAAATTACTCCAGATAATGTATTCTTCTCTGAATACATCTCCGTACTCAAGTTCCTCCTCAGTAATTCCAAGACTTGGAAGATGGTCTCCGTAGAAAACAAGTACCGTATCTTCGCCATACTCTGTCAATGCATCTGTAAGCTCTTTTAAAAATGCATCCATCTCATGAATCTGTTGTACATAGTACTCAAAAGAATTCCTTCTTGATTTATCTTCAATTCCATCAATTGTAATGCCAAAATCCGCATCATCAGAAGGATAACTTCCATGTCCCTGTACAGAAATTGTATAAATGTAGTCCTTAGTCTTCTTTGTAGACTTAAGCGCCTGCATGATATATTCAGTAAGATATTTATCTTTCGCCCATCCCATTGGAGTTCTTTCATCAACATTCATTGTCTCAATGGATGTAAATGTATCATATCCCAAATTGCCAAAAACTACATTTCTGCTATAGAATGTGGCTGTGTTATCATGAATGGCATGGCACTTATAACCGTAATTTTTCAGATTATAACAAATGCTCTCGCATGTTTTTTCTTTTAAGATAGTCTTGAAAGGATATTCACCCGGTCCAAAGTCATCCAGATTCATACCTGTCATAATTTCAAACTCAGTGTTTACCGTTCCTGCTCCCACAATAGGAACATCCATAAATCCATGAGGATACTTTTCCTTCATGGCTGTATAATTAGGCAAAGGATTTTCTGAGAACGTAATGTCTTTCATGTAATTAACATCAAAGAAAGACTCCAACTGCAGGAAGATAATATTAGGTTTTTTCTTAACTTCCTTCTCAGATGCGTGATCCTTTGTCTCGTCTTTGATACTCTTCATTTTTTCATCAGAATACCCTTCAGGCTTGTCTATACCGGTATTGAGCAGACTGTTTACAAAACAGTATACAAAACCATAATCTCTGTAACTGTCAGCCAGGTTACCAAACTTTACAGACAACAAATCAGCACTTATCCCTAAATTAATTGCTCCAAGTGAGATAGCATAAATAATAGCAACAATTCCAACTGCTTTATGATACTTAATCTTATGATCAATTTTAGGAACTTTCCTCCAAATATATACCAAAGCCACAATGGCTAAAATAGCTGCTATCACAATTACAACTATCATTGGAGGACTCACGTATTTATTCATAATATCAATCGCCGAATCAATAAGCATCAAATCTACAGCGGTAAACGGCGTAACTCTGTAAGATAGCAATACACTATTTGCAACACCAAATATAATCCAAATAATTGATATTATTGCCATTCCAAAAATACGTCTCCTGATTAGAAGCGTAAACGACAAAGTCATAAGCACTATCATCGCATTACACAAAAGAACGTAAGGGGAACTGATAAGATAATATATTCCCTTAACAAATGAATGTCTTGCAAGCATTTCAATAATCAATGTCACAATAATTGCATCCAGCATATACATATATACTATTCTTTTGTTATATGTTTGTTTAAATATGTCTTTAAAATATTTGTACTTTTCCTGTACATATTTTTTTACATTATCCATTGAATTATTTATTTTTTCATTTTTTATTAAATTTGACATTTCTTATTCCTCAATTAAGTTTCTAATTGCCTGAATTGCTACCTGAATAGAACTATCCGTATCGTAACAATCTTCTTCATCATATCCTAACGCTTTTCTTTCCTGATTCCACACAACATTGAAAACAGCTGAGCATCTTACTCCGAGCCTTGCTGCAACAGTATACAACGCCGCCGATTCCATTTCACTGGCAAGAACCCCCAGTCTCTTCCATGCTTCCCACTTATTTAATAATTCGTAAGAAACAGGCATAACTTCAGGACTGTGCTGACCATAAAATGAATCTTTGCACTGAACAACACCGCAGTGATAGTTCTTATTTAATTGTTTGCAAGCATCCACTAAAGCTTTTGTAACTTCGAAATCCGAAACTGCAGGATATTCAATTGGCGCATACTCCCTGCTTGTTCCCTCGTGTCTTATGGCAGCATTTGCAATTACACTGTCTCCCGATTTTACCTTGAGATTAATTCCACCGCATGTTCCGATTCTTATGAATGTATGCACACCAAGTTTAGCAAGTTCCTCCATAGCTATCGCTGCAGATGGTCCGCCAATACCCGTAGAGGTTACAGATACTTTCTTTCCCGCTATAGTCCCAGTATACGTGGTATATTCCCTGTTAGAAGTGACAAAATGAGGATTGTCAAAATACTGTGCAATCTTCTCACATCTTCCCGGATCCCCCGGCAAAATACAATACTCACCCACGTCACCTTTTTTCATATTGATGTGATACATAACTTCCATATCATTTACCATACTCAAAACACCTCTCTTCCTGCCGGTATGTCAACACCAAAATACTTTCCGATAGTAGCTCCTATGTTGGCAAATGTATCACCTGTATGCGCATTCGCAGGTGCAATATTTTTGCCATACATCAATACAGGAATAAACTCTCTTGTATGGTCTGTTCCTTTATATGTAGGGTCACATCCGTGATCTGCATTTATCACAAGCAAATCATCTTCACCCATTAATTCCATTATTTTGCCTAATCTGTCATCAAAATCCGCCAGACCTTTAGCATATCCCTCAACATCTCTTCTATGTCCCCATGTGGAATCAAATTCTACGAGATTAGTAAAGATAAGACACTCTTCCTTTTTATTTTTCATATACTCAATAGTCTTATCAACACCATCCATATTATTTTTTGTATGAACTGCTTCACTTATTCCAACGCCGGCAAAAATATCTTCAATTTTACCTACGGCGAAAACGGGAATGCCATTATTTTTCAAATGGACAAGCAAGTTATTCTCATTTGGTTTCAATGAGAAATCTCTTCTGTCAGAAGTTCTGTAATACTCGCCTTCATTTCCCGCAAACGGTCTTGCAATAACCCTTGCAACCGCATTCTCACCTTGAAGAATATGCCTTGCCTTCTCACACATTGCATAGAGTTGTTCAATAGGATAAACATCTGTGTGACATGCAATTTGATAAACGCTGTCCGCCGAAGTGTAAACAATCGGTTTGCCACTTCTTATATGTTCACTTCCCAGTTCTTTTATTATTTCTGTACCCGAGGCAACTTTATTGCCAAGGACTCCCGGAACCTTACATTCCGCTATAAATTCATCTATTACATCTTTGGGAAATCCATCCGGAAATGTAGGAAATGGTTTTGGAGTAATAATACCTGTCATTTCCCAATGTCCTATGGTTGTATCTTTTCCAGCCGACTTTTCTGCGCACTTTAAATAAATCCCCTTAGGACTATCCGTCTTTCCTATAGAAGGATTTACTCCATCTATCATCCCAAGTCCAAGTTTTTCTAAATTGGGAAGAGAAAATCCTTCTTCTCTTTTTCTTTCATAAATATGCCCCAGTGTATCTGCTCCCAAATCATCAAACTTATCTGCATCCGGAGCCTCGCCAATACCTACACTGTCTAAAATAATCCAAATTACTCTTTTCGCCATAATAATTTCACCTCTTCATTTACGCACTGCTAATTGTTCTCCCATCACCCGCAAACGAGTTATAATTATTATACCATTTAATAAAATATAACAGAATCATTTCTTTGTAAAGCGCAGATTTTATTAATATTTTCTTAAATGTTGAAGATTTCACCAAATATGTTATACTTTACTATTGTAATGAGTGGACTTAACAAAAACTCATCACGTTTTTTAATAATTAATTAACTAAATCGGAGGAAAAATATGAGCTTTGAATTTTACAGAAAGCTTCCTACCCCTCAGGAAATCAAAAATATGTATCCTGTTCCGGAAGCGATTGCAAAGAAAAAAGAGGAAAATGATAAAGAAATCAGAAAAGTTTTCACAGGCGAATCTGATAAATTTATCCTTATCATAGGTCCATGTTCTGCGGACAATGAGGAAGCTGTTTTAGATTATACAAACAGACTTAAAGGAATATACGAAGAAGTTAAAGACAAAATTATTATCATTCCAAGAGTATATACAAATAAGCCTCGTACAACAGGCAAAGGATATAAAGGTATGCTTCACCAGCCTGATCCTGAAAAAGCTCCTGATTTACTTCAGGGACTTATCACCATCAGACATCTTTTCCTTAAAATAATGGAAGAAACAGGATTACCAATTGCAGATGAAATGCTTTATCCTGAAAATCACAGATATTTCTCAGACATTCTTTCATACGTTGCCGTAGGAGCTCGTTCTGTTGAAGATCAGCAGCACAGACTCACTACTTCAGGTATGGATATTCCTGTAGGAATGAAGAACCCTACAAGTGGAGATTTATCTATTATGCTTAACTCAATTGAGGCTGCTCAGGCAGGTCACTCATTCCTTTACAGAGGTTGGGATGTTGAGACAAGCGGAAATGATATTGCACACGCAATTCTTCGAGGTGCAGTAAATCAATACGGACAGTGTATTCCAAACTATCACTACGAAGATTTGATTCAGTTATATGATATGTATACAAAGAAAGGATTCTCAAATCCTGCTGTAATCGTTGACACAAACCACTCTAACTCGAATAAACAGTACAACGAACAGATTCGTATCGCAAAAGAAATTATGCATAACCGCTTACATTCAGAAGAATTAAAATCTTTCGTAAAAGGTCTTATGGTTGAAAGCTATATCGAAGACGGCGCACAGAAAGTCGGCGAAGGTATTTACGGAAAATCTATTACTGATCCATGTATCGGTTGGGATAAAACAGTACAGTTAATCAGAGAAATCTACAAAACATTATAATTATTTAATGCTCCTGCAAATCAATTTGTGGGAGCATTTTTTATTTTTATTTTATATAAAGAACCCGATAGCTGACTTGCGACTATAATACCGCTCACCAACTACCGGGTTCTTTATCATCTCTTTTTTATGCTTTTGGGTGTGCCTTCGCATACACCTCTCTTAATCTTTTACTTTCTTTAGTCAGATATATCTGTGTTGTAGAAATATCCGAGTGTCCAAGCATCTCCTGAACAGCCTTTAGCTCTGCACCATTTTCAACCAAGTGAGATGCAAATGAGTGCCTCAATGTGTGCGGAGTAATTTCAGCTTTAATACCTGCTTTTTTTCCATAACTTTTAATAATCTTCCAAACTCCCTGTCGACTCATCTCCTGTCCGGAAATATTTGGAAATAATATATTATTCCTACTATTACTTTCAACAAGTCTGTCACGTCCATTTTTAAGATAATTCATCAGTGCGTTTTTAGCATCTGCTCCAAAAGGAATAATTCTATCTTTTGTTCTGTCATGACATATGATGCATTGATTTTCAAAACTAATATCACTAACTTTCAAGTTAATAAGTTCAGAAACTCTCATACCTGTGGCATACATCAACTCAAGCATCGCCTTGTCCCTAAGTTCCTTCGGAGTATTCTTCGAAGGACATTTTAATAGAGCATCAATATCTTTAACCGACAATACCTTCGGCTCCTTCTTTTCAATCTTTGGAGCCTTCATCGCATTTGCAACATTTTCTCTTGAGTACCTGAATTCGTTTGTAAATGAAAAGAAAGCTTTCATAGATGCAATGGTTCTTGAAATAGTAGTTGCTGCTCTTCCCTTTTCTTTGAGATAAGAAATATAATCATTCAAATCCTCAACTGTAACAGCATCTACCTCTTTCCATTTTAAATACTCAAAGAGTTTAGTGAGGTCTCTTTTGTATGAAACCTCTGTATTTTCTGAAGTATTTTTCGTGTTATGCAATTGTGTAATAAATTCTTCAATTATTTGTTGCATAATTTCAACCTTTTCTGTAGTTAATATTGGAAAACCCTATTTTCAACCGTTCCTCATCCGATAAATAACATTATATATGTTTACATAAATAAAATCAAACCTATTTTTTTACTATTTTCCCCATAAAAATAAGGATTTCTTCCTTTTTACACCACATCTCGTTTTCAGCATTTTATGTAATACTATATCTTGTTATAAAAAATTATAAAAAAAAATTATAAATTATAATAAAATAATCAAAATTCCCCACAAAAGTGCAAAAACTAATGAGTATAACGCTATTAGCATCATTATTTTTGCCAATAGCGCAATCTCACTCACCACTTTCGTTTTTCTCTTATACTCTTCATAAATCACTTTTATTTTTTTATAAATATATATTCCCCAAAACACAATTATGCATTTGGGCAAATACAAACAATAAAGGTGTACAGCCTCAACCAATGTTGTGCTTTCATATAAAACACTTATAAACAAAACCTGAATTACAAAGACATCAAAAAATATCCATAGTGATTCTATGATCTTTTTTCTCTTCAAAACAAAAGTAATCATAACCAACAGGATTGTTTTTACAACATATACTGTCAAATTCACAAAGAAAATAAAGGCATTTGACCTATTTATATCTATATTATTACCATTTTCTAATCTTAAAATAAAAAACTTTACACCAATTAACCTGGTCAGCATTACAAAAGTAATAACCGCCAGAATAATTGAGTAAAGTTTATAACTATCTTTTATGAAACGAATCTTATTATTCATTCAGCAACGTACCAATTAGTCATTTGTACATTCTATGAAAAATACATCATAATAATCACTTAACAAGAATACGTATTGCTTTTTTAACCAATACAATATTTTACATAATACGCCATAATTGATGCTGCAGTTTTTGAATCCTGTATTTTATTTGAGAGAACCATATCAACCAATTCCTTAACAGAAAATCGTCTTACATTGATGAATTCATCCTCATCCAAATTCTGTTTTGAAGGGATAAGATTTCTCGCAACATATACATCAATCTTTTCCTCAGAATATGCCGCCACTGGGACTATCGTCTGCAAAAACTCTATATCTTTAGACTTGTAACCCGTTTCTTCTTCAAGCTCTCTTGATGCACAGTCTTTTGAATTTTCATTAACTGTGTCTCTGCCTCCGGCCGGAATTTCAAGCGTAAATCTGTCAATAGAATTACGCCACTGCTCAACAAGTAAAATCGAGCCATCATCCATAACAGGAATCACAGCAGCTGCGCCTTTATGTCCAATGAAGTCAAACTCAACATTATGCCCTTCCGGAGTAGTAATAAAGTCTTTGTAAATATCTATAATAGTTCCCTTATATTTTAACTTTCTGTCATATCTAACAAATTTGTCCATACATCTGACCTGCCAATTAATCTATATGCTCACTTTTTTTGTAGCATGCTTCTGTAGCTTTAATGAGAGCACTTCTAAATCCTGCAGCTTCAAGTTCCTTAACAGCCTGAATAGTTGTACCTGCAGGAGAACAAACCATATCCTTAAGTACTCCCGGATGTCTCTTTGTTTCAAGAACCATCTTTGCCGATCCAAGAACTGTCTGTGCAACAAATTCATATGCATCATTTCTTGACATTCCACACATAACACAGCCGTCAGCCAATGCTTCAATAAACATATAAACATATGCAGGTGAAGAGCCGCTTGCACAAGTAACAGCACTCATAATCTTTTCACTGACAACTTTCATTTTTCCGATAGCTTCAAAAATCTTTTTGATGTTATCTTCTTCTTCCATCGAGAAGTCATTCTTGTCGTAGCAAACTCCTGTCATTCCTTCGCCTACCAAAGCAGGTGTATTTGGCATTGCTCTAACCACTCTGATATCTGAGCCTAATTTTTTCTTTATATCTGCAATGGTAATACCCGGTGCAATTGAAATAATTACATGTGAAGGTGTTACAACATCTATTATATCCTCTAATACAACATCAAAAAATTGAGGTTTAACAGCTAATACAACATACTTTGTTCTGTGTACACACTCTGCATTTGAAGTAACATACTCAACGCCCGTCTCCTCAGATACTGTTTCCATTCTCTTAGTGTCTGCATCAGAAAAAACAATCTCTGACGGAACAAACGATTTCAATGTCCCCTTTAACATTGCGTATCCCATATTTCCCATTCCAATAAAACCAAGTTTACTCATTTCTTTCCTCCTGCAAAAATAAAAATCAAAACATTATCTTTAATGTTTCACCTCATTGAGTATATCACAACAAAAAGATAAGTAAAAGACGTTTCGAATTACAAAAGCATACATAAACTATTTTTCGCACAACTCTCCTTTATTAACTCACTTCTCCTAAAGTACAGGCCCTCCACTACTAGAGCAGATTAGGAACTTGCACCATTAGAAACATGTGCTGCAAGGCGCACATCAAAAAAAGCAGTTGTAAGAAAAATCTTACAACTGCTTTTTATGCATATCGCTGATTTAGCGAATTAATTATTTAGCATAATCAATTACTCTGGATTCCCTGATAACATTTACTTTAATCTGTCCAGGATACTCTAACTCATCTTCGATTTGTTTTGAGATATCTCTAGCCAATAATACCATATCATCATCAGTAATCTGTTCAGGTACTACCATAATACGAACCTCTCTACCCGCCTGAATAGCAAAAGATTTGTCAACTCCCTTGTAAGAGTTTGTAATATCTTCTAATTCTTTCAATCTGTTTGTGTATGTCTCTAATGTTTCTCTTCTTGCTCCAGGTCTAGCTGCTGAAATAGCATCAGCTGCCTGAACAATACATGCTATTAATGACTGTGGCTCTACATCACCATGGTGAGCTTCAACAGCATTAATGACAAGTGCAGATTCTTTGTATTTTCTACAAAGGTCAACACCAAGCTGAATATGTGATCCTTCCATCTCACGGTCAACTGCTTTACCAATATCATGGAGTAAACCAGCTCTCTTTGCCATTCTGACATCGAGTCCAAGTTCTGATGCAAGTAATCCTGATAACAATGAAACTTCAATTGAATGCTTTAATGCATTCTGACCATAACTTGTTCTGAACTTCATCTTTCCTAATAACTTAACAAGTTCAGGATGTAAACCGTGAACTCCAACTTCAAGTGTTGCAGCTTCACCTTCTTCTTTAATCATAGTGTCGACTTCTTTCTGAGCCTTCTCCACCATTTCTTCAATTCTTGCCGGATGAATTCTTCCATCAACAACAAGTTTTTCAAGAGCAATTCTTGCAACCTCTCTTCTGATAGGATCAAATCCTGATAAAATAACTGCTTCAGGTGTATCATCAATAATTAAATCGATACCTGTAAGTGTCTCGAGCGTTCTGATATTTCTACCTTCACGACCGATAATTCTACCTTTCATCTCATCATTTGGAAGGTTTACAACTGAGATTGTAGTCTCAGCCACATGGTCTGCAGAACATTTCTGAATAGCTGTAACAACTAAGTCTTTAGCTTTCTTATCTGCTTCTTCCTTTGCTCTCGTTTCTAACTCTTTAACAAGTTTAGCTGTTTCATGTTTAACATCTTCTTCAACAGATTGTAACAAAAATTCTTTTGCCTGTTCGGAGGTCAATCCAGAGATTCTTTCTAATTCCTGTATACGTTGAGCATTTAACTGATCAACTTCTGCCTTTAACTTAGTAAGTTCATCTTCGCGTTTATGAAGAGCGGCTTCTTTCTTTTCATACTGATCAGCCTTCTTTTCAACAGCTTCTTCCTTACTAAGGACACGTTTCTCATATCTCTGTAATTCAGTTCTTCGTTCTCTTGTTTCTTTTTCAAGTTCATTCTTAGCCTTAAGGTTTTCTTCCTTTGCCTCTAAGAGCGCTTCTTTCTTTTTGGTTTCTGCAGTTTTTAAAGCATTATCAATGATTTCTCTAGCTTTATCCTCTGCGCTTCCAATTTTCTTTTCTGATACATTTTTTTTATAAAAAGATGTAATTAATGAAGAAACAAGTGCTACCACGAAGAGTTCAATTACACAAATTATAATAACTGTAACTGTATCCACAGGAGCACCTCCTTATTTAATTTTCATTGTGCAAAACAACATTTTTATTCTATCGCGGATATGATGTTATGTCAAGCAAACATCCTTATTATTACACAAAACATTCATAAAATAGAAGGAAATATTTTGTCAAATTGTACAATTCAATTCAAAAATCATATACACATTTCCAAAATTTGTCGTCATTATCATAGTTTGAAACTTTGTGTTAAATTTAATAGAACTTTATATCAATTCCATTAGGTTAAGTGCTCTGTTAATGCAATCATATGCATATCCTTTTCTCATAAGCATAGCATAAAACTTTCGCTTTCCATTAACATCCATCAAATCATATTTTTTCTTATTCTTTTCAATAAGTTTCACAATGGACGAATCCTCATCTATCTCATTTTCAGATAAAGCTATATCTGCCAACGATTTATCAATTCCTTTTTTATACAGATCGTTTTTAATTTGAGCAATGCTCTTTCTTGAACTATATGCCTGAACATAATGACAGGCATATTCATAATCATCCACAAAAGAATATTCTTCCAAAAAGTCTATAACATAATCTATCACGCACTGGGGATAATAATCCTTTGCCAGTTTATCAGAAATCTGCTTTTTTGTTTTTGACATATCTTTAATCAGATACAAAGCACGTTCTTTCGCTCTCTTCTTCAATATCTCCTCAACGATTTTTTCAACAGTTTCATCTGATAGATACTCATCTTCCTTTATTTTGTTTTTTAATATTTCTCCCTTATATAAAGCAAAAGTAAAACCGGAATCCAGTTTTACTCTCACTTTTGTTTTATTATAAGGGTATACTTCTATAACCCTATGCATTATTCACCTTCTTTGGCATCTTCCTCTGTAGAAAGAACTTCTTCGTTCTTCTTAAAGTAGAACTCTCTGACCTTAGCGTCAATTTCTTCCATCACTGTAGGATTTTCTAAAAGCCAAGCCTTTGCATTTTCACGTCCCTGGCCTATCTTATCTCCATTATATGCGTACCAAGCTCCGGACTTATTTACAATTCCTGCGTTGGCTGCAAGATCTAAAATATCTCCTTCTTTCGAAATACCTTTACCGAAAATAATATCGAATTCAGCCTCTTTGAATGGAGGAGAAATCTTATTCTTAACTACTTTCACTCTGGCTCTGTTTCCGATAACTTCACCACCCTGCTTAAGTGTCTCGATACGTCTTACATCAAGTCTGACAGATGCATAGAACTTCAAAGCTCTACCACCTGTAGTAACCTCCGGATTACCGAACATAACTCCAACTTTTTCACGAAGCTGATTGATAAATACAACTGTACAGTTAGTCTTATTAACAACAGGAGTTAATTTTCTCAGTGCCTGTGACATAAGTCTGGCATGGAGACCTACGTGAGAATCTCCCATCTCTCCATCAATTTCCGCCTTAGGTACTAATGCTGCAACAGAGTCAACTACTATGAGATCAACAGCTCCCGATCTTACCATAGTCTCTGCAATTTCAAGGGCCTGCTCACCAAAATCAGGCTGAGAAATATATAAGTTATCAATATCTACGCCGATGTTCTTTGCGTATACAGGATCCAACGCATGCTCAGCATCAATAAAACCTGCTACTCCTCCACGTCTCTGAACCTCTGCAATCATATGAAGTGCCACTGTAGTTTTACCTGATGATTCAGGTCCGTATACTTCAACAACTCTTCCCTTTGGAATACCTCCAAGTCCAAGTGCAATATCAAGGCTGAGGGATCCTGTAGGGATAGTCTCTACGTTGAGATTAGCTGCTTTGTCTCCCAATCTCATAATAGAACCCTTACCGTGTGCTTTTTCAATCTGTGTAATCGCTGCATCCAGCGCTTTTAATTTATCTTCTTTATTCATAGTTTTCTCCTTTCGAACTTATGTTCGTATAATCATCTTAATACAGTTTTTGATATATGTCAACGACTTTAACAAAAATATAATATCAATTTTTTCACCCCTCACTTTGCAAGTATATCACTTCTTCTTATGTGATGCAACATTTTATTTGTGTAGTTTTGTGTGTTTATTCTTTTTTCATTTATGTTGTTCACACTATAACAATAACATAGTATATGTCCCAATTTTTTCCCTCTATTCAACTTTTCCCACATTTTTTCTCAATTTCAACCTCTCCTTTTTCCACGTCATGCAAAAAAAGCTATGATCATCGCAATCGCAATTATCATAGCTTGATTATTTCAAAAGACAGTAAAAACGAGCCAATACCTCCACAAGGCACTAACATTTACCAGAGACCGCGCCTTTATTTTTTATTAAAATAAAAAGGTTATAATGCAGTCAATTAATATAGTAATCAAAAGTAAGCTTCCCACAATCTTAAACGCCTTCTTTTTTGTCGAAAATTTATCTATTATTGGTTCCAAAACGTACAATAGGAATATGGAACCAATACCGAACCTCAAACTGGATTTTAATGCAATTCTCCCCTGGAAATTAATATTATATCCATCATCAGCACTGTAAAACCACAGTGGATTATTTGTGCCGTTTTCGACATATTCCCATGAATTAGGGCTAACCATGTAGCTGACTGCCAGTTCCACTAATGATGTGATTAAAAACGCAGCTATAAAAGCTAAAATAAACTTTACCACAAATGCTAATATCACCGAATGCGAAGATACTTTTTCAAGTTTCATCTTACAAATTGGTTTTACGGTAATTATTAAAATCAGCATTCCAAATCCATAAATTGGTAAATACGGACCGTATAACACGCCTCGATTTTGAAATCCATTATGATTTTCAAACATGATTACCAACACTTCATAAATCCATCCAACCATTGCTGCACATATAAAATACATATAATATTTTATCATCCAATCGTAGCCATTTAATAGTTTTTCTTTCACTTTATCTATTCCTTTCCATACCTGTATTTCCTATTTTTATCTGATGTACGCTCCACGAATCTTGAATATTAAAAATTATAATTATCCAGCATTTCGTCAACCTCAACATCAAATGGAAGTCTGCTGAAAATATCCCTTTCTATGTCAATTCCCGGATAAACTTCAATGAGCTTAAGTCCACTCTCTACCAATTCAAACACGCAACGTTCTGTCACATACAAAACTCTCTGTCCGTTCTCTTTGGCACGTTTTGCAGAGAAACTTACGCTCTTAATTTCCTCTACAAATTTCGGGATATGTCCTTCATTTTTAATTAGTATACTACCGTCATTATCTTCAACATTCAGACCTTTTGTATTAAATGTAAGACAGAACACTACTGTTTTAGTCTTTGCAGTTATGTTTGCAAATCCACCAATTCCTGCAAAAGCTCCCGGTCCTCTGTGTGCATTAACATTTCCAAAACGATCCACCTCAATTCCACCCATAAAGCATATATCAAGTCCGCCGTTGTTATACAAGTCAAACTGATTTGCCATATTGTAAATAGAATCTGCTCCAATTACTGCGCCGAACACCTTTCCTGATGCCGGGAATCCTCCGACACCTCCTGCCTCTACAGTAAGAGTAATCTTATTTAATATGCCACTTTCTCTGGCATATTTTGACACTGTCTCAGGAATTCCAACACCGATATTTACAATATCTCCTTCCCGCAATTCCATCGCTGCTCTTTTTCCTATAATCTCAGCGCTTTTATTTATGACGTTCTTTGTTTTTGTGCGTTTTTCAAGCATTTCACTCCAGTCCTGCCACTGAGAATAAGGAATTTCAAAACTACCCGTTAAGGATTCGTAGGCAGCATGTCTTGGTTCCGGTTTTATCTCAACAATTGCATCAACAAGACATCCCGGAACAATAGTGTTATGCGGTCTTGAAGGTTTTACCACAAGTCTGTCCACCTGAACAATTACTTTTCCACCATTCGCCTTAACCGCCTGACAGATAGACAACGCATCACCCGCTGTATACATATCTTCAAATGAAATGTTTCCCTTCTTATCAGCTGCCGTCCCCTTGATAATTGCAACGTTCATTTTAGGTAGTTTATAAAACAGAAAGTCTTCTCCGTCAACCTCAACAAGTTCTACCAGGGAATTGTCCTTCGATATACTATTAATACCAGGTCCTTCTTTTCTCGGATCAACAAAAATATCAAGTCCTACCTTCGACAATGCTCCCGGAATCCCTCCTGCCTGAGCTCTTATAGCATGAGAAATACATCCAAGGGGAAGATTGTAAGCTTCGAATTTATCTTCAAGAACAAGTTTCTTTGTGCTATACATCGCGCCAAAATGTCCACAGATAATTTTATCTACTGCTCCCTCGCGAATGTATCCTTCGGCTGCTCTGTCTTCATCCCAAGCACCAAAACCGGCGCTTGAAATCATCGTAAGATGCTTAGGGGCACCTGTTTTTTTATATCTTGCATACAAAGCTTCATGTAATTCTATTGGATTATCAATTCCAAGAAATGAGTTTAAGGCAACCACATCTCCATCATTTATTAATTCAATAGCCTCTTCTTTCGTCATCAATCTGAACATTTTGTATTTCTCCTTTAAAGTATATCTTTTATCAAAATCAAAACTATTGTTAGTATAGTTTAATAAGATAATCAAATCAATTATTATTTACTTTTTAAAAGTATTTTTCTAAATAAAGCGAATAAAACCCCTATAAAATAACGCAAATTTGCATTATCCCATAGAGGTTTTTATTAATTCAAGAGCGCTTAATTAGTTTCAAGCAAAGCTTCTTCTGTTTTTGCAATCAATTCATCATCACTGATAACTGTAATTCTTCCTGCGTCGTACTCAGATCTTACCCAATTGTATACTTTTTCAACTACAGGTGATTTCTTATCAAGTTCAGGTCTGCCCTTCATCTTCATATACTGATTTATGCAGTATGCAACTCCTGCCATTCCGGAAGTACTCGTAATAGATACCTTCGGTGGTCTGTTAAGGATAGAATCTGTATCAAAGATATTGTAAATCTCATGATTCTTAAGCATACCATCCGCATGAATACCCGCTCTTGTAAGATTGAAATTTGCACCGACAAAAGGTGTCATCGGAGGCAAATTATAGTTTGTCTCATTCTGGATATATTCAGCAATTTCAGTTATTGCCTGAGTATTCATTCCATTGAAATGTCCTCTAATTGAGGCATACTCAAATACCATAGCTTCAAGTGGAACATTTCCTGTTCTCTCACCGATTCCAAGAAGTGAACAGTTTACAGCTCCCGCTCCGTACATCCATGCTGTTGTAGCATTTACAACACCCTTATAGAAATCATTGTGTCCATGCCACTCCAGCATCTCAGAAGGAACATCTGAATAATGCTGAAGTCCGTAAATAATACCAGATACGCTTCTTGGGAGTGCTGCTCCTGCGTAAGGCACCCCAAATCCCATAGTATCGCAGGCTCTGATTTTAATCGGAACATTACTCTCATTCGACATTTCCATAAGTTTATTTGCAAACGGAACAACGAAACCATAAAAATCAGCTCTGGTTATATCTTCAAAATGACATCTAGGTCTAAGTCCCGATTCAATACATTCTGAAACGATTCCTAAATATTTATCCAGTGCCTGCTTTCTTGTAAGTCCCATCTTGTGGAAAATGTGGTAATCTGAACAACTTACCAGAATACCTGTCTCTTCTACTCCAATTGATTTTACTAATTCAAAATCTTTCTTTGAAGCTCTGATCCATGTAGTGATTTCAGGGAACTTATATCCCAGTTCCATACATTTTTCAAGAGCTTTTCTATCTTTTTCAGAGTAAACGAAAAACTCGGTCTGGCGAATCATTCCATTCTCTCCGCCCAGTTTATGTAACAACTTGTAAATGTGAACCATCTGCTCAGTTGTGTAAGGAGCTCTTGACTGCTGGCCATCTCTAAATGATGTATCTGTTATAAAAATATCCTCAGCCATATTTTCAGGAACTCTTCTGTAGTTAAATGCAATCTTTGGTGTTTCCGTATATGGAAACATTTCTCTGAAAAGCTCAGGTTCTTCAACATCCTGCAACTGATAAATATATGGATCCTGCTCTAATTTAAAAGTCTTATTACTTAATTTAATGTCCTTCAAAAAGGACCACCTCCATTCGTGGATAAATTTGCTAAATCAAACTGTATTTCAACTATTTACGATTCAATAAGTTTTTCAATAGCTGCAATCTTAGTACAGAGTACTAATACCTTGCTTGCCTCAAGCAATTCTTCCGGTGATGGATATGAAGGAGCAATTCTGATATTGCTGTCTTTAGGATCTTTTCCGTATGGGAAAGGAGCTCCTGCACCTGTAAGAACCATTCCGGCATCTTTACACATTGCAACAACCTTCTTTGCACAACCCTCCATTACATCAAGGGATACAAAATATCCGCCGAGAGGCTTTGTCCAACTTGCAATACCTGTTCCTGCAAGTTCGCTCTCAAGAGTATTTAATACAGCATCAAATTTTGGTCTTAAAAGTTCTGCGTGCTTCATCATATGAGCATTCAAACCTTCAAGATTTTTAAAGAATTTAACGTGTCTTAACTGGTTAATCTTATCATGACCAATAGTCTGAACTGTCATCTGTTTCTTAACGAAATCAAGATTTGCAGTTGAAGCTGACATAGCAGCAATACCTGAACCAGGGAATGAAATCTTAGAAGTTGATGCAAACTGATATACCATATCTTCGTTTCCATTTTTCTTACATTCTTCAAAAATATCTAAAAGTTCATCCTGCTTGTCTTCATATAAATGATGGATAACATAAGCATTATCCCAGAATATTCTGAAATCTTTTGCTGCAGGCTTAAGAGCTGCAAGTCTCTTAACTGTCTCTGCAGAATAAGTACTTCCTGATGGGTTAGAGTATTTTGGAATAGACCACATACCCTTAACTGATTCGTCGTTATTAACGTACTGCTCAACTAAATCCATATCAGGTCCGTCCTCTGTAAGTGGGATGTTAATCATCTCAATACCAAAGAACTCTGTAATTTTAAAATGTCTGTCATATCCAGGTACAGGACAAAGGAATTTAACTTTGTCAAGTTTGCACCAAGGAGTGCTTCCCATAACACCGTGTGAGTATGAACGTGAAATTGTATCATACATAATATTTAAACTTGAGTTACCGTATACAATAACATTTTCAGCCGGAACACCCATAACTTCTCCCATGAGTTTTCTTGCTTCCAAAATTCCACAGAGTTCACCGTAGTTTCTGCAATCAAGACCTGTTTCTGATTTAAGCTCATCCTTTGAAGTCAATGCATCCATAATATCTGCTGAAATTGCAAGCTGATCAGGACCCGGTTTTCCTCTTGACATATCAAGGTTTAATCCTGCATCCTTAATCTTTGCATATTCTGCTTTCAATTCTACAAGCATTTCCTTAAGTGTTTCTTTTTCCATTTCACAATACTTTGCCATATATTTCCTCCTAAAAATGTTATTTCCACGCTATTTTTTAGAGTAGCACTACAAATAATATAATAATAATAAGTTTTAATCAATACAATTTTAATATAATTAAATAAAATACACCAAAAACTTAATTTTATTAAGTCAGTTCTATTTTACCTCATCCTTTAACACTTCCCTATTCTTTGCCACATAGTCAATCATAGAGAATACTGTAAAGAAAAGTGAAAGCCATACAAGAATTACTTCGATTGCTTTAAATGCAGTAAAATTCAAATTTACAATAAGAAAGATAATCATAAACATCTGACACACAGTTTTTACCTTTCCCCACCAACCTGCAGCGAGAACCAATCCCTGGTCTGCAGCTATAGTTCTAAAGCCGCTGATAAAATATTCTCTACTTATTATAATGATTACAATCCATCCCGGAATCTTTCCTGCAACCGGAAGAATCCCTGTGACATCACATAAGCAAATCATTGCTGCGCCAACAAGCAGTTTATCTGCCAGCGGATCCATAAACTTACCAAAGTTTGAAACAAGATTATGCTTTCTAGCAATGTATCCATCTAAAAAATCTGTCAGACTTGCAACTATAAATATACCCACAGCAACAAATTTAGATAAATCTCCAAAAGGCTGTGCCAACATAACGATAACAAAAAATGGTATCAATACAACTCTAAATACTGTTAATTTATTAGGTAAATTCATATTATCACCTCCAATGCCTCCGCATTTTCCTTTCTTATATTATTACTAATTAAGGTTACTTACCACTTTATAGTTTACACTTTCACTCTTATTACAAAACCAACTCTCCGATTAAATCGTATTCAAGAGCGCCTGTAATCTTTGTTTTGACAAAATCACCTGTCATAAGTTGTTCATCTGTCATAACAAAAACATTGCTGTCCACTCCCGGAATATCCATATAAGTTCTTGCCATATATGCATTTTCATCAGGAATTTTCCCTTCTATAATAGCAAGAAATTCTTTGCCAATTAATTCATTAACCTTGTCTTCCACTATCTCAGACTGTAGTTCCATAATTTCATATTTTCTTTCTTCTTTTATGTCCTCGTCAATCTGATCAGGGAAACTTGCGGCAGGAGTGTCCTCCTCCTGAGAATATGTAAACACGCCAAGTCTGTCAAACTCCATCTCATCAACAAAGCGCATAACTTCTTCATGATCTTCCTGTGTTTCTCCCGGGAAACCCGAAATCAAAGTAGTCCTTATAACAATACCCGGAACCTTTTCTCTCAGCTTCAAAACAACATTTCTTAAATCTTTATTTGTGGTTCTTCTTCCCATTCTCTTTAAGATTCTGTCACTTGCATGCTGAATTGGTATATCAATATATTTACATATCTTATTTTCACTTGCCATCACTTCTAAAAGTTCATCATAGATTTCCTCCGGATAACAATAAAGAACTCTGATCCAGACTAGACTTTCAATCTCACAAAGTTTCTTAAGCAATTTGTGAAGCGACTTCTCACCGTACAAATCTGTTCCATACATTGTAGTTTCCTGCGCCACAAGGATTAATTCCTTAACTCCTGATTCAGCAAGTTTTTTTGCCTCCTCTAAAAGATATTCCATAGGAACGCTTCTGAAATTTCCTCTGACTCTTGGAATAATGCAATACGAACAATGCTTGTCACAGCCCTCAGCTATCTTTAAGTAACTGTAATGTCCACCGGTTGAAACTATTCTTGGGGCATTTGCCGCAGACAGATAATCAATGTCTTCCATATAGTTTTTTTTGTCCTTAAAATTATCAATAGCCTCAACTATTTTTTCGATAGCTGTTGTTCCGACAATAACGTCAACTTCAGGAATATCGTTTCTGATTTCCTTAGCATATCTCTGTGCGAGACATCCACATGCAATCAGCACTTTGCATTTGCCATCTTCTTTTCTGGCACCCATTTCAATGAGAGTATTAATACTCTCCTCCTTGGCATCTCCGATAAAACAGCAGGTATTGACTACAATCACCTCTGCCTCGTATTCGTCATCCGTAAATTCATATCCTTTATTTCTCAGCAACCCAAGCATATGTTCTGAATCCACAAGATTCTTGTCACATCCAAGAGACACAAATAATATCTTCATATAATAATCCTTCCATATCAAAAATAAAGGGTCGTCTCTGACAACCCTTTATTTAGACTTATTATTCTTCTTCGTCTTCATCTCCGATAATTTTAAGTTCGCCCTGGTATAATTCCTCAACTGCTGTAGATAAAGGCTTTTTATCATTTCCAGGTACCATTGGCTCGTCACCTGCAATAATCTGACGTGCTCTCTTTGATGTTGCCATAACAATTGAGTATCTACTCTGTACTACCGGCTGTTCGCCCTCCTCAACATCACTGTTTACTACTGCCATTAAATCTGTATAAGATGGGTGTAACATATTACTGTTCTCCTTTCGAAAATAATTTAACTTCTTCTTTTACTTGATTTATAAAGCTCTGTCCGAGCTCATTATTAAAGTTGCCATCGATAATATCTCTGATATCCTGAACACATTCATCGATTGTATCATTTACAACATAATAATCATAGTTTCCAATGAGATCTGTTTCTTCAGATGCTCTTTTAAGACGTTCATTGATGACATCTTCTTTTTCAGTTCCTCTTCCAACAAGTCTGTCCTTAAGCGCCTTTGAACTTGGCGGAAGTATGAAAATTGATTTGGCATCAGCCACTTTATCTTTTACTTTGAGAGCACCCTGTACTTCAATCTCAAGAATAACATGATTGCCCTTGTTGAGATTATCTGTAACAAAATCATTTGGTGTTCCATAGTAATTCCCTACATATTCAGCATGTTCGAGTAATTTATCCTCTTCAATCATCTTTTCAAACTCATCTCTGGTTTTGAAAAAATAATGCTTTCCATCAACCTCTCCCTCTCTTGGGTTTCTTGTTGTTGCCGAAACAGAAACAACACAATCATCATACTTCTCAGTAAGACTCTTTACTACTGTTCCTTTCCCAACACCTGAAAAACCGGAAATAATAATCAATTTTCCCTTTTCCATGACTGCCTCCTTGTATATGATTATTCAATATTCTGAATCTGCTCTCTAACCTTTTCAATATCTGTCTTTAACTTAATGGCTCTGTTAGAAATCTCCACATCTGTTGTTTTTGACAACGTTGTGTTAGCCTCTCTGTTCATCTCCTGGGCAATAAAGTCAAGCTTTCTCCCCACTGCACCACCGGCATTCAGAGAATCTCTCATAGCTTTCACATGACTCTCAAGTCTGACAATCTCTTCATCTATGCAAATCTTATCCGCAAAAATAATAACTTCCTGTGCAATTCTTGACTCATCAATCTGATTGTTGTCGAGAAGTTCCTCAATCTTTGCAGTGATTTTTTCACGATATTCCTGAACAATCTGAGGTGATCTCTCTTTTAAGAAATCAACAATCTCAAGAATCTCCTCAAGTTTACCAAGCAAATCCTGTTTGAGATGTTCTCCTTCTTTGTTACGAGTCTCAACCATCTTCTCACAAGCTCCCTGAATTGCTGAAAGTAACAATTCTGTCAGAATCTCTTCATCCTCATTCTGCTCTTCCATCATAATAACTTCAGGACTTCTGGCAATTACATTGCTGTCAAGCTTAAGCTCAACCTCAAAATCCTCACCGATAGTCTTATACAAATCATAATATTCTTTTGCAAGAGCTTTGTTATATTTGAGACTGACATCTCCCTCTGTAAGGTTCTCATATGAAACAAAAATATCAACTTTTCCTCTTTCGAGGTACTTCTTAACCTTGTTTCTAATTTCACTCTCAATAAAATTAAACTTCTTTGGCATCTTGATGTTAAGTTCCAAATATCTGTGGTTAACAGATTTCATTTCCACAGTAATTTTCTTTCCATCCTTTGACACTTCACATCTGCCAAAACCCGTCATACTGTTTATCATTAAATCACCCCTGGTATTCAATAAAATGCTATGTTTTTTTGAGTTTCTAAAACCAATGATAACCTGTATTTCAATATAGATAATGAACACAAATAATCACTTTATTATAATTCATTTATAAATCACCGTCAAGATAGTTATGACAACGGATTATTTTCCTTAATAAATGAATAAAATCCTTGTGACACAGTCATCTGCTTTTGCAGAAATAACGGTCACAAGGATTTTTCAAATTCACTTAATTATGATAATAATGATTTCTGTTAATAATTACTACTATTAATATTAATTAAGAACTCTTTCTCTTCCCCATACTTCAAGTTCATACAATGAACATCCGTAAGGTGTGGCTCTATGATTAAATTCAACTTTAATGTATCTTGCAAAGTCACCTAAATCTGTAACTATCTTTCCTGCATGATCTATTGTCTGATGTTTAACTGCCGCCCACTGAATACCATCATATGAAGAATAGAAAGAATAGTTATCGCTGTATGCTGCTTCCCAATCAAGGGCTACAGAATTTACTAAATATATATCACCCAAGTCAACCATAATCCACTGATTATCTGCCCACTGAGATGACCATCTTGTAGTTGCATCTCCATCAACTACATACTGTGCCAATGTATTTTCGTCTTCTTCACTTGACGCTGTAACTGCTTTTCCAAGAGCAAGATTTCTGTCTGCTGGTGCAGATGCTTTTATTGCATTTGTAAAATCAGTTACTTCAATCTCAAGTCCCTGAGGCGCTGTTCCTAAATCAAGATAGAACTGTGCTGTTCCAAGTGATGAGTATTCAAGGAAAATTTCATTTAATCCAGGAACAAGATTAAAGAACATTTCTTCTCCTGTTCTGTCTTCTTTGTATCTAAGGTTATTTGCAGCAATATTTGAATTAATTACAATTCTGCAACGGTAATCAGCTCCAGCTTCCTGAGTAAACTCATCTGTTCTAGCCTGAATAGCCCAATCAGAACCTGATGCTTTATTTACCTTCAATCCAAAATTATAGATTGTTGGTGAAACTTTGTAACTAACTTCAGGATTATTTCCCCAGCCTTCTGCCTGATATACATCCCACGAACCTGCATCATTCCAGCCACCGTTTGCATTTACATACTGTGCCTGCTGTGTTGTAGGCTCTTCGAATGTAGTAGTCTCCTGAACTGTTGTTGTTTCCTGAATTGTTGTTGTTTCCTGAATTGTTGTTGTCTCTTCTCCTACTTTATTTAATTCGAAAGAAGTGATTTCATATTCTGTATTTGGTGGTGCCATACCAAAATCAAAGAAAATCTGTGCTGTTGAAGATGTGGCTGTGAAGTTAAGAACTACAGTGTTTGCTCCCTGTCTCAATGACACAAAGTTTTCAGTACCAGACTTATCATCTTTGATTCTTACACTCGACGAAATATTCTTTGAATTAATATTAACTCTGCACTGATACTCAGAACCTGCATCTACAGGAAGTTCATTTGTCTTCAACTGGATAGCCCACATTTCACTGCATCCGTTATCAATCTTCAACTTGAAACTATCATATGAATTACCGTCGATATACTGTGCCTGTGGGTTTCCTGCCCATCCGTCTGCAACATATAATGACCAATATGGCAAATTATTCCATCCCGGTGCCGCAGTAACATAATTATTTGCTGTTGTAGTTTCAACTACTGAAGTTGTTTCAGGTAAGTATGTATCTCCACGTACATTTACATACTTTGATACACCTTCTGACTCATATCCCATATATACACTCTTAACAGTAACAACATATCCTCCGGCAATAATTCTGTTCATCGTAAAAGCAGCTGTTGTAGTATTTTCATATTTCAAAATACCATTTACATAAACATTGTAAGTATAGCCAAGATCTTGCTGTAACTGCGTTGGAGTCCACATTGCCGTCAAAGTATTCCATCCACCAATTACAATAAAGCCACTAACCTCTTCAACTGTCGGCTCTTCAACCCAAGGCTTTGTTGAAACGGGCTCAACATTATTTTTTGGTGTACCACCAACAGCCTTAACAGCTTCATATGCATTAACAATTCCATATGGAAGATACTTTGATTCCGGATCATCCAGAGGAGATGCTGTCTGTTGAAGAATTGATTTTATCTGATTAAATGTAAGTGAATTATCCATTGAATACATCATGGCTACAACACCGGCTACAATTGGTGATGCAAAAGATGTTCCATCAACCAAGTCAATTCTTCCATCCTCCATGCATGAAAGAATTCCCTGTCCCGGCGCACAAATATCCTTAAGAGGTCCATAATTTGTAAAACTTGTTGCTCTGTTATTACTATCCGTAGCAGCTACTCCTAATACAAAAGGATAGTCTGATGGATAATGTGACTGGTCAATATTATCATTTCCTCCGGCAGCTACAATTATCACTCCGGCATTTGCTACACTTCGGTACATTTCTTCCTGAACTGAGTTAGAATATGTTGAACCATAACTTGCATTAATAACATTAACTCCATTTTGAACACAATAATTTAATCCCTTAGTTATCGCACTGGTACTAATTAAAGTTTTCTCATAATTAGTATCATAATATCCTGCCTGAACTGCTATAATATCAACAATTGAGTTATCATAACAACTTGCCACACCTGCCATTCCCACTCCATCTGCTTCTCCACAAATGACAGCTGATACACTTGTTCCATGATTATCTACAAACGGCTCTGCTGACTCTGATAAAGGTATTATCTCTTCACCCATCGCATCTATAGATAATGGAGAAATTCTGTTTTGAATATCATGAATATTCACATTAACACCTGTATCAATAACACCAACTTTTACTTTGTTATGCTCATGTGAATGAACATAATCCCATGCCTCTACACACTCGAGTGTATTAAGGTAATACTGATTAGCCACCTGCGGATCATACAAAACTTTCTTTGCAGGCTTTCCGGCAGGAACCATAAAATCATTTCCATCTGCTGCTTTTATAATACTGAAGCCACTATAGAAATCAGATGCAGCATCTACTGTCTGCCCAAGTGAAATGTTAATTTCCGCTGTATAAGTTCCGTCAAAGTTTTCATATGAATTCTTAATTTCTCCGAACCCTGCTTCACAAACAGCTTCCATTTCCTTCTTTGTTGTATCATCTTTAAATAATGCAAGAACAACTCCAGGTTCAAAACCATTCTTTGTTCCTTCAGCTCTCTCTTCTGCCGCATCTTCATATCCTTTTACAATCTCATCTGCTCTAGAATCAAGTTCAGCTTCGAATGAATCCATCTCATCAAACTTTTCAGTTTTGTAATATGAAGTCAATGCATAATTAAGAGCCGCTTCATAATCTGTATCATTTGTATAAGCATTAACTTTCTCTGCAGTCTTCTTACCGTCTGTAAGTGCTAAATCTGCAATTTTGTTAAGCTCATCTTCCCCGATATCTGTCTTTTCAATTTCATCAAAAACAGATTTCTTTGCCTCAACCTTAAGTTTTACATTCTCAGTTTCCCCACTAATTTCTTTGGTTGTGCTGACATAGTTAAATCCGCACAATGAGACACCTAATACTACGCTAAGTGCCAAACTTAAGATTTTTTGTTTTCTCATCGTTTTACCCTTTCAAAAAATAAAAACATTATAAAGTTACCACAAAAGAAACTATCAAATAAAGCTCATTTATGCAACATAATAAAATCATTTTTATGCATAAAAATCTGTTTTTATGTGAATATTTTTCCTTTTTTGCATATTTTTTTGCATATATTTTGCATTTATGCATTTTAATTAAAAACATTTTTACAAACTTACGGATGGATTGACTATCTCTTCATTAGATAATACAATTAACAGAGATTATTTTCGAAAATAGAAAGGATGTAGTACTATGGCATTCGACGGAATTACTGTCAGCAGTTTAATTAGCGAATTTAACAAAACATTAGACGAAGGTCGTATATATAAAATAGCTCAGACTGAATCTGACGAACTTATGATTACTTTTAAGGCAAACAAGTCGCAATATAAGATGTTATTATCTGTAAACGCTTCTCTTCCTCTTGCCTATTTCACTAACGAGGCAAAACCAAGTCCCATGACTGCACCTAATTTTTGTATGCTTTTGAGAAAGCATATCAACAGCGGTCGTATTGTTTCTATTAAACAGCCGGGGCTTGAGCGAATTATAGATTTTGAGTTACAGCATTTAGATGAGATGGGTGATGTGTGTATTAAGCACCTTATTATAGAACTTATGGGCAAACACAGTAACATCATTTTCTGTGATGACAAGAATATGATAGTAGACAGCATTAAACATATTTCCTCTGTGATGAGTTCAGTCAGACAGGTTCTTCCCGGTAGAGAATATTTTATTCCGGATACAATGAATAAAGAAAATCCACTAACTGTTGACAGGACTGCTTTTGATACAGTTATATATTCTAAGGCATGTAATTTATCTAAAGCAATCTACACTTCACTTACCGGTATCAGTCCTGTTATTGCTGAAGAGATTTGTTACAGAGCCAATGTTGACTCTTCACTTCCTGCAACTGTTATCGAAGACGGTGCAAAGGATTTAATCTGGAGCAATTTTGCAAAGATTATTGGCATTGTTAAGTCAGGAGAGTTTTCTCCTGTTATTTATGAAAAGGATGGCTCATATGTTGAGTTCAATGCTTTTCCTCTACTTTGTTACGCCGACTGCAACGAAATTTCCTTTGACAGTATGAGTGAGTTGCTTGAATCTTTTTATAAGAAGAAAAACGAGTCTACTCGTATCAAGCAGAAGTCCTTTGATTTAAGACGTATCGTCAACACTGCTCTTGAGAAGGACAATAAAAAATATGCCCTTCAGCTCAAGCAATTGAAAGACACAGAAAAAAAGGACAAATATAAAGTTTACGGAGAACTGCTTACAACTTACGGTTATTCTGTTGAAGCAGGTTCTAAAGAATGTGAATGCGAAAACTTTTACACCGGTGAGACGGTTAAAATCCCTTTGGATCCAACTCTCACTCCTATAGAAAATGCAAAGAAGTATTTTGATAAATATGCCAAGCTGAAAAGAACCGGAGATGCACTCTCATCTATTGTTCTTGAGACAAAAGCATCTATCGATTATCTTGAAACCATAAGCGTTTCTCTGGATATTGCCCAGAACGAAACCGACCTCAAGGAAATCAAAAATGAATTAGTTCAGACCGGTTACATCAAGAAACGTTCAACCAACAAAAAAGAGCGTTTTAAGAGCAAACCGCTTCACTTCATTTCAACCGGAGGCTACCACATGTATGTGGGCAAAAACAATATCCAAAACGAAGAACTCACATTTAAAGTAGCAAATGGCGGCGACTGGTGGTTCCACTCAAAGGCATTCCCCGGCTCACACGTCATTGTTAAAACTAACGGCGATGAACTTCCGGATATCGTATTTGAAGAAGCAGCCCGCCTTGCCGCTCATTTTTCAAAAGGAAGCGGTCAGGAAAAAGTTGAAATTGATTACACCATGAGAAAGAACGTCAAAAAAGTAGCCGGTGCCATGCCTGGTTTTGTAATATATCATACCAATTATTCAATGGCAATTTCACCTGATATATCAGGAATTGAAGAGATTAAGTAAATATAGGTAAATATTTCTTTTCTCCTCGTTGAATAAAAAAGTAGTTGTTTTGTTCGTGATTATTTATGAATCACTTACAAAACAACTACTTTCTTTATAGCTACTTTATTTAGTATCTGATTATTCTTTTTACCATTTTACCTTCCATTTAATATTTTTCTTGCATTGGAAGGTAAGGTAAATTTGTTAATTTGTTATCAATTACCTTCCAAACTAATATATTTACCATTTGGTAGGTAAATTAAGTTTGTCATAATTTTGTCAATTACCATCAAAACTAACAAATATCTTATTTAGTAGGTAATTCTTTTGCCAAGCTATTTTTGCAAAATACCTTCCAAACTAATAAATCTCACATTTAGTAGGTAATTCCCATGCCAAGCTATTTTTGCAACATACCTTCCAAACTAACAAATCTCACATTTAGTAGGTAATTCTCATACCAAGCTATTTTTGCAACATACCTTCCAAACTAACAAATCTCACATTTAGTAGGTAATTCTCATGACAAGCTATTTTTGCAACATACCTTCCAAACTAACAAATACCTTATTTGGAAGGTAAATGATGCATATCTCATTTTCACACAATCCTTATCATGACAATTCTGTGTTTCAAAACCTATAGTATATGAAATGTGAGCAATAGTTTTCAGATGAGCAAAGCATAAATGTGACAATCCCTGTGACGATAGCTATATTTTCGTTACGACGAACATTCTAGCTGAAAATGCGGGCGCTGTTTGAGTCCGAAGGACGAGTTGCGCAGGAGCATTTTCTAATAAGCGAATGCGAGGAGTAGAAAATATAGTGTGTCACGGATTGTTACTTTATGCGTGCTCATAGAAAACTTTGCGTCCATTTCATAATGTATACCTTTTGAAACCTATGGACATTTCAACATATAGTTTTAAATACGGGCACTTGAAAATATTCTCTCCACCGCCTCGTCATATGCTTTGAGGCTCTGAGCTTTTCTGACCATTTTCAAACACTTGTGTGGATTTTCAAATATCTCCGACATATAAATCCATACTTCCCTCATTTTAAAGAGAACATGCACATCCCCGCTAATCACTTCACAGTATCTTCTATAATATTCGTTATGAAATTTTCTGATTTTGTCGTAATCAATATCACATCCATATATTATCTGTTCCGGCAGCATAGGATTTCTAATAATTCCTCTTCCTAACATAACCGAATCAATATTATATTTGTCTATTATATCATTATAATTATCGACTGTCTTTATATCACCGTTATAACAAAGAGATACCTTTGCGTTGTCACAGGCATATCCAAACTGTTCCATATCGGGTACTCCTTTGTACATCTGTCTTCCTGTTCTTGGATGAACTATTATTTCCTCAAAAGGAAACTGATTATACACTTTCATAATATCCTCAAACTCAAGCGGAGATTCAAATCCTATTCTGGTTTTAACAGACACTTTGACTCCAAGTTTTTCTGTTTCCTCAAACACTTCATCAAAAAATCTTTTCATGTGAATAGGATCCTTTAAGAATCCTGCACCTCTGTTTTTATTTACAACTGTTCCTGAGGGGCATCCGGCATTAAAATTAATCTCATTGTAACCCATAGTCTTTAACTGCGCGGCAGCTTTCAGAAAATGTGTTCCGTTATTAGTAAGAATCTGCGGAACCAGATGCATATTTTCTATATAATTGTTTTCAGGAATCACATCCCTTATTTCCTTTCCCGCAAGTCTCTTATTATCACTTGGCACAATAAAAGGAGCAAAGTATTTATCTATACATTCGCCAAAGTTCTCCTCATATGTATTTCTATATATATGTCCTGTAATTCCCTCTAAAGGAGCCATATAAATCTTCATCTGTTTCTTCACCATTCCATTTTATTTGTTATTGCTTTCACCCCAATGCTTAAGTTCCCAAAGTATTGGTATTCTTGATATGTTTTCTATACCATATTATACTCTCAATGAAAATTTATCAACATAGCTATAAACGAACATGGTGTACTTTCTGCCCTATGGGCTCAATTTCATACTACATTACCCGTCTCAAAAAGAAATCATTCAACATCGGTACCATTTGCGACATCAGCGAAATGAATTAATAGTTTGAAAAACCCTCATTATAATGCTATACTTTCTTTGTGTGTATAAGCAGCCACTTTATCTCAGTGACTTTCTTATACAGATAATAAAAACTAAAAATGAAAAAGGAAGTAATTACATATGAAATTATGGGGCGGACGTTTCACCAAAGAAACAAACCAGTTAGTGCATAATTTTAATGCATCATTATCATTTGATCAGAAATTTTATAAACAGGATATCAGAGGAAGTATTGCTCACGTTACTATGCTTGCAAAACAGGGCATTATCACTGAAGCTGACAAAGAGGCAATAATAGGTGGCCTCAATAGTATTCTTGCTGATATCGAAAACGGAACTTTAGAGTTTACAAATGAACATGAAGATATTCACAGTTTTGTCGAAGCACATCTTATCGACAGAATCGGCGAACCGGGAAAGAAACTTCATACCGGAAGAAGCCGTAACGATCAGGTTGCTCTTGATATGAAACTTTACGTAAGAGATGAGGTTGTTGAATTAAATGACCTTCTCAAAACTCTTCTTGAATCTCTTATCAAAGTTATGGAAGAAAATACAGAGACTTATATGCCCGGCTTCACACACTTACAGAAAGCTCAGCCTGTTACATTAGCTCATCACTTTGGTGCATACTTTGAGATGTTCAAAAGAGACAGAAGTCGTCTCACAGATATTTACAATAGAATGAACTACTCTCCTATCGGATCAGGAGCCTTAGCAGGAACCACATATCCATTGGACAGAGAATATACAGCTTCTCTTCTTGATTTTGCAGGAGCTACACTTAACAGTATGGATTCAGTATCAGACAGAGACTACATTATCGAGCTTATGTCTGCACTTTCTACAATCATGATGCACCTTAGCAGATTCTGTGAGGAAATCATTATTTGGAATTCAAATGAATACAGATTTGTCAACATTGACGACTCTTACAGCACAGGTTCAAGTATTATGCCTCAGAAGAAAAATCCTGACATTGCTGAACTTGTACGTGGAAAGACAGGTCGTGTGTACGGAGCTCTCACTTCTATCCTCACTACCATGAAAGGACTTCCACTTGCATACAACAAAGATATGCAGGAAGATAAAGAATTTACATTTGACGCTATCGACACAACCAAGGGATGTATTGCATTATTCACAGGAATGATTGATACAATGACCTTCAACAAAGAAAATATGGAATCAAGTGCAAAGAACGGATTCACAAACGCAACAGACGCTGCTGACTACCTTGTAAACCATGGTGTTGCCTTCAGAGATGCTCACGGAATCGTAGGACAGCTCGTTCTCTTCTGCGAGAGCAAAGGAATCTCTCTTGACGATATGACACTTGATGAATTCAAAGCCATCAGCCCTGTATTTGAAGAGGACATCTACGAGGCAATCAGCTTAAAGACATGTGTAGAAAAGAGACTCACACTGGGCGGTCCGGGAAAAGAAATGATGGACAAAGTAATTGCCATTAACAAAGAATATTTAGCAAATAATTAGGAAGTATATTTGAGTTTTATAAATAATACTATATTTGTAAAAAGGCTGTAGCACTAACTTATAATGTTGTGCAACAGCCTTTTTACAATTGTTTTATAATTATTTTACTGTAATCTTCACAGTTGCAATTTTGCTTCCTGCTTCATATTTGTCATTTCCGGAAGCTGTAACCTTTATCTGTACTTTGTATGTACCTTTTTTAAGTCCCTTCTTAACTGTGATTTTACCATTTTTTGCAACTTTAAAATACTTTTTAAAGTTCTTCTTTCCCTTCTTAACTGAAGACAATTTATATGTCACGTTACCCTGAGCTTTTAATACTTTGATTGCTTTTTTGGCTTTTATTATCTGATTCTTTTTCTTAAGCTTTGAAAGTTTAATCTTTATCTTCTTAGCCTTTACTGTTATTGGATTTGCGACTTTTGTTTTTATATTAGCAGATGTCGATGTTTCATTATCCTTGTCGGATATAGGAACTCCAACTCCATCAATATATTTATACTTTTTGCCATCTCTTTCAATGATACCATTTGCAAGTGCACCGTCCTTATAGTAGACTGTCTTTCCACCTGTTTGAACGTCTCCTGTGAAATCAGGAGTAAGTGCTAAAATAGTCACATCATTATGAGGCATGTACTCACCATACTGCCAGTCTTTTCTTGTATGTTCATTTAATTCAAGTCTTTTCTGCAAATAACCACTTTCATCGTCAAGGATAATCCATTCAGCTTTCATTAATTTATCTGACTCTTTATTTGTTCTTGCATAAATCAATTCTCCTGAATGTAACTCCATTGTATTTCCAAGAAATTGTTTATTTGTATGGTCATAAAATTCAGCATTTATAATTGTTGCTTTAAACGTTTGTTTGTCCTTTAAAAGATTAAACTTAACATTAATTGGCCACTCATCATTATTAATTATACTTGTAAGCCATATCTTAGATCCATCCTTAAGTTCAAAGCAAACATCTATACAATTATCAAGAGAGCCAAGATCAAAACTATTTACTGCCACAGTAATCTGCATGTCACCGGTTTGATTAATAATTACATTATTATCACCGCTCCACTCATAATCACAGATTTTTACAATATCGCCTGCGTCTCTACCTTTTCTTGTAAAATCAATTACTATAGGATTAGCGGATAATCCATAAACAAAAGAGAATGTAAGATTACGCTTGCTAATGCCTACCGAATAATCCGGGCCACTGTAATCCATAGGCATTTCTTTTGATTTTCCACAATACTCACATATATATGTCGCTCTTCCTTTTCTTGTAGTTGTAGGCTCTTCAAGAACTTTATTAACAGTCCAATTATGAACCGGTGCTATAATCTTTCCACGCTCTACCACTCTGTTACAGTCCGTACAAATCTTATCTCCTGAATATCCCTTTGTATCATGTTCACAATCACCCGGATCATATTTGCGATACTCACAGATTGCATCACCATGTCTGTCATAAACAATATTACCTTTTTTATCTCTTACAAAGCTGTTCTCGGTTGCTGTCACAACATGACGATGAGGAAGTTTATCTATCTCGGTTCCCTGCTCAACAACATATCCACATTCTGAACACACTCTGTCTCCGGTATATCCTACATGACCACAAGTAGCTTCGCACTTTCCACTGATTTCAGTTAACGAATGAGGACATCCCTCTGCGTATTTTGCTTCTATTGTCCAAATACCTGCATCATTCATCTTAGGCATAGTAAACAGATATAAATCCTCCGGGAATCCGTAGTAAGCATTCGTAGGTGCCGTTATGTCATAGCTATAAGTACTGTAAGTGTTATTACTTGTATTTAACACCTCACGTTTTACTTTCCAACCATAAAATTCATAGCCCGGCTTTTTATCAGGAGTCAGTCTCACTGTCTCTCCTTCCTTTACAAGCCCCTGAACATTATCCATATAACCACCTATTATATTAACGGGATGGGTTCCAAACTCCCAGTAAAGATCATTTCCATCTTTATCTTTTTGAACACGTGATTCCTCATACTCACAAACAGTACAATACCTGTGAATTCCACCTTTTTTTTCTGCAGTAGTAGGTGTTGCTGTAACAACATGCCACGGACCCCAAGTATGAGCTTCGCTTATATGGAAATCACAATCATCCTCAACATCACAAATTCCCTCATGATGTCTTTCATCAACAATATAAGTCTTTTCACCAACTTTAGCTGTCCATTCATTTGTATTATTATTTGTACATTCTGACTCCATAAAAACATATTGGTCAATTGAATGCTTGTGTGTTTCACGAGTTGACTTATAACCACAAACTTTGCAATACGCCGTTCTCACTGTTCTGTCGGCATTCCATGTCCACTGATCATAAATATGCTTCTCTGCTTTTCCATAGTGATCACATCCCTCACCATGGCATTTAAAATAATGACCGTTCTCATCACTAATAATGTCATAATCAGCGTCAAAAACATGCTTTACGGTAATTGTAACAATATTTGAATATACTGTATTATTTCCATCCGATACCACACATCTGATATATATTTCATTGTCATTAGGACCGTATAATCCGTAACAACTGTCAGTACCAACTAGATATGAAAGTGAATTTGTTTTACTTCCTTTGTTATAATCATCATCTGTAAGATCGGAAACATAATTACTGAAATCCTTTTTTGAACTCCACTGCCATTGATAAGTTAACGGTTTCTTCGCCGTTGCCGATATGTTCATATAAACATAGTTATCTTCCCAGTTTCCATCTGCATTTCCTACCTCAACTCTTTTGCTGATTGGCTGACGTGTAATATATATTGAGCTACCGTCAACATATCCACATACCTTACATTTACCCTTACTGTCAAATTCATGAAGATTTTTCTGACTGATATGCTCATCGTCATTACAAAATCTACAAGCCTTCCAATGATAATTGTTGTCAAAAGTCCAACTGTTCTGCGGTCTTGCTTCATGATTCTCCTCGTCAGTTTCAACTGTTTCTTCGTAACAGTCCACACAAAGATTCATGCCCTCTTCTTCTGCTTCAATAGATTTATCAACCACGCCATAGCACTGTCCGCAGTTTTCACAAATATGATCATCATCCACTTCACTCTGACACAACTCACCACATTCGCACCCTTGGCTTATTGCCTCTTCAAGACAACAATCAGTACAAAGCCCACATGTATCACAGCGCTCTGCTTCCTCTTCCATACACACGCCACAATTCGGGCACAGATGCTCATCATATTCTGAATCCTCAGCACACATTCCACATGCTTCACATGCATTTTCCGCACAACAATCTTCGCAAAGTCCGCAGTATCCGCAAGCTTCCTGATTTTTTCCTTCTATGCACTCTTCACACTGGAAACAAAGATCACAACATTCCTGGCAATGCTCTCCTCCCATTTCACAGCGTTCGTCTTCATAATCACAGTTATAACATTCCGGACAATGCTCCTGACATTCATAGCACCATCCGCATTCATCACAAATATCTACACAATCAGGACATCTGAAACAATTGCCACACAATTCATCTTCATCACCCATAAAACACTCTTCACATTCCGGGCAATGATATCCTTCCTGCGCAGCACAATCCTTACAAATAACATTGAAACATCCGTCATCACAAGGATCTACGTCAAGATTTAGATAACACCCTCCACAAAGATTACAATGATAAAAGTCATGACAACTACTGCATACACACATTCTATCAGCTGCGCAATCTTCACAATAATCGTCTGTCCACTCTCCACACTCCACACAACACTTGTTATCTTCCCAGTCTGCATGCACATCAACAGGCGCATAATTGTTTGATACAACTACTAAAATAACCGATAGTATCAGAGCCAATATTTTTTTTGTTTTTTTCATAGATTCTCCCTTCTTTTACAAAATCCTGCTTCTTAGTTGCATTATTTATGTTCAATCAAATGCACATCCAACTGATTATATGGAATAGTTATTCCTGCTTCTTCAAGTTTTTCCTTTGCATTTTCATTTAAATAGAATTTAGCATCCCAGTAGTCTGCTGTGGCAACCCACATTCTTATTTCAAGATTAACACAACTCTCTCCAAGTTCTTTTACAACTACAATGTTTTCCTCTTCCGACATAATTTTCTTGTAGCTGTTCATCACTTCATTAAGAATCTTCTTTGCTTTTTTCAAATCGTCATCATAATGAACTCCCACCTGTACATCCACTCTTCTCTTTCCGTACATTGAGTAGTTTGTAAGAACGCTGTTTGAAAGCGTTCCGTTTGGTAATTTTACAGCTTTATTGTCAACTGTGATAAGGGATGTGTAGAAGATATCAATCTTTTCAACTACACCGGATACTCCACCGGACTCGATATAGTCACCAATTCTAAACGGTTTCATAATGAGAATAAGAATTCCACCGGCAAAATTTGAAAGACTTCCCTCGAAAGCAAGACCTATAGCCAATCCTCCTGAAGCCAAAATAGCTGCAAAAGATGTAGTATCAATTCCAAGCTTACTGCAAAGTATTACAACCAGGACAATATAACAAATAATATTGAGTGTTGAGTGTAAGAACTTTGATACTCCTTCATCTATAGAACTCTTTTGTAAAGCTCTGTCCACTATCTTTAGGAACTTTTTAATAATAAATCGTCCTATGATAAATATAATAAATACAGCCACTAACTTAAGGCCAAAAGCAATTCCTTTATCAATCATATCAGATACAAACTTACCCATCTTATCAGTATCTTTAATTACTTCTACGCTCTGTTGTAAACTTTCTAATTCTTTTTCTGTTGCATTCGCAGGTATAAACATTTTTTCTCCCTTCATTTTATGTTATTTAGTGTTTGTCTTAATTGTTTTATCATTTTGATTATTGTTCGTTTTACTATTTATTTTACTATTTGATTTATTATTTGTTTTGTTGTTTGAACTATTATTATTTAAATTATTATTTGAATTATTATTATTTAAATTTTTATTTGAATTATTATTTAATTTGCTATTGTTTGAACTATTATTCGCTTTATTATTTGTTTTTTGTTTTGAATAATTATTATTTTTATTCCTATTTTTCTGCCTATTACTCTGAGATTTGTGACTCTCTATTTCTCTTCTTTTTCTGACATCTTCTTTAAGCAACTGATAAAACGTTGACGTCAAAGGAATAAACGCGATCATTCCGATGACACCGCACAAACTGCCACCTACCATAACCGCCATAAACACCCAAATCGATGGAAGTCCAACTGATGAGCCAACTACTCTAGGGTATACAAACTTATTCTCAAGCTGCTGAACTACAATAGAAATAACAATATACTCAAGCATCTTGATAGGCGAAACCATAATAATGAGCGCACATCCAAACAGACATCCTATAAGTGCGCCTACTACCGGAATCAGTGCAGTAAATGCAATCATCATAGATATAAGCATAACGTAAGGCATTTTAAAAATTGACAGAACAATCGCAAATATTAATCCTAATATAATGGCCTCCAGGCACTGTCCTTCAATAAATCGTTTAAAGTTATACACAAGAACAATATTGAAATGTCTGATACCTTCATAATAATTTCTCGGAAGATATGTTTTAAGTACAGTTGCAAAGCCTCTGATAATTCTCTCTTTTGCTGCTAAAAGATAAATAGCAAATACAATTGCAGTCAAAGCTTTCACAAAGAATGAAGCCACTGAACTAGCCATTCCCACTGTAGATGATACAATATTTCCTGCCACTCCATTTGAAAATATAGATAAAACGCCACTGGATACTTTTTCAAAATCCAATTTCGAAAGTTTATCTTCTTTTATGAAGGAATCCACTACCGGATATTTAGCTGCAATATCTTCAATGTATGCATTTAACTGATTATAAAACTCCGGAAATCTGGTAGAAACATCTGTAAAAGTATTTCTCACTCCCGGTATAACGGCCACAAATAAAAGGGCAACTAATAAACAAATAAATAATATGGCCAATATAATCCCAAGAGTTCTCTTTAAAACTTGTAATCTTCCCTTAGGCCATTTAGCAAAAATTTTTGTCTCAATAAAAGACATAGGAAGATTTAATACAAAAGCGATGGCAACTCCTGCCAAAAACGGAGTAAATACTCCTGCTACTCCTTCGATAGCAGTAATAACATTGCCGCTGTATACAATGAGAACTACTACAATAGCTACAATAAGCACGATATTTCTTATTTCCTTTAGTGCTTCCTTGTTCATAAATTTACCTCCCAAACAAGTGTCCTTCAAGACTACTTGCCATTATCATATTTTTCAAATCATTCACCTTTACATTGTACCACATTAAACTAGATAAAATAAATAAAATTACATAAAAATACCCTCCTCATCGAAACAATTCGACGAAGAGGGTAGATACTCGTAATAATCTATAATAATCTGTGATTATTTTACTACTCTTACTCTGATAACGCTGTCAACTGCCTGAAGTTTTTCAACTGCAGCATCTGAAAGTTTGCTGTCAAGATCAAGGATTGCGTAAGCATAATCTCCTTTTGACTTGTCAACCATGTTTGCAACGTTAACGCCTTCAGCACCAACAAGTGAAGCAACCTGACCGATGAAGTTAGGTACATTCTTGTGGCAGATAGCGATTCTTGATGTTGAATCACAAACACCAAGTTCACATCTTGGATAGTTAACTGAATTGATTACGTTTCCGTTCTCAATGTAGTCCATGATTTCTTCAACTGCCATAATTGCACAGTTGTCTTCAGATTCTTCTGTTGAAGCACCAAGGTGTGGTGTGGCGATAACACCTTCCATATTTGCTGTCTTAGCGTTAGGGAAGTCTGTTACATACTTCTTAACCTTACCACTCTTAAGAGCTTCAGCCATATCATCATCACATACAAGGAGATCTCTTGCGAAGTTAAGAATAACAACACCATCTTTCATCATAGCGATTGTGTCTTTGTTGATCATTTCTTTTGTATCATCAAGCAATGGTGTATGTACTGTAATGTAATCACATTCTTTGAAGATTTCTTCTCTTGTCTTTACAAGATTAACTGTTCTCTTGAGGCTTAATGCACTTTCAACTGACATGAAAGGATCATTTCCGTATACTTCCATACCAAGTGAAACAGCTGTGTTTGCAACTAATCTTCCGATTGCTCCAAGACCAACTACACCAAGCTTCTTTCCTTTAAGTTCTCCACCTGCGAAGTTCTTCTTAGCTTTTTCCATTGTCTTTGAAATATTCTCGTCAGCTTTGTTATCAGCAACCCATTTGTTTCCTCCGATAACATCTCTAGCTGCAAGTAACATACCACAGATAACTAATTCCTTAACACCGTTTGCATTTGCACCAGGTGTGTTAAATACAACGATACCCTTGTCTGCACATTTATCAAGTGGAATATTGTTAACACCTGCACCTGCTCTTGCTACTGCCAAAAGGCTGTCAGGTAAATCAAGATCGTGCATTGAAGCACTTCTAACTAATGCAACTTCAGCGTTTGCCAAGTCGTCTGTCATTTCATAATTATCGTTTAATAAGTTTAATCCAAGATCTGAAATTGGATTAAGGCAATTAATCTTTGTCATGATATTCTCCTTTAAAATTAATTATTTTTGAATTAATTATATTTAGAATAAATAATTATTATTTATTTTCAGCTTCGAATTTCTTCATGAAATCAACTAAAGCCTTAACACCTTCGATTGGCATAGCGTTGTAGATACTTGCTCTCATACCACCTACTGATCTGTGTCCCTTAAGGTTCTCTAAACCGGCAGCCTTTGCTTCAGCAACAAACTTTGCATCTAACTCATCGTTACCTGTTACAAAAGGAACGTTCATAAGAGATCTGTCTTCCTTAGCAACTGTTCCCTTGAATAATTCACTCTGATCAAGGAAATCATAAAGAATCTTAGCTTTCTCTTCGTTGTGTTTCTTCATTGCATCAAGACCACCCATCTTCTTGATCCATTTGAATACCTTACCACAGATATAGATTCCGTAGCATGGAGGTGTGTTGTAAAGTGATCCTGCGTCAGCCTGAGTCTTCCAAGCAAGCATTGTTGGAACATAGTTTTCAACTGTTTCAGGAATTAAATCTTCTCTAATAATAGCAATAACAACACCAGCTGGTCCGATGTTCTTCTGAACACCACCATAGATTACGCCGTATTTTTCAACGTCTACTGGCTCTGATAAGAAACAAGAAGAAAGGTCTGCAACTAACTCATGTCCTTTTGTATTTGGAAGTGTGTGGAACTTTGTTCCGTAGATTGTGTTGTTTTCACAAATGTATACATAGTCAACATCATCATCAATATCTAAATCGCTGCAATCAGGAATATAAGAGAATGTCTTATCTGCTGAAGATGCAACCACCTTAACGTCTAAGTATTTTTCTGCTTCCTGAGCTGCCTTTTTAGCCCACTGTCCTGTTACAATGTAAGCTGCCTTACCGTTTTTCTTAAGGTTCATTGGTACAGCTGCGAACTGCTGAGAAGCACCACCCTGTAAGAATAACACTTTATAGTTGTCAGGAATATTCATAAGATCTCTGATATCCTGCTCTGCCTCATCGATGATTGTCTGGAATGCTTTAGAACGGTGAGACATTTCCATAACGCTCATTCCTGTTCCTCTGTAATCAAGCATTTCATCTGCTGCTTCTTTTAATACTTCTTCCGGTAATACTGCCGGACCTGCTGAGAAATTGTAAACTCTAGCCATTTTTTTATTTCCTCCTGTTTATCTTAAAAAAATAAATATATTTATGAACTTTTAGTTCAGTTTATGGGCGATACATAAAGTACCGCCCTAATTAACATACCTGTATTCAAGTCAGTCCTCTGACCGATTAGCACTCATAACCTTTTTCAGCTAAATCTTCTTCTGAGAATGCTTCACTGATAGGCTGTGCTGCAGGTACCATTGGGAATACCTTGTCATCCTGATCAATCTGGCACTCAATTACGCAAGGGATATTAACTTCGATAGCATCTTTAATTGCTGCTTCAAACTCTTCAGGTGTTGTACACTTGTAAGCCTTTGCGCCAAGTCCTTCAGCTACCTTGCAGAAATCAACTCCGTCGTTGAGAACTGTATTTGAATATCTCTTTCCGTAGAAAAGTGTCTGCCACTGTCTAACCATACCAAGAACGTGGTTATTAATTACAATCTGGATGATTGGAATGTTGTAACGTGTAGCTGTAGCAATTTCATTCATGTTCATTCTGAAACATCCGTCGCCTGCGATGTTTACGCAGATTCTGTCTTTATTGCCCATCTTACTTCCGATACAAGCTCCAACACCGTATCCCATAGTTCCAAGACCACCTGATGTAATTAACTGTCTAGGCTCTTTGAACTGATAGAACTGTGCAGCCCACATCTGATGCTGTCCAACGTCTGTTGTAACAATTGCATCACCGTTTGTTACTTTGTATAATGTATCAATTACTCCAGGACCTGTAAGCTTAGATGTGTCTAATGCCAATGGGAACTTTTCTTTCATGTTCTCAATGTATGCCATCCAATCAGCATTGTCCTGTCTTGAGATTTTGCTGTTTAATTTCTTTAAGATTTCTTTTGCATCACCGATAATGCTTGCATCAACCTTAACGTTTTTGTTAATTTCAGCAGCATCAATATCGATATGAACAATCTTTGCTTTCTTTGCAAATGCCTTTGCGTTACCAACTACACGGTCAGAGAATCTTGCTCCTACTACGATTACTAAATCACTCTCTGTAACACCGAAGTTAGATGTCTTAGTACCGTGCATACCAATCATTCCTGTGTAACGTGGGTTTGTTCCTTCGATAGCTCCCTTACCCATAAGTGAATCACAAACAGGTGCGTCAACTAATTCAACAAACTCTCTGATTTCATCAGCACAATCAGATGCGATTGCACCACCACCTACGATAACGAATGGTTTCTTTGCTTTGTTAATAAGATCAACAACTGCATCAACATCTTCATCTTTGATTGTGTCTGTAACTCTTTCAACTTCAGCAGGAGTCTTTGGTTCATACTCTGCCTTATTTGCTGTGGCATCCTTTGTAATATCAACAAGAACCGGACCCGGTCTTCCTGATTTAGCAATAACGAAAGCCTTTCTCAATGTATCTGCAAGCTCCTCAACATCCTTAACGATGAAGTTATGCTTTGTGATTGGCATTGTAACACCTACGATATCAATTTCCTGGAAAGAATCTTTTCCAAGACCTGCCTTTGCAACGTTTGCTGTAATAGCAACGATTGGAATAGAATCCATGTATGCTGTAGCAATACCTGTAACAAGGTTTGTTGCACCCGGTCCTGAAGTGGCCATACATACACCAACTTTTCCTGTTGCTCTCGCATATCCGTCTGCAGCATGGGCAGCACCCTGCTCATGTGAAGTAAGAATATGTGTAATCTCATCCTGATGCTTATATAACGCATCATAAATATTGAGGATTGTTCCTCCAGGGTATCCAAAAATTGTATCAACACCCTGCTCTTTTAAACATTCAACTACTATTTCTGAACCTGTTAACTGCATTTTATATCTCCCCTTTTCGGTTTATTTATTTGTTTCAAGAATCGCGCCTCTGTTTCCGGAAGTAACCATAGAAGCGTATCTTGCAAGATAACCTGTTGTAACCTTTGGCTCTCTAGGCTGCCATTTTGCACGTCTTGCTTCTAACTCTTCATCAGAGACATCCAAATCAAGTTTCATCTCTGGGATATTAATCTTGATAATATCGCCTTCCTCAACAAGAGCAATAGGTCCTCCTACTGCAGCTTCCGGAGAAACATGACCGATAGATGCTCCTCTTGATGCACCTGAGAAACGTCCGTCTGTGATAAGGGCAACTGATGAACCAAGACCCATTCCTGCAATGGCTGATGTTGGGTTGAGCATTTCTCTCATACCAGGGCCTCCCTTTGGACCTTCGTATCTGATTACCACAACATCACCAGGGTTAATCTGTCCACCCTTAATTGCTGCGATTGCATCCTCTTCACATTCGAATACTCTTGCCGGTCCTTCATGAACCATCATCTCGTCAACAACTGCTGAACGCTTAACTACTGATCCGTCCGGTGCAAGATTACCTTTTAATACTGCAAGACCACCTGTCTTACTGTATGGGTTATCAAGAGGTCTGATAACTTCAGGATTTCTATTGATGCATCCCTTAATATTTTCACCCATTGTATTTCCTGTCACGGTCATACAATCGAGATTTAACAATCCTAAATCTGCAAGTTCATTCATTACAGCGTACACACCGCCTGCTTCATTGAGGTCTTCCATATATGTAGGACCTGCCGGTGCAAGGTGACAAAGGTTAGGAGTCTTTTCACTGATTTCATTTGCAAATGCGATATCGAAATCAAATCCAACTTCATGTGCAATTGCCGGAAGATGAAGCATACTGTTTGTTGAACATCCAAGTGCCATATCAACTGTGAGAGCATTTAAGATTGCCTCTTTAGTCATAATGTCTCTTGGTCTGATATTCTTCTTTACCATCTCCATTACTGCCATACCTGCATGTTTCGCAAGTTTGATTCTCTCAGAGTAAACAGCAGGAATAGTTCCGTTTCCGGGAAGTCCCATACCAAGCGCCTCTGTAAGACAGTTCATTGAGTTGGCTGTGTACATACCTGAACATGATCCACATGTAGGACAAACCTTTGCTTCAAATTCTTTAACGTCTTCCTCTGTCATAGTTCCTGCAGCGTATGAACCTACTGCCTCAAACATACTTGAAAGACTTCTCTTCTGTCCTTTAACACGACCTGCAAGCATTGGTCCGCCTGATACGAAAACAGTTGGAACATTAACTCTTGCTGCCGCCATCAATAATCCGGGAACATTCTTATCGCAGTTTGGAACCATAACCAAAGCATCAAATGCATGAGCCATAGCCATTGCTTCTGTAGAATCTGCAATAAGATCTCTTGTTACTAATGAATATTTCATTCCGATGTGTCCCATAGCAATACCGTCACAAACAGCAATTGCAGGGAAAACAATTGGTGTACCGCCCGCCATGGCAACACCCTGCTTTACAGCATTGACAATCTTGTCAAGGTTCATGTGGCCCGGCACTATTTCATTGTAAGAACTTACGATACCAACCAATGGTCTGCTAAGTTCTTCTTCTGTAAGTCCTAACGCATTAAACAGCGATCTGTGAGGTGCCTGTTGCATCCCCTTTGTAACTGAATCACTTTTCATAATAATTCCTCCTAAATATAGTCACGTTTTATATAATGATTGATTATTTATTATTAAATCCTATCGCAAATACAGTCACCCATCTCTTTACATCCGACTAACTGCATTCCATCTGACATAATATCGATAGTTCTGATATTGTCCTCTAAAACTTTCTGAACTGCATTTTCAATTGCATCAGCTTCTTTGTCAAGATCAAATGAATATCTGAGCATCATTGCAGCTGAAAGAATAGTTGCTATTGGATTTGCCTTGTTCTGTCCTGCAATATCAGGAGCTGAACCGTGGCTTGGCTCATATAAACCAAACTTACCTGCTCCAAGACTTGCAGATGAAAGCATTCCGATTGAACCTGTAATCATACTTGCTTCATCTGATAAAATATCTCCAAACATGTTCTCTGTTATAACAACATCAAACTGAGCCGGATCCTTAACAAGCTGCATTGCACAGTTATCAACAAGCATATGCTCAAGTGTAACTTCCGGATAATCCTTTGCTACTTCCTCAACAACCTTTCTCCATAATCTTGATGAGTCGAGAACATTTGCTTTATCAACACTTATAACATGTTTTCTTCTCTTCATTGCAATTTCGAATCCCTTAATGGCAATTCTTCTAATTTCATCTTCTGTGTACTTAAGAGTATCGATTGCAGTCATCACACCGTCAATCTCTTCTGTCTTTCTTTCTCCAAAATACAATCCACCTGTAAGTTCTCTTACGATAATCATATCAAAGCCTGCCTGTGCAACGCTTTCTTTAAGTGGACATGCACTGTTTAATTCTTTATATAAATAAGCCGGTCTCAAATTAGCATATAATCCGAGTCCTTTTCTGATTGCAAGGAGTCCTGCCTCAGGTCTTAAATGTGGTGGTAACTGATACCAACTGTCAACTCCGACTCTTCCTCCGATTGAACCCATCAACACTGCATCACTTGCTTTTGCTGTCTCAAGTGCTTCATCTGTCAAAGGCACACCGTGTTTATCAATTGACACTCCACCCATATCGACTTCAACATAATTGAAATTGTGTCCAAACTTTTTGCCGACATAATCAAGAACTTTTTGCGCCTGTTCGACTATTTCTGGACCTATGTAATCACCCGGGATAACTGCTACTTTAAAATCCATAACTTTTCCTCTTTTCTACATGTTTCTTATGACTAGTTCGTACCTATTAAAATACTATAGTTAGCCACATTACTAATTATCTTATCTCATTTTATGTCATATTTCAACCTTTTTGCATATGCATAACTCAAAAAAGTAACTATTCAATCTTTCAGCCATACCAGCTCGAATCCGCAGATAAATCTGCTACTTTTCGCTGATTTAGATTTCCCAAATACATAAAAACGCGATGAATCAATGTACATCCGTTCAGCATATTTCGAACAGATATTTTTCCACCAACTCATCGCACTTATTTGTTTATTTTAATATTTAATCTATCTAACAGTATAAATTAAGAAAGTAACTATTTATTTTCAGGCTTTTCAACCTCAACAATAGCTTTCTTCTGCATTGGAATACGGCAATTCTTGTTGCTTCCGAATTCAACGATTACCATATCTTCAGAAACATCAATTACTACTCCGTAAAAACCGCCTGTTGTGAGAACGCTGTCACCAACCTCAACTGAGTTAACAATTTCCATTCTCTCTTTTTCCTGTTTGCTCTGTGGTCTAATCATAACAAAGTACATAAAACCAACGATAGCTACCAAATAAATAACTCCAACTATCATTGTAGCTCCACCGCTTGCCTGTGCCTGCTCAGAAGCATTTGCAACTAAATATGCTATATTCATAATATCCTCCTAAAGTCTATTTATTCTCCTCAAAGCCCGCAAGTTTTTCTGCCTTGTACTCTCTGTATCTTCCGGCATCTATTGCGTCCCTGATTTCCTCCATCATTGTATTATAAAAGTACAAATTATGCAACACACATAATCTCATACCAAGCATTTCTTTTGCCTTAAGCAAATGACGGATATATGCTCTGCTGTAATTTCTGCAGGCAGGGCATCCGCAACCCTCCTCAATAGGCTTAGAATCAAGTTCATACTTTGCATTGAACAGATTTAACTTGCCGTGGTTTGTATAAACATGACCGTGACGACCGTTACGTGTAGGATATACACAATCAAAGAAATCCACACCTCTGTCAACTGCCTCGAGAATATTTGCCGGTGTTCCCACTCCCATAAGGTATGTAGGTTTATCTTTTGGAAGGAACGGTACTGTTGCATCTAAAATACGGTACATATCCTCATGGCTCTCACCTACAGCCAATCCTCCGATGGCATATCCATCCAAATCAAACTTAGCTATTTCTTTTGCATGCTCAATTCGAATATCCTCGTAGATACCTCCCTGATTAATACCAAAAAGCATCTGCTGTCTGTTTATTGTATCCTCTAAACTGTTAAGTCTGTTCATTTCATTTTTGCATCTTTCAAGCCATCTGGTAGTTCTCTCTACCGACTGTTTAATATAGTCCGGCTTAGCGATACTTGAAGGACACTCATCAAAAGCCATAGCAATAGTTGAGGCTAAATTGGACTGGATCTGCATACTCTCCTCCGGTCCCATAAATATTTTTCTACCGTCAACATGGGAATTGAAAAATACTCCCTCTTCTTTTATCTTTCTGAGTCCTGCAAGAGAAAACACCTGAAATCCGCCTGAATCAGTAAGTATAGGCTTATCCCAATTCATAAATTTGTGAAGTCCGCCTAACTGTTTTACTATTTTATCACCCGGTCTCACGTGGAGGTGGTATGTATTAGACAACTGAACCTGTGTCTTAATCTCCTGCAAATCGGTTGTGGCAACCGCTCCTTTAATAGCTGCGGCTGTTCCTACATTCATAAATACCGGTGTCTGAACAACACCGTGCACTGTATGAAATTCACCTCTTTTTGCTTTTCCATCTGTTTTTAAAACTTTATACATATTTTCTACCTTTACAGTTAATTACAATTAATTTTATTAATGCTTCGCTCTGATTATTTTATACTATTCTTTTTTGAACTTCAACATTTATTATAAACTCTATTTCTGATTGCACTTATTTTTGATAATTGTTATACTTAACTTCGACGATATAACACGAAAGGTTTAATGGTATTTTTATGTCAGGTTCAAATTTTGGTAATATTTTCAAGATATCAACCTGGGGCGAATCTCACGGCAAGGCTCTTGGTGTTGTTGTGGACGGATGTCCCGCAGGACTTCCTCTCACAGAGGATGATATTCAATTATTTTTAAATAGAAGAAAACCGGGGCAGTCCTCATACACTACTCCAAGAAACGAAGATGACTGTGTCGAGATTCTCTCCGGTGTATTTGAAGGAAAGACTACAGGAACTCCTATTTCTATGGTAGTCTATAACAAAAGTCAGCGTTCAAAAGACTATTCTGCAATTTCAGAAATATACAGACCGGGTCATGCCGATTACACTTTTGATATGAAGTATGGTTTCAGAGATTACAGAGGTGGCGGACGTTCTTCAGGTCGTGAAACTATAGGAAGAGTTGCCGCAGGAGCTATTGCTTCAAAGCTTCTTGCTGAACTTGGCATCTCTATTCTTACCTACTCTAAATCTATCGGAGAAGTTGAGATTGATTACGACAACTTTGATGCTTCACAGATTCTTAAGAATCCACTTTACATGCCGGATGCAGACGCTGCCACAAAAGCCGAAGCTCTTCTCAAGGAAAAAATGTCTGAGAAGAACTCTGTAGGAGGTATTATCGAGTGTTTAGTTGACGGTATGCCTGCAGGCGTGGGTGAGCCTGTATTCGAAAAGCTTGATGCTAACCTTGCAAAAGCGATTATGTCAATCGGCGCAGTTAAAGGTGTTGAAATTGGTGACGGATTTGATGTTGCAACTTCTACCGGCTTAACTGACAATGACGGATTCAAATATGAAAATGGTGTTTTTTCAAAGACAAGCAATCACGCAGGAGGAATCCTTGGCGGAATCAGTGACGGTTCACAGATTATCTTAAGAGCCGCCATTAAGCCTACTCCATCTATTGCAAGCACTCAGAATACAGTCAATAAGTCAATGGAAAACATACCTGTTGAGATTCACGGGCGCCACGATCCTATCATTGTTCCAAGAGCTGTTGTAGTTGTGGAATCAATGGTTGCACTGACACTTATAGATATGATTTTTATGTCAATGACATCAAAATTAGACAATGTAAAAAAATATTTTGACAAATAGTATATTCCATTTCAATAATTAGAGCTGACGAGTTAGTTTTTTAAACTTATAACTCATCAGCTCTTTATTTTATTACTACTTGCTTTACCGCATTACAACTCTTTTTATAGTCAAAAAGGCTTTTACAGTTCAAAGATATTCTCTCAGTTCTATTTCCAATTCTTCTTCGATATCTCTTAAATTCTTAGCTATACTTACTGCCACCGGTTCCGCTTTAGTGTACTGATTAATGTATCTGCTTATTGACTTAACTCCCATACTGCACCCGTCTGTAATAAGATCTGCCACTGTAGCATCTGTATTGTCGGCTATAAGTTTTATATTCGTCTTCATCCAAGACATAGTCTCTGCAACGGCACTTGGCATCTTTCCGTCATCATTATTCTCATCAAGGAGTTTTTCTACTTTTTCTTTCAGCAATTTGTGAGTATCGATGCTGTTGTCAATTATATCTGCCAGTTCAAAATCTTTGATATCATCTCTCACATCCTTCAGAGAATTAATACCCATAATAATTCCCGCATCACATTCTCTCAATAATTTTATCGAATCATCATTTAACATAATCAACCTCCAATTTATGTTTTATAAATGTATCATTACCAATCCGATAAAAAATATTCATTCCGGATGTTTCAGCTAACTTTCCTATGAAATAAAAAAGAACCCGAAATTCAAAAACGAATTTCGGGTTATAATATTTAAAACAAATATTGAATTTATTTAATTTCTACAACCAATGTCATACTGTCATCAAGTCTGTCCTCTGCACTTGAAGAGTACATACTTTTATACACTTTTTCAAAAGTAACAGAATCATCGTTTGTGAGAGTCACAAATGTAATCTCTTCATCAGTGTCCGGAGAAACACCTGTCAGTTCCTTTTTATACTGATAGGTAAAACCGTCACACTCCCAGAGACCCATCTCGTCTTCTTTAAATTCTTTGTATACTCTTTTGACTATATTGACATTTGATTTTTTAGCTGACTCAGAAGTTACTTTTTTCCCTTCATTGTCACTCTTTTTACAGCCTGTAGTACCAACACTGAAAACAAGTACGCAAGCTATACCAAGAGCAAATAATTTTCTTTTCATATATTCGTCCTTTGTTTTTAACTATACGTATAATGGATACTTATCTGTAAGTGTCTTAACAATTGCTTTAGCCTTTTCTGTGTTTGCTGCAGCATCATCAGCGATAAGTGTCATAGCCTCAGCTACCTGAACCATATCTTCTGCATTGAGACCTCTTGTTGTAACTGCAGGTGTTCCAAGTCTTACACCTGATGTAATACCTGGCTTCTGTGGGTCATTTGGAATAGCATTCTTGTTACATGTAATATTTGCTGCATCAAGTGCAATTTCAAATTCCTTACCTGTAATGTTCTTACTTCTAAGGTCAAGAAGCATAAGGTGATTGTCTGTACCGCCTGATACTAAATCAAATCCTCTCTCAACTAATGCCTTAGAGAAGCTCTGTGCATTGTCTACGATATTTGCTGCATATTCTTTGAAGCTTGGCTCTAATGCTTCTTTGAAACATACTGCCTTACCAGCGATAACATGCATAAGAGGACCGCCCTGAATTCCAGGGAAGATAGCTTTGTTAAGCTTGTGCTCTGTTGCAAATTCTTCACTTGAAAGGATAAGACCGCCTCTTGGTCCTCTAAGTGTCTTATGTGTAGTTGTTGTAGTAACGTGAGCATATGGAATTGGGCTCATATGCTTACCACCTGCAACTAAACCTGCAATGTGAGCCATATCTACCATAAGGAAAGCACCAACTTCGTCAGCGATTTCTCTGAATTTCTTGAAATCAATTGCTCTTGGATATGCACTGGCACCACAAACGATAAGTTTTGGTTTGCACTCCTTAGCAAGCTTTAATACTTCATCATAATCGATGAATCCTTCTTCGTTTACTCCGTAAGGAACGATGTTGAAATATGTTCCTGACATGTTAACCTTACTTCCGTGTGTAAGATGTCCACCTGCATCAAGACTCATACCCATAACTGTATCACCCGGTTTAACTAATGCGAAAAATACAGCCATATTTGCCTGAGCTCCTGAATGTGGCTGAACGTTTGCGTAAGTACAACCAAAGAGCTTCTTTGCTCTCTCGATAGCGAGTGTCTCTACGATATCAACGTACTCACAACCACCGTAGTATCTCTTTCCAGGATATCCCTCAGCATATTTATTTGTGAGCTGACTTCCCATTGCTGCCATAACTGCCTTACTAACAATGTTCTCAGAAGCAATAAGCTCTAAGTGTGACTGCTGTCTGTCATTCTCCTGCTGTATTGCAGCTGCAACTTCAGGATCAACGTTCTTAACTTCATCAAATGTAAACATTAAAAATATACCTCCTTATATTAAATTCAGACACTTGTCTGAAAAATACTCCTTTTTATACTTTAACACAAGAGAGTACTTTTTAAAACAAATTTTTTAAAAAAGGACACTCACAAAGTGTCCTTTAAAAGCAATCATATTTAAATTGACCAAATCAATATCCCAAGCAGAATTTGTAACACAAATATAACCGGAACTCCTATTGTAAACTTGAGATGTTTTGTTTTGTGCCTGAATACCTGCATTCCGACGTATGCACCTATGCTTCCTCCAAACACTGCAACCAGTATCAATGCCTTCTCGCTGATACGCCATTTATTGTGTTCGGCTTTTGATTTGTCGATACCATACATTGCAAATGCAATTATATTAATCACTGCCAAATATATCAGTAAATATTCCATCCTAACAACTCCAATTTCCACTCAATACTTTGTATTTATTTAAGTGAATCTTTGTAAAACTCTTTGAAGTTCTCATATCCTTCTTCCATCAACTTCTGCTTCTGGAATTTTTTATTCTTATTCATACGGGTAACAAGTACACTCATACCTGCTTCTCTCTCTTTTTGTGCCTGAGCGATTACGTCGCAGAGTGCATCACCCTTAACGCCTTTTTCGATTAAGTAAACTACTCTGTCATTCTTTTCAGGAACTTTGAATCCACTCTCCATAAGAAGAAGTACGATTCTCTCAAATCCGATAGAAAATCCACATGCAGGAACATCATTTCCTGTGAACTTTCCTACCATCTTGTCGTAACGTCCACCGCCACCGCAGCTTCCGCCAAATTCAGGGATGGCAATCTCAAATATTGTTCCTGTATAATAAGACATTCCTCTAACTAATGTAGGATCAAATACCATCTCAAAGTCAGATGCCTTTGTAGCTTTTACACTCTCAATAATTTCTGTAAGGTTTTCTTCAACATCTTCATCAAGGAATCCCTTTAATGTCTCAGCAAGATAAGCAACAGGATTTGATTCTTTCTCAACATTGACAAATAAATCTGTATATTTGTCGATAGCTGCCTGATCAAAACCGTCTTTTAAAAGTTCTTCTTTTACTCCTTCAAGACCAATCTTGTCCATCTTATCAAGAATAATGAATACTGTATCATAGCTTTCTTCAGGAAATCCACTGTAAGCAGCCATAGCTTTTAAGATTCTTCTCTCATTGATTCTAATCTGGAAATTCTTAAACCCAAGTCTGCCAAGAGTCGTTGTTGTCGCAAGAATCAATTCTATCTCCGCAAGATTACTTGGTTCGCCGAGAATATCAATGTCACACTGCATGAACTGTCTGTAACGTCCTCTCTGTGGTCTGTCTGCTCTCCAAACGTTTCCCATCTGTAATGCCTTGAATGGCGAAGGAAGATTGTTTGCATTATTTGAATAGAATCTAACAAGTGGCACTGTAAGGTCATATCTGAGACCATTGTCAACAACATCCATCTCAGTCTCAGCTGTATCTAATTTGAGTTTCTCACCTCTCTTTAAAATCTTGAAGATGAGTTTCTCGTTTTCTCCACCCTGTTTGTTGCTGAGGTTGTTGATATTCTCAACACATGGTGTTTCAATCTGTGTAAATCCAAACTCTGCATATGTACTCTTGATAACATCCTGTACATAAGTTCTGATTTTCATCTCCTCAGGTAATATATCTTTCATTCCTGTAACAGGTTTCTTACTAAGTGCCATAATTATTCTCCTTATATCTCTTCTTTTTTATTGCTTTTTGTTTGTCTACTATATGATAACACATAAATAATTAATTTCAACTCAACTATTGGTGTAAATAATTACTTTGTGTAGAACTCATTGTTCTCGAAATAATTTTTCTTACGCTCTATCATCTCGTCTATTCTTTCCATATAGATTTCAACATTCTTAACATTGTCCACACGTTTTGCGCTAAGTCTGTCCTCTGACATCATTTTTGTGGTGGCTCCGGCGCCAAGTGCCACAATGTTTTGCTTGTCTCCCATCATAAGAATATTGTAAATACCTTCACAACCCATTCGCGAGTAACCCACATTTTCCTGATTTCCCGCCATGTTTTTCTGACGATACAGATAATATGGTTTCATATTCATTTTTTCGGCATACTCTTTTGCAATCATCATAAGTTCTGTGTTGTTATCCATCAAAACATTCTCATACTTTTCTTTCTGAATGTTGAGTCTTGCAGCCCTTTTTACCGCCAGTGAGTGAACTGTAAGACTGTCAGGATTAAGTTCTAATATCTGTTCCAATGTGTTTTTGACCTTAGCTTCATCTTCTCCCGGAAGGCCTACAATCAAATCCATGTTGATATTGTCAAAACCGCATTCTCTTGCAAGTTTGAATTTTGCGACTACATCTTCAACCGTGTGAAAACGTCCGATAGTATCTAAGGTCTCCTGATTCATAGTCTGAGGATTGATGGATATTCTATCCACACCCATTTTCTTTAATGTATCAAGTTTTTCCTTTGTGATGCTGTCGGGCCTTCCTGCCTCAACGGTAAACTCCACAACATTTTCAAAATCAAAATGTTCTTTCAAAGCTTTGATTAATCTTTCAAGTTGGGTGGCGCTAAGAGTAGTCGGGGTACCTCCTCCTATATAGACGGTATTGAGTACTTTCCCCTTTAGTGCCTCTCCCACATAATTCATCTCTTTGATAACTGTATCCACATATTTGTCTGTGATATGATTGTACATAGTGATAGGATATGATGTGAATGAACAATACAGACAGGTAGTCGGGCAAAAAGGTATTCCCACATAAAGGCTGTAGCCTTCTTTGTAGGGCATTTTGCCGAGGATTTCATTTTCACGCTTGGCAATATCAAGTGCAAGATTCATTTTTTCCTCGGACAACAAATATGTCTCTTTCATATATTTTCTGACATACTCTTCATCCTTTCCCTGTTCAAGCAAAAGTGCCGGAATCTTGGCCGGTCTTATACCCGTAAGATTTCCCCAAGGCAGGTCTTTCCCCGTCTTTTGAGACAATATCTTATACAAAAGTTTTTTTAAGACATTCTTCGCTTCTCTTCTGTCTGACATATCACATTCAGCTATATCTATGGTCTTTTTCTCACCGTCATCAAATGTTATCTGAAAATTGTCGGTGTTAATTTGAACCTTAATAACAATATCTGTATAACCACAAGAAACAGCTCTGTCCTCAGAGCTGTTTACTGTTTTTTCTTTATTTACTTGAAATTCTACTCCCTGATAAAATGCCTGCACCAAGGACTGAACATCGTACTCAAAGTCCGCAGGTTCGATAATAATATCTATCATTAAAAATTCAACCTTTCATTTCCAATAGAAGTAGCTTCCATATGTCCGGCATACACAATGGTATCCTCCGGAAGCACCAACAGTTTATTTTTGATAGAATTGAAAAGTGCCGCAGCACTTCCTGTTGGGAAATCTGTTCTTCCGTAACTGCAGGAAAAAAGTGTATCTCCACTAAAGAGTACTCCGTTTTCCTCAATATAGAAACATGCACCGCCACAGGTGTGTCCAGGTGTCAGAATAACCTTTACAGATAAACCGGCAATTTCAATAACCTGTCCATCATTTACAAACTCATCTGCCTTTATCATTGTAGGCATTCCAAACATAGCTGAGAGATTTACTCTAGGATCACTAAGCACCTTATCCTCCGCTGCGGAAGCTATTATAGGGATATTGTGCTTTTTTTTGAGTTCTTTGGCTGCACCAATGTGATCCCAATGCCCGTGTGTAAGAAGAATTGCTACCGGTTTATAGCCGTTTTGTTCCATGCGAAGATTGATTAACCTGGCATTGTCGCCCGGATCCACAATGAAACATTCTTTTGTATCTTTGTTCGCACAAACGTAGCAGTTTTCAACCAGTTCGCCAACTCTCATCTGTAAAATTTCTATTTTTGCCATATATACCTCTCATATATTATCAAAAGACCAACGGCTTATCAGCCTGTTGTTCTCTCAATATCAATAATACTGTCAATCATCTTAATCTTATCTATAAGTTTAGATAATTCTTCCACGCCCTGAATCTGGAATGAAACTGAGATTGATGCAGTTCCAGTCTTACTGATTCGACAATTAAGACTGGTGATATCAATATTCTTTTCAGTAAATATTTTTGAAACATCCGCAAGGATACCCACTCTGTTTTCAGAGTAAATGATAATCTCTGCAAGATATTTTTCATTTTCTTCATTTGCCTTTTTAGCCCATGTAGCTTCAATAAGTCTGGCTCTGTCTATATCAGGAAGATTCATGATATTAACACAGTCAGTTCTGTGGATTGAAACGCCTCTTCCTCTGGTAACAAAACCAATAATCTCATCTCCCGGAAGTGGACTGCAACACTTAGAAAATCTAACTGCCACATCATCCATACCTTCAACTACGATGCCACTCTTAAATGAAGTTTTGGAAGGTCTGTTCTTTGACGCTTCCTCCACACTCTCAATAACACTCTCATCGGTAACAACCTTTTTGTTTACCTTGTCGTACTCTTCAATAAGCTTATTGACAATCTGGCCTTCCTTGAGTCCTCCGTGACCTATTGTGGCAAGAAGTGTATCCCAATCTCTGAAACCGTATTTGTTCATTACCTTTTCTACAAATTCCGGTTTTAATATATCAGGTAAATTAACTGCTTTAGTCTTGCAGTATTTATCTAATAACTCCTTACCTTTTATGATATTATCCTCTTTAGAGAGTTGTTTAAACCACTGATTTATTTTGTTTTTAGCCTGAGTGCTCTTGACAATCTTAAGCCAATCCATACTCGGACCTCTTGAGTTTTGGGATGTTATAATCTCGATTCTGTCTCCGTTTTGAAGTTTGTAATCGATATTTACCATCTTTCCGTTTACTCTGGCGCCAACCATTCTGTTACCCACAGCGCTGTGAATACTGTATGCAAAATCGATTGGTGTAGAACCTGTAGGAAGATTCTTAACATCTCCGTTAGGTGTAAAGCAGTATACATTTTCCGAGAAAAGGTTCAAATCATCTTTTAAGAGATTAAGGAACTCTTTATTGTCAGACATGTCTCTCTGCCACTCAAGAATCTGACGAAGCCAACTTAACTTCTGCTCTTCGTTGTTGCCTTCACCTGAAATATTTTCCTTATATTTCCAGTGAGCTGCGATACCGTACTCAGCCGTTCTGTGCATCTCATACGTTCTTATCTGAATTTCAAAAGGCATACCGTTTGGTCCGATAAGTGTAGTGTGAAGTGACTGGTACATATTTGGTTTTGGCATTGCAATGTAATCCTTGAATCTACCCGGAATCGGTGTGTACTTTTCATGGATAACACCTAATGCACCGTAACATTCCATTACTGAATCTACTATAATTCTAACAGCAAAGACATCGTAAATCTGATCAAATGTCTTATGCTGATTTACCATCTTTTTGTAAATACTGAAATAATGCTTAACTCTTCCGTCTATTGTAGCCTTTATACCTGCTTTTTCAATGTGACCGCCTACCTCATCAATAAGCGATGCGATAAACTCTTCTCTGTGCTCAAGTCTCTCGTGAACTTTATCTACAAGCTCCTGATACTTTTCAGGTTCAAGATATCTTAAAGCCAAGTCGTCCAGCTCGATTTTGATTTTGGAAATACCGAGTCTGTTTGCAATTGGAGAATAAATATCCATAGTCTCCCTTGCTTTTTCTCTCTGTTTTTCCGGCTTCATAAACTGAAGTGTTCTCATATTGTGAAGTCTGTCGGCCAATTTTATAAGGATAACTCTGATATCCTTTGCCATAGCTAAAAACATCTTTCTCAGATTTTCAGCCTGCTCTTCAACCTTGTCAGAATCATAATTAAGTTTTGTAAGTTTAGTAACTCCATCAACAAGTTCCGTTACCTCGGCTCCAAACTCTTCTATCATGCGTTCCTTGGTCACATAGGTGTCCTCTAAAACATCATGAAGTAAACCTGCAATAATTGTCTCTTTATCGAGTTCAAGTTCAGCAAGAATAATAGCCGTGTGAAGCGGATGAATTATATATGGCTCCCCGGATTTTCTTCTCTGGTCTCCATGTGCAATACGTGCCATCTTATATGCTTTTTCAATCTGTGAAACATCTCCTGACGGATGATATTTTTTGATTGTTGATATAAGAATATCGTATAACTCTTCAGGGCCTCTTGTATCCTGAGGCATAGGAGTCACGCCATGTCTTTCAATTTTAGTATCTAACTTATGATTTTCGCTCATTTAGCATCATCTCCATATCATTTATCAACTGTAATAAATTACAAAAAGCTCTTTTTATGCTCCTTCATAGCTGATAACAGACTCTACTCTGTATCCGTCAAGCTTTGCTCTTCCGTTCAATCCTTCTAACTCAATGAGAAATACGCAACCTGCAACCTCTCCTCCCAGTCTCTCTATAAGTTTAATTGAAGCCTCAATAGTTCCTCCTGTTGCGATTAAATCATCAATAATAACTACTTTCTGTCCAGGTTTAATGGCGTCAACATGCATTTCAATTTCTGCAGAGCCATATTCCAAATCGTACTTTTCTGTAATTGTCTCACATGGAAGTTTTCCCTTCTTTCTTACAGGTACAAAAGGTTTATTGTAATTATATGCAAGTGGTGCACCAAATATAAATCCTCTTGCTTCAAGTCCTGCAATCACATCAAATTCCATATTATCAAGGATTTTTGAGTACTCATCTATTGCGAGTTTAAACCCATCTTTATCACCAATTACAGATGTAACATCTCTAAAAATAATACCTTTTTCCGGGAAATCTGGTATCGCTCTAACGTATTCCTCAATCTTTTTCATTTTTTCCTCCTGAGTATAGAAAATTATATAGTATATAATATTGTAAAATCGTTATTTTATCAAGTTTATCTTATGCTATATGGTTAATAACCATCTGCAAACTCTTCATTCCGTTATATTCATTTATCGAAGGATAATATACAACATTCAAAACAATGTCATTATCAAGTCCTCTCATGGCCTTTTTAAGTTCATCATTTCCGAATTTTTCATTTATGACATTTACCACATACTGGGTTTTGTTAAAACATATTCCTTCTATTCTGGTTCCGCCCTCTGCTTCAAGTTTAAACTTAAAGACATTTCCTTCTTTGCCAAATAAAGCCATGCTTAAGACTTTAAGATTTCTTGCCGCAAACACCGGCTTTTCATTGCCCATGCCAAAAGGTTCAACTACCGAAAGCTGTTCTATAAAATCGTATGTAATATAATCAACCGGAAGTTCAGTGTCAATCCAAACTACCGGCACTAAATCTTCGTCAGTAAGTGAGCAAAGTTCATTTAATCTTCTTCTCAACTCATCTACATTTTTTTCTTCCAGTGACAATCCGGCAGCCATTTTATGCCCTCCGAATTTAAGAAATAAATCTTTAACTTTTGACATTTCTTCAAACATATCATAGTTTTCAGTTGATCTTCCGGAACCTTTAACACAGTTTTCAGTCTTTGTCAGGACCAATGTAGGCTTATTGAAAGTTTCTCTTATTCTCCCTGCCACAATACCTGCTATACTCTCATGACAATCTTCAAGATAGATTACCAGCACTTTTTCATTCATGTCTTTTGCAATTAACTTAGCCTTCTCCGTCGCCCGCTCTGTAAGTGTCTTTCTCTCATCGTTCAGTTTCTTAAGTTCGCAAGCTAAAAGATTTGCCTTTTCCGCATCAGTGCTCATAAGAAGATTGATTGCTTTTTTAGCAGTATCAAGTCTTCCGCTGGCATTGAGACATGGCCCTATGATAAATCCGATATGATAGCTGTTAAGTAGTTCTTTATTTATATTGCATTGACTGATTAGTGCATTTATTCCTATATTGTCACTTTTCCTCAGCATCTGAAGTCCATACTTAACAATAACCCTGTTTTCTTCCACAAGAGGAACCACATCTCCGATTGTTGCAACTGCTCCAAACTGAAGATACTTCATAACAGTATTTTTCCCGATCCCTCTATTTTCAAACAATGCTTCAACCAGTTTAAAAGCAACCATGGCACCGCATAAGTCCTTGCATGGATATGAGCAGTCCGTCTGCTTGTGATCAATTACCGCATCTGCATTTGGAATAATATATCTCTTAGTATTTCCATCCATCTCGAAAGGAACTTCGTGATGATCTGTAATAACGACACTTATCCCCTTACTTTTTGCAAATTCTATGGCATTATATGCCGCTATTCCATTGTCGCATGTAACAATGGTGTCAATACCGTCTTCATATGCCTTTTCGATAAGCTGTTCATTAATCCCGTAGCCGTCTTCTATTCTGTGGGGAACAACAACATCTACATCAGCTCCAAGAAATCTGAATGCATCAAGAAGAATATATCCGGAGCAAATACCGTCAATATCATAATCACAGATAATGCGTATTTTGTTGTTCTGGATAATTTTTATGGACAACAAATCGACTGCCTTGTCCATATCTTTGAATAACCACGGAGAATGCATCATATCAAGAGTTCCGTTTAAATACATATTTATATTATCGTCACCCACAACATCTCTGTTGCGAATTATCCTGGCAATGATTGGACTGATATTATATTTTTTACCAATCTCAAAAAAATCTGCTTTTTTAGCTCTTATACGCCATTTTTCTTTATGCATTACTACTCCTCACACAATTTCTTCTTGAAAGTATTAGGTAGGGCGGCACCAATAAATGACACCGCCCTACCTAAATTACAATTTATTTAGTATTTTAATTATTTTTTAGCTGCATATTTTTTAGCAACAAACATGTACCAGATAGAACCTGTAAGGAATACTGATGAGTATCCACCTACGATAATACCTACCATAAGAGGTAATGTGAAGTCCTGAATTGATGATACACCCATGATATAAATCATGAATACCATTACGAATGTTGTGAGTGATGTATAAATAGATCTTGTAAGTGTCTGAGTAATACTCATATTTACAATGTCTTTAATATCATCTGTTCTCTTCATAACAGCCTTGTTTTCTCTGATACGGTCAAAGATAACGATTGTTGCATTGATTGAGTAACCTACCAATGTCAAAAGACATGCGATAAAGTTTGTTCCAACAAGTGTTCTTGAGATTGCATAGAAAGCAACTACAAGGAATACGTCATGGATTAACGCTAATACAGCAGATCCAGCGAATCTGATATCTTTAAATCTGAACCAGATGTAGATAAGCATACAGATTGTAGCAACAATAGTTGCAAGAACTGCATTTGTTCTCATTTCTTTACTTACTGTACCACTGATGAATTCAGGTAAGAAGTTATCCTCTGCATCTTTAGCATCATAACTCTTAACTAAGAGATCTCTTAATTTCTGTGTTTTTTCTTCATCGAGAGCTGCTGTCTTGAATGTAACTAATCCTGTTTCTCTGTCAATCTGACTCTGTACACCACTGATACCGAGTTCTTTCTCGATTGCAGGTACAATTTCTTTATTTAACTTATCAACATCAACTTTACTGTTGAATTCAACTGCTGTAGATGTACCACCTGCAAATTCAATACTAAAGTAGAATGCATCTTTTCCTGCACCGGAGTTGATACCCATTGCTGCAACACCTGCTACAGCACAAGCTGCTGATACTGCAAAACAGATAAATCTCTTTGAAATAAAGTCGATTGGTTTCTTTTCTTCTTCTTTTCCGTAGAATTTTTCTGTATCAAATCCCATGTAGTAAAGGAACCAAACAATTCCTCTAGATACAACTAAGGCTGTAAACATTGAAATAACGATACCTATTGCAAGAGTCTGTCCAAATCCTCTAACTGAACCTGAACCTCTCCAGATAAGAATTAATGCTGCGATAAATGTAGTAATGTTACCGTCAACGATTGCTGATGTAGCTTTTTCAAAACCAAGTTTGATTGCACTCTTAACTGTCTTGCCCTTTGCAATTTCTTCTCTGATACGTGCATAGATGATAACGTTGGCATCAACCGCCATACCGATACCAAGAATAATACCTGCGATACCAGGAAGTGTTAATGTAATGTCATATGCATTTAATACAAGCATAATTAATTCTGTATATGAGATAAGTGCAAATCCTGCTGCGATACCAGGAATTCTGTAAACGCAGAGTAAGAAAAGGATGATAAGTAAGATACCAATGATACCTGCCTTAACACTCTTTGCCAATGCATCTGAACCAAGCTGAGCACTTACAACCTTTGAACTGATTCTCTCAAGTTTAAGATCAAGAGCACCATTTCTGATACCTGTAGCAAGAGCTTTTGCTTCTTCAAGGTCAGACATTCCTGTAATTCTTGCCTCACCGTTTGTGATAGCATTCTGTACTGTAGGAGCACTGATTACATCCTTATCATAAATGATAAATGTCTGATCTCCGTTATGAGCTGTAGTCATGTTAGCAAAGGCTTCTCTTCCGGCTTCAGAAAACTTAAGTGAAACGATAGCTTCCGAAGCTTTAGTCTTCTCATTTGTATCCATAACACCCTGAGCATCTGCCACTTCTTCACCTGTAAGCCATACTTCGTATGTTCCTACATATGCACCTTCTTCAAGTGAGATTGTCTCATGTCCTTCAACTTCAACATTAGCACCGTCAGCAAGTTTAGTACAAAAATAAAGTTCACCTGTTGCACCAAGTCTGTCAAGAACTGACTGAATGTCTGTCTCACCAGGGATTTCTACAGTAATTCTGTCTTCACCCTCTTTGTAAGCAGTAGCTTCATTACTGAAGTCATGAATTCTCTGCTCAAGTTTAGATCTTGTATCTGCAAGATTCTGCTCTGTCCATTTACCATTGTCTTCTGAAACTTTATATGTAACACTTACACCACCCTCTAAGTCAAGACCGAGTTTGATGTTTCCTGCGTTTCCACTCTGTTTCCATTTTCCAAGCCATTTCCAGTTTGGAGTTCCGTTAACTACAAGGAGTCCTAAGAGCACAATAATAAGTGCTGATACTACAAAGTATACAATCCCCTTTGTCTTAGTCATTTTTTTCATTGTTTAAAACCTCTTTCCTCTTTATTAAGCGACTACTCTTCATCGTTCAAAGCCGCTTTTATCATTATAGAGCACTCAACTCTTTTTCTTTGCATTTCACATCCAACGTCATAAGCATCGTTGATTGTTCCGTGGAAGTTGTATGAATTTGCTGCACAGCCGCCGCTACAATAGAATTTTGCAAAACAATTTTTGCATTTTTCTTTTGAGTAGACATTACAATTCTTAAATTGAGCAACAATGTCATCTCTGACAACACCTTCATCTACATTTCCAAGAAGGAAATCTTCATTTCCCACAAACTGATGACATGGATACAAATCACCCCATGGTGTAACCGCCAAATATTCTGTTCCGGATCCGCAGCCCGACAATCTCTTTGCCACGCAAGGTCCCTGAGTAAGATCAATCATAAAGTGGAAAAAGTTAAATCCTCTTCCCTCTTTGTGTCTCTTTATGTACTCAAGCGCGAGTTTGTCGTATTCTTCCATAATTCTAGGAAGGTCAGCCTCGCTTATAGCATACTTTTCACTTTCTGATGCTACAACAGGCTCAATTGACATCTGCTTGAAACCAAGATCCGCAAAATGTTTGACATCTTCTGAAAAGTCTATATTCTGATTTGTAAATGTTCCTCTTACATAATAATTGTTCTGATTTCTGCTTTCAGCAAGTTTTTGGAACTTAGGAACTATCAAATCATAACTTCCCTTACCATTTCTGAATGGTCTCATCTCGTCGTTTACTTCTTTTCTACCGTCAAGACTCAAAACCACATTTGACATTTCTTTGTTAGCGTATTCCATTATCTCATCATTGAGTAATACGCCGTTTGTGGTAAGTGTGAATCTGAACTTTTTATTATACGGTTTCTCTAAAGAACGTCCGTACTCGACAAGTTGTTTTACAACATCCCAATTCATTAAAGGCTCTCCACCGAAGAAATCGACTTCGAGATTAACTCTCTTGCCTGAATTTTTTACAAGAAAATCAAGTGCTTTCTTTCCTGTCTCAAAACTCATAAGAGCTCTTCTTCCGTGATACTCTCCCTCTTCAGCGAAGCAGTATTTGCACGCAAGATTACAATCATGTGCAATGTGAAGGCATAAAGCCTTAACAACAGTTTCTCTATCTTTCAGGCCATCGATATATGGCTCATATATATCTTCGGTAAATAATTGTCCATCATCTTTCAATTCTGCTATTTCTTCCAAAACCTCTTTAATCTCCGCCTCGTCATAAGTGGAGCTGAGCTTTTCAACAATAGCAGCCTCGTCATTGTTTTCATACATCCCAATGACATCATATACAATATCATCCACAACATGAACAGCTCCGCTGTTTACATCAAGGACAATGTTGTATCCATTGCTTTTATACTGGTGAATCAATTCTTTATCCTCTTTTCAATTCGTATTTAATTTTAATAAAAAACAAATTCAAATTAACGCACTATAACAGAGTCGATGTTTCCATCGGCTCTGTTATAGTTATAATTTGTATTGAATTTATTTATTTTCGCAAGTCTGGTTTCCTACTGTACAAGATGTCTTGCAAGCTGACTGGCAAGATGTCTGGCACTCACCACATCCACCTTTTTTCATAGTATCTTTTAAAGTTTTTGTTGTTAAAGTTTTAATGTGTTTCATGATAATCCTCCATTAGTTTATTTGTCCCTAATTGTCCATTAGAAACACTCTTTGCCTATTATAGCACAACAAAGGCATTTTTCAAACAGTTTTTTTACGTTGAAGCCATTCCTCCTACACATCCTCCCAATATACAAATAACCATACATCCGACAGCACGCATTACATCCATCTCGCTTCTCCCCGGTATTAGCGCCGATATCAAAACTAACACTGTAAAATACATTACTCCACAACACAGGCCACCGATGTATTTTTTCGAATCCGACATTCTCCCGGAGACAAACCCTCCCAGAAAACAGGATAAGAAATATGTTATCCCGATTACAATTACAAGCGCAGACTCTTTAAGGTTAAATTCAAGCATCAACACAGCATCAGCCACAGCCAGAATAAGCGAACAAATCACCGAAGTGCACAGTCCTACCGCTATTTTTTTAATTCTCCCCAACACATTCTCCTATATTCTATTTTCAATTAAGTATATTCAGATATTTTTATTTCAAGAACATTCTCGGCGTTCTTGATTTGGAATTCATCGTAAGTTTTATCTCAGTCGTAGATTACACTTCTGCCAAACTAATTACAGCACATATTTTTTTCAAATAAAAAAGTGTTCATTTCACTTTTTGAAATGAACACTTTTTATGAGTAGAACGATAAGCCGGGTTATGTCGTGGATGATCATCTATCTAGATCTGTTGTCGCCAACAGACTCAAGCGACCTACCCGAAAGCAGGCGGGCCACCTTACGCTCTCTGTTCGGTCTTGCTTCGGATGGGGTTTACATGTGCCCTTTCTGTTACCAGAAAGGCGGTAGTCTCTTACACTGCCATTCCACCCTTACCATATAAATATGGCGGTATATTTCTGTTGCACTTTCCTGGGAGTCACCTCCACCAGACGTTATCTGGCATCCTGCCCTATGAAGCCCGGACTTTCCTCACCTGCGTCCTTTCGGCAATAGCAGCTGCGATCACCTGTCCTACTCGACTTTTTATTGTATACGATTTTGTTTTATTTCGCAATCACTTTATTACAGCCACCCGGTGTTAACACCAATACTATACATCAAACTTTGAAACAACTGCCTCCAATGAACTCTCTTAAGATTGAATTCTTTGGCACACTGTCTGACGGAACCCCGAGGAAATAGTTTAAGAACTTGAGCAGTCTCTTTGCTTCATAATACTCCTTTGTGTTCTTCTCAACACTGAAGAGCAACGGTTCTGCATATTGCTTCAAAACCGGTATCTCATAGATAAGTGCTGAATTGAATACCGCATCCGCAACATTCTGATAAGGGAAGATATTATTTTCTTCTCCCCTTCTAACCAGATGCCACATTCCGATAGTATCTGTAGCACTGTTCCCTCTGGTTCTTGCATCTCTTACAATTCTTCTAAGGAGTCTGAGGTCTGATGTAGCAATTCTGTTATGCTCATCAATATTCAGCTGAGTCAGGGCACTTATATAAATCTTAAACTTCTGATCTTCAGGTATGGAATATGACATAGCACTGTTAAGACAGTGGATACCTTCAATAACTAAAACATCATTTTCTTTTAACTGAAGATAATTTCCATGATATTCTCTCTTTCCCGTCAAAAAATTGAATTCCGGAAGTTCAACCCTCTCTCCTCTCGAAAGCCTCTTCATATGTTCATTGAACAATTCAACATCCAACGCCTCAAGCACTTCATAATCTAATTCGCCGTTCTCATCTTTTGGTGTATCTTCCCTATTGACAAAATAATTGTCAACCGGAATTGGAATTGGTTTCAATCCTTTTGCAAGAAGTTGAATCGACAATCTGTGGGAGGTTGTTGTCTTGCCCGAAGACGAAGGGCCGGCAATCATAATAAATCTAACATTTTTTCTCTTTGAAATAGTCTCCGCAAGCTCTGCAAGTTTTTTCTCCTGAAACGCCTCCTGCACGAGCATAAGATTATTAATCTCTCCCTCTACAATTCTGTCATTAACAGCTCCCACATTTGGTGCTCCCTGTTCCCTGCCCCAAATTGTAGCCTCCTTTAATGCCTGGAATATTTTTCTCTTTGGATCAAACGGAAGAATTTCTGTAGGATGCTCTTTGGTTGGAAGCTGAATTACAAAACCATCATCATACTTAAACAGTTTAAAATATTTGATGTATGAAGTATTTGGAACCATATATCCGTAATAGTAATCCTCAAATCCCTGAAGTTCGTACATATTAACTCCGGACGATCTTCTGTATTTGTAAAGATGAACCTTTTCATGCATTCCATACTCTGCACACTTTTTCTTTGCTTCATCCAAATGGATAGTTATTTTGTTAATTGGTATCGCTTTCTCTACAAGTCTCTTCATCTCAGCTTCTACACTTTTGAGTAATTCATCTGTCACTTCAACATCTCCGTTGATAGTACAGAAATACCCTTTACTAATGGAGAACTGTATTGAAATTCCCTGAAGCTTTTCTCTACCGACAATTTTATAAAACGCTTTCAGCATAATCAAAGTTGCGCTTCTTTTGTATGTAGAATTTCCACAGCTTGTGTTTGCCATAACAAAATCTAATGTGCAATCTTCTTTTATCTCTTTTGAAAGTTCACACAAAGAACCGTCTCTCTCCGCAAGAAGAATATCATATTCATATTCATCCTGATACTCTTTTGCAATATCTTCAATAATGGTTCCCGGTGCGTATTCCTTTTTTGTTCCTTTGTAAGTAACTATCATATTTCATTTCCTTTCAACTTATTGATGGCCTTTTGACAATTTCTGATTTTGATTGCCAATTCTTCCTTTTTGACATTTGCAGATTCCGTGTTTCCAAGTCCATCCAATATACTATTATATTTATCAAGTTTGCCTGTAAGATATTCAAAAAATATCTTATCTTTATTCTCGAATAATTTTCTGCCGTACATGAGCTCAAATTCATCATACTCATCTCTATCTTTACATTTTACAGTATTGATAATTATGTAGTACTTCCCTGCATCCTTAATCATTTTCTCATCGGCAATTCTAAAATTCTTTTCGAGTATTTTTTTTCTCACTTTGTAAATGTCCGAATGAGGCGACAAAACCATCTCATCAAGTTCGCTTATAATCGGGGAATTATCAAGAATTTTACAGATTAATTCTCCTCCCATTCCGGCTATAATAACTTTGTTGATGTTTTTTCCGCCAAGTTTTTCCATACCATTGCTGAGTACCGTAGTAATCTTATCTGACAATCCACATTCTCTGATATGTTCTTCTGCCCGCTCTATGGGACCTTTGTTAATGTCTGCCGCATAGGCTTTTTCGAACATCCCTTTTTCTATAAGATAAATAGGAACATACCCATGGTCTGTTCCTATATCTGCTATGACGCCTCCCGGCGATATCATATTTGCAACTGCTTCAAGTCTCTTTGATAATTTCATTTATGCTAATCCTTCAAATAAGACTCCAAATCCATTCTGTACGCTTTGTTTTTAAGTTTGCGCATTGCTCTTGATTCTATCTGTCTTACTCTTTCTCTTGTTATTCCCAGTTCTTCACCTATCTCCTCAAGAGTCTTGATTTTGCCATCATTCCAGCCGTTACGCTCTGAAATAATCTTCTTCTCTCTGACATCAAGAGTCTCCATAATCCTCTCAAGATCATCATGCAAACCGATATTAACCGCATTTTCATCCGGCATAACCGCTTTTTCATCTGAGATAAGTGTCCCTCTGTTAGTATCTTCTTCCTCTCCCACAGGCTTGTCCAAAGACTCTGTATCCTGCATATATCTGTACAATTCTTTAGCTTTTGAGAGAGACATCTCTGCTTCTTTTGCAACCTCTTCAACAGACGGATCTCTGTCGAGTTCCTGAATCAGTTTCTTTGAAGCTTTATTTAACTTTGATAAAGATTCCTGTAAATGAACAGGAATTCTGATATTTCTGTCCTGATCCATAAGAGATCTGGTGATAGCCTGTTTTATCCACCATGTAGCATAGGTACTGAACCTGTGTCCCATTCTGTAATCAAACTTATCCGCCGTCTTCATAAGACCGATATTTCCTTCTTGAATCAAATCCAGGAAAGTCATGGTCTTATTTGATTTGTATTTTTTTGCGTTATTTACCACAAGACGCAGATTTGCATTTACAAGCTGACGTTTTGCATCCTCACCCTCAAGAGTATAACCCACAAGTTCTTTTTTGTCTTTCTCTGTGAGTTTTTTACCCTTCTTAATCTTTTCCGGAATAGGATTGTCCCCAAATGTTTCCTTGATATAATCCATAATTTCTCCGCCCTGATCATATTCAAGTGTGTATTCCGATTCAATTCCATCTGCTTTTTCAAGGAAAATTCGCGCAAACTTTCCCTTCTCAATTTTCTTTGCGAGTTCAACTTCTTCGTTGGCATCAAGTAATTTGTACTGACCAATTGCACGCAGATACATCTTTACCGAATCTCCAACTTCGATATTGGCTATTTCGCCGTCGAAATCATAAGAATCACTTTCGTCATCTTCGAACTCTTCCTCAATCTCAAGCAATTCCTCTTCCTGAGGTTTCATATGTTCGAATTCATAATCATCCATTTCGACAGTTTCTTCAACTTCTGAGTTCTCAATTTCTTTAACCATTTCCGTTTCTTTCTTTTTCCTACCCATAAGCGCCTCCGACTCTTATTTTAACTGTTCGAACTACAACTACAATCTGATATAAATCTTTTGCAGTTTAGTCTGTTCCACAATAATCTTTTGCATCTGTGCTATATCTTTGGCATTTGCCGCCTGATAATCCAAACTGTTCTTCTTTATTTTTAAAATTGTATCATTGAGTGCTCTCTCTTTCTCACTCAACGTCAATTTATCGCTCAAAGGTGAATTAAATAATCCCGCCGCTTTTTTGTGTTCTTCCTCGCTGACGAAATGATCTATTATCTTTGCAGGATTAACCTCTCCGTTCTTCAGTTGTTTCCAAAATATTTCTGCCACTTCGCGGTAAAAAGGATCTACAAAGTCTTCAGGGGAAATATACTCGCTCACAACACTAAACAATTCCGGTTCCTCTATAATCCATGTTATAAGTATTTTTTGTGCTTTGAGCGTACCGTCTTCCGCTATTTTTTTAACTTTGTTGATTTCTTCAGGACTCTTCGTCTTCTCACTTCCCGGCGTGTAAGTTAACGCCTTCCTTTTTACTAATTTGTCAAGGGCATCTTTTGGTATTCCATAAATTCCCGATACCGCTTCTATATAATTGATTCGCTCAATCTCATCGGGAAATTCTAAAAGCATCTGCGCCACCTGATTGTGAAAATCCGTTTTACCCTGGGGATCAGTAAGATCATATTGTTGCATTATCTGCCCCACTTCAAACACGAAATAGTTTGTGGCATTATTGATTCTCTCCTCATAAGCCTGTGGTCCTAACGCCTTGATAAACTCATCCGGATCTTTGTACGGTTTCATATCAAGAACCTTTACCGCAATGCCTGCCCCCTTTAGTATAGGGATTGCTCTCATGGCAGCCTTCTTTCCTGCCTCGTCGCTGTCAAATGTAAGAACCACTTCTTTTGCGTATCTTTTTATCAATGATGCATGTCCTGATGTAAAGGATGTTCCAAGGGCTGCAACAGCGTTATTAAAACCTGCCTGATGCAAAGATATCACATCCATGTACCCCTCACATATCAAAAGATAGTTTTTCCTAGAGGTTCTAGCCACATTGAGTCCATACAAGTTCCTACTCTTATCAAAAACTTTTGTTTCAGGAGAATTGAGATATTTCGGTTTTCCGTCTCCCATAACTCTTCCGCCAAAAGCAATAACCCTGTTGTTTACGTCCATAATAGGAAACATAACTCTGTTAAAAAACTTATCAACCACACCTCTCTCGTCGTAAGTAAAAAGTCCTGTCTCCTTTAGGATATTATCCTGAAATCCTTTATTTTTCATATATGCGTATAAATCGCTGCTAACTTTATCTGAATATCCAAGGCCAAATCTTGTGATAGTCTCATCTGACAAATCTCTTCCCCTGAGGTATCTGTATGCCATACTTCCATGTTCTGTTTTCAACATATGGTAGTAATACTTGGCAGCCTCTTTATTTGCCTCCAGAATCGCCTTTCTCAAGTCTGCTCGCTCTTTTGCTTCTTTTGAGTACTCGGCCTTTGGAAGCTCCACGCCTGCTTTCTCTGCAAGCATCTCGACCGCTTCCACGAAACTGTAATTCTCGTACTTCATAATGAAGGTGATTACATTTCCACCTTCGCCACATCCGAAGCAGTAATACATCTGCTTGGAAGGCGTCACCGAAAATGACGGTGATTTTTCATTGTGAAACGGACACAGTCCAAAATAGGTACTTCCCTGTTTCTTGAGTTTTACATATCCACCAATGACATCTACGATATCATTTTTCATTCTAATGTCTTCTATTAATTCATCCGGAAAAAACATATTATCGTCCCTTCATTATAAATTAAAACTTCCAAGCCTTCGGCACATAAATCTCTTTAAACTTCTCGACAGAATACTGATCACTCATGCCTGCGATATAATCACAGACACTTCTCTCTTCTCCCTGTCCTCTCTCGTTAATGAGATAAATAAACTCATTTGGCAATTCATCAATATGTTTCATATAATAACCAAACAACTGTTTAATCATCTCTTTTGCCTTAATTTCCTCTGCCTTCGCTTTAGGATTAGTATATACATATTCAAACATAAAAACCCTAAGTTCCATCATTGCCTTTTCAACCTCTTCAGACATAAGAATCTCAGACTTTTCTTTACTGTTCATAACAATATCTCTAATCAAAGTATCCAGTCTTTTTTTAGTAGTATCACCAAGTACTGAACTGTACTTATCGGGAATATCATCCTCTGTAATAATATGCCCTCTAATGGCATCATCTATATCATGATTTATATACGCTATCTTATCAGACAGTCTGACTACCTGTCCCTCCAATGTAGACGGATTACCAGAAGTCTTGTGATTAAGTATTCCATCTCTGACTTCTTTTGTAAGATTAAGTCCCTCTCCTGCATTTTCTAAAACTTCAACTACTCTGATGCTCTGTTCATAATGTTTAAATCCAAATGAACAAACCTGATTGAGCGCGTCCTCTCCTGCATGTCCAAAAGGAGTATGTCCAAGGTCATGTCCGAGGGCTATTGCTTCAGTCAAATCTTCATTAAGTCTGAGAGCTTTTGAAATAGATCTGGCAATCTGTGCCACCTCAAGAGTATGTGTCAGGCGGGTCCTGTAGTGGTCACCCTGAGGAGCCAAAAAAACCTGTGTTTTATGTTTTAATCTTCTGAAAGCCTTACAGTGTATAATCCTGTCCCTGTCTCTCTGATAAATGGTTCTCATATCACACTGTTCTTCTTCTCGGTCCCTTCCCTGACTGTTACAGCTGAGTGCAGCATAAGGACTCAATATCTGCTTTTCAATTGCTTCTGATTGTTCTCTAATATTCAATCCGTTCACCTCACAATCAAGAATGCTCTCTCCAAGAATCCAAGTTCGTCGAAGGCTCCATTCCAAAATGGCGTAAAGCCCCAACTTTATATAAGTATCTTACCACAATTTCTATTTTGATACCACAAAAAAGTGTATAAAAAAAAGGGCTTATGGACCATTTTTGTGCCGACCTTTTTCCCACCGAACCGACCGACGAGACATTCATACCGAGGAGACCTTGAACCCATGGGTTCAAGGGACTCCTCGGTATGAAAAAGAAAGACCTAGGATTATTTCCTAGGTCTTTCTTTTCAATGCGGAAGATGGGACTTGAACCCACACGCTGTTGCCAGCACAAGATCCTTAGTCTTGCTCGTCTGCCAGTTCCGACACTTCCGCATGCATCACTGTTTTGCTTGACGCAAGATATATATTATCAGCATTATCAAAATATGTCAACACTTTTTTTAATTTATTTTTGATATTTTTCTAATTTCTTTTTATACCCCCAATATTTAAGTATTCTCTTGAAATTCTTGATGGAATTTTGTGAATCTGTCTAACATAAATACATCTCCGCGAGCTGCGCATCCTTGCGGAGCATTTTTATTTCATGGGGAAGTTCAAAGAACTTTCCTATGAAACAAAAAAGAGTCCCTAAAAAGTAAGGACTCTTTGATGCAGACGATGGGACTTGAACCCATTTAAGGTAAAATTAACAAATCCCCATAAAACAAGGATTCTCTTAATTTATTGGTTTTTCTTCCTTATTATAATATTGTCAATTCTTTAATTTTAATGTTAATTATGCAACTTTTAACACAAAATGCAACTTTTTTGCAACTTTTTTTGACACAAAAAAGGCACTAGGATTATTCCCGGTGCCTTATCTCGTGTTATCTTGTGATTATCTCGTGTTTATCTCGTGACTAATTTCTTAGTATATTTCAACCTGAAGAATATACCTTTTTTTGACTTCGCATAAAGATGTTCGTTTTGGAGATATACTTCTGTTATCGTTATCTTCTTTCCTAGCTTGAACTTGTCTACCACTGCTCCGCCAATCTTAGAATAGGCTTTTACTCCCTCTTTAGTAGTCTTTACTTTGAAAGGTGTCTGCAAGTTATACTTGAAGCATTTCCAAGCAGCTGCATCTTTTACTAGTGGAGCCGGGCACTCTTTTCCGCAAACATCATAATGACGAACTACATGATCAGCATCAATTCCGTACTTTTTCATTAAATCTTTTGTGTGAACAATTGTATTTTTGATAGTAGGATTTCTTAGATCTAAAATCTTGTCATCCTTTAGAGCACACATCTCAATTCCGATAGAATTGTAGTTTGTACACTTTCCCCAGTAAGGAGCTTTTCCGTTTGAATAGTCCACTCCACAGTGAAAAGCTACATCGTTATATGGTACCGAGTGTCCCACCGAGAAATCGTCTACGAAGTCGTGAGCTGAAACTCCTACATTCTCCCTGGCAAAGTAATCTAGCTCGTTTTGTGTTGTATCTTTTGTACCGGCTGAGTAATGTGCGACTATGAACTCAATCTTTCTTTTAATAGAACTCTTCTGGTAATTAAATTTATTCGCTATCTTTTCAAGAATTTTCATTCAATCCACCACCCTCATCTGCTTTTGTTTGGAGTAAATCAATAGCTCTTGCAATTACTGCCGGAACAGGCAACCCCATCAATCCCGCATTCTCAACTATGGAGATTAATTCATTTAAAACAAAGCCAATACACACGCAGTCTTTAATGTAATTAGACCCAATCATCAAGTCTAATCGATAAGCTATCAGAACGAAAGCCAATGTCATTCCTTTTCTGCAAAGGCCTTTCCAACCTGTTCTGCTTTCAAGTCCGCCTGACTTTGTCTTTTCGCTCTTTCTGAATACACCTGCAACAATAAGTCCGCTAATGTAATCCACTGCCATAAAAATTAATAATGTCGTCATCCCTGCTGTCCACCCTCCAAACAATGCGGTCATTCCTGCTCCGATAATGCCTGTGACCGTACATACAAGTTCCTTCATTTGCTATTTTCTCCTTTCTCTGCATAAAAAAAAGACAGTCAACCTGTCTCAAAAACACTTTACCTATGATTCAACTATGCTGGCGATAAACGCATCTGCATCAGCCTTGCTCATTGTCTTGTACCTGCACTGTGATAATTCAACTGTGTATGCTTTTATTCCTGTGGTAACAACTTCTCCTGTTTCAGGATTTGTTGTAGTCTGATACATGTTCCTGAAGTAGCTATATTTCGCTCTTAATTTGAGTTTGTTATCAAATTCAAAATATTGCGGCTCAACTCCGTTTTTCTTGTTTCCGTTCTCATCATTTTCGTAAACTAATAGTAAATATTCGTGCATATTATTGCTCCTTTCTTTTATGCCATATCTTCAATGGCTAATATTTGATTGTTTGGATAACCTAAAATTGTGCTCCAATTGGTTGCTGCTTGATAATCCTCTATTAAATCTCTTGGTACGTATAATGTTCCACCAGTTCCATTACTAGCGAATGGAGTGTTATTAAGAGCTGAAACAGCAGTGAGTTCACAAACGTGATCTAATCCTAAAATTAAAGTCGTTAATTTATTACAATATATGAAATGATTAGAACCTAATGACTCTAAAGCTGGGAAATTAGCAACTTCTAAATTACCGCATCCTCTAAATGCCATACCGCCGTTTATTTGCGTCACCGCTGGAAAATGAACTGTGACTAGAGAGCCATTGTTATAAAACGTTTCTCCTTGTATAGCGGTTAACTTTGGTAGATATACGCTGCTCAATCTCGAACAGCTATTAAATGCCGAACTACCCAACGTTGTAACATTGGGTAAATTTACAGATGTTACATTGTTACATCCATAGAATGCAGAATTTCCAATACTTTCAGCCTTTTCCATATTAACAGACAGCAAACTAGTACAACCACGAAAGGCACTACTGCCTATTGTAGTTACTTTAGGAAAATTTATTGCGAAAAGATTATCACAAAGTCTAAATGCTTCGTTTCCTATTGCTGTTGCTTCAGGAAAATTCATTGAAGTAAATTGTGTACCACCGTAAAAAGCATAATTTCGTATGCTTGTGGCATTTGAATTAACGCTCGTAATAGTACCCTGTATAACTCCATCAAGAACTTGTGTTCCTCCACCGCCATCTATTGCTCTAATTTTTTCTGGCATTTCGTCAACAGTTATTTCAGAGACTAAATCCAATTTTAATCTTATTTCATCTGCAATAGCAGTTAATTGCTCATCTGTTACTCCATAAGTTGCCATTAAAATCCCACCTCCTCAACTGAAAGAATTCCAATCATTTGTTGGATTTTTTCTTTTGCGGTGTCGGTATATGTTCCAACAGGATTTGCACTTGCAGATTGTGTTCTATCTCCTGAGGCTTTTGCTAGTCCGTAAAATGTTGCAACTCCTACCGAATTTGCCACAATAGGCTTTGTTGTTGATACTGCGGATTTAATTTCTCCTGTCGTTGCAGGATTTATCTCGTATTCGTTGTCAGTGTTTATCTTAATACCTTTTGCATTATTGGTCTTTGGCAGGTTGTTCAATGTGTCGGTTATATCTGCGTAGTAATCGAGTGTGCTATCTCCACAATCTGCATATATTGTGTTGTTGCCAAGCAAGGTTGCAATTTGAATAGGCGTTAATTGATAGGTTTGAGGTTCGGCTAATGGATAGACAATCGTTTGCCCTGTAACGTATGTTTGAAAGTCTTCTGCCGAAGTTGCATCTTGATTTGTGTCTTTAACATATATTCTTCTATAATCTGATGCAGTATACATTGAGGTAAACAAATCTTCACTATCATTCCAAATTATATTTTTATACATCGAACACAATAAGTTGTCGCTTATATCAACAGGCTGTTTCTCAAGTACTGAAGCAAGTGAGTCGGTGTAAAATCTATGGTTTTGTGCCTGTTTAACCCAAGTTAGCGCTCCCATATCAACTATTGCTCTATCCACCGTAAGCAATCCCGTAGTCACATCAAGGCTTCCACCGTAGACTGTTCTGCCAAGATTGATTTCGTTGAGATTTCCTCCGTATATTTCAAACGATAAATTATCCGAATATGGAGCAACTTTTATAATTGAAAATTTAACCCACTTTGCATTTGATGGAGGTACTATTTCATTTATACCTGTTGTTTGTTTAAATGATGAAATAAAAGTTTTGTTTTCATCATAATAGCAAGAATACGGAGCATTGCCTGCATTTTTTATCCCTGTATATGACATTGCGCTCGATGTCGGAATAAAATCTGTTATTACCCAAGATGGATTGCTGACTTCATTTCCATTGTCATCAAGATAATAACTATCTGTATTTGTTAATTTATTATACAAATTATATCCGCCATTGAAAATCTTTACACTTTCCCATCCGCTTAACGGTCTAATATTAGTCGGAGAAGGTGTTCCGCTTCCTGCTTGCTTCGGTTCAATTCCTACTGTTAAATCTTTGATTGGTACGTTGTCCGCTCCATCTGTGATTGAGATTATTGAACCCTCTGCGGCGGCAAGTGGATATGTCTTTTTGACTTGTTCATCTGTGTAATCTTTGGCTTCGGCTTCTGCATTATCAACGTATGTCTTAGTAGCATACGTAGTTTGTATGTTTGAAATACTTTCTGTGTTTGCATCCTGCTGTGTCTTGCTTCCGCAATAATTTATCATCCAAGGGATAAGTGTGGAGTACCAAGATCCTCCTGCGGCAAATGCTTGTGTTACTAAGCTGCCTAATGTATCTTGCGAAATATCACTATCAAGACTCCGCCCTGCTATAGTTCTTGTAGTAGGCACTTTATTTCTGTCAAGTGCTGACACTGCCTGTCCAATTGCACTTGCGATTTGATCAACATACGCTTTAACTACTTTATTTTGCACAGCATTCTTAGAGCCACTGCTCATAGCATCATCAGCAACCTTTTCTAATGCACTCGCCAATAACGCGGCCGCTAACGGATTATCGTTACATAAAGACAATATAATTGCCAACAGATCTATTGCTTCTATATCATCTTCCAACGTCATACCTGCCACCTTGCGAGACTCCGGCACAGGATTTTCAGGCTTGTTTGCAAGGGCTTCATAATCATACTTAGCAACTCCCTCCTGAGTCATTATTCCTTTAACTACTAAATCTGACATAATTATCCTCCTTATTCATATCTCGCCTCTATTTCATCTGTAAGAGCATTAATTCCGCTCAACACTCTGCTAAGAATCACTGTCTTTTTATTTTTAACAATTCCTGAATCAGTATCCGGATTATATTCCTCGACATCATAAGAAATCCAATCTCCCGGCTGAACAAAAGGTAACCCGACAGCATTCATTCGAGTTGGTGTAAAAGCAATGTTTAATGGTGGGGTTGAAGGATTAACTAAATCTGGCCATATAACTACACTGTTTAATTCAGCAGCTGTCAACAGCATACCTTCCTCTATTCTTACATTAGTATCAGACATTGAGCCCTTTATTGCATTTCCATCAGCATCAAACAAACATCTTCCCGTGCATTCATAATCATAATCCTGATAATCTAACGAATCATAATCATACAATTCAGAATAATTAAAATGTCCGTCATCCGGATAGTATAATGCTGGCATCTTTTCCCAATAATCCTCGTTTTCCGGAACAATCGCATCAGAACCTACTTTTGCTTTATAATAGAAGTAAACACTGCCATATGTATTTTTGTAAGAAACGATTTCTCCTGCTGAAAAATGCCTAAGTGTATTCCATTTGCCGACATAATTCGAATCTGCCGTGAAAATTCTGTTAAGATTTCTACCATCAATCTTGCCTGTAACTGGATTGATATATCCATTCAACGAATTGTTGTTAAAATATTCATACATCAATCTAGTTGCAGCATACTGAGTATCCTGTTTCTTAAATACAGCCTTGCAATTTTGCATCACCAATGTTGGTGTAGGAGTTTCTGTAATATCAATTTCTGTTCCAATATCAGTTGCCAGTTCATCCATCATATCTCCAATAGTAACTACATTAATTGAAGCTTCAGAGCAATACTCCCAATTAACGGATCCACTTGAAGGTGGAACATTCATAGGTGCAGCGTCGCTTAAACATCTATAGTAATCGACTCTTGGACCTGACTGAGTCTGTATAACAAACTTAACTATATCATCCTCTGCGTATAATACATCTCTGCTCCAGGCTCCTCTGTAATGATAATCGAGATAACTATTATTTTCCATCCACGCTATTACATCTACAGACGAATAATCATAGAAGCTGTCATAAGCCAAAATATCTTTTAGCCTTTTATCCTTTTGTTTTTTTGCTGAAATAATTCGTCCTCTGAACAGGACAATGTCATCTGTTTCGCTCGTGTCTATATAATCATTTTGAGTTTCCAAATAGTCCTCGATATTATTTGGAGTTAAATATATTTTACTTCTCTCAAATCTTTCCCTATATTGCGTCTCTATTTTTACAGAGAATTTAAATTTTGATATATCATCCCCAACGTTTATCAGCAACTCATTTCCAATCCATGAAAAATTTCTTGTCCTTGTCTGATTTTCGAAAGATAACATATCATCATCAATAGCTGGCAATCTTGAAAAAACAATATAATCATTCCTTATTTCCGCTTCATTTCCTGATGCAATTAATATTCCATCCACTACACTGACATTATTTGGATAATACTCAATTAATGTTATTGTTGCCTGAAAATTTGTCGTTCTACTGAACATTAGGTGCGACACTTCATTAGTGTAAAATGTTCCGCTAGTATAACGAATTGTTTGTGAGGAAACAGTTCTACTTAATTCTGAAATATTAAGTATTCTCCCAAAATCTTGCAAAAAACGATAATATTCATTTTCAATCAACACCACTTCATTTTCACTGTAATTTTTTCCATTTACAAACTCTCCTACATAACCAGGATCTTTCAAACTCATAGTCACCATTATATCTTTGTCCGATAAATCCTGTTGAATATCCATAACTGTTAATTCGAACTGAGATGCATTACATCCACCGAAAGACAGTATATTATCCTCGCAAATACTTTGCGTAAGTTTCATAGACTCACCGTATATATTTTCATTTGTTATGTCTGGAATATTATCGTTAGGGAAAGAGACTGTCAGGTATTTAGGGACATTCATTTCTGAGTATACCTTCTTAGTAAACTCTGATACATTAATCACTGTTTTCCATCTCCCTTCCTAATACTGAATAAACGCTATTCTTATTCCGTTATATGTTATATCATTCCCTTTAATTGCTTTGATTGTGTAATCAATATCCGGAACGTACACGGTTGCTTTTTTATAGGTTAAGTTCTCGTTATTCCAATAAGAAACAACCATCTTACGTTGGGTGGAATCGATAAAATTAGAGCTAAGGAGTGCTTGTATCTCACTTAGCTCTGCTAATGATAATGAGCAAGTCTCAAATTCTATTTTCGTTTTATAATTCTTACTTGTCTGTCTATGAAGCAGGTTATTTGCATCACGGTATGCCTTTATCTCAGTTCTCTGATTGTCTGTTGATTTGTACGTTTCAGCTTTAATATACTTAAGAGGAAATTCTGTATTTCCACATTTTATAAGCCATCCTTGAAAATTTGCCATGTCTTATTTCCTCCTAACTGAATGCCGGCTTACCGGTTCTGTTCTTCTGCTTCTGAGCTTCTGTCCTAACAAGCTTGAATACTCCATGTGCATCTCCCTCAAGATATACGTTTACATTTATTTCACCTGTTTCGTTGCTACCTCTTCTGTCAAGCGCTGTCTCAAAAGCCTGTATCATAGTATCAAGGGGAGTCTCGATATTAGTTCCGTTGCGCTGATCACCAAGCATAGCAAGGAATGGCGCTTTTGGTGGAATTACTGCACCTTTTGCAAGATGTGGAATTTGGTAATCTTCAACAGTTATCTTTTTTAAAGAGAAACCTATACTTCCACCGCCCATGATGTCAGGAAGGTCAATTTTTAACTTATTAAGCATTTCAATGACAGCATTAATTCCTCCTAAAATACGAGTTATCATTCCATTGATAAAATCAACAATTCCATCAATTATGCCTTTTATAAAATCTTTTATTCCTGTAAATATAGCTTTGATTATACCAACATAACCTTCAATTCCATTCTTCAGCCCTTCCATAATGTAACCACCATATTCTGTCATAACTTTTGATGGAGAATTAATGCCAAAAGCCTTCTTTATTCCTTTTATAAAAGGGTCAAAAATATGTTCTTTTATCCACGTTCCAATATTTTTAAATCCGTCTACAATACCATCTTTTAGCCCTTTTAGCCAATCTTCGCCTTTTTTTCCTTTTAATCTTTCATTCCAATAATCCCTAATCTTCTTAACTGAATCCTCAATTGCTCCCCATAAAAACGAAACAGCTGCGCCAAGTGCTGCTCCTATAGATTCAAAAATTGACGAAGCAACACCAGACCAATCAATACTTTTAATAAATGTAGATATATCCTTACCAATCTTTTTCCAATTAACTTCTTCTAAGAATGTACTAATTTCTGTAAATATACCTTTGACACCATTTCCTAATGTAGTTCCTGCTTCTGCAAAATCAATACTGTCAAAAGTAGTATTGATAGATGTTGAAACTCCACTAGCAAATGAACCCCAATTATACGTGTTTACAAATCCACTCACTGTATCTATCGCAGACTGTATTCCTGTTCCAAAAGTCTTACCTAATAATTTCCAATCAAACGAAGATATTGCACCATTTAATCCATTTCCTAAAAACTGCCCTAATTGGTCAAAGTCGAAAGTCTTTAGGAACGTGTAGGCAAATTCCAATCCTGTGTTAAAAGCCTCTGCTATAGTGCTTCCTATATCTGTTGCAAGCCTCATATTTGAGAAAAAGCCATTCAAGGTTCTTGCCAATATCGTTGCTATGGTCCTGCATTTTTTCTTAATCTTTGACCACTTAATAGTTTCAAGGGAATCAGCCATTTTATCGGAAACCATTTTCCCTATGCCTTCCCAATCACCGTCAGCTATCATCTCCTTAATTTTGTCAACCCAATCTACAGACATCTCCTTCGCATCAAACTTTGGTGCTATAGAATCACTATCATCATCTGAAGAATTATCCTGCATCACATTTAATTCATCATAAGATGCTAATTGCTTATTAGCATCTTTAGTAGATTTTGCTGTCTTATCTGTTTCTTTGGCCTGCTTACCAAGAGTCTTCCCTAAAGCCTGACTTTGAGCTATTGTCTTTCCGAAAATCCTACTAGTCACATTTGCCAGATATGCCGTAAAGTTAGCAAGTGCAGACATAAGCAGCCTTATCCCTGGAAGAACGAATTCATATATAGGTGCAAATGCAGTAATGAGATTTCCCTTTATCTGTGCGAAATAACTTGATAACTGCTTATCATTATTGAACAGACTACCCATTATTTTCTTTATTTCTCTGAGAGCCTTTGTAATAACTGTAAATACAAATACTCTTTTTACCATTCCACCTAACTTCTTAATAAATCCGCCCGATTTATCAGTTGCTTTTGAGAACAATTTGGGTAAAGGATTCAATGTTGAGAACATCCTAGCTCCCAATTTCCCTACATGAGAGGCAACATTTAAAACTGTACTCCCAACCTTTTTCATCCCGGTAATCATAAACGGAATCAATTTAGACGCAGCTGTAAACGAGCCTTTCACTGCCGTTCCAACCAATCCTACACCACCACTTACTATTCGAAGTGCTGCTCCTGCTGGTGGACAAGACTCCTGGATAGATTGCATTAATATTTGACCGTAACTTGTCGCCTCACTTTCCCTCTCCTGTAGTTCGACCATTCTTTGATTCAAGATATCAAGTCTATTTTGAGCGGTTGTTACATTGTCAGAAAAACGTTGCATCTGTTCCGAATTATCCTCACTCGTAGTGAATGCTTTTCCACTATTTTTTAGTGCTTGAATTGAGCTTTCGAGATGTTGCAATTTTTCTTCTGTCTTGTCAATATCTTGGGTCATTTTGATATAAAAAGGGTCATATTCACTTCCACCAGACTCAATAAAACGTTCTCTCTCATTCAGTAATGTCAGAAGTTCATTTTCTGCTTTTTTAGCAGCATTTTCCAATTTACTATATTCTTTTGTTGGAATCTCTGCGGTTGCAAACTCTCTCTGCTTCTGCTCAGCTTCAGCAAGTGCATTTTCTGCTTTTCTGATTTGCTCTTCAAGACTCATCATTCTTGATGTTGCTGACTCTGTAGACTGTGTTGAAAATGCATTTTTGAATCTGCTACCAAGTTCTTTTAAATATCCTGTAAGTGACTTGGATTCTGATTCCATATTTCTCATTGCAGAATCAAACGAATCTGTATCTGCAGTCACATCAAATTCCAAATTGCCATCAGCTGCCAATGCCCTCACCTCTCTTTGCATAAAAATAAGAGCTGCTATAACCCTAGCAACTCTTCAAGTTCTTTCTGAGCTTCTTTTTCCTCTTCACTTAATTTAATCTTCAAATCAATTAAAGATTTATTTTGAGCATAAAATTCTTTTTCATGTTTTTCTAATTTTTTATTCTTCGCTTTTTTACTTCGGATATTAAGTACTTCGGAGAACAATCCCTCTCCTATTCCCATATAATATCCCATGAATGTCCACCAATGCATGTATTCCAAATTTCTAACTTCCATGCCTGCCACTTTATTAACCTCTGAAAAAATAAGACTTTCATCCTGTTCCCAGTCTAATAGTTTCGGAGAATGTTTGTCCTCTTGATTCTTTCCTTGGTTAAAAAACCATATAGCTCTTTCATAAGCTTCTTTATACAATGATGGATTCAATTTATCAAAATCTATATAAAATATCGTCAGGCATACGATAACTTTTTCCTCTGTGTTAAGTTCCGGATCATTGAAAGCACAAAAAATGGTTAATATATCTCTATAGTCAGTTCTAATATCCCACTCAATATCGCCCACAGCAACTTTGGTGGGTAGCCTTCCTATCATTTATATTGCTCCGTATATTTAGCCATTTTCTTTTCTGCTTTCTTTTTCTCCTCACTGATTGATTCAACTATAATTGGCATTGTTGCATCCAATATTCTCTTAAATAAAAATTCTCCATTAACAATAGCAATAGGAGACTGACCAACGAAAAGAACATCTGATACAGAACTATTGAACATATAATCAAACTGTCTTTTAACATCTGATTCTGTTTCTCTAAGTACTTGAGCTATCTGTTCTACGCTTACGTCATCTGTATTCCCCATACTTTCCAATTTAGAGCCTATTTCATTGAATGCCTGTTCTGTTTCTTCCGCTCTTGTTAAAATTCCAAAATCACTAGGATTAAAGCGTACAACTCTATTTTCATCTCCATTCACTGTAAATGTTTTAAACCCATCATCAAAATTAATATTCTGCATCTAATACTCCTTTTCCTTCAAAAAAGAGAGCCTGTTTCCAAGCCCTCTTATCAACATATTATTCCTCTGTCTGTTCTTCCTCTGTCTCTTCCTCGTCGCCGATCTGATCATTTGCTTCATCAGGAACCGGATAAGCAAGATTTTGAACAGGTTCACTTCATGTATTTTCTGTAAAAGTTGGAACTTTGTTAGTTATAGTAACTGTTCCTTCTTTTCTGTTGCCAGCGAATGTAACCTGATAAGGAATATTAATTCCACCCTGTTCACCACCATATGACTGAGGCTTGACTATTACATCTTCTGTCCAAGCTTTGTGGCTTGAATCAGTTGGGTCCTCAATGAGAACTTCAAGAATAGTAGTCTTACATTCGTCGCCTGTGAGTCTGTTCATTGCAATATCTCTGAGTTTCTCATAGATAGCATCATCTGGATTTGCATAATATGGATCAGCATCCATACTAGGCTCATAACCATTATCAGTAACAGATGTCTCGTCAAGAATGTTCTTAACTGTCTCTGTTTCCGGATTCAACTCAACTGACATGTCTTCTATGTCTTTACCGATTAAAAACCAAACAGGTGAACCAGTGCCACCAAATTTTGAGTCTAAATAATGAGCTAAGCAGCTTCTCTTTAATTTCATTATTATTCTCCTTCCAATGTATACTCTGCGTAAACTTGAACCTGATACATAACTCCATCATTTATATCCTCGGTAGGAACTGCGAAAAGCATTGCATTTGCACAGCTGATAGATTTAAGTTTACCGGTTCTCGTTTTACCATTGATAGTTACTTCTATTTCATATTCGCCTTCTTCTATTGATTCAAGCCAATATGATAACTCTAATAAAAAGGAACTGTTGGACAATCTCTCATAATCATTGTATGCCTGATTAATGGCATAGAGCATAAAGCTATGTCTACGCACCTGATTGCCAAGCACGTCCTCTCTTATCTTTTCGTCTCCGGTGGAAGATAGTCCAAAATCAGATTCTTTTTCATTATCTGTAAAATCAACATGAATATTGTTTGTAAATCTTTCCATTTCCGGATAATCTGTCAATATTTGTCTTACAAGCTCAATTATATTCATCCTTTACTGCACCTCTTCATAACTTCTAAAGCACCTCTTCTAAGTTGCTCTTTCTTGTCCGCTTTCATTCTTTCAAACCAAAACTTACCTGCTTTAGGCTGCTTATCCCTATTGTATTTGAGTGGTCTTCCGGTTGGATATTTCTTTTTCTTGGCCGGACTTCTCCATCCAACAATAATTCCATTCTCCTTTATTGGAATGTTAGGACCGTAGATTACACCATAATACAAATATCTCGCATAAGGAGAGAGATACTTTATCTTACCAGAACCAATAACTGTTCCTGCAATAGCTGAACGGTGCATAGCTCCAGTATCATATGGCGTATATGGTTCCATCTGCTTTATGACTTCAGAATCAATATACTTCTGTACAGGTCCATATTTTCCCAACCCATATTTTTGCTCAATCTTTTTACGATTAACTACCATTCTGCAATTAACTCTAATATTCAAGATTAATCACATCCTAACTCGTAATGTTTCACCCTATCATGTCCATACACACATGGAATAAGCGAATTAATGGTATAAAGCCTGTGGTTGCGTTTCAAGTTCCTAATGCTTTCAGCCTCATTCTTTTCACTTGACGAATCAATTACTATCTGATGTTCTCCTAAAATAATCAAATCCCCCAGCTGAATATTAAGGCTTTCTGTAGTTGGAATAGATACAAATAAAGAATGATGTTTAGTATCACCCTGCTTGTCTGATGATGAAGTATAGTGCTCTTCCACATAAGCATCATATGTATTGCTCTGATATCCATTTTTAGCTATGTGAGTAACTTTTTTATTAGTGTACATAATCAGCACCCCCTATACATTAAACCTGTATTAGAGAGCCATTTATTCACTATCATTGTTTTGTTACTTTCGAGTTGATGATTCAAAGCCTCTGATGACTCATATGTTACTGAGTAATTGTTGTTCTTCTCGCTTGCTATTCCGGATGATGTGCTTTGTCTTTCTTTATTCTCTTGCAATAATTCAATAAGCTCACAACAACAGTTCTGAACCGCTTCAGGAATGTCTGTCATTGTGTTAAGCCTATTGAATGTATACAAGTCAATAATGCTTTGAGCTTGCATCAGCAGTTTGGGAAAGTCAGCGGAATCGACCACTGCTTCCCCCATACTGTATTCATTTGAATAGTAATCATATGTTGTATAAGCATTCAATTCCGCCACCTCCTACTACTGTGGAATCAATGTTACGTTCTCTGTTACTGCTGATGAAGCAACTGTAACTGTTCCTGTTACCTTAGTGTAGTCTTTAAGAGTTACACTATATGGATATGTACCAGCTCTTAAGTTAAATACAGCCTGTCCGGATGCATTTGTCTTAAGCTTAGCACCGTTAACGTCAACTCTTGCACCTTCAAGTGCTGCAGGTGTTGAAGCATTATCCTTAACAGTAAATGTAACTGCCTTTGTAGTAACAGCAGTTGCAGGCTCAAGGTAAGCGAATGGACAGCCCACTCTGTCTTCATCCATACGTGTAGCAGGATTTGGAAGAGCCCAACCCATTCTGAATACAACTCTAAGAGCAATCATGTCCTGCTGCGCAAGGTTGTATACGATTTCCTTAGTTGTTGGATCCTGGATAACACCCTCTGTAAGAATCTTAGTTGTAATATCCTGGCGAATAGCATATACAGCTTTGTTGAAGTCACCGGCTACCACCTGTGCAATGTTCTTGTTGAAAGAGCCATTATCTGGGAAGTACATTGGTGCTCCATCAAGAGCATACTGTGTTGTGCTCTGAATAACCTTATTGAAGATTGGCTGACCGTTATCGTCTCTCAATCCTCTTAATTTAGCTTTCATATTTGTAGATGCTATTACTCCTGATACTGAATAACCATCATCTTCAACTTTTGCAAATACACCATCCTCACAGAGTAACTTCTCATAGTAGTCTGGTGTAGCACCTAACGCAATGTTGTTGCCAGCCTGTCTAGCTAATGTGATGATATCATTCTGCCATTCAGCAGGTCTGTTTTCACCAAAGATAACTGCAGAGTCAACACGCTGTCCAATAGCTTCTACGACTCTTGGAGTTACTTCTCCAATGATGTCAAATTCTGCATCATCAAGAACAGCTTCAGGAATAGGAACGATAACTGCAAGTTCTGCAGCTGTAAGATATACATTATCCCATGCCTGCTTTGATGTCTGTTTAAATCCTGTGTCTCCATTTACCCAATAAGATGTTGGCAAGAAATCTAAAACTCTGATTCTTGTCTGCTTACTAGTCATACTTGGAAGTTTCTTTGCAAGTCCCATAAATACTGATGACTTAGGAACGTCCTGTGAAATAGCATTAACTACTTGTTCGCGGATTATCGCTTCCGCATCTTCTCTTCTAACAATATCTGCCATGTCTTTTTCTCCTTTACTTAATTATTATTTATTTTCCAAAAAGGCTTCTGAATGCCTCATTGGCTTTTGTCTTTCCATCTTCGACATTTTTATTGATTCCCGGAGTCGCTGATACAACTCTTGGAATAGGTTTGGATTCGCTAATAAACAAGTAATCGTTGTCTTTCTTTACCTGTTCAAACGCAGCCTCAAGGTCCTTTTCCTGGTTCTTGCTAGCCTTTAATGTTTCAATATCAAGGAACGGAATAACCGCCTTAATATCTCTTGCATTGTGTTTCTGTGCAGTAGCCTTTAAGAGATCATTAAAATCCCTGTCAGCAATCTCCTGCTGATACTTAGTCTGATTTTGCTCAATTGTTCCATTAAGCTCTTTAATCTTGTTCTGCAGTTCTGATACGTTGACTCCCTCAAATTCCTTAAGTGAAGCCTGTGCAGTTTCCAGCTGAGTCTTATAATTGTCTCTATCTGCTTTGATGGCATTGACGTCTTTACCATTTTCAGCAAATACGAAATCAATCTGCTCCTGTGTAAGTCCTTGTGCTTGTAAATCCTCTGTTTTCATAAAATTTAATTCCTTTCTAAGTAATTTAAGGTGTTTAACTTCCCACCAAGAATTGATAAGACTGTTTTAGGTCTAATCTTCTGACCAATAAAAAAACACCTGTTACGGTGCCTTAATTTCTAATTTAGTGAAATGCATTTGTTTTCCCACTTTTTGTAAGCGTCAAAATATAATTCGTTCCTATCTCCGTTGAATGTAATCTCATAGTACATTCCGTCTGAAACAGTAGTGCTTAACAATGCCTTGTTGTTCTGCAGAGTTTTGCAACTCCATACAATGAACACCTCATCTGCAGTAATAATTGCATTATCTGTCCTATCGACTCTGTTGTTAAAGTAATCAACTACTGTCTGCTTACATAACTCTAAAAACTTTCCATTATCCATTTTACTTCTCCTCAATTACTGTTATTCCATAAGCTAATGCACAATCGTGCTCAATCTTACATCCTCTCGCTTCTTCCCAACCATCTGCGCAATACAGAATATCTGCGTCTGCTAAGAGTTCCAATGACTTAGATAAGTACTTCAACGGTATGCATCCATTCTGTGGATCATAATCTTCAAAGTACGAGTCGATTATTACAGCTTCTTCATCCTCTTCTTTGATTGCTGCTATAATCTGTTCTCTCTGCTCCTTGATTTCTTCCTGTGTCTTGTCCTTCATAGGCTGACTGATAAAATATTTCATGTTATTCCTCCTTAATTTTGGGTATAAAAAAGAGAGCCTATCGCTAAGCTCTCTAATCACCATTCTCTTTTCTTGCAAATAAATATCCACTCAATGTGAATAGCAATGTTTTGATAATTTCTATAATTGGCTCTGTAATTTGACTAACATCATGTTTAACAGCTACGCTTATAGCTACATCTATTATGTATATTCCACCTAAAAAAAACAAACATCCAACTATCAACTTAAATGCAGTAAAATATCTCTTTTCTTTACGTTCTTTTTCTCTTTCTGAACTTTTAAGCCTTGTTAATTCCAAGGAATCTTCTACCTCACGTTCATTCACCATAGGTACATCAAGCTCCATTTGAGGTCCATCGTTTAAAAGTTCATCAATTTCTTGTTCAGTGTACGACAAATGGCTTTTCCTCCTTTATATCCCCATCAGAAAGAAAGTTTTTTCCTCCTAATAACGCTTTTCTCCATGCAGTATCTTTTTGATGAGTCATTTCAGATAATCGTATCCCATCAATATTTTTATAGTTTTCCCAAACTTCTTCTAGCACACTCTTAAAAACGGAGCCTGGTTTAATGTCCACAACCCATATTTTACCATCATTGCTTTCGCCAAATTGTTTTATTGCATTTGCTTTATTATTTTTAAAAATATCATAAAGGCTACCAATTACTGGACCGTATCTCCATGGTTCAAATCGCTCACTAAACAAGGATTTTCCTGTCCGCTGTAAGTATTCTTTATAAACGATATATACCAACTTTTGTAATTTCATAGGTGTCACATCTATATTCTCTTCAAAAGATAATTCCAAAATAGTATTTGCTACATTTAATGCTGTAATCATGATAACACCTCCTTAATCTATTGCTAGTATATGTTCATAGTTATATTTCTAGTTAAATATTATCATAATTGCATCAAATGTCAATCACTTTTTCCGAACATTTGTTCGTTTTATTGATATCTAATTCTTTTCTTCAATATATCTGTCAACTTCCTCTTTCGGCATTTTTATAATTTTTTCTGCAAGATCTAACACTTCATTACAATCATTTAAATTACATTTAAATCTCTTACCTTGTTTCCAAATAGGGAGATAATCATCAGCATTTTTTTTGCCATCATTTGAAAATCTATAATAATATGCCCTCTCAAGTTCATATTCTTCCGCAGACATTCCTTCCCGCCAAAAAGGTCTCTCTCTTACGCTCAAATTTGCCCATGCATTATTGCCTTCCATCTAATATACGTTCTCCTTTTTCATAGAATCTCTCTAACACTTTATTGATTAACAATTCTTCTCGTAATCGAGTTCTTTCACTCATCATAATTTCTCCTTCCCGAACCTTTCTATTTAATTCAATTAAATCTTCATCTTTTTCAAAATAGAAATCTGGAAATTTATAATTAGGATCAAAAGATGTTCTTTCTGCAAAATACGTTATTGCGTTATTTTGGACAGCTATTATTCCTATTATATTCTCATTTTTTGCAGGTATTTCAACATCTGGAAGTGATAAGCTACTAACCACATTATGATTATGTACAAAATAGAACTGTTCGTCAATATGGTCTTTTGCATATTCATTGTATTTATGCCCCACGCTATCTTCAAGTTCGTCACACTCATATAAATCTAATGTTCCTGTGCTTGCATTCACAAGATACATATGCTCATAACCATCTTCGCTTCCAAGCTTTGCAACACTTTCTGCAGCTAATGATAATCCCTCATTTACATCATCACTTAAGCTCTCAATACTAATAGTATAATCATTATTTTCATCATAAAATACTTTTTCATCACTATGTATTGAATGAGCCGCCTCATTTTTCGACATTTGATTCATTCCATCAACAGTTATTCTCTCCCAATGTTCTTTTAGCCCCATCTCTTTAGAGAAATCCTTATATCTTCTCATATAGGTCTGATACTTACATTTCTTTCCGACAAGTTCTTCGTCCTCATCAGTAAGTCCTGCTTTCTCCATCAGGTCAATATCCTGTCTTAACTTTCGAAGAGTTCTCTCGAGTCTTCTCTGCTCCTGAGTTGCTTCATACTTGGTGTATTCCTTGCCATTGTATTCTTTGACTTCATTCTCAGCTGCATTCATCTGATCTAGCTCTTCGTCAGTATAATTTCTAACAGACACTCCAGGAATAAACGGATAGAATGTATGATAACAATTTGCTCCACAAAGCCCCTCAACTGTCCCATATCCTGTTTCTTTTATGAAAGCCTTATAATGTATACCATCAATGGTAATCTCTTCGTTTACGTTTGATTTATTCCAATAAAAAACACGGCCTTGCCATATCTGATGACTTGGTCGTGCTGTACTGTGCCAACTCGTTTCAACGAACTGTGTATCCAATTTTTCCATGTTATCTTCGGATATCCTTGATGTAACCTGATTGAGGCCTGTAACGATTGCTCTTCGTGCAGCCACATCAATCCTGGTTGAATAACCGGAAGAATATTCAATTGTTCTGACCCCACTTTTTGTCATTTCGTCGACAACTCTTTTAATCATTGAGTTATAATCGTAGGTGCCGTTTAAGACATGCATTGCTGCTTCATCCAGTACCTTTTGGATGTATTCATTCGTAGAAACAAATTCAGATGTTCCAGCAACGTTCTTTACAGTGAATCCCATTGTACCGGTAATATTTCTAAATTCATTACCTGTTTGAGATTTAACTGCACCAATTAACTGCTGAAGCTGTTCGTTCTTCTCGTAAGGGATAAATGGCTTATTCATTGCCTTGTACATTTGCTCATTTCTTGCATATCCCTCTTTAAGAACATCTGAATACAATCTCTTCATATCTTCATCTGCCAAATCTAAAGCAGTCTGAATATCAGCTGCAATTGTATCCATGTTAGCACCCATCTGATGGAGTCTGTATAATCTCCAGTCACCTGTTCTCGTTATTTCGTCATTCTCTCTGATTCTTTCAATGACGTCACTCATCACATCATTTGAGAGTGCGTTAAATATCTTTTCAACCTGAGCAGGGAATGTTTCAAGTTCATCTGACTTATACACGATTATTCATCAACCCCTTCGTCCACTTGGACACCTTCTATCTTCTGCCTTGCAACCTCTTCAGGCTCTCCATACCACTTGGCCCTGTATTCAACAACTGACATAGCTCCCATTGCAACATCTGCTCTGTCAGTCTGTCTTTCTTTTTCGGCATCAACAATAATGCTATCATCCCAAACAAATCCAACATTGATTGCGCCTTCCGGAGTTAACTGATAGATGCTTGCCCAGAAGTTCATTGCATCAACCAAATCTTCTAACGCAGTCTGCAGCGCCATCTGTGTATCAGAAACCATTGTATAAGACCGCTGCTTGCTTGTCTTAATTTCCTCTGCCGTTTTATCAACATTGTTCGGATCTGAAAGAGTACCATAAGCTAAATGGCAATTGAATTCAACCAATTTAAGCTGATTGTTGAATCCGTTGTACAAACTCTGGTCTCTTATGTCCGGAGAATACACATCCAATAATGGCTTGTCTGTTGCTCCAATGTTGTATTCAAGGTTGCGATACAATCTGTTCTTGCCACCGGGATACTCAAATTTATCTGTATTCTTGTTGTATTTAAGCATTGATGTAGCAATATGTACTGCAGCTTCTTTTGATACATATTCCCAATCAATCTGCGAATATCTCTCGTCTGCTTTCTTAATCGTATCAACAGCTCTGGAATATACAGATACACCTAATGGCGATTCTGCTTCTACCGTATTTGCTAATGGCATCTTAAAGAAACCTATAGGCAGCTTCTCAACACCACTAAACTTCATTTCCTCGCTTAACTCGCTCCATTTAGGGACCATATTGAGAGGAATACCACTTCCAAGAGTAGTTGTATTTGAGCTAACAAAGGCCATATTGGTTATCGTCAAGATATCTCCTGATAATCTGTGGCGCTCAACTCTTGTGTAGACTCTCTTGTTTTCCCTGAACTGTTCTGTAAAGATGCAGTCAGTCATATTGTCAGAATCATCAAATGCAACCGGAAAGAAACCATCTGCCTGAACGTACTGCACAGCTATTCCTTTGTCTGTGACGTATGGCTTAAAGACTAAGCTTCCCTTTGCGCATCCATATTCAACATATTTTCTTAATGACTTTCTAACTTTCTGATACTGAGTATTGAGATAGTCTGCTCTCTGACTTCCTGTTACTTCCGACTGCAATTCCAAAGTAACTAATCGAGACACCTCAGATGCTACACTTGCAGGTAAGTTGCAGCTTGATACATCCTTAGTCAGCCATGGAGCTTCATTTCTGTACATTGAATCCCATAGCTCTATGTATCTTGCCATCTCACTTAAATGTATAAGGCTTATTGGCTCTTCAGTTCTTGCATTAATTGCTCTTGGAAGTTGAGCTACCATATTTGAATATTTCATCTTTTCTATCTCACCTCTATTCGTTTCTTATGAACTGACTCATATCTCTTTCAAATGTATATTCAAAGGCATCAAGCGTGTCTATGTCACTCGTGCCATCATCTAATCTCTCATCTTTAGTTAGGTTCTTAGGATTCCACAAGGCTCCTGACATAGCTAATTCTAATGAATCACACATTTCTGACATATATCTGAATCTGTTCTGCCCCATCATTCGCTGTACGAATCTGATTCGGTCATTTATGGTTGTTTTTAAAGCATTTTCAATTCTAAGCCAGCCTAATCCACTCTTTCTTGCGGTTGACCTTAAGCCGGCAATTAATGTCTGCTCTGCAGAATCGCAATACACACAAGTTACAAATCCATATATATTTAGCACTTTGAGAATAAAATCGACAAACATTTGTCCTAACTTTTCAGGATCGATATCATTGTTGCTACAGTCTATTCTTTCAGATGCCAGAGCTATAATCTCATTGAAACCTCTTGTATATCCTGTAGCTACAAAAGCATGACCTGATCCGGAACCACCAAAGTCGACTCCTACATTTATCGCCATTATGTTTTGTGCTTTAACTTCAAGCTTGAATGGATTCACAGTCTTCGCAAGCGCATCATTAAATAATTTGTAAACCGCACCTTCTGCAGCAACCCATAAGCCTCTGATGTATCTGTCATAATAAACAGACCCGAAGTACTCTTTGCACAGATTCTTAACGAAATCTTCCGGCAAAAACGGATTGTCAAAAATAGTATAATTTTGAAGATATATATCAACATCCGAATCAATGAATTTTTTAAACCAATGATTAGGATTATCAGGATTACACGCGCCATCAAAGCAGCTGTACGGCTTATCCAAACGAGATTTAAGAAGCTCAAACACTTCCTTGTTCCACTCAGCTATCTCATCACCGTAAACATACTTGAGGGATGCCCCTCTAAGCTTTGCAACCTGACTAATCTTTTCAGCTCCCAGACAATATGCTTTATCTCCAAACAGTTCAACTATGTTATCAGAGCCTATCTCTCCAACAAGATCAGATCCATATATCTCACGCATTGGCTGTAGGACATTACGCTCAATAGTCCCTTTTGAAACTCCAATAATGGCATTGAGACCATCCAACCCTACACGTTCTCTGATTCTGAATGGAATAGTCCAGAAGATATCCATATACGACTTGCCGGAACGAGTAGCTCCGACTTTGATATTGTATCTGTGATGAGCATTAGCTATGAATTCATTCTGCTTTGGACTTAACAGCATTACTCATCACCTGCCTGCTTTTTACCCTGCATATTAACTGCATTCATTTTTAATTGATTTAATAGCTCATCAACTTTGGTCAACTCATCATCATTTCCGTGACCAGTCTTTCTGTCAATATCAACCTGCATCTGTTTGATACGCAGTTTCTGTTCATCAGTAGCTATGTTCATATGTTCAGACAGCCATTGTAGAGCTTTCATTCTATCCGGAAGTTTTATTGCTGACACTCTGCCGTCAAAAATTCGTATCTCGTCGATAAGGCTGCCATCAACTTCATCAGAGTTATTTGCAACAATGTGTGTGCTATCAAAACTGAAATAATCTGTCATATCTGCAAAAGCTATGTCCATGTATCTCTGGAATATGTCTTCCTCTGTCAGAATCTCACGATTAAGTCTGCTTTGACGCAGCTCTGATATTAAATCTTTAATCTTTTTCTTTCTGAGTAGTATGCTACCTTTTACTTGAGCAGTTTCATATTTGCAACCGTATGCTTTCTGATATGCCTTTGTCGCGTTAAAAGAGCGAATGTAATATACACAGAACAACTTCTGCTTATCAGTCAGTTCATCCTGCTCATTTACCTTTTCAACGCTCTCCTCTAGCATTTCTTTTTGTGTGCACACTTTTTCTTGTTTTGTGTGCACACTTTTTTTGCCTTTTCTATTCCAACCATACCTGGTCTTCCAGCTCTTAACGGTGTTAATTGTGACGTTGTATTTTTCTGCAATCTCTTTATATTTAAGACCGTTCATGTAGTCTGTTTCTGCTAATTCATATATTTTTAATTCATGGCTCAACAACACCACCTCTCTTGTCTTTCTTGTTTGTATTAAAAAAGGACACCCTAAGGCATCCTCGTTTTTTGAGCTATTCCGATAATAGCGTTATAAGATTTGAATACATCAATATAGTTGCGTTAGCATGTGTTATCACATCCATTACTGGCTTATCATCCAAATCAAATTTCTTAGTTTTATTAATCAGCTCATTAATTTTTTTGATTTTGTCTTTTATTATTGATTCATCCATGCAATCTGCCTCCTTCCTCTTGGTATCGTACCAAATAGTGGAAGATTATTTCTACCTAGGACAAAACAGCGAGCCCTATATTAATAAGACTCGCTGCAAGGAGGTAAAAACCGTATGGAAAACGTATATGGTTCAAATTAATAACTCTTCTTTATCTTGGAGCAGATATAACCCGAACATATCTGCCCCTTGTCATACTATGAAGAACAAAAGAAGATTGAAATGAAAAATATCTCTTTGATACTCTTTCACCACTTACACTATAACACGTGTCAAGTAGGACATTCTAGGACATCTTTATTATCTCATCAACTTTTTGTAATGCGATTCCGTGCAATCTAGTAGTATGTCTGTATGATATGTTAAGTGTAATAGCTATCTCTTCCCATGACTTGTCAAGTAAGTATCTTAGGCACAAGATGTTCTTCAAGTCGCTGTCCTTAATCTGGGAAAGCGTATATTCAATCTCCCTTTTAATCTCTTTCATTGTTGAGACCTTATCGCACATTTCTTCTTCCATCATCACTAAAGTGGCAATTGCATCACCAAGTGGATCCTGACTACCACTCGATTTTACTCGTTCAGAATCGCTCTGCGCTGCCTTAACCTGTGTTATCATTGTTCTCATTTTTTCAAGTTCTTCCAGAGTGTATGTTATTTCGTTTTTTGCTTCCTTGTATCTCAGTAAGTATTCTTTAGCTGTCAAATTATAACCCCCTTGTTGCTAATCTTTATCCTTTCCTACCCTTGAATCTTCATCAAGTGTTCTGCTCCACTTTTCGCGCTTTCTGTATTCGTCTATATCAGTTAATAAAGCCAAAACTGTTCCGATAACTGAACAAATGACAATACAGATTGTAAGCAAACCGATAAATGCTAATATTTTCATTTACTCCTCCTCTATCTCGACCTTAATGTATGTTGGTTTCTTTATGATTCCCTTTTTAGTTTTTGAAACAATCGACATAACACTATGCACGTTTGTTCCGCATATATTTGCTAGTTCTTGAGCAGTGTTAGCGACCGCAACAGGAAGCTCGTATTTATCTTTTTCTATCTTCATCCATACATTCATTATTCCTCCTCTATCTCTATTAATCCCTCTTTTAATACTTTTCCATAATTTTCTGCGGTAAGATATATTGTGCGTCCCCAATCATCTATAACCTCGTTTCTCGTACTTATCTCTACGGCTTCAACACGTTGCTTTTCCTTGATATATTCGCCGTTGTTTTCTGCTACTACTTCTATGTACTCGTCCTCGTAGTGAACCGTTTTATATCTCGGATGCTCGTCTGTACTTCTTAAATGGTCTTTTTCGACGTTGTCGTACTCTTTAACCGTGTACCTTGCTGATACTATTCTGTAATGCTTTGGCTCTTGCTTTTCGCACCCTGCTAATAGTAAAGCCACTATGCTAATTATTATTATCTTTTTCATTCTTCCACCTCACTTTCTGTAAGTTGTTTTATATAATCTTCCATTGCTTTTTTGTTTTCAGGTCTTTCTGACTCAATAGGGCATGCATACCACATTTCCCATGACGGACAACTACAACATTCACTATCAGCATCCCAAAATCCACAACCTGTACAAGCACTCATTCTTCCACCTCCTCAATACAAGATACCCACTTGAATTTATTATGGTTTATAAAATCCACATACGCGTCATACTTCTTACAGTGTGCTTTTCCCCAATCCCAACACTGACCGCCACTCATTAGTGGCTCGTACAATATTTCAAAGTGTTCGCAATCCTTACACAATTTTGCCATTATTCCATCTCACTTTATAACTTCCCACATATAACCAAGACTCAAAATGCAATATCCTTCTTTGAGTCCATACTCTGGGCAATCTTGTAAGATATACATTATTTTTCTTTTAAGATATTCACCTGTTCTATTTCCGTTTTCGTCAACTTTCCAAAGTATCAGAATGTCTCCGACATTAAAATTTCTATCGTTTTTTCTTAATTCAAAATTTTTAGTTCCGTTTCGTACTGCAATAAAATATTTGTCTATAATTTTTAGTTCGTGTGTCATTGTTCCACCTCCATCTCTGCTCCGCAGTTTGGGCAAAAATTATATGCAATATATCCATTTAGCCAATCGCATTGATTACATTTCAAAACCTCTTCTTCTCTTACAAAATCCATAACACTAAATTTTTCCCATTTTCCTTTTGGTCTTTCCTCTATTGCCGGCATAGTCTTAATAGTGTCCAAAATCATTTTCCTGTAAGACTTAATTGCATCTTTTACAAGTTCTCCAAAATCATCTAAATCAATATCTTCTCCTAGCACTTCCTCTATTGGTATCTCGTAATTAATACTTACTTTTTTATTTTCAAGTTGGTTTGTTAGTTCATCTGCATCAATTAATCTCATTTTTCTTCTACCTCTGCACTTATGCCCTAAAGATGGCTTAAAAAATAGCCCGCATTTTTCGCACTTCATAACCGTTGTCTGTTGTGCAAGATTTTTTTCAAACCATCTTTGTGTTTCTTTGTCATATTTCACTTTCATTCTTCCTTATTACCTCCCTGGAAGTGCTTTCCTACAACCTTTGCAATATCATCAAATGTGCCCTCTCTTTGCTTGGCATATTTAAGCTTGCCCCAGTCTTCCTTGTTTAACTCCTTTACTGCTCTAATCATAGAATCAAGGTCTCTTTCATTTATCACCTTGCTCTTCAGGAGTCCTGCTATAATCATTGACGCTTCAATTATTAATGTGATTTTATTTCCCTCCATGTGCAAGTCATTCCCATTTCCATTCTCGTTAATACTAATCATCTCTAGTTCCTCCTCATAAATCTGTTCATAATATGTTCCTTGTGTTCTTTTGGTATCGTGCTCCCGACATTTATGTCGGGAACAACGTCCCTAAGCTTCTCAACCTCTCCATAGATTGTGTTGCACGCATCATCCCACCCTTTCGAGTACTCGTCTGATGCATCACAACCACCAATGTTATGAATTATCTCTAGTACTGTTTGAATCTTTATTGTCTCGCGCATCTGTCTCCTCTCTGGTAGTGACATTAATGTCCTTACCATACTTTCCATAAGCAGGTCGCTTGAATCTTTTCAGAGCTTTCTTGTCTATCCTGCCCTTATCAACGTCCGTTCCGATCTGCTCAATTACTACATAGTTTTTGTTTACACTCATATTTCGCCTCTCCTTGACTTATCTTTGACTAATCTTTGACTATCTTTGACTAATCCTTGACTTTCATTGTTTGCCTCTTCCTTTGCTCTGTACCATTCCGCCTCTAGTTTTATGCCCGAATTTTTTTCAAACTCCTCTATAATCTCTTCTCTTGTGACCGCCCCGACTTGAATAGACTCATAAAGGCTAACGACCTCTTTGATAAATTCCGGCATCTTCTTTTTGGCTGATTTAGGCCAATAGTCAAATGCCAGTACTGAACAAGGGACTGCTAGCATATCAACAAATGCAATCTCAGTTGCTTCCTGTTCCATCTTCTTAGCTTCCGTTCGTGCTATGGCTTGCATTCTGGCAACATCTATCGGACTATATCCGTTCTGAATTGCCTTTCTGATTCTTTTTCTTCTGTCCATTACATTCTCCTTTCACCTACGCAAACCTCAATTGTGCTTCTGAATCATCTATTCTCAAATTAGGTGTTCTAGTAGCTACACATAACTCAGGCAAATTAGCCTTTACCAAAGCTGCCGGAATAGGTGGGCAAACCGCATTACCGCATCTCTTTACCTGCTCACTTCTCGTATAAGTATTTCCCTCGTAATCTTTATCGATTATGTAATCATCAGGAAATCCCTGGCATCCATATAACTCTTTTGGCTCAAGCATTCTCAGGCCTATGTCAACAATCTGATAATCAACTCCTTCGATAGTTACTAACCCGAATCTATCCCTTGAAGTAACGGTATCAAGAGGATCTTTTATGTCCTGTCCTGTTCCTTCTCCGTAGTATTTAATTAAAAAGGCTCTTACTTCTCCAAAATGTCCTGCTGATGTAGTTACTGTATGAAGTGGCTCTCTAACATCTTGACCAGTTCCTGTCTTGTAAAATTTACTGAGAAAAGATGTAACCAACCCATATCTGTTTGAACCATCTACCGTCATTATTGGTTTTTGAATCGCTTGTCCTCTCACTTCATTCTCTGATGTCTCTGAATGATACTGAATTAGTGACGGACTTATCAGATAATGTTTTCCACTGCTCACAATAGTTGGTAAAGGTTCTTTAACATCATGTACTCTTGGCTTCTGTCCTTTTTTTTCTCCATAACCTATTGGCACTATAAATGGCTCTGCATTATCGATTACAAACTTCTTCAATCCTCTTGCAATACGTTCCATTGTCTTAGGCGCCAAAGGTCTAACCGCCCGTATTCCATATTTTTCTTTAATTTCTTCTTTGGTATCAAATATTGAAGGACACGGTAAACTGAAATCAAGTTGTGTATAAGCTCCAACGTAAGGCTCCTTTATTCCCTGCTGTACTTCTTCACTTTTCAAAGGAGCGTGTGTAGGTTCTGGCCATACAATAGATTGACCATCACACCTTGCAATCATAAAGAATCTTTTTCGCATTGTAGGAGCTCCATAGTCAGCTGCAACTAGTTCTTTAAATTCAACTGAATAACCTAGATTCTTCAATTGCTTAACAAATCTATCAAAAGTAACTCCTTGCTTATTCTTAATAGGTCTATGGCTGCGGTTAAGTGGTCCCCACGTTTTGAATTCCTCAACATTCTCAAGCATTATCACTCTAGGTCTAACTAAAGCAGCCCATCTTAGTGCAACCCATGCCAACCCTCTTATAGCTTTGTCTTTTGGTTTTCCGCCTTTAGCTTTACTGAAATGTTTGCAATCCGGACTAAACCACGCAAGTGCTACCGGTCTTCCTTTACATGCTTCTACTGGATTAACATCCCAAACTGATTCACAATAATGTTTTGTTCGCGGATGATTCGCCTTGTGCATTTTGATAGCTTCCGGATCATGATTAATTGCAATGTCTACGCTATAACCAGTTGCCAGTTCAATTCCTGTTGAAGCTCCACCTCCACCGGCAAAGTTATCTACTATTATTTCTCCATTTATCATTGTTCCCTCAGGAGCCGGATATCCTTTTGCGCGCTGCTCCGCTCCTTTCTCGAATTAATTATGCTCTCATCTTCCAACTGCACTTATCGCAATGTGCAGCCGAAAGCCTTCCGTTGGTGGTCCTGTAAGTAATACTTCCACCACATTCACATTTGGCTGCTTTCTCGCCATTCTTTATTGCTGCAAGAATAATCTGCAGCTTATTAATTGAATTCATCATCATTGTTTATCCTTTTTTTCAAAGTATATTTTTTCTAACTCCAGCACTACTTGCAGAGTTATTTTTCTAACAAATTCTGTATTCCCATATTTGAGTGTTAGCTTTTCTGCTTCATCCATTAACAATTCCCAATACGAGTCATTGTCTCTTGGATTTCTGTATTTAAAAAATAATTTCCATACATCGCAGACAAACTGATAATATAGCTTTAATCTTTTTTCGGTCATATCACTCCACTTCTTCCACGTAGATATATATTCCTGGTACATCCGCCCAAAATTTTTCTATGATTTCCGAAACCACCAATGCATCATCCTTCCAATAATGCAACTTAGTCATTACGTCCTTGAGCATCTTTTGGAGGTTATCTGTATCAGGCTTGCTTGATTTCCATTCTCCGTTTATATGATTTCCTTTGATTGGGAAGCACCATTTCACTAACAGCCTTACCGGTCCTGTATATTCTATTTCCGGAACGTACTTTCCTAGATGTGCTTCCAGTTTCTGTTTAGCTGCTTTCAGTTCTGGTGGATCATAAAAAACAACCCTACCATTTTTTGTTGATACTTTATGTTCCTGATGAGTTACCGTTGGTGGTATCATCGGAATGAAAAATTTAATTTCCAATTCAAAATCTCCTTTCGCCTTTAAGTCAATGTCAGTGGAAGGAGTTGTGTTGTGCGTGAGCGTAAACGCACAACTACTTTCCACATTGACGTTTACGGAAATGCCAATATATATACGTAGTATATATATGTGTTTTCCTCCAACTTGGAAAAAGTCGATTATTTATCGAGAATTTCCAAGTTTTTTTCCAAATCGGCTTTCATCGATTATTTATCGAGAATTTCTTTTTTGGAAAAAGTCGATTATTTATCGAGAATTTCCAAATTGGGAGAAATAATATTTATCGAGTTTTTCCAAGGTGTTATTCATCTTTTTTTAATATTTCCCCACTGTTCAATATTAAAAAACCACCGTGTTCCTTTATTCTATTTTTGATTGTTTTTTGAGTCACACCCATCGCTTCTGCCATATTCGCAAGAGTGACTTTTCCGCCTTCAAATGACTTTAAACTTTCATAATTTTGTTCTACTGTTTTAATTCGTTCCTTTTTTTTATCTTCCGGAGTCTTTTTATTATGAAAATTTTTCTTCCAAGGACTCCCTTTACTGTTCTCAATAACGATATCTCCCAGTGCTCCTGATTCGTCCTGCTTATGTATTGGATAATCAAACCACAGGTTTACCGGACTGAATTTTGGAAACTCTCTAAGAGTCCCTTCGATTCGCCATGCTGTCCTATTTAAAACTTCGGCGCTCTTTTCTGTTAATCTTTCCAGTAATTCATCATATTGGTCATCACTAAGCATCTCTTTGCAAGCTTTCTTCATTTGCGCGCTGCTACATATATCGTCCTGAGATACATGGAATTTCCAATCGGTTACATACTCTTCCAGAACTTCCATGCACACTTTACATGCTGCGTTATTTATCGCATTTTCATTGATTGCATCTGTTGTTTTAAGTTCAATTAAGTCGAGTAGCGCGTCCGGATCACGTGCAAACACTCCGGAACCTGAAGCCCTGTCCATTGATTTCTTACCGCCTTGGGAACCCTTTGAATGATGATGGCAATATATAACCGCGCATCCAAGCTCCGTACATACCTTGTCGAATTGGTTGCAAAAATGAGCCATTTGGTCAGCTGAGTTTTCATCGCCAGTAATGATTTTGTAAATAGGGTCGATAACAATAGCCAAATAATCCTTTTTAGCAGCTCTTCTAATCAACTTTGGAGCTAGTTTATCCATTGGTATCGAACGTCCTCTCAGATTCCATATGTCTATATTGGCCAAGTTGCTAGGCTTCAATCCTAAAGCGTTATATACGTCCTTAAATCTATGTAAGCAGGACGCTCTGTCTAATTCCAGATTCACGTATAGCACCTTACCTTGTGTGCAGTTCCATTCAAGCCATTTAGAGCCTTCTGCAATAGCGATACACATCTCTATTAATGCGAATGACTTACCTGCTTTTGATGGTCCTGCAATAAGCATTTTATGGCCTTTTCTAAGCACTCCTTCAATTAACGGTTCTGCGAGCTCCGGCATATCTTCCCATTGTTCCGATAAACTTTCTGGATCAGGAAGGTCATCATTGATTGATTCAATCCATTCTTTCCATTCCTCCCAAGACTCTTTTCCAATATTGGTATCTATAAGAAATTGTTTACTGTCTCCACGAACTACTCCAGGCATTCTTGAAAGTCTACTTGGATTCTTATTCTGTGTGTCTACAACTAATCCATTTTTCTTGCAGACAGAATAAAGATATTCAACTCGCTTTCTGTATTCATCATATGTTGGAGCATCAACCTTCACGATGGCATGTATACTCTTTTTTCCACTGAATACCAAGCACGCTATAGGCAGCTCTAATTCTCTAAGAATGGCATTCTGCTTATCAAGCTCCATTGCGTCTGATTCTACAAGTGCATATTTATATTCGGTCACATTATCATTTCTGACACCTTTGCCATCAAGTGGATTGAATCTAATCCATGCTCCAGCTTCTTTTTTGTAATCTCCAAGAACGGCTCCTATATCGCCTTTGCATTTATTTAATGCCTGAATAAGCTCCCCTGCTGTTCTGTCCCAATTTCCTTTTGTTGGCAGGTATTTACCATCTTTCTCCCATGTCTCCGTTACATACCCAACTATTTCGGTTGAATCAAACAATGTTTCTATGTATGTTATTAAGTCTTTAACAGGGTCCCAATTGGTAGGGACATGTATGTCCTTACCTTCAATCCACGCGGAGTCGACCACCACTAAATCATCTTTTGCGCCAATTAAGTCATTCCAACCCAACTCATGATACTCTTTACGTTGTGGTATCCATCCATTATCCTTTGCCATTTGAACTATAGTACCGGCCGTAACCGGAACGGCAGTACCTCTGAACGTTTCCCATTTGCGAAAACATTCACCCTTGTGGTATCTGCCGTCTTGCTTGCTCCAATTATCCCAATCAGAAGCAGTGTAACCTGCTTCCTTGAGTGCCATACCAACATTAATCCATTCTTGATAATCAAGAGAGCTAGGTTGGATATATTCAAGTAATTCAATTAAATTAATGTTATTTTCCATATCTATTCCTCAGGGCAGAATGTAGCCGGATTAATACCGTTTGGAATTTTCCAGCCGTTTGCTGCTATTCTGTCTATTAATTTTTTTGCTGTTTCAAACTGCCAGGTACCTACTTTTACGAATCCTTTACTTTCTAAAAATCTAATTTGTTTAGGAGTAGTAAGACCTGCTTCTCTTCTTGCTGATAATTTATCAAGAATTAATTTAGCTTTACCTGCATTGTCAATTTCATCCGGATAAATTCCCAGTTTTTCAAGTGTTTTTATCTGATTTTTAGTTGCTGGTCCCATCTCCCAACCAAAAGCTGGAACATAATTTGCCAAGTCCTCTGCTTGTATGCTCATTTCAAATTGCAATGGATCAACCAGCTTACGTTTTCTATGTCTCATTTCTTTCAGCTGCTGTGCCAGTGCTTCTTCTCTTTGAGCAATGACGTCCTGCTGTGCTGTTTGCTCAGCTTCTTCCAAATCAACCGGACATGCCGCATCTGCAATATTCTCTGTCATTTTATTTGCAACTTCTTCGTTTTCACAAATCAAATGAGCTGGGTGACACAATTCATGGCGTTCTGTATGCCACAAAAAATCCAACAAGAGTAAGTCTTGCTTTCCTGGATAAAGTCTTGTTCCACGCCCTACCATTTGCGAATATAAAGCTCTTACTTTTGTTGGTCTAAGGACAACTACGCAATCAACTGATGGGCAATCCCATCCTTCTGTAAGAAGCATCGAATTGCAAAGAACGTTGTATTTATCCTCTTCAAATTCTTTCAGAACCTCTGCTCTATTGTCGCTACTTCCATTTACTTCAGCTGCTTTAAAACCTTTTTCATTTAGAATGTCTCTAAATTTTTGGCTTGTTTTAACTAATGGCAGAAATACAACTGTCTTTCGGTCGCTGCAATATTTTTTCATTTCCTCAGCAATTTGGTACAAATAAGGATCCAGTGCTGTGTCAATATCACTTGTACTGAAATCTCCTGCCTGTTGCTTAACAGAACTTAAATCTAAAGTTAATGGGATTGTTTGAGCTTTGATTGGCGTAAGATAGCCTTCTTTGATAGCTTTTGGTAATGTGTATTCGTAAGCCAAAGAATTGAAATAAGTTCCAAGATTTCGCATATCACCTCTGTCCGGAGTTGCGGTAACTCCAAGAACATTGGCTGTGTCAAAATGACTTAATACCTTTTGATAGCCATCTGATATGCAATGATGTGCTTCATCAATAATGATTGTGTCAAAAAAATCTTTATTAAATTTAGCAAGTCTATTTTCTCGTTGCAGAGTCTGGACTGACCCAACTGTGATCCTAAACCAACTGCCGATGCATGTTTGTTCTGCTTTTTCTGTCGAACACTCAAGTCCAGTTGCTTTTTTTATTTTATCTGCAGCCTGTTCTAGCAATTCTCCTCTATGTGCAAGAATTAAAACTCTCTTCCCTTGTTTAACGCATTCTTCTGTTATTTTTGCGAATACAATAGTCTTTCCGCATCCTGTTGGAAGGACGAGCAATGTTTTAGCATTGCCCTCTTCCCACTCATTAAATACCGAATCCATTGCTTCGTTCTGATAAGGTCTTAATTCCATTAAAATTCACCAGCCTTAAACGTTGGTGCAGCTGCACTATCACCGTAAGATGGTTCTAAAAATCTAACAATCTGATTAGTCTGTCTTTCATCTCCATCTTTGTTTTTATATGTATGAATTCCTACTTTACATCTTCCCCTAGAGCCAGGCACAAGATTCCAGTTCATTGATATCTTTTCGCCTTTCTTTCTCTGGCCAATCGATGTAAAGAACGCACATAGCATTCCTTCCGTCTTGCTGTGTAAAAATAAGTTGTGATTAATAGTTGTACTTTTTCCATCCGGGGCAGTGATTTTAATCGCAAGCACAGCTTTATTGCATGGTGGAAGCTTTTCACTTCCGTTATGTCTTGCCCTCTCAAAAGAAGTAACCTCAAATGGATATTCGCCCTCCGGAAGAAGTACGAACTCCGAGTCATTTTCAATTGTGTCATCCCATCCAAATTCTCTTTCTAATTCCATATTCTTATGTCTCCTTTTCTATTTGTATTAATTAAATGGTATTTCCATTTGCTCTCCAATTTTTACAAAGTCGCCTTTTGCGCTCTTCATTTCTGCAATCATTTTGTACACAGAATTCCATGCACCGACCAAAACTCCATCAATAAAGTTCGCATCATAGTTTGAAATTGGAGTATCAATTGGGTAGTAACCTCTACTCGCTACAGCTGCCTGAATCTCTTCGTCCGTCACATTATAGGCAATCATTAACTCCATCAATGATTTCGGAATATCATTCTTTGGCTGCACTGGAGTTTGAGCCTGAGATACAGTCTGTTTTGGTTCTTCCTGTTTTGGGGCTTCATTCGTAGTAGCCGGATTTTTCTCTTTGTCAACAGTAGGAACAGATGTAGCTGGTGCTGCACCTGATGGAATAAACTGACGAATGATTTCATAATCAAAATCAACCTCATCTGCTAATCCCCATCTGTTTTTAGCATCCCAGCAAGGATGATGCTGGGTGTACATTACTCTTTTTCCACCCTGTGCCTTATTCTTCCCCTTTTGCGCGCCCTGATTATCTACATTTATTACAACTGTCTTATAGTTTGCAAAAAGGACTGAATCCGCCCATTCTTTTAACAATGGTGCTGTTTTTTTAGCAAGTTTAAGTTCCCAGCGATCATAGGCTCCTAACTCGTCTGGCTGTTCAAATTTTCTCATTTGAGCATGTGCGGTAATTACAACATTAATGCCTTTGTCCACAACCTCTTCTAAAAGATTGAGCATCTTACCAAAATCTTCAGCTACGTAAACATAACCTTTTCCATAGCCCATATCCTCAATGCCTGATATCTGTTTTTTTGCACAAAATTCAGTCTCGCATAAATGTTCTGCCCAATCAGCTGTATCAATGACTAACGTTTTGCACAGCTCAACATGGTCACGGACATATTTAATCTGTTCCAATAACATAGTGAAGCTTGATGGCTTATCAAATCTTGAAATATCCATGTAACTTGTGCTTCCTTCTGTATCAATGAACAGAGGCTGTGGAAATTTAGAAGCAAATGTGCTTTTTCCTATTCCCTCTGGTCCGTAAATAACCACTTTTTGTGCTTTTTCAATTTTTCCCGTAGTAATATTCATTAAAATTCACCTGCTTTCCAATTAGTTGATGGGGCTTGTGCTTCAGGAACTGATGGCTGTTCAACAACATATCCGTCTTCAATAATGATTGAGCACTCATCTCCTTTTGACACTCTTGTAGCAATAGCCTGTAAACCTTCATTGTTTAACCAGTTACCAAAATCTTTTAATGTATCCATGTCCATCTGCTCAAGCTTGTCCATCAACACGAATCCACACTGTGGATTGAGTTTTCTTACGATAGCAGTGGATACAATAAGCTGCTCACTTCCAGACATATTATCCCAAGGTTGTCCTTTATACATAAGCACGCCATCATCTACGCTCAATCCCTGAAGTGGAAGATTTGCATTTTCAAGAAGTTTTGTTTTTGCATTTCTAACCTCTTCAATTTTTGCAGATAACGCATCATATTTACTTTTCTCTTCTTTCGCATCATCCTCAGCCTTTGCCTTATCAAGATTAGCTCTTACCTTTCGATTAATTTCTTCAATCTGCTCGATATTTCTCTCAAGCTCTTCCGTTGATTCGTCCACAAGTGATAATGCGTCGGTCTGTGCAATAACCAAATCCTTATCAAGCTCTGCTTTGGCAGCTCTTTCTTCTTCCAATGCAGTAGTCAGCGTTGCAATCTGTGACTCAAGCTGTGCTATTTTGCCGGCTTTGATAGTTTGCTGGCTTGTAATTAAATCTACTTTGTCTCTTTTTCTCTGATTCTCACCATTCTTAGCAAGAATTTCCTGCTGTTTTTTTATAAGTTCTGATGCAGAGACTAACTCTGACGGTGCGTCCTCGTAGAATTCCTGCTCTTTTGCGAATTTATCTTTCTGATCTGCAACACGACCAACCACAAGTCTTTCATTGTACAAACGTTTCTCTTCATCCTCCAACTTGTACAGTTCTTCCCCTACTCCGATGATTCGTAGTAATGTGTCTGCTTTTTCCTTATCGCTTGCATTCATGAATTTCGGCAAATCAAGTGCCAACTGCTCTATAAAGCTGTTAAGTAATGTCTGCCCTGCTTTCCCCCCTGTTGGGTCTGTTACTTTTAAATCGCTATTCTTTCCTTTTCTTTCCACTACTAATCCATTACTTAATGTAATGTGAATATTAGGCGGAATGACCGACCCCTCTCTTGTGGCATTTGCCGGTCTGAAATTATTGCCGCCCAGTGCCCAGGCGATACTGTCTAAAACAGAAGTTTTACCCTGATTATTATTTCCACCAATGATTGTCAGTCCTGACTGAGATGGCTCTAATTTAACTGCCTTAATCCTTTTGACATTTTCAATTTCCAAGCTATTTATTTTTATATTTTCCATTAGCTATTTCCTCTCTTCTAATTATCTGATATTATTAAAATGTAATATTTTTACTTAAGGGCTTAGTAGAACTCCTATTTACTTTGCCCTTTTTTCTTTTGATTCAACAAAGCAATCCAACGTAGTGACCATGCTCATCCCCCACCATAGATACACAATGGCTAGGATAATATACTGGAACACGTACTCGCACTTAACAGGTGCAATTCTGTACATCACTATTCCGAATAAGATTGTGATTACTGCGTTCTTAATCAGTTCGTAAATTGTTTTCATCAATACCTCCTACTTGCTCTAACCATATTGGTTGTCTTTTCGTCGTCCCACAGATAAGGACTTAATAATCTTGGGCAAAGCGCTCTATTAACGCTCTCGCCTGTACTTGCTCCAATAGGGCATGACTCGCATCTCATACTATTTTCTTTGCAAATCCTGCTAACCGCCCTCAGATAGTTAATAGCTCCTTCCATCAATACCTCCTTCCCAATATCATCTCCATTTCATACTGATTGAAGTGTAAGAGCTCATTCAATTTCCAAAAATCCTCCAATGTGAATAACCTTGGAGTTAATCTTTTTTTGTAGAATGTGCTTTCACACATTATCTTGTGTTTCTCGATATCTTTCGCAGTAACGTTATTCCGGAACATTGCATTCCGAATTGCAGCTTCTGCGGAATGATTTCTCTCTTTCATAGCTACTGCCATACTGTTTCCTCCTTCCTGCTAAAAATAATTTTTTCCGAATTCATCCATGAATTCTTCTCTAGTTCCTATGTGTTCTTCGTAATATTCCTGAGCCATCATCTTGTATTACAAGTCCTTTTCTCTGTTCATGTGAGGGCCATTGTTACCGTTGTGACAGACATGCCAATTATGCTGGTTGTGCTGCAGCCTGAAGACTGCCCGATTATCTTAACGATTAAAAATCTTCTTTTTTAATTCTTTCTCACGCTCTTCAATTTCTTTTTCGAGTTTGCTTATCTCTTGTGAGTCTTTTGCTGTTTCTTCACACATACTCGTAATTCTTAAAATGGCGAATTTGTATCCCATGTAAATCTTGAATTCGGTGATTGCTTCTTCGTATCCATTTTCGATTTCTTTTTCAACCGAGTCCATTTCTTTTAATATCATTGCTTTCATTTCGTTCAAGTCAATCGGCTTCATGTTTTCACACCTTCCTTTACATATCCATTAATCTTTTCTACAATCGAATTACAGGCGTTGCCGCGCCGAGTAATACAAAAGGAGAAATTACCTATGGATGAATTAACAAATAAAGTTCTGCACAAAATCATTACCGATCAGATAAAGAACAATCAATTAGAAATACTCAATTCTGTATTTAGAACCAATACAACACCAAACTTCCGTAATGAAGATCTATACGCACAAATGATTTTAAATTCGATTGAGGTATCTGTTGATTTATCGTTAAAAATAATGATTGAACTTCTGACACAAAATGGTATTATTGAAGCCGATCCAGTGCAGATGCGAAAGTATCTTTTAACTCTTCATAAGGAGTAGGAACATAATCATGGATACCATACTCTTTTTTGTGTGGTATCCTGGTTGTAAAGCAAATGGGGCTTCCAACTTCCAAATCCCATATACCATCTTTGAACGTTAACGATAATGAAGTAGTACCTTTTGGCAGTTCACTTCCATTAACTAAAAATCTTCCATTCTCAAAGTCAAAAGATAAATTTTTTAATTGTTCCATATTTCTCCTTCCTACCGGCTACCGACAGGTAGCGGATTGTCAAGTGAATTGCAATCAAATTTTGTTTACGACTTTATCGTAATCCAAAGGTAAAAAAATAAGTCTATCGTATGGTATTCCATACAGTTCTTCAATTTTTCGCAAAATCGGTACATCTGGATATGTCTTTCCTCTTTCATAATTTCCTAATGCATCAACGCTGATTCCCAACAATTTAGCTGCTTCTTTTTGCGTCAATTTCTTTGCTTCTCTTGCCTGTTTAAGTGACAACATAGCAACTCTCTCCAAGTTCTATCACCTCTTCCTTCTTTACATTTTTAGAAATCCTTGTTATACTTTACTTAACACTTGAGGCGGATGCAGGAAGTTTTTGGAGTCCGCCTCTTGTGGGTTTTCCTATATTTTTATTTGTTGAGTAGCGATTTGATTAATTCAATCGCTTTTTCTTTTTCCTCATTTTCGAGGATATGTAATAATGTCTGTAAGAAATCTTTAAATTGATTATCTGTCATACCGTTTTGCTCCATGATTTCAATCTCCTTTCCTGCGATCTCCTTGTTACTCTTATATATTACTACGACTTTATCGTAATGTCAACGACTTTTCCGTATTTTTTTAATAAAATCTTGTTTTTTTTACGATTTAATCTTATAATATGTATATAAACTTTTGGAGGTGTTACTTATGGGAGATTTGGGTAACAAAGCCGTTATGGCCAAAAATATACAATATTATATGGATATAAATGGAAAAACAAGACGTGAGATTTGTAATGCTCTTGGAATAAAATATACAACATTTACTGACTGGGTAAAGGGAAATGTTTATCCACGTATAGATAAGATAGAACTTATGGCAAATTACTTCGGTATTGAAAAATCCGACCTCATAGAAGACAAATCAAACCAAGAACAGGAACACTACTATCTCAACGAAGAAACCTCAGCAATAGCTCAAGAGATATTCGAAAACAAAGAATTAAGACTTCTGTTCGATACTGCTAAGGATGCTGATCCGGAAGACTTGAGCACAGTTCATAATATGCTTCTTGCTCTAAAACGCAAGGAACAAAACAGAGACTAAAAACGGACATATATTTTGTTAAAATTTATATGAAACTAAAAACAGTATGGAAATCTTAAAGGAATGTGAAATAAATGGAATACAAAGGAATTAATTATACTGTTCATCTTATATCACTTGCCGGCAGAACAAATGAATGCGTTACCAGGAACGAAGATGACAGCTACTCTATATTCATTGATGTTAATCTCAATCGTGAACTGCAGCAGAAAGCTTTTATTCACGCTATGAGTCATATTATTGGGAATGATTTTGACAAGACTGATGCTGACAATATAGAACTGTTAGCACACTGTTCTTGATAGAACCTTGAAATATATATAGTGATTTTACCCAGGGAACCGAAGGGGCGGTTGGTTAGCTTCTGAGTTTTACGAAAGGAGCTGATGCCAATGGTTACATATGATAATCTTTTTGATTTTGTAATTATGCTTTGTTACGTTATTACTCTTGTGTTAACAATCATCAAATTTAACGCAAAAAAGTAACGCCCTCATCTCTGGTAAAGATAAACGTTACTTTTTAACTAACATCAACACCAGAAGCTAGCTTGCACCTAGCTTTCGGTTCTCTTGTTAAAACCATTATATATGATTCTTGTTAATAAATCAAGAAGAGACCATCCATTGCAGATGATCCCTCAAAAGACAACATAAAATGTTATCCCCTAGACAAGGATATTTTATCATCTTTTGAGACATCTGGCAAATGGCTGGGTGTTATTTTTATACAAAAAAATAGAAAGGATGATGAAATATGGCAAAAGCTAAGAAAACAAAATCAGGCAATTGGAGATGCCTGGTATATGATTACACAAATGGAGACGGAAAAAGAATATATAAATCTTTTACTGCTCCAACAAAAAAAGAAGCTGAATACTTAGCTACTCAGTTCAAATTTATCAACAAAAAGAATTCCGTAGATTCTGTTTTTGAAGATGCTGTAAATAGTTATATTGAAGCGAAAAAAAATACATTATCCCCAACAACTATTAAAGGCTATCAGTGTATTCAGCGGAATAATTTCTCTGAGATAGCCCATTTGAGATTATCTCAGTTTAACTCTGCCAATGTATCTTCCTGGATTGGCTCCTTATCACATCTTAGTCCTAAAACAGTAAAGAACATATATGGCTTATTTGTGGCCGTTTTGGACTTCAACGGAACAAATCACGATTACAAGGTGAAACTCCCACAGAAACGTCAAATCGAGCTCTACGTGCCAACTGATGAAGAGGTCAAGACTGTTATTAATCATTTTAGTGATAATAATGACAAAGATATGGTAATAGCAATCTATTTGGCAGCATACGGTACTCTCAGGCGCTCCGAGATATGCGCTCTGTCAGCTTCAGATGTTAAGGGGAATTGCGTAAGAATAAATAAAGCAGCTGTATATGATGGACCCGACATAGTCATAAAGGAGCCCAAAACAGCATCTTCTAACAGAGTTATAGAGCTACCCGAGTTTGTTATCAACGAACTGCCCAAACGTGGCAAACTCGTCAATATAACACCTCATACACTCACTAACAGATTTGAGAGGTGCTTTAATGAACTGGAAATAAAGAAATTCAGATTCCATGACCTGCGTCACTACTCTGCATCTATAATGCACGCTATTGGAGTTCCGGACGTGTACATTATGGAGAGAGGTGGATGGAAGTCAGATGCGACCTTGAAGAATATTTACAGGAACTCTTTGGATGATTTTCAACGCAAATATATTGAACAGACAAATAATTATTTTTCTAAAATGCAACTTTAAATACAACTTTTAGACATAAAAAAACTCGGAAGCACCTATTAAATAAGCACTTCCGAGATGCAGACGATGGGACTTGAACCCACACCCAGTTGCCCGGACATGAACCTGAATCATGCGCGTATGCCAATTCCGCCACGTCTGCATTTAACGCACATTTGTTCAAACAAATACGCGTTAGTTATCTTATCATTTTTCCAATAAAATTTCAAGCAATTGTTTAATTATTTTCTTCTTCGCCAGGCACTATCTGTAATTCCTCTAACTTTTTGCTAAAAGTCTCCTGAAGTACGGAATCAATAACATATATCTTTTCTTTGTTATCATCCATTATCATATAGTATGCGTTGTTAAAAGTATTTTTTGTACCTATAACAAATTTGTGTTCCTCGCCGTTTTTGTATGCTATATCAATCATATTAATTGGAGCATCGAATCCAAATTCATCCAAACTCTCAATATCGTCGATTACATCATCTGCCACAACGTATCTTAACTGCGGAAGCATTTCCTCGGTTATTATTTTAGAAGTAATCTCCAAGTCTGAGCCCTCAGCATTCCATTCTCCTTCTTTGTTTTTAACCAGCTTAACCTGTTGTTCATCAGCAAGATATGAAATACTAACTATATCATCAATATTATCGCTCTGATACACCTCTATTATTACACCTTTAGTTTCTTGGGCTTCTTCATTAGCTTTTTTGTTTTCAACAATCAAATTAATAACTAAATAAGCACCAACAACTGCAAGCATAATAAAAAACATCACTACAAAGCTTTTTTTCTGCTTATCAGTCATTACAGCCTCCTTCTTCTAACCCATACAATGATTCCTGTCATAAGAATTACGATTGGGAATATTATTGCAACTATCATTCCCACAGTACTCATAGCACCATTAGATATTGTGAGATTCTGATACAGCAAATACTTAGGAGGAATAGTTACTTTTTCTCCATAGCTGTAGTTAAATCTCTCTAGAATATTTTCAAAAAACTCTAAATTTGAGCCCACGCCCTCAGTTTCTGCCGAAAACGCCAGATAAGATCCAACAACTGTCAAATTAGCCCCTTTAAACACCTCACTTTTATCACTGATGTATTCTTCATATTTTGTATCAGGGTTAATTTCCTCAACAGACAAAGCTACCGTAAAGCTTCCCTCTTTGTCTCCATCTGCTTTTTTGTAATCATTTTGATCATAGACATTCTTTTTTAGCAAGGCTTTTTTGGTAGTGTTAAAAATATCTGTGTATCGATACTTTCCTTCGTCGTATTCTTTTGATTCTTCATTGATTATAAGACTCTGTGGACCATATAATACGACATAATTGTTTAATGCTGCTCCCTCTCCTGCTCCGTTATTGCACAGAGCAATCATAGGATCTCCATTCGCATAATGATTTTCGTCCATTTCAAGAACTACTCCGTCATCAATATCTATACCATAATGTCTTGCTATAGATTCGTAATTAACCAATTCCTCATATGTCTTACCTTCTTTGTCTGCAATGTACATTTCACCGTTTGTAAGCATTAATACTTTTCCACCGGCATCAATGTAATCCATAATTTGTTTTGCTTCCTGCTTTGTAAAATCAGTTTTTGGCGCAAGCATAAGTAAAGCCTGATAACTTTCTACGTCAACCTGGGTATCTAATAGATTTACTTCCTTGTAATCCATATTATTTTTTTCTATCGATTCAATATAAGAACTTCCCAAAGCTGATTCGCCATGTCCTGATACTGTACCTATAACGGCATTTTTCTGAGCCGTTACATAATTAATTCCACTTGCAACCCAAGACTCACAATCATATCCCTGTGTTTCATTTTTTAACGATGTATAATCCACAGAAGACTCAAGAAGGTCGTAGTAGTCAACCACCTTACTCTTATTTGTAGAATCATTTACAATAATAATACTGTTAGCCTCCGGTGCCTCCTCAGTATATCTTGTGTAAAATCCAGGGTTCTTAACAATATCCTTGTAGACCACCTTAACATGTTTTGAATAGGAATCCATGTTATTGAGAGATTTCTTAATAACATCATCCATTTTTTCACCATTATACAACACAAAAATAGTTATATCTTCTTTAACTCCATCAAGATATTTTTTCATATCATCTGAAAGTTTGAATAATTTTTCATCTGTCATATCTAAAGTAGCGAAGTTCTTATCACTACTAATCTTACCTATAGCAAGATTTGCGAAAATCGCAATCACGAGAGCCATAGCTATATAGCCCACAAAGAACCCTGCATTCGAGAGATTTTTTCTGGAAAGACTCCACTTTTTCTTCTGTATTGATAATGCTGTAAAGAAAAGAAAAACACAAATAACCGAAATAAAGTAAAATACATTTTTCAATTCAATATATCCGTTTAGAAATCCTTCTGCCGGAGAATATATATCAAGAACTTTTATCACTTTTCCGGCAGCAATATTATTATTTTCAAAAACGCTTGCAAAGTCACCTGCCAAAAAGCATACGAACAGCGATATAATGCCTAATATAGCTGCTATAACCTGACTCTCTGTTATGGAAGAAATAAATTCACCAACGGCAATAAGTGTACATCCATACAAAAACAATCCCAATATAGCACAATAAGACTGTTTAATTGGAACATCACCAAACCCCTTTAATACCAAAGGATAAATACATGTAATAAGTACCGCAATGAAATAAATGGTACACAGTGCCAAATACTTTCCTAAAACAACTTTTCCAACTGACACAGGAGCTGTAAACAGCATCTGATCTGTCTTAAGTTTTCTTTCTTCCGCAAGTATTTTCATAGTTAAGATAGGAACAGTAAATACCAATATAAGCATAGTTCCTGAAAGTGCATATGTAAGATAAGGAGAGCCTGAAACAAGGTTTCCAATTAAAAACATCGCCCCTTGTACAAACAGGGTTACAGCAACAAAAAGACAGCCAATAACCGAGTTGAAATATGATTTTAATTCTTTTTTATATATTGCAAACACTGTTATTTATTCTCCTTTCCCTCAGATGTAAGCTGAATAAACACATCTTCCAACGATTGTTCATTAAGTTTCATAGACAATATAGGCAGTTTTGCTTCAGCCAAAATATAGAATAATTCTTCACGAATATCTGCTCCTTCTTTCATCTGCGCTTTAACACTGACTACTTCGCCCATCATCATTGTTTTAAAACTTTCTATTCCGTTTAACTTCTTAAGCTCAGATATCACTGTTTTTTCGCTTCCTTTAACTTCAAATTCCAAGAGGTTTGTTGAAGCTGCTCTGTTAAGTAATTCATCTTTAGAGCAATCTGCCACAATCTTTCCCTTTGAGAGAATAAAAATCTGATCGCAGACTTCACTGATTTCAGAAAGAATGTGGGAGCTGATAATGACAGTGTGATTGCGTCCAAGTTTTTTAATCACCTCACGCATTTCGATAATCTGCCCCGGATCAAGTCCTACTGTCGGCTCATCAAGAATAATAAGTTCAGGCATACCAAGAACAGCCTGAGCCACTCCCACTCTCTGCCTGTATCCTTTTGAAAGATTCTTTATTAGTCTTTTTTTAACTTCATTAAGTCCCGCAAGTTCTACCGCCTCTTCCACAGCCTTTGCTCTGTTTGCTTTATCAATCATCTTAAGCTGTGCTGCAAATTTTAGATATTCTCCGACTGTCATATCCATATATACCGGTGGCAATTCAGGAAGATAACCAAACTGCTTTTTAGCAGCCTCAGGTTCCTTTAAAATATCAAATCCATTTATTTTAATCTCACCGCCGGTAGCACTGATGTATCCGGTAATCATGTTCAATGTGGTGGTTTTACCGGCACCGTTCGGTCCCAAAAAGCCACATATTTTTCCTTTTTCAACTTTAAAAGAAATATTATCAACCGCTACAATATCACCATACTTTTTAGTGAGATTACTTATTTCAATAACGCTCATGTCTCCCTCCATATCGCTAATTCTAAGCTTCCACTCCCTATTATAAATGTTTTCAATTAAAAATACACTATTAATTTGCAGTTCTCACACAAAAAAAGATTGCTTCAAAACGAAGCAATCTTTTTTAATATATACTATGCAAGTTTTCCCTTTGCAACTTCTGCTAATTTAGCAAATCCTTCTGCATCGTTAACTGCCATTTCAGCTAACATCTTTCTGTTCATATCAACGTTTGCTAACTTAAGACCATACATAAATTTGCTGTATGATAATCCGTTGATTCTTGCAGCAGCATTAATTCTGGCAATCCAAAGCTGTCTAAACTGACGCTTTTTCTGCTTTCTACCAGCGTATGAGCTTGTTAATGCTCTCATAACTGACTGTTTAGCTACTCTGTACTGTTTTGATCTAGCTCCTCTGTAACCTTTAGCGAGCTTTAATGTTCTATTATGTCTTTTTTTAGCGTTTAATCCGCCTTTAACTCTTGCCATGTTCTAAAATCCTCCTACTATAACTTTTATAACTATATCTTATAAATATGGTAAAATCTGCTTCATGTTATTTACATTTGTAGCATCAGTCATAGCTGCTTTTCTAAGATTTCTCTTTCTCTTAGCAGTTTTCTTTGTTAAAATGTGTCTTTTGTAAGCTTTATTTCTCTTAAGCTTTCCTGTACCTGTTAATTTAAAACGCTTTGCAGCAGCTCTTTTTGTCTTAATTTTTGGCATTTCTATATCCTCCTTAAAAAAATACATATATATTAACTAAAAAACTAACGCTTCTCAGCTAAAAACATAGTCATGTTTCTTCCTTCAAGTTTTGCAGGCTTTTCTACTACCGCAACATCAGAAAGTAACTCAGCAAAATCATCTAATACATGTTTGCTGCTGGCCACGTGTGCCATTTCTCTACCTCTAAACCTGAGAGTAACTTTAACTTTATCGCCCTTTGTGATAAACTTTCTGGCATTGTTTGCCTTCGTCTTTAAATCGTTCATCTCAACGTTTGGTGATAATCTAATTTCTTTTATCTCAATAACACGCTGTTTCTTTTTTGCTTCTTTTTCTTTCTTAGTAAGCTCATATCTGTACTTACCGTAATCAACAATCTTACATACAGGCGGATTTGCTTTAGGTGAAATCTTCACCAAATCAAGCTCAGCCTCCTCAGCAAGCTTTAATGCCTCTTTAGCCGACATTACCCCAATCTGATTTCCATCAGCGCCAATTACTCGAACTTCCTTATCTCTGATTTCCTCATTAATCATTAAATCGCTAATAGTAGTATACCTCCAAAAAATAAAGTGGATAGTCAGACTATCCACTTACTAAGCAATAAATAAAACTTAATATAAACCCGGGTCACCGTTTGTGCCAAGGTGAGAGTGGATACTCTGCTTTGTTTTTACACATCAGTAGATATATTACCACTCTATTACACCGTTGTCAACACATATTTACGACTTTTTTCAAGCCAAAATTTATTTCTGATCCTGAGGTTCTTCTTTTCTGATTTCTTTTGTTCTTATTTCCTTGCAAATCTGATCTACAAAATCAGCTATAGGTTTAACACCTTCATCACCTGCAAATCTACTTCTCACAGATACGTTGCCATCTGCCTCTTCCTGCTGACCTACAACAAGCATGTATGGAAGTCTGTCCATTCTTGCCTCACGAATCTTGTATCCGATTTTCTCAGATCTGTCATCAACTGTCACATCAACACCATTTTTCTTAAGCTCAGCTACAACTTTGTTTGCGTAGTCAACATATTTGTCAGAAATAGGTAATACTCTTACCTGCTCCGGACACATCCATGTTGGGAACTTACCTGCATATTTTTCAATAAGCCACGCAAGTGTTCTCTCATAGCATCCCATAGATGTTCTGTGAATGATGTAAGGTCTTACCTTGTCACCATTTTCATCAATATAGTACATATCAAACTGTTCAGCAATTAAAGCATCCCACTGAATTGTGATCATTGTATCTTCTTTTCCATATACATTTCTCGCATTGATGTCAACCTTAGGTCCGTAGAATGCAGCCTCTCCCACATCTTCAACGAAGTCAATATTAAGGTCATTGAGAATGTCTCTGATATGCTGTTCTGTTTCTTCCCACACCTCAGGTGAACCAATATATTTTTCTTTATTGTCAGGATCCCATTTTGAAAGATGATATGTTACATCCTCCTCAACTCCAAGTGTCTCAAGGCAATGTTTTGCAAGTGCTAAACATCTCTTAAACTCTTCAACCATCTGATCCGGTCTTACCACAAGGTGTCCTTCTGTGATTGTGAACTGACGAACTCTTGTAAGACCGTGCATTTCACCTGAATCTTCATTTCTGAACAATGTAGATGTCTCACTGTATCTGCAAGGCAAATCTCTGTAAGATTTCTGGCTGTTTTTGTACACATAGTACTGGAATGGACATGTCATAGGTCTTAAAGCCATAACTTCTTTATCCTTCTCCTCGTCACCAAGCACAAACATACCTTCTTTATAGTGATCCCAATGTCCTGAAATCTTGTATAAATCAGATTTAGCCATAAGTGGTGTCTTTGTTCTTGTGTAACCCCACTCGTTATCTTCAAGATCTTCAATCCATCTCTGAAGTTTCATCAACATCTTTGTTCCCTTTGGAAGCATAAGAGGAAGTCCCTGACCAATAACATCAACTGTTGTGAAAAGTTCCATTTCACGACCAAGTTTGTTATGGTCTCTGTTTTTTGCATCCTCTAACTTTTCAAGGTATTCATTAAGGTCATCCTTCTTGCTGAAAGCTGTTCCGTAAATTCTCTGAAGTCTCGCCTTATTTGCATCACCTCTCCAGTAAGCCATTGAAGATGAAATAAGCTTAAATGCTTTAATTGGAGATGTAGACATAAGGTGTGGTCCAGCACATAAATCTACAAACTCTCCCTGGCTGTAGAAGGAGATAATAGAATCTTCAGGAAGGTCTTTAATAAGCTCAACTTTGTAAGGCTCATTTCTGTCTTCCATATATTTGATAGCATCCTGTCTTGGAAGTGTAAACTTTTCTAATTTAGCGCCTTCCTTGATAATCTTCTTCATCTCTGCTTCAATTTTATCTAAATCTTCTCTTGAAAATGGATCACAATCAAAATCATAATAGAATCCCTCGTCAATTGAAGGTCCAATTGCAAGTTTTGCTTCCGGATAAAGTCTCTTAACAGCTTCTGCAAGTACATGAGATGTAGTATGTCTGTAAGCTGCAGCGCCTGCCGCATCATCAAATGTAAGGATGTTAAGAGTACAATCCTTGTCAACTGTTGTTCTTAAATCTACAACCTCTCCATCAATTTCACCTGCACATGCTGCTCTTCCAAGTCCACCGCTAATATCAAAAGCGATACTGCTGACTGACATTGGTTCGCTGTATTCTTTTACCGAACCATCTTTCAATGTAATCTTCATAATACTCTTCCTCTCTTTTCTTAGTTATTGTAAAGCGGATATTAATTCGCTAATCGAGCAGGTTTACTCCTACTCTATACTCATTCTGCGCAAACACAGATTTTCACTCGGCTCATCGTGATAACAAAAGCCCCTGTTCGCTTTCACGAACAGGGGCAATAAAATCGCGGTTCCACCCTGATTACCAAAACTGGCATCTCATTGAATGATTGTAACGTAATCAACGGACCTGATTAGGGCCACTCAGAGGTAGTCTTCAGAAATCCATATGTAAGATGATTCCAGCCTAGTCATCTCTCTCTGTAACCTTTAGGAAAACCTACTCTTCTCTTCAACGTGTTAATAATTTTAATTTTAAAAAGTTCTCTAACGAATAGTTTATAACAATCAAAGTCCTTTTGTCAATAAAGAACCTACTTCTTTTCCTCAGCTTCTTTAGATGCAACTTCTCTGATTTTTGCATTGTCAACAACGAGTTCTATAACTTTCTGTTCAACCAAAGCATGTTTTATCTCTTCTTCTGTGTAATCTTCTTTCATCGCTTCAACTGAATCATAGTCATATTCTTCGTACATATCTTCATATCCCTGAGCAATATCACTCTTCGAAACAGTGATATTTTCCTTTTTTGCGATAGCCCACATTACAAGTTCAGACTTCACGTCATCAAGATACATCTGCTCAATACCATCTTTGTCCATTCCGATAAATTCATAATATTCATCTTTTGACATTCCCCAGTATTCTGCCCAATAAGCCGCATCCGCTTCATCCACTTCAACGATTTCATTGTACACATCCTGTGGATATCCGTTCATCTGACAATTATCAAGAACTTTATTCCAAAGATCTGTCTGTGTATTCTCTTCGACAGCATCCTTACTGTCATCAAGAAGATACTCTCTCATCATCTTTTTATATTCATCTACAGTGTTATATCCTTCTTCACTGTAATTTTCTTTTACCCATGCATCTGTAAGCTCAGCGGTATATTCCTCTGCAACTTCTGTAACCTTAACTGTAAATTTAACTTTTTTACCGCTATATTTTTCTGCATCTTCGATAGGGAAAGATGATACATCATCCACTTCAACTTCCACCTGTTCTCCGGCTTTTTTTCCAACAAGCACTTTATCAAACTCCGGAACAAGGTCTTCATCCCCAATAACTATATCATACTCTGTATCTGTAAGATCCGCGTCCGCCTTTCCATCTACATAACCTTCAAAATCAATAGTAACGGAATCTCCTTCTTTAGCAGCTCTGTTGACAGTTTTGTAATCAACCAGTTCCTCATCAATAGCAGCCTGCAAATCTTCATCAGACACTCCCGGCTTTTGCTTTTCATATTCAAGTCCTTTGTACTGACCAAGTGTAATATACTCCTCAGGCTTATATCCTATCTCATTGTCAATTTCTTTATCAGGTCTGATTTTGTTATTATAAAAAATCGCTACTGCAAAAGCCACCAATATTGCCGCTATAGTAACCGGCACCCATATTTTTTTAATTAAGTTCATGTAGTTCTCCTATCCGTCAATTTATCGCATTTATTTTTAAAGGGACATCCACTAAACGCGGAAGTCCCTTCTATCATATCATATTTTGTCAAAAAATATATAACAAATATTAAACTTGTGTTGAGTAATTTGGAGCTTCCTTTGTGATATGGATATCATGTGGATGACTTTCCTTCAAAGAAGCTGCTGAAATCTTAACGAATTTTCCTGTTTCCTTAAGAGTTTCAATATCTTTCGCTCCGCAATATCCCATACCTGCTCTGAGACCACCCATAAGCTGGAATACTGTATCTTCAAGGTTTCCTTTGTACGCAACTCTACCTTCAACACCTTCAGGTACAAGTTTCTTCGCATCAGCCTGGAAATATCTATCCTTGCTTCCATTTTCCATAGCAGCGATAGAACCCATTCCTCTGTATACCTTGTATTTTCTTCCCTGATATAATTCAAATGTTCCAGGACTCTCATCACATCCTGCAAACATACTTCCCATCATACAAACGCTTCCGCCTGCAGCGATAGCCTTAACAATATCGCCCGAGAACTTAATACCACCGTCGGCAATAATCGGTACCCCGTACTCTTTTGCCACTTCGTAGCAATCCATAATAGCTGTAACCTGAGGAACACCGATACCTGCAACTACACGAGTTGTACAAATAGAACCAGGTCCGATACCAACCTTAACTGCGTCAGCTCCTGCTTCAATAAGATCTCTTGTAGCTTCACCGGTAGCAACATTACCTGCTATAACCTGAAGATCAGGGAACTCTGCTTTAATCATCTTAAGAGTATTGAAAATATTCTGTGAATGTCCGTGAGCAGAATCAATAACAATAACGTCAACCTTTGCCTCTACTAAAGCTCTAACTCTATCCATTACGTTACTTGTAATACCTACAGCAGCACCACAGAGAAGTCTTCCCTGCGAATCCTTTGCAGAATATGGATATTTAATCTGCTTTTCAATATCTTTAATAGTAATAAGTCCTTTTAAATTATAATCATCATCAACAATAGGAAGTTTTTCTTTTCTTGCCTTTGCAAGAATAGCTTTTGCTTCCTCAAGAGTAATTCCTTCTTTGGCTGTAATAAGATTTTCAGAAGTCATCGCATCTTTAATTTTCTTTGTTCCGTCTTTTTCGAATTTCAAATCACGGTTAGTGATAATACCAACAAGCTTTCTTCCTACTACAATAGGAACTCCTGATATTCTGAATTTTGCCATAAGTTCATCGGCATCATTCAATGTATCTTCCGGTGTTAAGAAAAATGGATCTGTAATAACTCCATTTTCAGAGCGCTTAACTTTGTCTACTTCTTCTGCCTGCTCTTCAATTGACATGTTCTTGTGGATAATACCTATACCACCCTGTCTTGCCATTGCAATAGCCATTCTATGTTCTGTAACTGTATCCATCCCCGCACTCATCATAGGAATATTCAATTTGATTTTCTTTGTTAAGTTCGTAGATAAATCCACCATATTTGGTGTAACCTGCGAATACTGAGGTACTAACAAAACATCATCAAAAGTTATTCCTTCACCGATAATTTTTCCCATTGGATTTTCCTCTCTTTCTTATTGCAAATGTTTTTATAATTTTCCTACTAGTCTAACAAATTCCAAAAATGATGTCAAATTAATATTGTAGGGATAATATTGATTATTTTTATCTAATTTTCTTCACTGTTTTTTCACACTTTTATCCCCATCTGAATAATTATTAAAATTATTGCATATTCACCTCTTATTAGAATACGCCGACTAATCACATATAGCAAAAGGAAGCCGCTATAATAAGCCGCTTCCTTCTGTTATCTAATTTTGAAACAAATTAGGTCTCACACTCTTTATTGCATGAGCTATTTTTTCATTTGGTTCAAAATACATTATTTCTATTCCGTGATCACTGTTAAATACAGCAACCATCTTATCATCACTTTTAGTTCTTGATGAATAATCATAAATATTTTCGCAATTACTGTACTCCCTCAACTTATCTGAGTTTTCAGGCACAATGAAAATCGCCTGTCTGAGATTAAACACTCTGCATTTTTTTCTTTTAATCTGTCCCATTATCTTCTCAACATAAAAGTCAGCATTAGCAACTGAATATTCAAACTCAATATCAGTAATTTTAAATACATAATAAGTAAGATACGCACACAAGAAAAACAATGTAAATCCTACAATACCTAATTTGATGGCAATCAAATAAGGAACTGCCAATATTACCATTATAAGTGCCATAATAATCATAATACGGGCACCGATTTCTTTTGGAGATGCCTTACTTTTAATAATCTGTTCTGCAAATACTTCGTTCATCTATACCTCCATTATTCAACAGATACAAGATAATAGTAAACCGGCTGACCGCCCGCATACATTTCAATCTCGTAATCCGGGAATTCTGACTGCATCTTTTCAAGCAATACATTTGCATCTTCCTCTGTAACATCAGCTCCGTAATAAACACTTACTATTTCAGAATCTTCATCTGCAATCTCTTTAATCATCTCAATAGTAGTTTCATCAATTTTTTCGCCGACAGCTGCAATTCCGCTATCACCGATACCCATGATGTTACCCTCTTTGATTTCCTTGTCATCAATAACTGTATCTCTTACAGCATACGTAACCTGTCCTGATTTAACATAAGACATTCCGTCAATCATATTTGATTTATTTTCTTCTGTAGAGCAATCATCCGCAAATGAGATAAGTGCAGCAATTCCCTGAGGAATAGTCTTCGATGGAATAACTACAATTTCTTTGTCCTCTACAAGACTCTCTGCCTGCTGTGCAGCCATAATAATGTTCTTATTATTTGGAAGAACAAAAATAGTATCAGCATTAATCTTATCGATTGCGTTGAGTACATCTTCAGTAGATGGATTCATAGTCTGTCCACCTTCTATAATGTAATCAACTCTGAGACTCTTAAAGATTTCACTGAGCCCTTCACCCACAGAAACTGCCACAAAACCATATGGTTTTCTAGGCTCATCAACAGCTGTCTTTTCAACAATTTCAGCCTCAGCAGCAACTTTCTCTGCGTCCTTGATTAATCTTTCCTGATGTTCCTCTCTCATATTGTCAATCTTCATTCTTGAGAGTTGCCCGTATGTCAAAGCTTTCTGAATAGCCAGACCCGGATCATTTGTATGAACATGTACCTTAACGACATCTTCATCTGCAACTACTACAATCGAATCACCGATTGACTCAAGGTATGATTTGAATGCTCTCTCTTCTTCAATAGGCATTTCATTTTCGAGTAAGATAATAAATTCTGTACAATATCCAAACTTGATATCAGCCTCTTTTGAAGCCTCAAATTTAAGTTCAGTCTTTGTTCCGTCAGCTCCTGTGCTCTCAATAGTAAAGTCTATCTCTTTTCCAAGAAGTGCATCATATGCCCCTTTGAGCACCTGCATAAGACCCTGTCCGCCGGAATCCACTACTCCTGCCTGCTTAAGTACCGGTAACATGTCAGGTGTTTTATTTAACACCTCATCACCGTACTTGATTACTTCATCTATGAATACAACAAGATCTTCTGTCTCATCGCAAATCTCAACTGCTTTATCTGCTATTCCCTTTGCAACAGTAAGGATAGTTCCTTCTTTCGGCTTCATAACCGCTTTATATGCAGTCTCCACACCTCTTACGCATGCCTTTGCTAAAAGCTTAGAATCTATCTTGTGTTCATGTTTAATCTCTTTAGTAAATCCTCTGAATAACTGAGATAAAATAACACCTGAGTTACCTCTGGCTCCTCTTAACGAACCTGAAGAAATAGCTTTGCAAAGTTTCTCCAAATCAGGGTGTTCAATAGCACCAACTTCTTTTGCTGCTGACATAATTGTCATAGTCATGTTTGTTCCTGTATCTCCATCAGGAACAGGGAATACATTAAGTTCGTTTATCCATTCTTTCTTTGCGTCAAGATTTTTGGCACCTGCCAAAAACATTTTCTGGAGCATAGCACCATCTATTGTCTTGATTTCCACAATTTATATCCTCCTTAGGTAAGAAATCCAAAACGAATATATCACCCTTTTGTGAAATATTCGTAAAATAATATCTTAGTCAATAACTCTTATGCCTTCAACATAAATATTAATTTTTCTAACTTTCATTCCTGTATAGGCTTCAACTTTATATTTAACGCTGCTAATAATGTTATCAGCAATTGTTGAAATATTAACACCATACGCAACTATGATATGAAATTCAATTTTAATTTCATTTTCTTCATTTATAGTAACTTCAATCCCCTTTGAAAGACTATCTCTCTTAAGAAGCTTTACAAGTCCGTCTCTCATACTTACCGCTGCCATACCGACAATACCAAAACATTCACATGCAGTTGTTCCGGCATATTTTGCGATAACTTCAGGATCAATTAACACTTCTCCTAAATCTGTGTTCATTTTACCTTTCATATAACTACCTCCCGTCTGATTTATTGAATATAGAGTTATATGTCCTATGTATGCGTTCTAAAGACGCAAACTACAAACTGACACAATATATGATACCTTATTTTAGTAAAAAATAAAAGTATTATTTAAAACATACAGAAATTACAAAAAAAACACTTGCATTGTTTCTACTATTCTGTTAAAATGTCACTTGTGTTGAGTCGCAAATTAAGGCGATAAAAGTCTATGTAAGGAGGTGCTATTATGGCTAAATGTGAAATTTGCAACAAAGGTGCTCATTTTGGAAACGCTGTGAGCCATTCTCATAGAAGATCTAATAAAATGTGGAAATCAAACATTAAATCTGTTAAGGTTAAAGTTAACGGAGCTGCAAAGAAGATGTATGTATGTACTTCATGCTTAAGATCAGGAAAAGTTGAAAGAGCATAATTAATTTATTGCATTATATAAAAAAACGCATTGCATTGAGCGATGCGTTTTTTTATTTTTGATACATCATTTATCCTTGACTCATCGCAGATAACAAAACAGCCGAAAACAAACTACTGTTTGTTTTCGGCTGTTTCTATTTTACACACTTCTTTAGATTATTTCGCAGCTTTTTCTGCAGCAATTGCTTTATCGCTCTTCTTTACTAAGAATAAAGACATACATAAAGCTACACAGTAAAGTACGATTGTTGCATATAATACATACTGATATCCTGTTGGGTTTACTACTACAGGATCACCATGCAATGTACCTGTTACAGGTTTACCAAATTTGCCAACAATCCATGTTGCCATCTGGTTTCCTGATAAACCGGCAAATGCCCAAGCAGAAAGTGTAATACCGTGGATAGCACTGATATTACCCATTCCGTAGTGGTCTGATAATAATGTAGGAACATTTGAGAATCCACCACCGTATCCTGCATTTACCATAAAGATTAATGCTAATACTAACACTACCAAAATAATATTCTTAGTATCGATTGTTGTAAATCCTTCAACTGGGCTTGCTGCATTCTTAATAGCTCCTGTTAACATTACGATACCTGTTAACGCAATTGAAAGGATAAAGATTAATTTGTAAATAGTATTTCTGTCTTTTAAGCTGTCAGCCCATGCAGAGAAACCTAAACGTCCACCGGCATTGAAGATAGCTGAGAATGTAGAGATAATTCCTGCAAATGCTGCAAGACCTACACACTTAACAATCATCTTCTCCTGAGAGATAAGTGCAAGACCACAAGTAATATTGATATAGAACATTACCCAGATACCAATGTAATTTGCCCAACCTTTTGTCTTGATTGTAGCAACAATTCCTTCACTTTTATCTTTGTTTGTAGGTTCAACCCATCCTTCAGGTTTCTTAAGAAGTAAGTGACCAACAAACATCATACAGAAATATACTACTGCTAAAATGTAAAACATTTTGCTTGTTCCGAATTTTGGCTGTAACCACTCCATAATAGGAGATGCGATAGCTTTAGCACCACCAAATCCTGCAACTGCAAGACCTGTAGCTAAACCTTTTCTGTCCTCAAACCAAAGCATAAGTGTCTTAACCGGCGATAAGTAACCTGTACCAAGACCAACACCCATGATAAATCCATAGCAGATGTAAATACCAAGTAATGCTACAAGATTATGCTTGTGAGCAGAACCGTAATATATAAAGAAACCGGTTCCTGCCATACCTGTTGCAAAACAAATAGTTGCGATTAATGATGAAAGATGAATATTCTTTTCAACAATACCACCGAGGAACGCTGCTGACATTCCAAGGAAGAAAATAGCAAAACTAAATGCCCACTCTACAGCCGGCTTATCCCAACCGATGTCATTTGAAATTGCTTCACTAAATAATGACCAGCAATATACTGTACCGATACTAAAATGTAATAATAATGCAGGGATCGCTGCACGAACCCATTTGTTGGCTCTCCAACCTTTTGAACTACTACTGTTTCCCATAATTCAAATCTCTACCTTTCTTTTCTATTGTAGTTAGATGCGATTTGCACGCAAACATAGACATTATAACTCTTTTATCTCAATCTTTCAACAGAAAATAACAGGATGTTACTTTAACCCAAAACTAATTTGGCAATATCTGCGCTTTCCTTTGCATCTTTTGCGTAATAATCTGCACCAATACTCATTGCATAATCAGGCGTAAGCACTGCTCCTCCCACCATAACTTTGCAATCCACATTATTTTCTCTTAAAAGTCTGATAGTTTCTTCCATTGAACAAAGTGTAGTAGTCATCAACGCTGACAAGCCCACTAATTTAACATTATGCTTAATAGTCTCATCAACTATAAGTTGGCAATCTACATCTCTGCCCAAGTCTATAACATCATATCCATAATTTTCCAAAATTACCTTTACTATATTTTTTCCAATATCATGAATGTCACCTTTAACTGTAGCAAGAATTATCTTTCCCTTTGTTTCAGTATTTCCGCCCTTATTTGCCATGTATGTTTTTATTTCCTCAAAGCAAACTTTAGCAACATCAGCGGCAAGAATAAGCTGTGGAAGGAAGATAATATTTTTCTCAAACTTTTCACCTACAACATCCAATGCAGGTATAAGCATATCATTGATAATAACCATCGCATCTGTATCTTCAAGATATTCCTTTGTAAGTCTGCTACCGTCATTCTTCATTCCTGTTTCCATAGCATGAAGAATTGCCATACCTCTCTCATCCAGTTTTTCAGCCGACTTAATATCTTTAGATACCAATGACGGAGTGCCTTTTTTTTCTTTTACAACTTCTTTTTCAAGTTCTCCCTTTGACGACTCTTCAATAAATTCCATTGCATTCTTATCAATGTCGGCAAGCACATTGTATGTTCTGACAGCCCACACCATGGAAGCAACGTTTGGATTGATAATAGGAAGATCCAGTCCCATTGTAAGAGCCATAGTAAGGAATGTCTTATTTACAAGTTCTCTGTTCGGAAGTCCAAATGAAATGTTTGAAACCCCAAGAACATTCTTCAATCCCAATTCGTCTCTGATAATACTCATGGCCTTCAATGTCTCTTTTGCAGCTTTTTGTTCTGCAGACACCGTTAGAGTAAGGCAGTCAATGATTACATTTTCTTTTCTGATACCATACTCTAAGGCTTTATTAAGAATTCGCTTTGCTATTTCAACACGACCGTTTGCACTGTCCGGAATTCCATTTTCATCAAGTGCAAGTCCGATAACTGCGGCCCCGTATTTTTTAACAAGAGGCAAAATCTTTTCGAGAGTTTCCTCCTCACCGTTTACCGAATTGATAATAGGTTTTCCATTGTAAACACGAAGTGCAGCCTCAAGTACCTCCGGCTTTGTAGAGTCAATCTGAAGTGGGGTATCGACAATTCCCTGAAGTGTCTTGATAGTTCTTACCATCATTTCCCTCTCGTCAATTTCCGGAAGCCCAACATTTACATCCAAAATATTTGCTCCGCCCTCAATCTGCTCGATGGCCTGTGACATAATATAATCCATATCATTATTGATAAGAGCCTCTTTAAATCTCTTTTTTCCTGTTGGATTAATTCTCTCACCGATAATTTGAGGTCTGTCAACAATAACTGTATTTGTAGATGAGCACACAGCCAGTGGCACTTCAACTTTCCTCTCTTCAAAAAGTCCGTCTGCTCTTGCACCTTCAAGCATCTTCGCCACTTCCCTAATATAATCAGGATTTGTACCGCAACATCCTCCAAACACGTGAACTCCAAGTTCCGCCATTTTTCTCATAGATTGTGCAAACTCTTCAGGCGATACATCATAAAGATTTGTTACAGGATCAGGCAAACCTGCATTAGGCTTAACCATAATCGGAATGTCTGTCCAATCGGTTATTTTTTCCACAACTCCAAGGAGTTCATCAGGACCAAGGGAGCAGTTAACACCGATGGCATCAACTCCAAGTCCTCCAATGGTCAGAACCATCGACGGAACCGAACAACCCGTAAATGTTCTCATATTTCTTTCAAAAGTCATGGTACAAAACACAGGAAGGTCAGAGTTTTCTTTTGCTGCAAGAACAGCTGCTTTAGTCTCAAGCAAATCTGTCATAGTTTCAATTACAATAAGATCTGCACCCTTTGCTGCAAGTATTTCTTCTTTAAACATATCATACGCTTCTTCAAATGAAAGACTTCCCGTAGGTTCAAGAAGCTGTCCTATGGGGCCAAGGTCTAAAGCCACCTTGCAGTCCGTACCTTCACAAGCTTTTTTTGCATTTGAAATAGCAGCTCCTATAAGTTCTTCAACGCTGTATCCGGTCTCTGCCATCTTGTATCTGTTTGCGCCGAAAGTATTTGCATAAACAACCATAGCTCCGGCCTCAATATACTGACTATGTATATCTATTATCCATTCAGGCTTTGTGATGTTTAAAGTCTCCGGTACAGTTCCCATCTCCATTCCTTTTCCCTGAAGCATGGTACCCATGGCACCGTCTAAAATAATATAATCTTTTTTCAGTAATTCTCTAATTTCCATGGCAGGAATCTCCCTTCACTCTAAACTGGCAGTCTTCTCTCATATTACAATAATCACATTTATTAACATTTTTATTATTTGTATCATCGTCTTCATAGGCATTTTTATCTTTAATGCCTATAACACAGGTAACAGATTTAGTTGGAGTAAGCATCATACTGTCATTGACGCACACTCCTATTCTTTTAGGCGCCTGTAGCACTTCTAAGAACTTTTTTTGTAGATTTAGCGGAAAATCTCCATATCCAATTCCAAATCTCCAGGTCATTTCCATACCCGGAAATTCCTCCCTGATTATTTTTTCCACTTGATCACACACCTGTTCCACAAACGCACTGGCCATACTGTCTATTACAGTGGCCTCCGCCATATTTCCAATCTGTTTTTTTCTGATAAGCCTGTCCACTCCCATACCCACAGTGACACACAAAAACACAACTTTATTACATCCATCAACATGTTTCTTAATTGATTCTCCGGCCAACTCAAAATCACAACCTTCAAGAGAATAATCATCTTTCAAATTAAAAACACTGTAAATATAATCAGGTCTTGCAACAGACAATAAATCTTTTTCACAATTTGAAAGAAGCTCTTTCATATTTGGGTCAATATCAGTCTTATTATACCCCAAGTAGCGAAGAGCCTCCTTAACATTAATAGATTCAACTATTATTTCTTTCTTTTCCATAATTAAATATCGTGACCAATCACGTTTTTTACACCTTCTGATATTTTTCTTGCAATATATGGATTGTTCATAGTGTAGATGTGAACTCCATCTACTCCATTGGCAACCAGGTCAATAATCTGATCAATAGCATAAGCTATTCCCGCATCTCTAAGTGCTTCAGGATTATTCTCAAATCTCTGCATCACTTTCGAAAACTTTGCAGGAAGACTTGCGCCACACATTGATACCATTCTCTCAATCTGTTTTTTACTGGTAACAGGCATAATTCCTGCTTCAACCGGAACATTAATTCCTGCAATCCTTACCTTTTCAATAAAATCATAGAAACAGTTATTGTCAAAAAACAATTGAGAAACCAAGTGTTCAACTCCTGCGTCAACTTTTATTTTGAGATTCGCAATATCCTCTCTCATGCTGTCCGCTTCCATATGAACCTCCGGATAGCAGGCACCTGATACTCCAATATCACTTTTAGCCTTAATATATTCAGCCAAATCCGATGCGTGAAGGAAATCCTTTTGAGGTTCCATTCCCTCCACAATATCTCCTCTTAATGCAAGTATATTGGTAATATCCCTCTTCTTAAGATCCTCAAGAATAATGTCAACACTTTCTCTTGTAGCATGTACACATGTGAGATGTGCCATAGACTCAATTCCATATTTCTTTTTAATTTTTTCACAGATATCTATTGTATCCGTATTTGCAGCATTGCCGGCTGCGCCATAAGTTACGCTGATAAAATCCGGCTTTAACTGTCCGAGTTCATCAAGCACTTCACTTATACTCTCTATCGGGCTTGTCTTCTTAGGCGGAAAGACCTCAAAAGACAGAACCGGTCTGTTTTTATTGAACATTTCAGTAATCTTCATTTTTGCCTCCACTGGTAGAAATGTTATTTACAGCAAAATAAATTATACCCAAGTATAAGACATACAATAATAATGCTAACTATAAGGAATGTCGTTTTCAAAAGAAGTGCAAGCGCCATGCCGATAGCAATACAAAAAAGCGCAAAACCAATCAATCTTTGCATATAACACCAATAGGCATTTTATATATCTTATGATATAGCCAAATAATTATTCCACTATAACCTCTTCTTCTTTATTTGTAAATTTATCAACAATATCAGGAACCATATCCAAAATCTTAGTCATACTGTCCTGAGAGTTGATGCTTACTACCTTTGACATTCCGTCTTTGATAATAAGTACAGCAGCTGGTTTTATTTTTCCTCCCATACCGCCTGCGTTGTTTGCATCCTTAGAAAATGCTCCTATCCCCATTCCAAAAGAAACATCTGCTAAAGGAAGAATAATAGTATCTCCGATTTTAATAGCCTCACCAACAGTAGTCTTTGTTGTAATGTAGCTCTCCATACCCTTCAGTAACGCTTCAATAGTTTCATTTTTTTCTGCCATAAAAAACTCCTCCTATACCCTTTTGATACCATTAACGACATCTCTAACTTCTTTTTTAAAATATATCTTTATAGCACTCGCCAATACGATTGCCAGTAAGAACTTGCCTTCAATCTTCCCTTTGCCCTCAAATCTCTTTTCGGTAAAATCAGGAACTATTTTTATTTTGTCTGCATCCACATCTATTGTACCACAGATAACCGCCAACACAGCCAACGCCTTTCCTGTCATATCCGGCTCTTCAAATCCAAATACGAAATCAGCTTCAAGTTTAGTCGGCTTTATATGATTATATAATTTAATCAAAATCTCTTTAGAATATGCAAAAGCATATTTGAATCTCTTACTCTTCAAAATCTTGCGAAGTCTCTTCGCCCTCTTTTTTAAAGTATTTATATTTTCCTTAAGTTCTCTGTACTTTTGTGGAAGTGCTTTTATTTTCTCAACAAAATTCTTAATAGCTTTTTTTATCTCGTCAAGCTTACTCTCACCCGGTTCTTCCGAACTCGTAGAATCATTATACGGTTGTTTATCGTTATTGTGAATTGGTGAATCGTCCTTAAGAACACGAAGCAAGGCTTCAAATACATCATCGTCGTCCTCTTCCACTAGTTCCTCTTCATCTTCATCCACATTGTTTTTCTTATCCTTTGGTGATTTTTCTTTGTTTTCATCCTCACCTGTCAGATTTCCTTTTAAAAATGGAATCCCAAAAACTTTCAGAACATAAAGCACTTCTTTTTTCTCTTCATATATTCTAAACAAAATTATTTTTGCTATCCATTTAATGTTAAAAAAACCGGTGGCATTTTTGTTTTGAACTTCAACAAAACCATCGTATGAAAAAGGAACAAACAAAAGCAAACCCACAAGGCATATAATAACAGCCAGTATAATGCCAATTATCTTAAGTATAACCAACAAAATATGTACCATAAATAGTTACCCCTCAATCAGCTACTAACTCCACCTTCGAGAATGTACGACTTAAGATCAAATCCCTTAGTCTCATTATAACATTCCATAATAATCTCCTCCATCAGATCCATAGCTTCTGACTTTCCGTCAGCTATTCCAACTATAACAATGTCTGAGTTCAGATATCTTTTTTGCATTAAAACAATCGTAGGGATTATATCCAAAACATCGCTGTCATTGAACGGCAAAGTCAATGCATATTTGTTTAACTGCATCTTTCCGTTCTTTATTTTTTCTATAATATCCTCGCTTGTCCTGTCCGCCTTTTCTCCAACGTATAAATAATTATACCATCTCATAAGGCCTCCAATCCTACTCCTCCATAATCTGGTGAAGCACGTCTACACACGCATTCTTCTCTGCCATATCTTTGCAGTTATAAAGTGTTTGATATATAAAATCCTGCAATTCACTAATATTATTAAAAAAAACCGGGAGCTGAGACAAAACAGAGTTCATAACCGCTCTGTTAACCGCCTTTGGATTGTCTTCAAATAATTTTTTAAATTCTGAAACAATCTCACTTGTAACCTGTTCGAGTCCCATATCATCAACCAAAGTCTCATCACTCTTCTCATAAAGAGAAACAAAAATACTGTCTGATGAAAGAACCGATAACTTAATCAAATCATCAAATTCTTCATTGAGATTCTCCTCATTAATCACCTCTCCATATGAACTGATGATTTCATCAACTATATTGTACAGAGAAATCTTCTGATACATACTCTCCTGGCTACCTTCAAGCACTGAGAACATATCCTCTGTCTCCTCATCAATTTCAGACCCAAGAATAAAATGATCATTTACAGCTGCAACAATCTCTGTACACGCCATCATAACCTTGTCTTTTTCCTGATCGCCTGTAGTTAATACAATAGAATATGTGTCGTTCATTATTTCCATAATCATCATACATATATTCATTGCATCCTCTATAAACACTGACACATCCTCAATGTTTCTGATAGAGAACTTATACTCTTCCTCTGTAATACCGGCATAATCAATATTCTTCAAAGATACCGCAACCTCTTCAAGTTCAGGAAAGAGCGTTGCAAACTCATCACTATCTGAAATCATAGACGAGGTCTTAATCATATAGATAAAATCATCCAAAGTCTTTTTATCTGATCCCTTGTAGATAGAAAGGCCATTCGTGAGATGTTCAAAGAATTTTGATTTTGTCATTCTGATTGGAAGTTCAGCAATCACTTCAGCAATCTTGCTGTTGATAACAGTGTTATCTTCGTCTGAAAGAATGTATTGCATAAGCATTCTGCACAGATTCTCATCACTGTAATCTTTATCTAATGTACTCTCTTTAAATCTGTATTCTGCTCTGTTAAGCGCATGCTCATATACTCTGAACACATCGACATAGTACGTGAGTGCTCCAACTTCTTTAAGAATATAATCTCTTCCTTTATCAAGGATTTCAACAGCCTCTTCTTTAGGCATACAACCTTCAAGTACAGCATTCTTTATAACTTTGTGTACCGAATCTGCCACTTCCTTAACACCCTGTCTCTTAATATCACCATCCTGTCTCATCTGATAGTAGGTATAATAGTTAAGAGCAAGTCTGACAAAGGCAAACTGGTTATTAAGTTGCTTATACTCTTTAAGGTACTCCTTAATATTCTGGTTAATATTTGTCCCTTTTGATATTTCATTAATAATGCGTCTCATTACAAACCTCTCGCAAATAAGTCATATACATTGTCTTCCATTATACCAAAATAAAAAGGATATGTAAATCAAGTTCACATATCCCTTAATTAGTATATTTTATGCTGCTATTTTTTTGAGACTAAGCTCAACAATAACTGCAAATTCATCTTCCTTAACTTCAGTCTTAAAAACACCGTCATATTTTTCCACAATTCGCCTGATATTTTTAGTTCCGATTCCATGGGTTTTCTTGTCCGCCTTAGTAGTCTCTAATTTTTGTGCACTCTCAACCTGATTGGCATCAATGGAATTGTGTTCTTCTATTCTTAAATACTTTTTTCCAACAATAAAGTTAACATTAATAAATTTGTTGCTATCTTCACTCTGATTATTTACAGCCTCAACTGCATTCTTAAGAATATTGGAAATAACAACAACAAGGTCGTAATCCTCAACATTGAGATTTTCCTTAAGATTTCCTGTCACGCTAATTTTGACATCTTCTTTTTTGTTTGCAAGAATATTGGTAAGCATAACATCCGCAATCTTGTTTCCTGTATGGAACAATTGCTTTCTGTTCTTATTTAACTCTTCTGTCATAGTCGATAAATACTTCTTGCACTGTTCAATATCTCCCTCATCTATATAATTTTCAAGGCACATAATATGATTCAAAACATCATGTCTGAACCTTCTTGTATCCTCTTCATTTTTTAATACAAGTTCATAGTAACTCTTTTGTTGTTCGTTATATCTTTGAAGAATAGCATTTTCTTTTTCAAGAGACATTTTTGACATCTCTAACATTAAACCTTCAGCCACGATTGCAAAGATAACAAGACACATAATAATAGCAATAAGAGTTATAATCTGTTTGATATTCTGAACTCCGTGTCCGTTAATAAAGATAACGATTGAAACAACAAACGCCATCAGAGAAAAGAAAAGAACTCCCATCTCAATAAGCAGTTTTTTAGACATTTCAGAAAAATTGATATTTATCTTGAAACCTCGAATGGCCACAACACCACCCACAGTAATAATAATCAAAGATATAATTTTTCTTGCAACAAACATTTTGTAAATACCGGGAATTGCAAGTATACAAGTCGAATCAACCACGCCCGAAATAACCTGTACTCCCACAAAAGAAAAAATCAATTTTTTAATTGGCAACTCACAACAAATACCCAAAGCAATAAAACATATCACAATTTTAATCAGTGGAAAATATGCCCCCTCATTTGTTGATGCAGTAAAAAAAGTATTTGGTTCAAAAAAAGGTTCAGAATACTGGGTAGTGAGAATCATTCCTATGACAGTTCCTGAAACTACTATCAACCCCAAGGCAATTATACTTCTCCAGATGCTCTTCAGAACAAACTCTCTTTCAAGCATGCATATAATCACTAAACCGGTAAAAAAGTCTAACAAAAGACCAACAGAATCAACCATATATTTCTCCATACATAAGGTCAAACTCCCTGACCTTATCCTTAAACTCATTCTTCTTTCTTCTTGAAACAGGGATTACTTCACCATTGTCAAGAAATGCTCCCTTATCATTAACATCTTCAATAAATTTCAGATTGACAATATAGCCTTTATGGCATCTGAAAAACAATTTATCATTGAGAAGGTTCTCCCATTCTTCCATGGAACTCTCGCTTCTAAATTTCATCTCGTTATTATTGGAATAAATGACAGTATCTCCACTCTCTTTACAAACATAACGGATTTCTCTTTGCTGAACCTGATATGCAGTACCATATGATTTTAGTTCAATAACTTCATATCCGATTCTGCTTCTGGTAAATGTGTCCAGTCCTTCCTTTAATTCTTCAAAATCAACAGGTTTTGTCATATATCTGAATGCATTTACTCTGTATCCTTCTTTCATTCTCTCTATATGAGTAGTCATAATAATAATATTGCAGTTTTCCCACTTTTTTTGGAGACTGGCTGCCACTTCGATTCCGTCAATCGAAGGCATCTCAAGATCAAGAATATACAAATCCATCCTCTCATCTTCAGAAATCAGTTTATTTCCATCCGAATATTCATGAATTTCCCATTTTTCATTATTGCAATTATTATTATGATATCTTTTGAGATTGTCTTTTATGCTATCTCTAAAATGTTTTTGATCATCACAAATCGCTATTTTCATATTAACTCCAATTTTGTCATTAATCTTCTCCGTCATTATATTTACCCCCGACTAACAATAATTATGTATGCAATACAGTTGATTTAAGTAACAGTAAATATATGGAGAAGCGGGCATTTATTTCAACATTTAAATTATACCATAACAATTCCAAAAATAACACAAAAAAAGGACAAGTTACACACCTGTCCTTTTTTAATTCATCCGATTTTCCCACATATGATTACTTCCTTCCGAACAAAGTACCAATAAGAAAATCAATAACATTAAATGTAGAAAACATAAGCCTACCTCCTTATTAAATAAAAAACATAATAAGAATAAATCCGTTCCTTTTAACTAGTAATATTCTACCAGCCTGTCCCACACAATACAATTGCCTATTTTTTCTACACCTATAAAAAATGAATACCCTCTTTTTATCAATTCTTAACTCTTATATAGCTAGCATTCCCCTGCGCCTATAGAACCGGCGCAGGAAATAAATAAGAATACAGTTTCTAATAAACGGCTACCCCATGCCGTGATTAGAAGGTCAATACATATAGATATCTTCTCCATATCTTTATGTTACTTAAATTATAAAATCGGCATTTTTATTGTGCAAGATTTTCCCCCTCGAACGGTTATTTTACCCCTCAAACGGTATCATTTTCCCTCAAACGGTATTTTTGCATAATAGCTTTTCATGTAATTCTTATTACTTATTATTTCAAAGTATGTTATCTATTTTTACTATTTTATCTATAATATATGTCGCAAAGATATCTGAGTCTTTCAATATGATGTTTTTCAAACTGATTTTGCTTCATTCTCCATCTCCAGTTTGTACCCATCGATGACGGAAGATTCATTCTTCCCCTGTTTCCAACCTTAAGAACATCCTGCATTTGGAAAATTACTACATCAGCCACACTCATATACGCAAGTCTAAACAGTTCATCTACTAATTCTTCCAGAGAATTATTTCTTACTCTCAAGAATTCTCTCACATATCCCAGTTCCCAATCCTGTTTCTGACTGTAGTATCCAATAAGTGTGTCATTGTCATGCGTGCCGCCATAAATAACGCTGTTCTTCTTCCAATAAAAAGGCAAATGGCTGTTCTTTCTGTCTCCATCAAAAGCAAACTCCATAACCTTCATTCCCGGATATCCGCTCTCTTCAAGTACCTTGACCGCCTCCGGCATTTCAACACCTAAATCTTCAGCAATAATCTTCTTATCACCAACCGCCTCATTTATAGCTTTGACAAGTTTCATTCCCGGTCCGAGAATGTATTCACCGTTAACTGCATCTTCGTATTGTGCAGGAATTGAATAGTACTTTACCATACCAAGGAAATGATCAATTCTAATGATGTCATACAGTTTAGCAGAATGACTCATACGCATTCGCCACCATTTAAAATTATCTTTCTCCATCTTTTTCCAATCATAAAGAGGATTTCCCCATCTCTGTCCGAGAGCTGAAAACATATCCGGTGGAACTCCGGCAACACTCTTTGGATTAAGATCTTTATCCATTTGGAACATAGATGTATTTGCCCAGACATCTGCCGAATCTAAAGCTACATAAATTGGAATATCTCCTATTATGAGGATGCCTTTTTTATTAACATATTCCTTAAGTTTATTCCACTGTTCAAAAAACTTGTACTGGAGGAATTTCCAAAAATCAACATCCTCTTTAAGCATCTCTTCATACTTTTCCAGAGCTGCAGGTTTTCTTTCTTTGATATCTTTATCCCACTTCTGCCACGACACATTGTCAAAATAGTTCTTGCATGCCATATACAAAGCATAATCATCAAGCCACAAGGCATTTTCTTTTTCGAAGGCAGCATAATCTTTCGTCCCTTTATGCTCACTCTTTTCAAAAGCTTTTCTCAAAATACCAAATCTGTAATAATACATGTTTCCAAAATCAACAAGATCCTCATCAAATACCCATCTTATCGAATCAACATCTGCCTTTTCAATGAGTCCCTCTTCTATAAGCGTATCCAAATCAATAAAATATGGATTTCCTGCAAAAGCCGAGAACGATGAGTATGGACTATCCCCATAACTGGTAGGGCCAAGGGGCAATACCTGCCAGTATTTTTGTCCTGCTTCTACAAGCTGATCCGCGAATTTATACGCCTCTTTTCCGAATGTTCCAATACCGTAAGGTGACGGAAGGCTGCTAATGTGCATTAGCACGCCTGCGCCTCTCTCCAAATAACTACTCATATTTTATCTCCTGTTTCTATTATTAGTCTTAATTATATGTCTGCATATTTCTACTTGTGTTCATGTGTAAAAAGATGATCCTGACAATACTCTCTGCCGCCGGAACATTTTGAGCAGTATCTGAATGTAAGATTTGGGTCATCCAGTTCTGTTCTTCCGCAAATAGCACATTTATGTCTTGCTCCGTTCTCATAGGTTGTATTCTTGTGAGCTTCTCTTATCTTCTTTCTATACTCCTGTTTTCTCTTTATATTCGAAGGATTAATCCTTGCATAATTTCTTGTAGTGAAGAAGAAAACCAAAAAATTCAGAAGCGAAAAAATAATCACTGCCTTAACTGGCCATGGAGAAAATACTATATCCACTCCTATACCTATTGCATACAAAATTCCAAGCCACTTAATCTTGAGTGGAATAACAAAATACAACATAACCTGCATATCCGGATAAATAGCGGCAAATGCAAGGAAAATAGAAGTTGTAATGTAATAGGTACTGACAGCTGCTCCTACCAACTGGCCTGCATAACTTGGAAGAATTTGGTAATCTGCTTGAGTTAACTGCCCTTTTCCCACCATAATAATAACAAAATAAGTAATTATTGCACCGAAAATGGTAAATAGAATTCCCGAGAAAATGTATACATTATACTTGAAAGTTCCCCAAGTATTTTCAAGCGCATTACCAAGCTGATAGTAGAAAAACAGCATGATAGCAACAAAAATAATGTTGGTATCTCTTGGAATCAGTAAAAGCCATGTAAAAATTCTCCATACCTGTCCATGAATAATAGCGTACGGATTAAACTGTAACGCAACAAGCAAATCCGGACTTATTACACTTACTACATAACCGATAACATATCCGATAATAAGATAAAGTGTCAGGTTACTTATAGCATATTTACCGTATTTTCTTTCCAATTTATTTAACCACATGAATAATAACCTCCAAAGATTTAGTTACTTTTTTAACTCTATAACATCATATCAAATATACCATTGTATATTCAAGTCATTATACTTCTTTTTCTTTTCTGTTTTATGTATAAATGCATATAGACATTGTTATTTCAACATAATTCTCATATTGTTTTTTTCTTCTTATTGTAATATAATGTGCAATGGTGTGTTAGATATGCTAATTATCTATTAATAAGAAAAAACAAGAAAGGTATGAAACCTATGAATTCACAAAAGATTTATAGTCTCGGAATCGATATCGGCTCTACTACAGTTAAGATTGCCATTTTGGATTCCGACAATAAAATACTATTTTCAGATTATGAGAGACATTACGCAAATATACAAGAAACACTGGCATCACTTCTCAAAAAGGCTAAGGACTTACTCGGAAGTGTTATGCTCTCACCAATGATTACAGGTTCGGGCGGCCTTACACTTTCAAAGCATTTAAACGTACCATTTGTCCAGGAAGTTGTGGCTGTTTCAACTGCTCTTGAGGACTATGCACCTCAGACAGATGTAGCCATCGAGCTTGGTGGAGAGGACGCTAAAATTATATATTTTTCAAACGGAATTGAACAGCGAATGAATGGTATCTGTGCCGGCGGTACAGGTTCTTTTATAGATCAGATGGCTTCTCTTTTGCAGACAGACGCTTCAGGTCTAAACGAATACGCCAAAAACTATCAGGCTATTTATCCTATCGCTGCAAGATGTGGTGTATTTGCCAAGACCGACATTCAGCCACTCATCAATGAAGGGGCCACAAAGGAAGACCTTGCCGCTTCTATTTTCCAGGCTGTAGTTAACCAGACCATTTCAGGTCTTGCCTGCGGAAAACCAATCCGTGGTACTGTTGCATTTTTAGGAGGACCACTTCACTTCCTTCCTGAACTAAAAAATGCATTTATCAGAACATTAAAATTAGACGACGAGCACATTGTTGCACCGGATCATTCTCATCTTTTTGCAGCAACCGGTGCCGCTCTCAATCACAATGATAAAGTAACTGTTTCCATCGACGAATTACACGACAAATTGTCTGAGGGTGTCAGCATGGAAATGGAAATTAAACGTATGGAACCTCTCTTTGAGAATGAGGCAGCATACGATGAATTCACAAAAAGACACGCAAAGCACTGTGTAAAGAAAGCTGAACTTGAAAACTACAAAGGAAACTGTTTCCTCGGTATTGACTCAGGTTCTACTACTACTAAAGCTGCCCTTGTAGGTGAAGATGGAACTCTTCTTTATTCGTTCTATAGCAGCAATAACGGAAATCCTCTCGCTACTATTATAGGAGCTATTAAAGATATTTATTCAAAGCTTCCTGAGGGATCAAAAATTGTACGTTCATGTTCAACAGGTTACGGTGAAGCGCTTATCAAAGCCGCTCTTATGCTAGATGAAGGAGAAGTTGAAACCGTTGCCCACTACTATGCTGCAGCATTTTTCGAGCCAGAGGTAGATTGTATTCTTGACATTGGCGGTCAGGATATGAAATGTATCAAGATCAAAGATAATACTGTAGACAGTGTTCAGCTCAACGAAGCATGCTCTTCAGGTTGCGGTTCATTTATTGAGACCTTTGCAAAATCTCTCAACTTCTCAGTTCAGGACTTTGCAAAAGAAGCTTTATTTGCTAAAAACCCAACTGACCTTGGAACTAGATGTACAGTATTTATGAACTCAAATGTTAAACAGGCTCAAAAAGAAGGTGCATCAGTAGCTGATATTTCTTCAGGTCTTGCTTATTCAGTTATCAAGAATGCTTTATATAAAGTTATAAAAATCACAGACGCTTCAGATTTAGGACAAAAGGTTGTTGTACAGGGAGGTACCTTCTACAACGATGCTGTTCTTAGAAGTTTTGAAAAAATAGCAGGTTGTGAAGCTATAAGACCTGACATCGCAGGTATTATGGGTGCTTTCGGTGCTGCTCTTATTGCAAGAGAGAGATACAAAGGCGAAGCTTCAACAATGCTTTCTATAGAGGAAATTAACAATTTTGAATACACAACATCTATGACAAGATGTAAGGGCTGTACCAACAATTGTCTTCTCACAATCAACAAATTCAGCGATAACAGACGTTTTATCAGCGGAAACCGTTGTGAGAAAGGTATTGGTGGGCAGAAAAACAAAGAAAATATTCCTAACTTGTTTGAATACAAATTTGAGAGAATGTTTAATTACGAGCCTCTTGATCCGAAAACTGCCAAACGTGGAGTTGTGGGTATTCCAAGAGTTCTTAACATGTATGAGAACTTCCCGTTCTGGGCTGTTTTCTTCAAAGAATTAGGCTACAGCGTAAAACTCTCTCCAAAGTCAACACGAAAGATTTACGAACTCGGAATTGAATCCATCCCTAGTGAATCTGAGTGTTATCCTGCAAAGATTGTACACGGACACGTTATGTGGCTCTTAAATGAAGGAGTTAAATTTATATTCTATCCTTGTATCCCATATGAGCGAAAAGAATCTCCTGATGCAAACAACCACTACAACTGCCCTATTGTAACATCTTATGCTGAAAATATTAAAAATAACGTTGAAGAGTTAAATGATCCTGAGATTAATTTTATGAATCCGTTCATGGCTCTCACAGACGAAGATACTATCACTGTAAGACTTGTAGAGGAATTTACAAAAAACTTCGGCATTGAGGAAGCTGAAATTAAAGCAGCCGCTCACAGAGGTTGGAAGGAATTACTCAAATCAAGAGCCGATATGAGACAAAAGGGTGAAGAAACTCTCAAATACTTAAAAGATACAGGCAAGCGTGGTATTGTTCTTGCAGGACGTCCATACCACATCGATCCTGAAATCAACCACGGTATTCCTGAGATGATTAACTCCTACGGAATCGCAGTTTTAACTGAAGATTCTATCTCACACCTTGCAAAAGTTGAGAGACCTCTTATCGTTTCAGACCAGTGGATGTACCATTCAAGACTATACGCCGCAGCAAACTATGTTAAGACAAGAGATGACCTTGATTTAATCCAGTTAAACTCCTTCGGTTGTGGTCTTGACGCTGTAACTACCGATTGTGTAAGTGACATTCTTTCTCGTTCAGGAAAGATTTATACAGTTCTTAAAATTGATGAGGTAAACAATTTAGGTGCTGCAAGAATCAGAATACGTTCTCTTCTCTCTGCAATTCGAGTTAGAGAAGAAAAGAATTACTCAAGAAATATTGCTCCTTCCGCAATCAAGAAGGTCGAGTTTACAAAGGAAATGTTTGATGACAAGTACACTATTCTCACACCGCAGATGAGTCCAATACATTTCACTATGCTTGAGAGTGCACTTAATTCATGTGGATTTAATTTCGAAGTACTTCCTAGTGACAATTCCTGCGTAGATGTAGGTTTGAAATATGTTAACAATGATGCATGTTATCCATCTCTTATCGTTGTAGGCCAGATTATGGAAGCTCTGCTTTCAGGCAAATACGACCTGAACAAAACCGCCGTAATTATTACACAGACAGGTGGTGGCTGCCGTGCTACTAACTATATAGGATTTATCAGACGAGCTCTCGAAAAAGCCGGAATGGGACACATTCCTGTTGTCTCACTCAGTTTCTCAGGCATTGAGAAAAACAGTGGATTCAAGCTTACACCTACATTCGCAGTCAAAGCTGTTCAGGCTGTTCTCTACGGAGACTTATTTATGAGAGTTGTATACAGAACACGTCCTTATGAAATTAATAAAGGCGAGACAGATGCCCTACACAAAAAATGGGAAGACAAGCTTTGCAAAGAACTTGCACAGAAAGGAATGCATATCGGACGTTTTAGAAGAAATATGAGAAAAATTGTTGAAGAGTTCGACAAAATTCCTGTTTCAGATATTAAAAAGCCTAGAGTTGGTATCGTTGGTGAAATCTTAGTTAAGTTCTCTCCTACTGCCAACAACGATTTAGTTACCCTTCTTGAAAAAGAAGGCGCTGAGGCTGTTATGCCTGACCTTATCGACTTCTTCCTTTACGGTTTCAGAAATGCAACCTTCAAGGTAGACAAATTAGGTTTTGATCCAAAGATCGTTAAGTTAAACAACCTTGGTATCAAAGCAATCGAATGGGCAAGAGCCACAGCTAAGAAAGCTCTTATCAAGAGCGAGCACTTCTACCCTACAGCTGATATTTGGGAGATGGCTGATATGGCAGAGGATGTAGTATCAATCGGTAACCAGACCGGTGAAGGATGGTTCCTTACAGGAGAAATGCTTCACCTTATCCATGACGATGTTCCAAACATTGTCTGCACACAGCCGTTTGCATGTCTTCCAAACCATATCGTAGGTAAAGGTGTTATCAAGAAACTTAGAAACATGCATCCTGAAGCAAATATCGTGGCCGTTGACTACGATCCGGGAGCAAGTGAAGTTAACCAGTTAAACCGTATTAAACTTATGCTTGCTACAGCAAACAAGAGACTTAAAGCAAAACAGGAAAATTCATCTAATGATAATACACCTGACAATATAATCTCTAAAGACTCGATTCAAAAGAACGAGAATTTACAGGGAGCATAAATAAAGAGCAGTTGAACTAACAATAATAGTTCAACTGCTTTATTATGTGGTGTGTTAAACTCAATTACGTACATTTTTGTAGTTTCTTAATTTTAGTACGTAGTCCTCGTTCCGGCTTTACGTACTACTTTTTGATTTCTTGATTTTAGTACGTAGTCCTCGGTCCGGCTTTACGTACTACTTTTTGATTTCTTGATTTTAGTACGTAGTCCTCGGTCCGGCTTTACGTACTTTTTGTTATTTTCTTGTTTTTAGTACGTAATCCTCGGTCCGGCTTTACGTACTACTTTTTGATTTCTTGATTTTAGTACGTAGTCCTCGGTTCGGCTTTACGTACTACTTTTTGATTTCTTGATTTTAGTACGTAGTCCTCGGTTCGGCTTTACGTACTACTTTTTGATTTCTTGATTTTAGTACGTAGTCCTCGGT
>SVDZ01000002.1:0-66854 GCA_015057625.1 Lachnospiraceae bacterium | reverse complement strand
TGATTTTAGTACGTAGTCCTCGGTTCGGCTTTACGTACTACTTTTTGATTTCTTGATTTTAGTACGTAGTCCTCGGTCCGGCTTTACGTACTTTTTGTTATTTTCTTGTTTTTAGTACGTAATCCCCAGAAAACATTACGTACTTTTTCTTAATTTCTGTAAATCTATACCACCATGATGCAAATGGAGAAATAATCGGTTTGATGGGCTACTGCTGTATCACTTGTATTGATTCATAAAATAATTAGCAAAGACGATATTTACCTGCTTCAAATTTCACTATAAGACTTCCGCAATTTTTTTGAAGTCCACCATCCCAAAAATGTTCAATTCCGTGATTAAGAACATAGCACATGATGGCTTTGTTCATTGCGCCATGCCCAACTATCATTACTCTGTTCATCTGACCTTCAAGGGGCTCTATAACTTTTTGCATAAACTCTTTTGTTCTTTCACAAAGTTCCTCAAAAGACTCTCCGTTTTCAGGTGGAAAATACTTTTCAGGAGCATCAAAGAGATAGTTAAATGGATTAGTTTCATCCTTTTCCATCTCTGTTTTACATTGGCCCTCATTAACACCAAAATTCATTTCTTTCAGTCTTTCATCTCTGATAATAGGAACATTTTTGCGTCCTCTTATCAGACATGCTGTCTCATACGCTCTGATAAGCGGAGAACTGTAAATGACATCAAACTCTACATCGTCAAGTCTGTTTCCTGCCTCAATAGCAACAGCTCTTCCGTTTTCATTAAGGGGAATATCAATGGAGCCCTGAAGGCGCTTTTTACTGTTCCACCTTGTTTCTCCATGTCTAATTATATATATTTCCATTATATTTTCCTTTTCAAGATTATTCCGCCGTCTCCATTTCTCTCAGAGACGGGAAATATCTCGCAGCTGATATATTGTATTTTTAAATTTCAGCGTTTTTGCAATTCTATGATTTTACAATTCTTTTGTTGTCCACTCGCTGACATTCCAGATTTTTGTAGCAAAATCTTCATAGAAATCAGGCTCATGACAAACCATAAGTACACTTCCCTTATATGCCTTAAGTGCCCTTTTGAGTTCATCTTTTGCATCCACATCCAAGTGGTTGGTCGGCTCGTCGAGAATAAGAATATTGGTCTCTCTGTTAATAAGTTTGCACAGTCTCACCTTTGCCTGCTCACCACCGGACAAAACTCTCACCTGGCTCTCGATATGCTTTGTGGTAAGTCCGCATTTAGCCAATGCACTTCTTACCTCATACTGTGAGAAAGATGGAAATTCACTCCATATTTCTTCAATGCAGGTATTTTTCTGTTCTTCCTTTATCTCTTGTTCAAAGTAGCCTATACTTAAATAATCTCCAAGCTCAGCTTTACCGCTTATAGGCTTAATAAGACCGAGAATACTCTTTAACAGCGTAGTCTTACCGATACCGTTAGTTCCAACTACTGCAATCTTTTCGCCTCTCTCCATACGAACATTGATTGGCTTAGAGAGCGGCTCATCATAACCGATAACAAGGTCTGTTGTCTCTACTATTATCTTGCCCGGTGTTCTTGCCTCTCTGAAATAGAATTCAGGCTTCGGTTTTTCACCTGCAAGTTCTATCACATCCATATTGTCCAGTTTCTTCTGACGTGACATTGCCATATTTCTTGTGGCAACTCTTGCCTTATTTCTGGCCACAAAATCCTTAAGTTCAGCAATTTCCTTCTGCTGTTTGTTATAGGCAGCCTCAAGTTGTGCCTTTTTCACAGCATAAACTTCCTGGAACTTATCATAATCCCCCACATATCTGTCAAGTTTCTGATTTTCCATGTGATAAATCAGATTGATAACGCTGTTTAGGAATGGAATATCATGAGAAATCAAAATAAAAGCATTCTCATAATCAAGAAGATATCTCTTGAGCCATTCGATATGCTCTGCATCAAGGTAGTTGGTAGGCTCGTCCAACAATAAAATGTCCGGTTTCTCCAAGAGAAGTTTTCCAAGTAAAATCTTGGTTCTCTGTCCACCACTCAAATCATTTACATCCTTGTCCAGTCCCAAATCAAGAAGTCCAAGAGCTCTTGCCACTTCCTCTACCTTTGCATCTATCATATAGAAGTCATGCAATGTGAGCATATCCTGAATAACGGCAAGCTCTTCCATGTATTCCTCAAGTTCTTTTTCGGAAGCCTCTCCCATCTTGTCACAGATTTCATTCATACGGCTTTCCATCTCAAAAAGGAAGTCAAATGCCGACGCAAGTGCTTCTCTGATAGTCATACCCTTTTGAAGAACAGTGTGCTGGTCAAGATATCCTACTCTGACATTTTTGGCCCACTCAATCTTTCCTTCATCGGGCTGAAGCTTTCCTGTAACTATATTCATAAATGTAGACTTGCCTTCTCCATTTGCTCCGACAAGTCCGATATGTTCTCCCTTTAATAACCTGAATGACACATCATCAAAAATGGCTCTGTCTCCAAAGCCATGCGTCAAATGTTCAACATTAAGTATACTCATATGTCTCCAATCTTATATAATTGTATTTCTTATATATTTTCAATTTGCCAGTCGATAGGTTCTAATCCATTTGCTTTTAAGAACTCATTTGTCTGGCTAAAATGCTTGCACCCAAAAAATCCTCTGTATGCAGACAAAGGGCTTGGATGCGGTGCCTTAAGAACTAAGTGCTTAGAGTTTGTAAGCATCTTTTCCTTTCTTCCCGCAGGTGCACCCCAAAGCAAAAATACCACAGGTTCATCCTTTGCATTTACTGCTTCAATAATTGCATCAGTAAACTTCTCCCATCCCATATTCTGATGAGAGTTGGCCTGATGAGCTCGCACTGTCAGAACAGTATTAAGGAGCAACACTCCCTGCTCTGCCCACTTTTTCAGATATCCGTTATTCGGTATGTAACAACCCAAATCTGAATTAAGTTCTTTATAGATATTCTGAAGGGAAGGTGGTGTGTCATTTCCCGGTAAAACGGAAAAACTCAAGCCATGTGCCTGATGCTCATTGTGGTAAGGATCCTGCCCAAGAATAACCACTTTCACCTTGCTAAGAGGTGTGAAATGAAACGCATTAAAAATATCATCTGCCGGCGGATAAACCACAGTCGAATTGTATTCCTTCACAACAAAATCATATAAACTTTTGTAATACGGCTTTTTAAACTCCTGCTCCACAGCAGGAAGCCAATCATTATCAATCATCATCTTCTATGCCCAACGCCTCTAAAAAATCTACATTTCTGTGTACCATAATTGCATTTCTAATTAGTTCTATCTTAAAGTGATCATCATACATTCTCTCGCCGTCAACATTGCAGACTACCGGATCTTCCGAAATAATCTCCAAAGAGCCATCTGTATATCTGACTACTCTACTGTCGTTCTCATGTTCTCCTTTAAGGAGTTTTAATAATAAACGGGGAATTCTGATTTTAGGTGTCTTATCAACAATATAAATTTCAAACTGACTGTCATCTATGAAAGCGTGCGGCGCAATTTTCTTACCTGCGCCATAATATCTGCCGTTGCAGACTGTTACAATCGTAAATTTTCCCTTCTTTGAATAATCACCAAATTTAATCTGGAGTTCTTTGAACTTATATTTAAAAAAAGTATAGATTGTACTTACTGTATATCGCTGTTTTGTAGGAACAAAAGGCCATTTTCTTATAGTGTAAATATTGTCTGCTATCTCGGCATCCAGTCCAATGCAGGCAACATTGATAAAATATCTATTGTTTATTTTTCCGACATCTGCTCCCACGTAATCCTTTTTGTATGTCTTCAGTGTCCTATAAAAATCATTTCCGCTTCCGGTAGGAATAACGGATAAAATATGATTGGAACCGGCAATTCCGTTAAGAACTTCATTGACAGTTCCATCTCCTCCCACTGCGTAAACGATGGATGTATCATCGTCTTCAAGACTTTTTGCTACTCTCTCAGCCTCCCCGGGCCCTCCTGTAATAAAAAGCTTGTAATCCAATTTCATCTCTTCGCATAAATCTGTAATTTTTTCTTCAATATGGTTCTTTTTATTATCTCCAGAATTAGGGTTGATAATAAATACATGTTTCATTATATTCTTACCGCCACATCTTTTTCTTTCAAATATTTTTTAAGTTCCATAATTTCAAGCTCTTTGTAGTGGAAAAGTGAAGCTGCCAAAGCCGCATCTGCTTTTCCCTCTGTCAAAGCATCATAAAAGTGCTCACAAGTTCCGGCACCACCGGATGCAATTACAGGAATGGAAACATTCTCTGAAATTATTCTTGTAAGCTCAATATCATAACCTGCCTTTGTGCCATCACAGTCCATACTTGTAAGAAGGATTTCTCCTGCTCCAAGTTTATCACACTGCATAGCCCATTCAACAGCATCAATTCCCATATCAATTCTTCCGCCATTTTTGTAGATATTCCATCCACTTCCATCGGCTCTTCTCTTTGCATCAATAGCAACAACCACACACTGGCTTCCAAACTTGTCAGCAGCGTCACTGATAAGTGTAGGGTTCATAATAGCTGCAGAGTTAACTGAAATCTTATCAGCACCCTCTCTGAGCAATTCTTTAAAATTATCTACAGTTCTAATTCCTCCACCTACTGTGAAAGGTATAAAAACCTGTTCAGCAACTTTTCTAACCATATCAACTACTGTGCTTCTATTGTCAGAAGATGCTGTAATATCAAGAAATACCAGCTCGTCAGCTCCGGCTTTATTGTAAGCCTTTGCCACTTCAACAGGATCTCCTGCGTCTCTCAAATCAACAAAGTTGATTCCTTTTACCACTCTATTGTTATTGACATCCAAACACGGAATAATTCGCTTTGTGTGCATTTTTCTCACCTCATCATATTATAATAGTCAAATCAAGTTAAAGACCGGCAAAGTTTTTAAGAATTGCAAGTCCCACATCTCCGCTCTTTTCCGGATGGAACTGACATGCAAAAACATTGTCCTTTTCAACTGAAGCATGAACTTCAACTCCATATTCAGTTGTCGCCTTAACAATTGAAGGATCTTTAGCTTTTAAATAATATGAATGAACAAAATAAACATAAGACTCCTCAGGTATGCCCTCAAACAATCTTCCTCTCGAAGGATAGTTGAGTGAATTCCAACCTATCTGTGGAATTTTAAGTCCTATTTCGTCAGGAAAGCGAACAACATCACCTTTTAAGATTCCAAGTCCGGGAACCCCCTCACTCTCCTCACTGTTTTCAAAAAGAAGCTGAAGGCCAAGGCATATCCCCATAAAAGGTGTCTTTTTGTCCACTACATCATAAATTGTATTAACAAGATTATGACTCTTAAGCTTTGCCATTGCATCACCAAAAGCACCCACTCCCGGCAAAATAACTTTGTCCGCAGCAAGAATGATATCCCTGTCACTGGTCAATACTGTCTTTTCTCCTAAATATTCGAACGCCTTCTCAACACTTTTAATATTTCCGGCATCATAATCAATAATAGCTATCATATTATTATTTTCCTCGCAAGATTATTTTGATTCTGTGTTTAACTCAAACCAAAACTCTACGCCATCTTCCTTGTTATCGAGACCGCATTTGCCATCGTATCTCTCCACAATAGCTTTAACGATAGACAAGCCGATTCCGTTTCCTCCATACTCTCTGGTATGCGATTTGTCTACTTTGTAGAATTTTTCCCAAATACGCTCAACATCTTCTTTTGGAATCTGCGAGCCTGTATTATACACAGACACTCTTACTATATCATCTTTTTGAGCAATTTGCACTCTAATTATATTAGGATCTTTGACATGATTAAATGCATTACTAATATAATTGGTAATAACTTCTTCAATTTGGAACTCATCTGCCCATACAAATATCTCTTCATCTCCGACTATTTCAATAGTGACATGGTTTTTCTCAGCGCGAAGTGTCTGGGCATTAACAACTGCTTTTACAAGTTGAGTAAGATTAAATCTTTCCATATTTACACTGTTATCACCAAACTCAATCTGATTAAGCGTAAGAAGATTCTTTACCATTTTATTCATTTTAGATGCTTCATCAATAATAACGTCGCAATAAAACTTCATACTCTCCGGGTCATCTGTAACACCATCTCTGAGTCCTTCCGCATATCCCTGAACAAGAGCTATAGGCGTCTTAAGTTCATGAGATACATTATCCAGGAAATCAGTTCTCATATTGTCGATTTCCATTTTCTTCTTGATATCATTTTGAAGTTCCATATTGGCATATTTAAGTTCTCGAATAGTCTTCTCCAACTCTGCCGACATTTCATTCATGCTTTTTCCGAGGACACCAATTTCATCCTCTCTTTTATCTTCATACTTTACATCAAAGTTCTGCGCCGACATTTTTTTAGAAATATCTGCCAACTGCAAAATCGGATCAGTAAACTTTTTCGTAATAATGAGCATAGCAAAAATTACGGCAAAAATCATAATTACACCGACCCATGTGTAAAATCTTGACGCAATAAAAATAGACTCTCTGATATTTTCTACATCCACTCTTATGACAAATTTATATTCGTCGAGAATACTACCCGTCATAACAATATGATTTCCTTTTTTACCAAAAGAACCATTATTCGACTTGTAGGCAGAAGTATATGTCTCCGAATACCCTTCTTCCTGCAATTCCTTTTCAATTTTATCTTTGAGATTCTCGATGGCCTGTTCAGAATCAAGTACCATCATAATAGAATAATTTTCTGTCTGTTTTAAGATTTTATTTTCGCCACTGATTCTTCCGATAAGATCATCAGTGATAAATTCGCGCATTTCTTTTTCGGATCCGTAGTTATAGATAGAATTATAAGAATCCTGTACCTGCAAAGATACACCGTATCTCTCACAGTAATTGTCAAGGAGTTCTCCATACTCTTCAAGTTGTGGATCCTCTTTTAATATTGAAGAAAGCTGGGTATAAACGGCAACAAGAGAATTTTCTTTATACTTGATATAATAATCATCAATTATAGCCTTTCCAATCAATCCTCCTATTACTGTAACTATTAACATGACTGCAATTGTGGCTGCAATCATCTTATATCTAATTGAATATTTCAATCTTCTTCCACCTCGAATTTATATCCCATTCCCCAAATAGTCTTAATGTAAGAGCCACAGCTTCCCATCTTACTTCTCAACTTTTTGACATGAGTATCAATTGTTCTCGCATCTCCAAAATAATCATAATTCCAGACATTATTTAGAATTTTTTCTCTCGATAAAGCAATTCCTGCATTCTCGACAAAATAAGTAAGAAGTTCAAATTCTTTGTAACTTAAATCAATATTTTCATCACCAACAGATACAATATGAGCGTCCTTGTTAATGGTCAAATCTCCCGCAGTGATAATAGCATCCTTTGAAATGTTGCTGGTTCTTCTAAGTATGGCATCTACTCTTGCAACAAGAATCTTTGGGCTGAATGGTTTTGTGATATACTCATCAACTCCAAGATTAAATCCAAGCAACTCATCGCTTTCAGTACTTTTAGCAGTAAGCATAATAACCGGAACCTTAGATAACTTTCTGATTTCTTTGCATGTCTCCCATCCATCCATTCGTGGCATCATAACGTCAAGAATAACTAGAGATATGTTCTTTGTTGAAACAAAAATCTCCAACGCCTTTTCGCCATCTTCAGCTTCTATAACTTCGTACTCCTGCTTAACAAGAAAGTCTTTAACAAGCTTTCTCATTCTAGCCTCATCATCAACTACAAGTATTTTTAATTTTTCCATAACTGCCTCCTTATTACATCTGTCAATCTGTAAAAATACTATTATTTCCTTTGAACAGTTGTATACAAGTTTAATTTATAGGTTTATTTTACCAAAAATATTATGTATTTTCTATGAACCCCAAGTATGTTTCATAAAAAATACATATTTTAAAAAGGACTTTTAGTTCTGCATGTGCATACACACAAAAAACTAAAAGCCCTTTTTTATTTTCTTTTTTTTAACATTTCTTGCTCAAATCAAGATCTGCGAGATACTCTTTTATCTGCGCAACTCCCTCTGCAATAACACAATCATCTCTATCTGCCAGAAATATTCTGTCAGAATCAAAGCCATATCCCCTATATAAACAAAGGCATTCTTTTGACTCATAGATCTGATTTTCATAATCAGACAAACCGATTTCTTTCCCGTCTATCCCTGTAACATTGATATATTTGTCAACGCTCTCCGGATTGCCTATAATCAACCTCTTCATCTTCATACCTCCTTATAATTCCGTACATTTTATATACTTCAATTATACCGCTAAGGCACAAATTCATCAAGGAATTTTATACAAGGTTATCTACACATTTTTTTGAATTCGTCGGCTACGAACTGGACTTTAGTCCCTATAACAATCTGAACTGCATTCTTACTTGGTTTAATAATACCTGCAGCCCCTGCCGCTTTTATCGCTGCATCGTTTACAATTGATGCATCTGCCACTTCAAGTCTAAGTCTGGTAATACAGTTATCAATAGATGTAACATTTTCTTTTCCACCTAAGGCTTTTAAAATTCCTGCAGCAACTGCTGTAAAGTCATCATTTGAAAGCTGTGTCTTAATCTCGTCATATGTAATAATATCTTCATCAAATGTAGCTTCTTCGTCACCACGTCCCGGAGTCTTAAGATTAAATGTAGAAATAGCAAATCTGAACACAACATAGAAAAGTACAAATGTAACAAGACCTAAAGGTATAATCATCCATGTATTCTTAGCTGCAGGAAGTGTTGATGAAAATACTAAATCAGTACATCCTGCTGAGAAACAGAATCCTGCTCTAAATCCTACATAATAAACAATAACTGTAATGATACCATATAATAATGCATAAATAACATAAAGAAGTGGAGCCAAGAACATAAATGCAAATTCAAATGGCTCTGTTACACCACATACAAAAGAACAAATAGCTGCTGATGCAAGAAGACCAACTGCAACTTTCTTCTTTTTATCATCTGCACAGTGAATCATAGCTAATGCCGCACCCGGTATACCAAACATCATGCATGGGAAGAAACCGGACATATACATACCAAGATCCCATGAAACATCTGCTGAAGTCTTTCCTGCCCAGAAATTACCTAAATCACCAAGTCCGATTGTATCGAACCAGAATACGTTATTTAATGCGTGATGTAAGCCTGTAGGAATCAATAATCTGTTAATGAATGCATAGATACCTGCACCTATACCACCCATCTTTGCAATATTCTGACCAAATGTAATTAATGCGCCAAAGGTAACAGGCCAAACAAATAATAAAATAACTGACACAATAATTGATACCACGCCGGCTACAATAGCAACACATCTCTTTCCGCTAAAGAAAGACAACCAATCAGGTAATTTTGTGCCTTTAAATCTATTATAACATGCTGCACCAATTAAACCTGCAATAATACCAATGAATGGATTTTCAATTTTATCGAACGCTAAAGTTTTGTTTATATCGTCCGCAATTGATGGCATAAGGGTTGTAACAAATCCTGTATTAAGTAATGTTGTAATCATCAACCATGATGCCAACGCTGCAACAGCGCCTGTTCCATCATTATCATCTGACATACCAACACCAACACCAATAACAAACAACAAAGCCATGTGGTCAATAAGAGCTCCTCCAGCCTTGATAAGGAACAATCCTATAAGCGGAAGTGTTCCTGTAATATCCCCCCCTTGCATAGCTGCCGGACACAGTGCATAACCAATACCCATCAACATACCACAGATAGGTAAACATGCAACTGGAAGCATTAATGCTTTTCCTAACTTTTGAAGAAATTTCATCATAATCTTTCTTCTCCTTTCACGTTAAATAATTTTTTTAAGAGCGCATAGGCGTTCTCAATTATAAATAGATTTGTTTCTCCCGTCAAACCTTTATTATCTTTTTTTACAGAAATAATTGCATTCCCCACTCCAACTTTTTTACCAATATTTTTTTCAATATTATTATAATCATAACTGTTACATACCACTACAATAGTGCTAACATCGTAACCTTCAGCTTTAAGTGCATCCATATCAAACTCAATAAGCAAATCTCCTTTTTTAACTTTATCTCCAGTTGATACATATGATTTAAAATGCTCGCCCTTAAGGTTAACTGTATCAAGCCCCACATGAACCAATAATTCCGTTCCACAATCAGCTTCCATGCTCACCGCATGTTTTGATTCCATAACCATCTGAATCTCACCATCCACAGGAGAATATACTTTTCCCTCCACCGGATAAATAGCAACTCCTTCACCAAGTATCCCCTGTGCAAAAGTTGGATCATCCAAATCACTGCAATCAAACACAATTCCCTTAACAGGTGCTCCAATCAAATTTTCATTATCATCTACTAAATAATCACGCATTATTTTCCTCCTTATCCATTACTAATCTTCTAATATATATCGCCAAATAAGTTTCTTCTTCTTTTGTAATTTTCTTTTCATATTTTTTCTCAATATAATCACATATTTTTTTGCTGATATTGTACTCCTCCGGGTACCTTGCTGCAATCATCTCTAAAAATACATCATCCTGACTGTCTAATAGCTTATTCTGAAATATTCTCTGCGACAAAAACTTCAAGTGAGTAATAAAGCGGGAATAATTAAGTCCCATATCCTCAATATTTATTCCCAAAGATTCATTTACTATATCAACTATTTTAGAAATAAGTTGTGTTACGTTCATTGTATCACTCATACCCAAATCGTATTCTGACAAAACAAAATGGAGAGCGATAGATGCAGCTTCCGCCTTTGGCAGTTCCACACCTAACTGTTCTTTGATAATATTCAGTCCGTATTTTCCTAATAAGAACTCACTGGGATAATAACTTTGAATTTCATCATAAAGAGGATTTTCAAATACTATTCCCTGTTTTACTCTGGTAATTGCAAAACTGAGATGATCTGTCAAAGAAATATATATTCCATTGCTGATTTTCCCCTTCATAACACTTTTTCCGTATTCAATAATATCTATTGACGCTTCAAGGCATTCCTGAGATACAGTTCCAATAAGTTCCTTAAATTTTTCAACTTCATTGGCATTGTCCAATTTAAACTTTTTCTCAATACTGTTCTCATAAACTTCCTGTCCCGGTTTTTTTCCAAATCCCAGTCCCTTTCCCATAAGAATCAGTTCATTATTGCCATCTAAAACGCTTACTGTGTTATTATTTATTACCTTTTCAATTATCATTATTCCTATTACCTTTTCTATTCATAAATTACAGACCGGCTCGGTAGGATCCTATATTCCGAGCAAAAAAAGAAAGACCAAACAAGCCCCAACTGGAGCTGTATGGTCTTGCCTAATCAAATAGTAACAATCCGATAACTTATTTCTATATGTTATTCTACCACTATATTTAAATATGTCAATAAATAGCCGACTAATTTTCCTGATAAACGACAATATCTTCATTTTCAAACACAATACTGTCGGATGGAAGTAAAACAGACTCTTTTCGCACAATTACAGATACGGTAATGCTATATTTCTCTTCTACTTCCTTTACTCTCATTCCCTTAAAAGGACTCTTGTCATCTACATTTGCACTGACCGTCCTCCTGCCACCTGCAGACAGGGAATCCTGCTTTTGCATCTGAGTGTACTGCTCCACAAAACCTGCGGAAATAATACCCGTAGGAATAGCTATAACTCCCACGCCCAGCAATGTAATTACAAAGGTCATCATTTTTCCAAGAACTGTCACCGGATAAATATCGCCGTATCCCACCGTAAATATGGTAGACATACTCCACCAGAACCCGGACAATGCATTTTTAAATACCGTGGGCTGAGCATTATGCTCTGCGCTGTACATGCATAGTGATGACGCCATCATTAATATCACTACAATGAATACCGATGAGATAATCTGATTTCTCTTCTCATATATAACCTGAGTTATTACGTGAAAAGAATCGTACGTATTGTTAATTCTGAACAAGTGAAATATTCTCACTACTCTGAGCATTCTGAATACAACAAATCCTGAAAGATAGAAAAATGGCAGAATAGTCAACAACATAATAATACCATCGGCCGATAAAATATAGCTTAAGACTGCACTTCTTTTGTCCTTTTCAGGAAACAGATACTGCGCCGTAGCTACTCTAAGTATATATTCCAACATAAAGATAATCATGGTAGCCATTTCTATTCCTCTGATGATATTAAAATATGGATTCATTTCATCAAAGGTTTCCAGAAACATCGCCACAATATTTATGAAAATGACCGCCACAATAAAGTAATCAAAGAAGCGGCTGATCATATCCTCTCTCTGACCTATCTGGATTATATCAAATATCCTTTTTCCCCATTTTTTACTTTCAGTTTTTTTACACATAAAGAACCTCTTGTACTCATTATTATGATTATCTGCTCATCAGTCCTGCGATAACGTCTTTAAAACTTCTTCCTCTCTCAAACAACTGAGCCTTATAAACCTTTCCTGACAGATAAACTAACAATCCAATTCCGACAACAATTACTATCAAATATTTTACAGACTGCAATATAGTAATATTACCGAGTATAATGTCTCCCGGAAGCATAAAGCTTGCGCTAAACGGGATCCATCTGAACAATTGCTCATATTCATAATTTCCAGTCAACGATGGAAGGTATCCTCCCATAAAACCTGCTACAATAAATAACTGAAACACCGTAGTAGCTGACTGAAGTTCATCTGCTTTTGAAATAAAGGATGCAGTCAGCCCCGCCAGCATGAAATAGAACAGAAACGCCAGACAAATTGATATAACTGCCACTATTATTGCTCCCGGCGTAAATGCATTTGCCGCTCCGTCCATCTTTCTCATTGTTTCAGCTGTCTGCAAAATTTTGTTTCCGTAATCCTTATATATCAATTCTCTTGCCAGAGAATCTCCCACAAAGAACCCAGCCAAAGCCATAGAAATCCAAAGTACCACCTGGCCGAATGCTATTGTGGCCATAGCTGTAATTTTACCAAACAACAATCCTTGCGGTCCTACTAAAGTCAATATGTACTCCATAAGTTTTGATGATTTTTCAATACTTACAACTGTTTGCATGCTCTGACCATATACTATCAGAACAAAATACATAGCCATAATTATTATAACAGTAACAGCAAACTTTAGAATAAAGTTAATATCTGAATCTTCGCCTTCCTGACCTGCATCGATTAGATTCAGTTCAACACCGCTTAAAGACATGATTTGATTTTCAACAGGAATATCCACCGAATTCATCATTCCCTGTCTTACAACAACTGCAAAATCTTCTCCTAATGCTTCAGCCTCATTTGAGGTTACTTCAGAATTGTCAGGTATGTAAACCTTTACCATGAAGATTTCTTTTTCTTTATCTTCTTCATCCTTATCTTTTGTCACTTCAACCAGCACATCTTTTGTTGCAATGACATTCCCCTCATCATCCTTTTTGGCCTCACCCGCAATCTGCTTTGCCAATGACTCAACACTGCCAGAATATTTTTCAAATGAGATATCCGGATAATTATCTTTAAATACTTCCGTCAAAACTTCCGGCTGAAGATCCTTAAGTTCGCTACTGTTAACCACATAACATTTTTCTATATTGTAAATATCTGACTCATTCTTTTCCGATATTGCCATAACAAAGTTCAAAGCTATAGCTGACACCAAACAAAAAACAGCTACAGAGATTGTAATAACTTTAAAGCCTTTTACACCAATCCCCTGCTTAAATGTAAATTTAAAAACTTTCCACCAGTCAGAAACAAATGATCTTTTCATGCTACTTACCCTCACTTTCTAACTGTTTATTATTTAAAAGTCTGATAATATCTTTAAATTTTAACGTATTTCCCTGATACATAATTGTTATAACAAAGGCCTTTGCTGTAAAAATAAACATGAATACTGTAGCTATTGCAAGAATAGCCAGACTTAATATTGCTACAACAATACTGATTTTTCCCATCAATAAATATCCCGGAACCACAAAAGGCGCAGAAATCGGTAAGAATGTACAAATATATTTCAATAAAGGTGACACATTTCCTGTTATCTCTGCCATAACGAGAGCAATCCCAATATACGCTCCCACAATTAATAATCCGGTAAACAATGTCATTCCATCGTTCATCTCTTCAAGTTTGCTAACAGTTGATCCTGCGAGTCCCGCAATAAGGTCATAAAAAATTATTCCGCAAAGTAGCATAATCAATACTATTAAAACCGAAGCCGGAGATAATCCCGCAAGAATATCTTTCAAACCTGAAAGCAGTTCTGAAAGGGACTGAGCTTCATCTCCAAATATAACTCTGTTTAAAGCTACTGATAATAACGCACCTATACCTATGGCAAGAAATTGAATGAACACCAATAAAATCGAGGCCAATAGCTTACCAACTAAAAGAGCCAAAGGTTTTACGTTAATAGTAAGATATTCAATTACTCTAGTAGATTTTTCATTTATAATTGAAGTTGCCAGTTTTTGACCGCTGAATGATATCATAATTGTGGCAATAATCAACAACCCATAAACATAATTGTATTCATTCATGTTAAGGCCTTCTCCCTCAATGATTTCACCCTTTTCCGAAATATCAAGAATATTGTAATCAATTTTCTGTGTTAAATAATCTACCTGTTCTTCAGTTACATTTAATGCACTAATTTTTTCCTTTTTGAAGAACTCCCTAAAATCATCTGCAAAATCACTTATATTCATAATCGAAAGATTACTTTTTGGAGATTTTGCGATATCCATCACAAAGAAACCATCTTCATCAAAAGCTACTTTAGCTGTAACTTCAGTACTGTTTTTTGATTTTTCAAGTTTCTTAATCATTTTCTCATAACTGATGTCAGAATCTGACACTACATTAACTGATTTATACTTTTCATCTGCTGTAAGTTTACTGTAATCTATTCCCAGACCAGTCTCGTCATAAACCCAGATTTTGGTAATCTTTGTCTCTTCTGATTTTTCTTTTTTTTCATCAGAATTGACATAAGACATAATCGGAACCGAAACCAATGCTATAATAAACATTAATGCCACAAGAATGTGGTAACTCTTCTGTTTTGACTCCTGTAAAAAAGAGAACATAAACACTTTTTTCCAGCCATGAATACTGCTATTCATTGCTATCACCCACCTTCTCTATAAAGATTTCGTGGAGCGACGGCTCTCTTAATTCAAAACGAACAACATTCTTGCCAGACTTTAATAAATCTTCCAAAAACTTATGTGCCTGCGCTTCCTCATTAACTTTTATCTGAGTTCCGTCCGGCGAATCATTAACAACTGTCAGGTTGTGTTTTTCAATAATGTCTGTAAAATCTTCATCACATTTTACAATCATATTAACTCGTCCATAATTTTTCTTGATAGTATTGAGATTTCCCTGAAGAACCACTTTTCCTCGATTAAGAATAGTTATGTCCTCACAAAATTCCTCAATTGTTGCCATCTGATGCGATGACATAATAAGATACTTGCCCTTTTCTATTTCCTCACGGATAATTCCTTTGAACAAGTCAGTATTTACAGGATCAAGTCCACTGAGTGGCTCATCCAATATAATAAGATTAGGATCAGACAACAATGCCGCCATCAACTGTATTTTCTGCTGATTTCCCTTTGACAACTGGTCTGCTGTTTTCTCCTTCTCTTTTTTATTCTTTGTTTTCTTAGGATAGAGATACTCCTCTACCTGAAGTTTTTCAGCCCAATATGCTATTCTCTCTTTTGCAGTAGCTACCGGTACCCCTTTTAATTCTGCAAAATAAACAAGCTGATCCATAATGGAATATTTAGGATACAAACCTCTCTCCTCTGCAAGATAACCAATGTTCATATTCAATGCATCCATAGGTTTATCTTCCCAGATAACTTCCCCTTCATCTTTTGCAAGCATCCCAAGAATCATTCTTATAGATGTACTCTTTCCAGCTCCGTTTGTACCAAGTAATGCATAAACTCCCGGTTTTTCCATAGTGAATGAAAGATGGTCTACTACTGTCTTATCCCCATATTTCTTTACAAGATTTTTTACTATTAGCGACATTACACCCCTCCTGATATTTTAGCTTTCTCTAAAACGTGTTTTTTACAATTTCTGTAACTTGCAAAAAACTATTGATATTTTATCATAAAACTATATTTATTGCATTAATCTTTCGGGGCGTTTTCTCTTATCTAGTGCCGTTATTTATACACTGCAATAATGTTCAGTATTATAAAAGAACTCGCTTTTTCAAATAAAAAAACTCGGAAGCCCTTCATTTTCGGTGCTTCCGAGATGGAGTAGACGGGAGTCGAACCCGTGTCCAAAAACCAATTCCCTGTACTTCTACGAGTGTAGTCTGTTAATTGACATTCCCTCTGCCGCACGGTAACAGACAACCTTGCAGTTTCAGTAGCTTCATAATACGCCCGATAGCTCAAAGCTTTGCTAACGTCGTTTCCTACATAGTCGAAGCCTGGGTCCTAATGTGTAGGTGCACTAGGTCAGACTGCTGCCGCAATTAGGCAGCGTATGCTAAATTTTCTTCAGCGTTTATTATTAGTTTGCCATTTAACGCATTGCATACGACTCGCTTCTCCAGCTGCATAGCCCCTGTCGAAACCTTTACTACCCCTAATTAATCAGAGGTTCTGTTCTTAGAGTTGAAACCAACTCCAACAACCTTTGGTCCTGCATTAATTGCAACTGCAGCACCTATCTGAAACCCATAAAGAGGTGGATAACCAAGCTCTTTTGTGAGTCTTTCAGCTAATTCATCAGCAACACTTTTGTCATTTCCATAAATAACTGCGTATGGAGAACCTTCTTCCATCTCATCAATCGCCATGGAAACTATACTGCTCATCAATTTCTTCTCACCACGAACTTTTCCCGCAGTGGTAATCTCATGATCCCATATTTTCATAACAGGCTTAAGTCCAATTGCATCTCCAACAAATGCTGCTGCACTAGGTATTCTACCTGACTTAGCTGCGTACGTCAATGAATACATGCCAAAATAAATACAAGTTTTTGTAAGCTGTTCCTCTATTGATTTAAGAACATCATCAACACTGCTTCCTTCTTTTACCATTTTAGCCGCTTCAATAACAGCCCATCCATATCCGCAGTTATATGACTTTCCATCAAATGTATGAATATTGATTTTACCTTCTGCCTCAGGATGTTCCTCAAAGAAACTATCCTTCGCCATAATCGAATTATTATATGTGGCAGATCCTTGTGAATTAATTAATACTAACACAAGATCAGTATATCCTTCTTCAAACATCTTATTATAATACTCTTCAAACTCAAATGGAGTAATCTGAGATGTTGCAGGAATACCATCGTAAGAATCTAATATTTTGTAAAATTCTTCGTTATCAAAATCAACATTGCTGACATAAGATTTATCTCCCACAACAATCTTAAAAGGGATTACATCAATGTCATATTCTTTTACATATTTATCCAATATATCACTTGCTGAATCAGTGACAATTTTAATCTTTTCCATAAAAACCTCTCATCTGCATTTTGCATAAATGCAGTTATCGTATAATAATTTAAAATCTTTTGATATATACTTTTCAATTATATAATAATATCAAATTATTTCAATACATATTAACTCAAATCATATCACGAAAACAATTGTTTAACAAGAAGATTTAATGCCTCCTGATCTTCGACTCCCATGAGTTCTCTGGCTGAATGCATTGCAAGAAGCGGAACACCCACATCCACAGTTCTCATAGGAATTGACTTTGATATGATTGACCCAAGTGTACTTCCACCTGTTGCGTCAGAGCGGTTTGAAAAGAGTTGACTCTTAACTCCTGCTTTTTCACAAAGTACTTTTACAATAGCAACTCCCTCACTATCATTTGCATACTTTTGCATTGAATCTTTCTTGATAACTACTCCTGAATTAAGCATCGCTTTCATAGTGACATCATTTTTCTCGGAATAATTTGGATGATAGCAATGTGCCACGTCTGAAGAAATAATTATTCCTTCAGCAATGTCTGTCAGGAACTCTTCTCTTGAACGTCCCAGGGAAAGATAGATTTTCTCAAGAATCATATTGAGAATCAACGAACCTGCTCCCTGCTTGCTACCACTTCCAATTTCTTCATTGTCAAACATGGCAATCAAATTAATCCCCTTATTTCTGGTTCCATTTGCTATTCCATACAGACATGCCTCAACAGAAGTAATGTTGTCTAATCTTGGAGACGAAATCATAGTATCATTTGCTCCAACTATGCAACCTTCATCATATTGATACGCAATCAATTCCATATCGAGTATATCTTCAGGCTCAACGGATATTCTATCAGCGATACATTTTAACAAATAGCCTTCTTCGTTTATATCATCTTCAACTACATCCATAATAGGAAGCATATCTTTTTGTTTATTATACTCGTAACCTTTATTTATATCTCTGTTAATATGAGGAGCAAGATTTGGAAGTACGAGTATAGGCTTCTTCAAATCAACAAGCATAACCTTCGGCGAAAACTCATTCTCACCTTTTGTAACAATCTTACCCGCAACTGATAGAGGTCTGTCAAACCATGTTGATAGAATAGCTCCTCCATAAACTTCCACATTAAGCTTTATGTAGTTTCCATCTTTAATATCACATTTAGGCTTAATTCTAAGACATGGAAAATCATTGTGAGCAGTAGCAATTCTGATTTTCTTTTTATCTTCAAACTCTTCTCCCACTGTAAAAGCCACAAAGGAAGTATCATATACATTTATAAAATACTTTCCGCCCGGTGTGACCTTCCATTTTTTATCCATCTCAAGTCTGCCAAAACCTTTTTCTGCAAGTTTTTCTTCCGCATACTTAACAACGTGAAAAGGTGACACGCACCTTTCCACAGTTTCTAACAGGTTATTTGCAGTATCTAAATAACTCATAATAATGACCTCTGATTTCTGATAATAATTATGTCAATTGATTTTATTTCTTCACTTTTACCTTAAGTTTAAGTTTAAGTCCACTCTTAAGTGTCACGGTAACAATTGCTTTACCTTTTCTCTTTGCAGTTATTACACCTTTTTTGTTTACTGTGACAATTTTTTTGTTTGACGATTTATATTTTGCGACACTGTCGCCCTTTGTCATCTTTTTGACCTTTAATTTTTTATATTGCCTTCTAACCTTCAATGTAATTGATTTCTTATTGAGTTTTCCTGTAGGCTTCAGTTTGGCTATTCTAACAACCTTAGTACATAATCCGCATTTTTCACATATGCATCTCTTCTCTCCATAAGAAAACAATGTAGGCTTTTTAACTGTTATCCATTTTTCTTTTGAGTGTTTATCACAGTACGCGTTGTAATAAAAGTTTGCGTCTACATATCCGTCTATACCGCTAAACTTTGCTGTGGAAGTATACTGCCACATCTGATAAGTACCTTTGTATGCGCAGTAAGAATTGTACTGCGCTATCCATCTATACCACTGATTAAGAACAGGCTCTGTCAGTTTGTATGTCCACCAACTCAAATTGGCGTAAACTCCTGCATCATAACCATGTCTCTTAATGGTCTTACAAAAATAATCAGCCATTGAGCACAGTTTTTTATTGGATACATTGCTAGTGGAATCATCCTCCATATCCAAATATACCGGCAATGTAGGTTTTGCATTAACGCTCTTTAACAGTCTGAGTGTATGCTCAACTTCACTCTTTATCATTTTGTCATTTACCGCATATGAATACAAATAAACCCCATAAGGAATATTATATTTTTCACATGCCTGAACATACTTTTTAAAGTTCGGGTCATCCTGAGATTTATAATTATCACCGTAACCGCATCTGATAATTACAAAAGAAATATCTGACTTAAGAAGCTTCTCCCAGTCTATAGTCCCCTGATATCTGCTTATATCAATACCTTTTGACACTGCTCCTTCTATAACTAGTTTTTTGTCGTTATAGTATTTGCCATTATATTTTTCCCAGGCTCTAATCTTTCCTGCTGTTGTAGTCTCAACCTGTGTAGTAACAGGCTCCACTGTGGTTGGCTCCTGCGTCGTAGTTTCCTCCACAGTAGTTTCTTCAAAAACACTCTCTTCTTCTGTGGTAGATTCCACTTCTGTAGCAGATTCCACTTCTGTGGTAGATTCCACTTCTGTGGTATTTTCTTCTGTTTTAAATCCTATTGTTTCTTCCTGTCCAAAAAGTAGTTTACTGTTATCCATTTTTGTGGCTGCCGCTACATTTGAAGGACTAATGCTTATGTTTGAACATACGATTGCAGTAACGCACAAAAATGATATTATTTTTTTATTCATCATATTCTCCCGTAATTATTTTTGATCTAACAATGCCATATCTTCTGCGCTTATCTCAAAATCCACTTTTGCATTATCAATAATTCTCTGCTCTTTTGTCGACTTTGGAATTACGATTGCATTGTTCTGTATACAATAGCGTATGCAAAGCTGTGCGGGAGTGACACCATACTTTTCAGCCATTTTGACTATTGCCTCGTCTCCGATAATTCTTCCTGTAGCAAGTGGAGAATATGCCATAAGCTGAATATTCTTTTCTTTTAGAAGTTCCACAGTCTCTTTCTGATTATTTCCAATATGGAAGCAGATTTGATCTACCATAGGTACAATATTGCACACTTCCAAAATAGGATTCAAATGCTGCGGTTCAAAATTTGATACACCGATTGCCTTTGCTTTTCCTGAAGCATAAATTTCCTCAAAAGCTTTCCAGCATTCGATATTTTCTTTTGTGCAGTCCTTGCCCCACTGATCCCAAGGCCATGGAGCATGGATAAGATACAAATCAATATATCCCAAATCAAGTGCCGCCATTGATTTCTCAAAGCACTCTTTTGCTATATCGTCTCCCTTGCATTCTGCAGGAAGCTTAGTAGTAACAAAAACATCTTCTCTGCTTATTCCAAAATCTCTGATAGCTCTTCCTACACTGGCTTCATTTCCGTAAGCCATTGCTGTATCAATATGTCTGTATCCATTTTTAAGAGCCCACATAACTGAATTGTATGTCTCTTCCCCATCAGGAATCTGCCAAGTTCCAAGTCCCATCTTTGGAACCATCACTCCATTTGAAAGTGTGTATTTTTCATTTAATATCATCTGATTTTCTCCTTATGTTTTTTCTAATTCAAAAAACGCCTCAGCATCCTTGTTGCAAAATCATACCCTGAAATACTTTTTTATTCCAGGGTAGTTTTATTAATTACTGTGATATAAATTTGATAATATCCGGTTTCGCTATAACTCCAACTGAAGTTGCAACTGTCTCTCCGTTTCTAATCAATGCGAGGGTAGGAATACTCATAACATTATACTTTCTTGCAATGTTTAAGTTCTCGTCCACATTGATTTTGCATACCTTCACATCACTCTGCTCATCTGAAACCTGATCAACAATAGGCGACAGCATCTTGCATGGTCCACACCAGTCTGCCCAAAAATCAACCAAAACCGGCTTTTCACTTTTTAATACTTCCTGCTCAAAATTAGCTTCTGTTACTTCAATAACTGCCATATTATTCTCCTTTCAAGCTCAATATTCATTTCCATTATCTGCTTTTTTTACTAAATTTATTCAGAATTCTTAAGACAAAAATTGGTATGAACACAATAACTACAGTAGCGTATCCAATATATTTATAACCTGTACTTACAATATTCGATATTCCTATTTCTGAAATAAGTACTGCCACAAAAACAAATATTAATGAAATCAAAATATAAAAAATAGTGCTTTTTGCAGCCGGAACATTAAGTCTGGTATCTATCAGCCACACAAACCTCTCAACCACGCCCGCAAGAAGATTAACACCCGTAGTAAAAGCTGCAATAAATACTATAAAGAGAATCAATTTGCCGATAATAGTCTGATTCTGTCCTATAGCCAAATCAAGGATAGGTACAGTCTGATAATTGCCACTTCCAATAGCACTTGCAATAATCATTCCCACTACGAGCAGTTCTGTAACCAATGTATTGATTACAAACATCTCAACCATAGCACTCTTTATTTCTTTTTCTTCTTTGACTTCTTTGATATGCGGGAACATAAATCCTATAGTTCCTATCTGGAACATAGCAAAAATAAATGCTGCCTTAAAGGCATCCATAAAGGATAAAACCTTGTCTGCCTGTTCAATGCCCTGAAAATCTTTGAACAATCCTGCAGACTCTTCAAACAATACATCCCTCGCAGAAAAAATAGCCGGTCCTAAAACAATTGCCAATGCAAACAAAATAATAACTGTAATGACTGAAGAATAATTCATAATGAAGTCACTTCCAAAGATGGTCATTATAAACAAAAGAGCTCCTACTATAATCAGACATGAACCCTTTCCCAGTCCGAATAAATGTCCGAGAATCGCTGTACCTGTGGCAAATGTAACCGCCACAATAAGACATACGATAACAACATACTCAATCTCATATAAGTTTGATAATACAAATTTGTATTTTCCATATACACTATCCGAAAACTCTCTGTAATTGAATGTTCTGTACTTGTGGGCAAGTTTTAGTACCATACCAAACACAACAGCAACAATCAACTGGGCAACTATAGGCATAATATAAGCCCAAATACCATATTTCATAAAAAACTCTCTAATTTGAACCCCGCTTGCAAAGCCGCCTCCAAACTGAGTAATAAAACCTACTGATGCAATACCTAGAATTAAATCGCTCTTATTTTTCATCTAAACACTCCTTAACAAAGTTTTATTTTTTTCTATTACTCACTTTTTTCTTTTTTACTCCAAATCCCCTCAGCTTCCATTCTGTTCCAATCCGCATACAGAACTTTCAGCTTTTTGCCTTTATAACCTGTAATCTGTTTTTCATTTATATATTTTTGTTTTATTAAATTGTCCAAAGCCATTTTTACTTTTTCTTCCTGTACACGATTTCGCTCCGCCACATTTTTAATGGTTTTCCAATATGTAACAAATTTCTTTTTCTTTTTTGTACTTCTGACCTTGGATAAACTTTCAAGAATCAAATCATAATAGTGATTCTTTTCCTGTGACTGTCTTGGCATCTCTACGTAACTGGTAGCTTCCGACTTCAACCTATTACTGAAACCATACTTCACACCATATAAAACAACCTTTTTCCCAAGTTCCTTTAAATACTTAACCACCATGGTGAAATGTGCATCCCCGGTAAAGATAATATACACGCTCTCTTTTCCTTTTTTCGCAGCACTTCTGTAAATGGCATCTAGCATTATTACATCCGTAAAATCTTTTTCTATGCCATCTTTTTCACTGGCAGTATGAATAATGTTTTTTGTAATCCCCCTAAGTCTTTTTAATTCATTTCCAATATTAGTTTGAGAAAAATCACCAAATATACTTATATTTTCAATATCATATTCAGCTCTCAACTCCTCAATCCACTCTTCAACATTTGGCCTCATCTGATACCTGTTTCTGTATCCGTAATACCAATGTTCGTAATCAACAAATACGGTAGCCTTTGTTTTTTTGCTGCCACCAAACCCAAACAAACTTTTGCCTCCTCTCCGTTCGTTTAAATACGCTAATACATTACAATTCTATAATACCGCTTTTTCCATATTTTTTCTAGCAATTTCTCACATAAAAGCCCTATTTTAATTATTTATTATTTCGTAATGTGCAAATTGACATTTTGTTGACATACCCACCCAATTATGATAACTTTGATGATGGAATAAAACTCCTAAAAATGCTTTATTTTTAGGCAGTTGATTATAGACGGAGGATTATTAGTTATGGGTAAAATTATTTTGACCGGAGACAGACCTACGGGAAGACTTCACGTTGGTCACTATGTTGGCTCTCTTAAGAGAAGAGTTGAATTACAAAATTCCGGCGAATTCGAAAAAATATTTATTATGATTGCGGACGCTCAGGCGCTCACAGACAACTTTGACAATCCTGAAAAAATCAGACAGAACATTATCGAAGTTGCACTTGATTATTTATCATGTGGTCTTGATCCTGCAAAATCAACATTATTTGTTCAGTCTCAGATTTCCGAGCTCACAGAGCTTACATTTTTCTACATGAATCTTGTTACAGTATCAAGACTCCAGAGAAATCCTACAGTTAAATCTGAAATTCAGATGAGAAACTTCGAGGCAAGCATCCCAGTTGGATTTTTCAATTATCCAATCAGTCAGGCTGCCGATATCACTGCATTCAAAGCTGACACAGTTCCTGTTGGAGACGATCAGCTTCCAATGATTGAACAGACTCGTGAAATTGTTAGAAAATTCAATTCAATTTACGATGAAGTATTAGTTGAGCCTGAAGCTCTTCTTCCATCAAACGACGCTTGTATGAGACTTCCCGGAACAGACGGAAAAGCAAAAATGAGCAAGTCTCTCGGAAACTGCATTTACCTTGCAGATACAGAAAAAGATGTTAAGACAAAGATTATGAGCATGTACACAGATCCAACTCACATTCAGATTTCTGATCCGGGTCACATCGAAGGAAACACAGTATTCACATACCTTGATGCATTCTCTAACCAAAAGCACTTTGAAGAATACCTTCCTGAATATGCAAACCTTGACGAACTTAAAGCTCACTATCAGAGAGGGGGCCTTGGAGATGTTAAGATTAAGAAATTCCTTAACAATGTAATCCAGGAAGAGCTCTCTCCTATCAGAGCAAGACGTGCTGAATTCGAGAAAGACATTCCTGCCGTATACGAAATCTTAAGACAGGGAAGCGAAGTTGCAAGAGAGGTTGCTGCGCAGACTCTTTCTGAAGTTAAGAAAGCAATGCAGATTGATTACTTTAACGATGCTGCACTCATCGCAAGCCACGCAGAAAAATACAAAAAATAAACTATATTAATCATAAAAGGCTGCTGCGTTAGTGATTGAAAATCACTAACGCAGCAGCCTTTTTTCGAACCATGCTCTTTTTAGATTTTAACAATCTTATTTTTGAGTGTTTCCATTCTATAATCCAGCGATGCGCAAAGATTTGCACATTCCCCTAATTCTTTTGCCAGTTCTTCTGTCACTTCAGGATTTATATTTTTCTTGTAGCGAAGTTTGTGTTCAAGACTAGCCCAAAAGTCCATGGCAATGGTACGAAGCTGCACTTCCACTTTCATCATCTTTTTCTCATCTCTCAGGAAGATGGGAATCTTCACAATAAGATGAAGACTTCTGTAACCGCTGTCCTTTGGTTTTTTTATGTAGTCTTTCATAGTAATCAGTTCAACATCATCCTGCTTCAACAGGCATTCTGCCAACATATAGATATCTTCTGTAAAGGAACATATTACACGCACTCCTGCGACATCCTTGATATTTTCCTCAACTGCATCAGGTGTAAATGGCAATTCCTTTTTGACAAGTTTCTGCTTAATGGCATCACTTGATTTAAGTCTGGATTTAATTGCCTCAATGGGATTACGCTCAAACCTGATGGAAAACTGTTGATTTAAAACCTTAAATTTTGTTTCCATTTCCATTATTGCGCACTGGTAATAAGCCATTAATTCTTCCATTGTATTTGATCCTTTCTAGAATGTTTATTATTCTCGTCTACCGTAATCTGTCTCCATTTTATCTCTCATTAATCTCTTTTATAATCTTTGGATCAACTTTGTAATTTCTTTCCTCATCCAAAAGTCCGTTTATTTCCTGCTGAACATCCGAAACCTGAGTATAACAAAAACCGCACACATAAGGCAGTTTCTTTATAGCACTTGTAATACTGTCAAATCTGGCAATGAAGTCTTTTTCATCTTTTACTTTGTTGCCATATCCCCAACCACCGTCTTCATTGAATGCAATGCCTCCAAATTCACTGATAATTATTGGTTGTCCTTCGTATTTGAATCCTTTAGCAAATGCCGATCTGAATCCACAGTGGAACATATCTCCCGACAAAATTTCATCCTTACACTGTGTGTATCTTTCAAAGAACACATCTCCTTTTTCCTCATAATCGTGAAGTGTGATTATATCTGAACAGGTATGCTCCCAACCGTCATTTACAATAACAGGTCTGTATGGATCAAAGCACTTTGTGAGATGATAGATCGCCTCTGTAAAATGCTGGTGGGTTCTGTTGTTTTTTACTCCACCGATTCCCCATGATTCATTAAAAGGTGTCCAGGTAATAATAGATGGGTGCGAATAATTTTGGCGTACAATTTCCATCCATTGATTCGTGAAATCATTTACCGCCTCGTCGTCAAATCTGTAAGCCGCCCCTACTTCACTCCAAACCAGAAGTCCTTTTTTATCACACCAATAAAGGAATCTTTCATCCTCTGTTTTTTGGTGCTTTCTCACACCGTTGTATCCCATGGCCATCACAGCATCAATGTCCTTAATAAGCGCCTCTTCATTCGGAGGTGTGAGATGTGAATCCTTCCAATAACCCTGATCGAGAATGAGTCTCTGATACAGCGGTTCTCCGTTTAATAAAACCTTGTCACCTTCTATTTTAATTTCTCTCATTCCAAAGTATGAGTATACTTCATCTTCTATCTTTTCATTTTTCTTAAGTTTGAACTCTACATCATAGAGATCAGGATGCTGATAACTCCAAGTAAAAAGTCCCCACTCAAACAAGTCCATACGTTCAAGGAATATTTCCATATGAGCATTTCCCTTAACCACCTGACAGATTGAGCTGTTGATAGTCATATCTTTATATTTAACTATAGCTTCAAGTGTATAGCCATTTTCTTCAATTTCCCCTGCTGTCAAAATATCAAAAATAATTTTTTTATCTGACATACATGGTGTTGCCTTTATTTCTTTTATGTATGTGTCTCCCACATACTCAAGCCATACACTTTTCCAAATACCGGTAGTCTGAACATACCAGCAGCCGAAGTTTTCATTTTTCCAACGCTGTTTTCCTCTTGGAATTCCCGGATTAAAAGAATCTTCTGCCTTCACTACAAGTAAATTTTCTCCCGCCTTGATATACGGTGAAATATCGAACGAAAATCTGGAATACATACCTTTGTGAGTGCCCACAAGACTTCCGTTGACATACACTTTTGCTATATAATCAACGCCCTCAAAATGAAGCATAAGTCTCTTATTTAAACCTGCTTCATCCACTTCAAATTTATTCTCATACCATACATAATCATGTCTGGTCTCATCACCTATTCCACTCATTTTTGTCTCATAGGTAAACGGAACAGTAATCACCTTGCTATCGTCTGCGATTCCCTCATTCCATCCTTCTTTTTCTCCCGCATTCAAATCGTCAAATGCAAACTTCCATTCTCCGTTAAGAAGCTGCCATTCCTTTCTCACAAGCTGCGGTCTCGGATAATCTTTTATATACATTTTTATTCCTCCCAAATACCCCTAAAATGTCCTCAAAAAAGACACTTTTATCCGTACTTAACAACATCTCTATTTTACCATAAGCGCACTCTGTAATCAACTTAACTGCAACATCTCTCACCCGCTAAATTTCGCTTAAAGACCGATTAAGACACAATGCCCCATAACCTGCACTTTTATTCGGATATTGTTCATATGCATTCAGTTTTCGTGCACCTTTTAATAATGTTGCCTTAACTTTTTCTCCGTACATGAACATATCATTTCCTTTTACTATTCCCCACTCCATAAGTAGCAACGCGCTTCCGGTTACAAAAGGCGTCGCCATAGACGTACCTGTCCGTTCTTCTATCGTACCATTTGCAGCTGCAGAGACTACTCCCACTCCCGGAGCAACCAGATCCGGTTTCACCATATTTATTTCCCTTGTATATCCTCTTCCCGAAAATGCAGCAACTGTGTCTGTTAATGTATTATAAGCTCCTACGGTAATAACTTTGTTTGACGTAGAAGGAATGGTCAATGTTGTGTCAGGTGATGGATTCAAAAATCCCGTCACAGCATTCAACAGTGCTGAAGAATTCATCCATATATCTATATTTCCCTGTACTATATTGATTCCTGTTATCTCGAGCTGCCATATTCCATGAGTCAGATAATCATCTTCCGAAGTGATATCAACATATATTTCCTGAAATCTGCTATAGGGTTTTGGGGTTCCAAAATAAATGAAAAATACATGCTTTCCCGCCTTCAGATTAAGAGCTTCATTTTTCACATTCGGTATACTAACAGTATTAAACTCCGGTGTTATTATTTTTAATGAAATATCATCAACATAATTTTTCCACATTTGAAGTCCCAGTGACTTTTCAAAGTCTCCCACGGAAAATTCAGAGGTGATACTCTCCCCTCTTGTGACACTTATAAATGTATGTCCGGACGCATCCCCCTCATTGCCACTTCCCACAACAATACTTATTCCCTCTCTGTCACACATATAATCAATATATGTTTCCAATAATGACGTGCCATCGTGAGAGCCATAGTTATTTCCAAAGCTAATATTAACAGCCATTGGTTTGTTGTAATACTCTGCCCTGTTTGCAAGATATTCGATGGCAAGCATTAGTTCTGTTGTCCGTGGAAATCCATTTTTAAAATCATCCAGTTTTACAACTATTATTTCACTCTGTGTTGCGATCCCTACATTATTTCTTTTATCACTCGCAAAATTTCCTGCCACAATTCCCGCCACATGAGTTCCATGTCCGGAAGAGTCATTTACTATCGCATTGTCTCTGTTATTTTCAAAGATAGATTCATTAATCTGTTCCCGTCCAAAAATCTCGCCAACTCCCATAAAACTATTCTCCGGTTTCCTGACGGTTTTGGTCTGATCCCATATTTCAACTATCCTTGTCTCGCCGTTTTCATCTAAGAAAGCATCGTTATAATAATCGATGCCGCTGTCTATTATCCCCGCAATCGTCCCCTCACCAAAAAGGCCATAATTATTTTGAATCGGGGTGATACATGACACTCTGATTCCGTTAGTAACTTCGTAGAAAAGGGCTTTGGGTTTTTCAATAAATAAAACCTGCTCCCTGCTTGCTAATTCATCAATTCTGTTCTCATTAACATTTACAATTGCATAGCCGCCGGACAATATTTTTGCATTAGTATCGTACTCGAATAAAAACTCACCTTCGCCTCTGTAACGCAAAATCAAATCCCAGGTTTTATCCTTAAAGTCATAGCCAATCTGTAATTCTCGGGATTTGTTCTTTATTTCATTGTCTGCCATTATTGACAGATTAAGGATATTTTCTATTTTTTCGTTCATGCACGCTCCGTTTTGTTTTTTCTCAAAAATTATATGCATAAATTATTTTGTTATTAGCTTTTTTTTCGTTGATACTTCAATACATAAAATGTTATAATACAATTATAATTATCCGGGAATCTCAACTTCCCTAAGAACTTGAAGCAGCAACTCATCTTGGGAGGGTTATATATGACAATAGTGGGCTATTTAGAAGAACATTATGGATTAGTAATATTATTATTTGGTTTATTTATTATCAGTATTTCAGACACCCATTTGGATCGCAGCGTTATCAGGCGTATTATTGCTTCCAATTTTTTGCTTTTTGTATACTCCATCACTTGCTACTTGGAGGAATATCTTGGCGATCAAAACTATTACTCACCTTTACGCCCATTTTTGTCTGCTGTAAATTACAGTCTTATCGTCTTTACACTTGTACATATAATTATGATAATATACCCTAAGCATCCATTTATATTTTGGATTCCGGCATTTATTAATACATTTCTCTGTTTCATTTCAATAGAAACAGGAATAGTATTTACTATTTCAAAAGATAATCATTTTCAACGTGGAACGTTAGGCTATTTGACTTATTTTATAACCGTTGTTTATCTGGTTTATTTTATAGGCAAAACTTTTCACTCAAGAAATATACGTCACATTGAGGATTATTCATTACCATTATTTATGAGTATTAATTCCTTGATTTGCATTATGATGCCTCTGTGTTTCGACAGTATGACTCGCCATTGGTTCAACGTAACCATATCAATTGATATTGTCTTTTACTATATATATCTGCTACAGCAGTATACAAAGAGGGATTCACTCACAAATCTTTTAAACAGACAATCCTACTATTCTGACGCAGATAAGTATAATACTACATTGACAGCAATTGTGGCAATGGACATGAATGGTTTAAAAGACATCAATGATAGAAACGGTCACACAGCCGGAGATATTGCATTGAAAACCATTGCTGATTGTTTTTTGAGAGCATCAAATGCTAATCAGCGTGTATACCGAATAGGTGGTGATGAATATGTCATTTTGTGCAACTCAACTACTGAGGATGAGGTTAAAGATTTAATTAATCGTATAAAAGATGACCTTAAAAACACCACTTACTCCTGTGCCATAGGCTACGCCATGAAGCAGGAAGACAGTACCCTCGATTCTCTTTATCACACTGCAGATAAAATGATGTATGAAGAAAAGAAAAAATATTATCAACAGTCCGGAAAAGACAGAAGAAAAAGATAGTTATTTAAGTTCAAATAACTATTCTATAAAAAGAACGAAGTGGCTGCCACACAGAAGATTTAATCTTCTCTGATTGGCAGCCACTTTCATTTTTTAAATTGTATTATCTTATTATTACATTTTTATTATTTAATAATTGCTTTGTGGAATTTCTTTTTACCTTTTTTAATCTTAACTCCATCCACAAGCATATCCTTTGTAACAACAAATCCGATATCTGAAACTTTTTCATCATTTACAGATACACCACCCTGCTGGATAAGTCTTCTTGCCTCACCCTTTGAAGGAACAAGTCCGCAAGTCATCATAAGATCCATAATCGCAATCTGACCGTCTGTAAGATCTGCATCTGAAAGTTCTGTTGTAGGCATGTTAGAGTCATCTCCACCACCTGCAAATAATGCCTTAGATGCTTCCTCTGCTTTCTTTGCTTCCTCTTCACCATGAACAAGCTTTGTGAGTTCAAATGCAAGAATCTCTTTTGCTTTGTTGAGTTCTGCACCTTCCCAAGAATCCATTTTTTCAATTTCTTCTAATGGAAGGAATGTAAGCATTCTGATACATTTTAATACATCATCATCTCCAACGTTTCTCCAGTACTGGTAGAACTCGAATGGTGATGTCTTGTTTGGATCAAGCCATACTGCACCGTTCGCTGTCTTACCCATCTTCTTTCCTTCTGAATTGAGAAGAAGTGTGATTGTCATAGCATGCGCATCCTTACCAAGTTTTCTTCTGATAAGTTCTGTACCACCGAGCATATTTGACCACTGATCATCTCCACCAAACTGCATGTTACATCCGTATTCTTTGAATAAGTGATAGAAATCGTATGACTGCATAATCATGTAGTTGAATTCAAGGAATGTAAGTCCTTTTTCCATACGCTGCTTGTAACACTCAGCTCTAAGCATATTGTTAACTGAGAAATGAGGTCCAACTTCTCTTAATACGTCAACATAGTTTAATTTTAATAACCAATCAGCATTGTTTACAACAATAGCTTTGTCCTCACCAAAATCAATAAACTTTTCCATCTGAGCCTTGAAGCATTCACAGTTGTGCTCGATTGTCTCAGGTGTAAGCATCTGTCTCAAATCATTTCTTCCTGAAGGATCGCCAATATATCCTGTACCTCCTCCTAAAAGAACTACCGGCTTATTTCCTGCCATCTGTAATCTCTTCATAAGACAAAGTGCCATAAAATGTCCAACATGCAATGAATCAGCAGTTGGGTCAAATCCAATATAGAATTTTGCCTTGCCTTCATTAACAAGTTTCTTAATTTCCTCTTCATTTGTCACCTGGGCAATAAGGCCTCTGGCAACCAATTCATCATAAATTTTCATGATTATAACTTCCTCCTGTTTTATATTTTCTCATCGAGTCAGGTTCCTTTGTAAGAACAAAGTGTCTCTTGCGACACTTCGCGCGCGAGCGGATGCGTCAGCCATGAGATAACTTACTCTGTAAGTTATCGAAGCGAAAGCGATTATTTATAATCGCGAAAGCCAAACTTACATCTCCGCGAGCTGCACATCCTTGCGGAGCATTTTTATTTCATGGGGAAGTTCAAAGAACTTTCCTATGAAATAAAAAAAGCCCTCTGTGCAATGCACAGAGGGCAATAAATGCGGTACCACCTCTTAATCAAAAACTTCTCACAAAGTTTTCCTCAGTAAGTATACTCAATATACTCGTACGCTATAACGGGCGCTCCGTCTTCCCTACTAAGCCAATATCAAATCCTATGTAAAACTGCTTTCTTGACAATTCAGGTTGCAACTCCGGGATGTACTTCATCTAAGTCGTCTGAAACCTCGCACCAACCGGTTCCTCTCTGAAACTCCCACAAAGACTACTCTTCCCTTCAAAGTCTTTTTCAATCTTTCTAAAGTATATAATAAGCGCTTTTAATTGTAAAGTTAAAAATAATTATTTTTCATAAGGTTCATTTTCAAAAATCGCAAGTATAGTTATTTAAAAATTTTAGAGTATCCTCTTCTGAAACACTTTCAGGATAAACTACACTAATTCCGTTCAGTCCGTCCCATTGATATACAAGTCCATACTTATCATCAGTGATTTTAAACTGCATATCACCTACATTTTCAATAGAACCTCCAATATCACTCTGAATCCTTTTAACTAAATAAACAAAAGAATTGGGTTCCTCCATATATGAACGATTACTGCTTGAAATTACAATTCTTCTTGAATCCTTATTACTCTTTACAATTTTAAATTTGTATTCCACTTTGCATTCCCCCTCTTTAAATTATATTTTTATCTAAAACTCTTTATACATTAATATTCAAGATGTGATGTTTTTTCTTTTTCCTCTATGACAAAATCATATTGGAAGCAAGAACATTCATTGCACAAAATCTCAAATCGTTGATATCAAGTTTATTATTTGACACAGCCTCCTTTATATCAAACATATCTTTTTCAAAGCCCGGCATTATTATGTCATTTCCTGCTTCGATACACTGAACCGGATCTGAATAATCATAACGGGTTTCTTTTTTAGTGGTATCTCTTTGCATAATTGCAAATCCTGTAGTTCCCCAGTCTGACATAACCATTCCGTCAAATCCCCACTCTGCTCTGAGAATATATTTGATTAATTCTTTATTAGAAGCGGTATGAACTCCATTTATCAGATTGTAAGAAGTCATTATAGCTTTAGGTTTTGACTCCTTCACACATATTTCAAAAGCTTTAAGATAAATCTCCCTGATAGTTCTCTCCGTGGCGTTTGAATTTGAAAGAAGTCTGTTGTCCTCCTGGTTATTCATTGCAAAATGTTTTATTGTAGTTGCTACACCTTTATGACTCTGAACACCTTTCGTCATTGCAGCTGCACATTTCCCTGCAACCAGAGGATCTTCTGAATAATATTCAAAGTTTCGACCACAAAGAACATTTCTGTGAATATTCATCCCAGGTGCTAACCAGTAATGAACACCAAATTCTTCCATCTCATCACCAATCATATATCCAAGTTCCTTTATAGCTTCCATATTCCAGGTCTGCGCTAACATTGTGGCAATCGGAATAGCTGTACAATATTGATAATAATATTTATCCACTTTATCTGATGGCGCAGGTTCTATTCCAAGTATTTCATTCATAAACGGAATAGCAAAGCCCGCATCTACAAGTTTTCCTTCCTTATCTACACCAAACTTTTCAATAAGTCTAAGGCCTGCCGGTCCGTCGGCCATTACTAGGTCTTCTACTCCCTTATTTTTAAGTCTTGCAGTTATTTCCCCTGCCGCCCCCGGAACTTTCTTTGCAGAATTTCCGATAATACTCTCATCTTCTTTATTCTCAACATCCCAAGATGTTCCGTTGGTAAGATAGACAAGTTCATCTACAGACAGACTCATCACAAACTGTTCCAATGTGATTAAGCCATTTTTCACGTCATTAAGTGAGTACTCTTTTCCTTCTTCAATCGCCTGAGGAATAAACTGCACTGCTTCATAATCAGCTTCTGCAGTATTAAACCATGAATGTGAAATCTCTATCACATCAAGGGCTGACTCATCAATAGTCACCTTTGACTGTAACATTGCATCCGAAGCTTTCAATTCCTCAAACCTTTCCTTCTGTTTTAAGAAGTTTTTGGATTTTTGTAAAATGACATCTTCGTCAAGTTTGATAACAGCAACACATTCGGTATTCTCAACGCTGTTTCCCACAAATACTTTGTAATCTCCCTGTTCCAAAATATACGACGCACTGGCTTCATCAAAGGAGGTAAAATCACATAAATCAAAGTTAATATCAACTATTTCTTTATCTCCCGGGGTCAACTCCTGAGTCTTTCTAAATCCAACCAGCACCTTCGAAGGCTGAGATAGTTTTTTACTAGGTTTTTCCAGATATAACTGAACTACTTCCTTTCCCGGATATTTTTCTCCTATATTTTTCACTAAAACCTGACATTTGATTTTTGTTTTGTCATTGGTAATTCTTTTGTACTCTAATTTGAAATCGGTATATGAAAGTCCGTAGCCAAAACAGTACGCAGGTTTTACTCCAAAACTCTCAAAATATCTGTAACCTACATATATTCCTTCTTTGTAATATGAATCATCTAAATTACCGTTTAAATGACTGAACTCTTCCGAAAACGGGTACTGCGAATAATTGTAAGCCCAGGTGGTGGTAAGTTTTCCCGATGGATATGTTTTTCCAAGAATTACATCTGCAACTATATTCCCCACGAAATTTCCGGGCTGACTCACGAGAATAATTGAATCCACATCTTTTACCGAAAGAAGTTTTTCAGTTTCCACCGCGCCTCCGATATTTAAAGCTACGATTACTTTGTCGTATACTTTTGCAAGATTCTCAATGGATTCAATTTCATTTTGAGCTAACAAATAATCATTTTCCTCATTATCTCTGTCACTTCCTTCCCCTGAATTTCTGGAAATAACATACAGGGCAACATCTGCTTTGTACTTTGAAGCTTCCTTTGCCGAAATCACATCATGAATAGGACTTTTAAATCCCTTACTAAGCATTACATCAATGAAATTTTTACCTGATGCAAGAAGAGCTCTTTTATCTTCTATATACTCCCCAATCGCCATGTCGTTCTTTTTGTCGTAAGCATCTAACCACGCCTTTGTTACAATCTCAACTCCTGCATTTTCAAATCCCTCCTCGATATTAACAGTCGTTCTTGTATTAACATCTCCGGATCCGGTTCCGCCTTTTATTGTATGCCTGATTCCTGCTCCATAAAGAGCTATTTTCTCTATTTTGCCCAAGGGCAGTAAGCCCTCATTCTTTAATAGAACAATTCCCTCCGGCGCTATCTTTCGCACCAATGCATTGTGTCTTTTTTCTCTCTCAGTTTCCTTTGGATCTACACTCGCTTTGTACTCCATAGACCTTCCCTCCGCTCGTTTTTCATATATTTTATCTGTTCATTTAATTATTTCTGTTAATTTAATTATTTCTGTTAATTTAATTAAATCCGTTTATTCGATTGAATCCACTGTATAGTCTTTTTCCTCTACAGCCTTTTTCAGTTCATCATCAGAAATCGCTGCTTCAAGTTCTACAACAGCTGTACCCTCTTTATGACTCACAACTGCTTCCTTAACCTGTGGCAATTCCTCAAGCGCTTTCTTAACAGCTGCCTCGCAGTGTCCACACATCATTCCTGTAATTTTCATTGTCTTCTTCATTGATAATTCCTCCATATTTATTTCTATTTCGTTATTTTTAAAATCATTGTTTTTAAAATCATTGTTTTTATAATCATTGTTTTTATTATCATTTGCTATATCTGATTTACTATCGTTTGTTAATTTTGATTCGCTATCCCGGGATAATTTTTTCTTTCCGTAAATATCCACCCCGTTTAGCCTCAGAGCATTTGTAACTACACATACACTGGACAAGCTCATGGCAAGTGCTCCAATCATTGGATTCAGTTTTATTCCTAAAGTCGGATACAGCACTCCCGCTGCAATTGGAATTCCGATTATGTTATAGAAAAATGCCCAAAACAAGTTTTGATGAATATTGTTAATTACTTTTTTGCTAAGCCTTATGGCCGCAGGCACATCTTCTATTTTGCTCTTCATAAGAACTATATCTGCCGCATCAATTGCAACATCCGTTCCCGCACCGATTGCAATGCCAATATCTGCTCTTGTAAGTGCCGGCGCATCATTAATTCCATCTCCAACCATAGCTGTGATTACGCCTCTTTCCATCTCTCTTCCTATTATCTTTTCTTTTCCGTCCGGTAACAGTTCAGCCGCCACACTGGAAACTCCCGCTTTAGCTCCGATAGCCCGTGCTGTCTGCTCATTATCTCCTGTTAACATTATAACATTAATGCCCATATTTTTTAAATCATTTATTGCATCTTTTGCATCTTTTTTTAAAATATCCGCAACAGCAATCACTCCAAGAATTTTATTGGAATCTGACACAAAAACCGTCGTTTTGCCCTCTCTTGCAAGACCTATTTCTTCCTCAGACAACATACCTATAGTTTCCGCCAAATCAGTATCCTCACCCCGACTTGAAATTGCATTAATTTTTGATGCTATAAAATTGATATTTCCACAGTAATATTGTCTGTCCACTACTCCTGAAATACCATTTCCTGTGTAAGAAGTAAAATCCTTACACTCTTTTTTCTTTATATTATTTTCATTACAATAATCAACTATGGCCTTCGCAATAGGATGCTCACTTTTACTCTCTAAGCTGTACACAATTGTTAACAATTCATTTTCATCTATATCATTCTTAAGAATCACATCTGTAACAAAAGGTTTTCCCTCAGTAATAGTTCCTGTCTTGTCAAGTGCCAGACTTGAAATCTTTCCCGCATTCTCAAGGGCAATTGCATTTTTAAACAATATTCCATTCTTTGCACCAACACCGCTTCCAACCATAATAGCAACAGGGGTTGCAAGTCCCAATGCGCAAGGACAGCTGATTACAAGAACTGAAATACCCCTGGCAATGGCAAAAGATATACTTTGGCCTGCTATAATCCAGGCAATAAATGTAAACGCTGCAATACCAACAACAGTAGGAACAAACACTCCTGAAACTTTGTCTGCAATAGCGGCAATCGGAGCTTTCCCCGCAGCCGCATCACTGACCAGTTGAATAATCTGGGCAAGGGTTGTGTCATCTCCGACCCTTGTAGCCTCGCACTTCAAATAACCCTGAGTATTCGTGGTTGCAGATGTAACTGTATTTCCCGGAACCTTATCAACGGGAATACTCTCACCTGTAATAGCTGATTCATCCACACTACTATACCCATCTATCACAATTCCATCCACAGGAACAGAAGCCCCAGGCTTCACTGCAAAAATATCTCCGACATTTATTTCTTCGATTAAGACTTCTCTCTCCTCAACGCTTCCATCACCGTTTTTTATAATCTTTATTGCTGTCTTGGGTTTAAGTTTCATCAATGACTTAAGCGCATTTGTAGTTTTTCCCTTTGAGTAAGCTTCAAGGGTTTTTCCCACCGTAATCAGAGTCACAATCATAGCCGCAGACTCAAAATACAAATCATGCATATATTCCAAAACCAGTGCCTCATTATTGACACTCTGCGCTTTACTCATAAAAAGTAAAGCTACAAAACTATATAGAAAAGAAACTCCGGATCCCATAGCAACTAAAGTGTCCATATTAGGTCCACCATGCAAAAGGCTCAAAGTCCCACTTATAAAAAACTTCTGATTTATCACCATAACAATAATGGCAAGAAGCATTTCAACAATAACAACTCCCACCGTGTTTCCATCAAAAAAAGATGGGAGTTTCCACCCAAACATCATATGTCCCATAGAAATATACATTAGCGGTATCAGAAAAATGACAGAAAATACAAGCCTCTTTATCATTTTGGGCGTCTCTTTATCTGCAAAAGCAGTCTCATCTACGCTTTCAATTTCTTGATTTGATGTAGCTCCTGCGCTTGATGTAGCTCCGGTTTTTGATGTGCCACCTGTTTTTGATGTGCCACCTGTTTTTCTTGCACCATATCCGGCTTTTGTAACTGCATCTATTACCTCTTTTTCGTTTGCGCAGCCCTCAACCTGCATAGAGTTTGTGAGAAGATTAACCGACACACTGTCGACACCTTCAAGTTTGGAAACTGCCTTTTCCACTCTCGCCTGGCACGCTGCACAGCTCATACCTGTAACTTCATATCTATCCATAATTAACTCCTATTCTTATTTTCAAAATGAATACTTTTTAAAACAGACGCATCGTCCCTGAAAGGCTATACAATAATAATCTGAGACACGCATCGTTTTCTATTCCTCGCATTCGCTTATTATCGAACGCTTCGCATAACTCGCTCCTTCGGAGCTCAAACACATGCTTTCGCGTTCGAAGCTAGAATGCTCGTCATAACGAAAGCCTCGCTATCGTCTCATCTCATTATTGCATAGCCTTTCCCGTGACGATGCTGTGTTTCATAAACTATACTTTTTGAAACGTGAATTACAGTTGCTTTCGGGAATACGTAAAGAACAATTATGTGAATGGATTTCGAAAAACGATTGAGACAAACTTCGAAGGATTTCGATAAAAGAAGGATGATTTGCTGTCAAATTTCGAGGATTACAGGTCCTCGAAATTTAGTGCAAGTGCCAGAGTTTTCATCAAGAAAACTCTGGCGATTTGCACGGGCAAGAATCATACTTCTTTTGAGAAATAATCCTTCAAGTTATGTCGAACTGTTTCGAGAAAACATTTATATAATTGCGATTTAGTATTCTGAAAGCAACGTATCTATGTTTCAAAAACTATACTTTATGAAACGTATATCTGCGCAAGATTCAGGATTGATACCGTGTACCTGCAAATGTTTTTTCTGATAACATTGAAACAAGTACTTTAAGGTTATCTGATAAAAGAAGATTAATCCGAGTCAAATTTCGAGGATTACAAGTCCTCGAAATTTAGCATTCGACGCGGGTTGTCATCAAGAGAACCCGCGTATGTATGCGGGCGAGGAATTAATATTCTTTTGAAGATATAACCTTAGTGCTTGTTTGCGTTTCAGAAAAAACATTTGCAGGTATACGGTGAAAGACTGAATCTTAAGCAGAGGATTGTTTCAAAAACTATACTTTTTGAAAATTCTATCATCTCATTAATTTTGCCAATACATTCACCAGTTCATCAACCACTTCATCATTCCCATTTTTAATATTATCTGCAACACAGGTTTTTATATGATTAGATAACAAGACTTTATTAAAGCTATTCAGTGCTGCCGTAACTGCTGAAACCTGAACTAAAATATCAGTACAGTATGCATCACTCTCAATCATATTTTTAACACCTCTGACCTGTCCTTCTATCCTGCTAAGCCGGTTAATTAAATCCTTATATTCTTTCTCGCTTCTTTCTTTTGTTTTTTCTTCTTCATGGCAACATTTTTTATCACTCATATTAGTATTACCTCACAAAATTAAAGTATTTTAAATATTGTTACATCTAGCTTATACCTCACATATTATACCCCTAGGGGGTATATGTCAATTGTTAGATTTGTTTTCACAAAATTTTTACAACTATGATGAAAAGCCTCAAACAAAAATACAATATTCTAGGAGCATACATCAGATGTTGTATACATACCAGAACAGGAAATCGAATTTGGTAGGTATGAAAATCATAAATAAGTTAACATAACGACAGCAATATTTTTCAACAAACTAGCATCTATACCTACCAGAATTAAAAATCAAATCTGGTAGGTATAGTTATTCAAGCAGGAGTTTACATAACTAGATTTTCAATCAAAAAAACATACCTACCAGAACAAAAAATTGAATCTAGTAGGTATAATTCTACAATACAGTTTACATAACACTTATATTTAAATAAAAAACATACATACCAGAACAGAAATTTGAATCTGGTATGTATATAAAGCAAGTTTCAGTTTACATAACACAATTTTAACACATAATATTTGTTTGCCACATCCTCTGCAGCCTTAACACGTATTACTCTTTCTCTATTTCAAGAAGCCATTTACTATCTGCTCTTCGGCTTCCTCGGCTGTAAGTCCCAATGTCATAAGCTTGATTATCTGGTCACCCGCAATCTTTCCGATTGCTGCTTCATGAATTAATGCTGCATCTAAATCATTTGCTGTTATCTCAGGTATTGCACTAATCTTAGCATTTCCCATAATAATAGCATCGCACTCTGAATGTCCCTGACACTTGTTGTTTCCGTTTATCTTTGAGAGGAACAACTGCTTTGAGTCGTCCTTTGCAACTGATCTTGAAATAACATTTGCGCTTGAGTTTTCTCCGTTGAGATCGACATCAAATTCACTCTCTGCATACTGCTTGCCGTGAGTCATAAGTCTCTCTGTAATAACTATCTTTGCATTGTCAGCAAGCTTAGCTTTAGTCACACGCTTTGTTGAGTCAATTCCTTTTATCTGAACACTTTCCATCTCCATGAATCCGCCCTCTTCTATTTCAACAATAGTTTCGGGATTCATAACTCTCTCGCCCGTGCCATCTCCGGAACCGTAATGTTTCTCAACATATTTAACCTTTGCATTCTTTCCAATATGGAATGTATGAATGCCGTCATGTTTTGATTTTGCATCACCACCGTTGTGAATTCCACATCCTGCAACAATAGTTACATCCGCATTATCACCGATAAAGAAATCATTGTACACAACTTCCTCTAATCCACTCTTACTAATTACAACAGGTATGTGTACGCTCTCATTTTTTGTTCCCGGCTTGATGTAAATATTTATTCCCATATTGTCATCTCTTGTGACAATGTCAATATTGGCAGTAGTGTTTCTTCCTGCCTTTTCACCGTTAGCTCTGATATTGTAGGCACCTGCAGGAACCTCATGCAATCCTGCAATCTGCTCTAACAATGTCATCTGTATCTGATCTACTTTCAACAAATCCTTATTTGATTTATTCTCCATAACTACCTCCAAATCATTCTCTCACCCGGCTTATGAAAATCAGTTTTCCTAAAACAATATATGCAATTGTTTTTCTACTCTGAAACCATGAATCTGCACTCGCCTGTTCCCTTTAAAAGATCCGGAAGTATTTCATCCTTAGATCCTTTTTTGGATATTTTTCCATCTGCAAGAACAACCACTTCATCGGCTATATTAAGAATACGCTCCTGATGTGAAATAATGATAATGGTACTTTCATTTTCACTGTGAAGTTTTTCAAATACCTTGATTAGATTTTTGAAACTCCAAAGATCAATCCCTGCTTCCGGCTCATCGAAAATAGACAAATCAGTAGCTCTTGCAAGGATTGTGGCAATCTCAATTCTCTTTAACTCTCCGCCGGAAAGACTGGCATCCACATCTCTGTTGATATAATCCCTTGCACATAGTCCCACAGCTGCAAGATATTCACATGCTGTTGACGGAGACAGTTTTTCACCTGCTGCAAGTCTGATTAAATCAAGAACTTTGATTCCTTTAAATCTTACAGGCTGCTGAAAAGCAAAACTCACTCCAAGTCTCGCCCTCTCAGTGATATCCATATCTGTGATATCTGTTCCATTGTAAATAATCTTTCCTGACGTTGGCTTTGCAACACCTGAAATTAATCTTGCAAGAGTTGACTTTCCTCCCCCGTTAGGTCCGGTGATAACAACAAATTTATTGTCATCGATAGTAAGGTTAATACCATCGATAATAGTTTTCTTTACTCCATCCTCTTCAATTTCATAATAAATATCCTTAAGCTCTAACATAAGTGATAACTCCTTTTCCATCCTCAGATTTAACTACGGCTTTAGCTCCGTTAATCATTGAAAACTGAGGTCCTTTATGCCCTATATCTGCATCGAAGATAACCGGCACATCTAAATCACCTAAAACAGACATAACCGCATCCTCGTAAGACTGCTCTATCCACGTATTATACATTAAAGGTCGTCCAAATACAAATCCTGATGCATATTTAAAATATCCCATCTGCTTCAATTTCCAAAGAGTTGTAACAAGAACTGTATCGCTCATATCAAAACTCTCCAAAAACCAGATAATTCCGTCTTCTTTATATTTTTCTGCAAACTCTAGAGTCCCATCGTATTTTGTTCCTGCAAGAAAACTTATACAATCAAGACATCCGCCAAGCAATCTCCCGCTCATTGTGACAGGCTTGTCGTTGTAAGTTTTCCATACGACAGGCGCGTCAGCTGAGTAGCCCTCGAGACCTGCTTCTTCAAAGTTACCGGTATCTGCTCCATTACCGGCATCTGCTTCATGCTCATCATTACCATCATATGCATCATTTACATTATCTGCCTCATCCTCATCAAATCCATGGAAATCTTCGTGAAAATCAAAGGACTCCTGTGTCACTCTTTTTCCTTCTAACACTTCAAGCCCTCTGACCACGCTGTCCTGCCACTGCTTCATTCCAAAATCACTGAAATTAAAACCGTATACGGTGGCCACGTCACACTTCGTGGTTATAGGAAAAATAAGGGTTGTGATATCTGAGTATCCCTGAATCCATTTTGGATTTTGCTTAATCGCCTCAAAATCAATATAATCAAGCATTTCCATAAGGTAATCACCACCTGCCGCACAAACAATGGCACCTACATTTTCATCTTTGATAAGATTACCAAATTCTTTTGCCCTCACATCACCCGCGCTGCTGCAACCTCTCTTATCGGCTGTAAAGACATTGTCCGTAAACAACACATCATAGCCCACCTTTTTAAGGTTTGAAACAGCATTGTGAAATCTCTTAACTTTTAGTTCGTCAACAATTCCGTTTGACGGCGCGGTGACACCGATAGTATCACCTTTTTTTATATATTCCGGGAATACCATATTTTATCCTCCCTAACAGTTTATTTCATCTCCAAGTGTTACCGAATAAATAATCTTTTCGGAGACATTTATATTGTCTAGTTTATTGATAGCGTACTGATAACTGTCAAGCTGTGGCTGATATTTTTCAACCAGCTGCTCCATACGACTTACTTTATCGGTTTTGTAATCAGCTATAATATAATTGCCATCCTCCACAAAACAAACATCGATAATACCCTGTACTAAAATCACTTCCTCAACATCAGGAAGTCCTAATGCCTTAATCTCGTTTGCAGGAATTCCCATAAGGAAGCCCCTCTCTCTGAACAAAAGATTGTTATCGAAAGCCTTCTTCATTCTGCTGTAGAGACTGCTCCTTGTAAATGTGAATAAATCCTCCACATCCACACTCTCTCCTGCAAGTTTGCTTATCTTTCCACATTCTATCAGATTTGCAATCATATTGGCAATGTTTTCTTTTGTAGGCTCCATCTCAAAATCAAATAGTTCAAAAATCCTGTGATACGCAGTTCCTCTCTCTGCACCTGTGAGTTTAAATGTTTCTTTTTCTTCCTGCATAAACAAAGGAATCTTTTCCACTGCTTCACTTTTGTAATGGACAACTGCATCCTCATCAGTCTCCACACTCATCTTTTTAATGTCTGTGACACTGAGTTTTGAAGGAAGATTTGCCTCCTCTTTGAATCTGTAATTCCATCTCATTCTTCCCTCTATAAGTTCCTTAATATTTTCATCATAGACTACAGTTGGATCAAGTTCTACAAGTTCCTCTCTCTTTATCATTGTGGAAATTAGACCTTTGATATCAGACTCTTCTATCTCACTCTCTCCAATGTATCTGATAATTGTTTTTGCATTCTCTTTAAAGCCCTTAGAATTTAGCGCCATACAAATCCAATCCATAAAACAGTTGCTCTGCATGAGGCGGGAATAGTCAAGCTTTCCATTTTCACTTCTTGCCATTCGTCTGAACTCATCCATTTTTTCTTTCATCTCAGAACAGGATGCCGTAAGATACATTTTCTCCTGAGCTCTGGTCATTGCCACATAAAGAAATCTTATATACTCGGCGTAATTTTCTTCCTTTATCATATTCTTTATTACATTTTTGATTATAGTCGTCTTTTTAAATCTAAGTTTCTCATCGATGTATTCCACACCGATACCAATCGAATCATGAGAAATAATCTCAGCCTTTACATCGGCATTATTAAACTTGGTTGCAAGAGAACTTACAAAAACAACAGGGAATTGAAGACCTTTACTCTTATGGAATGTCATAATTCTGACAATATTATCCTGCTCGTTATACGGGGAAGCCTCTCCCTCGTCAACCTTCAGTTCCTTTATCTTCTCGATATATCTGACAAAGTTGAAAATCCCCTTGAACACGCCATCATCAAACTGCTTTGCTTTCTCCTTAAGAATGTCGATATTTTTAACTCTTCTCACACCGTTTGGCATTGCAAAGACAAATTCCTCATAACCGCTTCTACTAAGAATCAGAGAAATCATATCATATACACCTGTATAGGAAACCTGTTTTCTCAGGTAATTAATTTCATCAATAAAGTCCTTAACCTTGCCTACAAGTAATTCATCATCTGCATTTTCACAATACGCCAAAAGACTCTCATAGTAATAATATAAATCATTTTTTTCTTTAATCTTTGCAAGCTCATTTGAGGTAAATCCAAAAATATCCGACCTCATAACTGCTACAAGAGGAATATCCTGAAGGGGATTATCTATAATTCTCAAATAATCGAGAATCAGTTTAACTTCCATAGCATCGTAAAAACCTGTTCTTGATTCACAGTATGCCGGAATTCCTCGCTTTCCAAGTTCCTCAACATACTCATCTCCCCTACTCTTAACGCTTCTTAATAGAATAACTATATCATTGTATTTTGGAGTTCTAAGTCCGCCTGCTCCATCACTCACTTTAAAATCTCCTGTTTCCGATGTAATCTTTTTAATTTCATCGGCAATTACGGAAATCTCATTTTCGTTGCCTTCTCCTTCCACTAAAAGAAGTTCTGTATCGTTGTTCTGAGACTTTGGAAGGTCCGGATAATAATCAGCACCAAAGCTCATGGCATTACCTTCGTCGTACTCAATGCCTCCAAGCTCTCTTCTCATAATTCTGCTGAAAATAAAATTCACGCTGTCAATAATATTGCTTCTGGATCTGAAATTGCAATCCAAAATAATTTTACATTCATCTGAAGTGAGTTCTTCTTTGTAAGTGTCAAATTTATCAATAAACAGCTGTGGGTTTGCAAGTCGGAATTTGTAAATACTCTGCTTAACATCACCTACCATAAACACATTGTTCACGCCAAATCCTTTAGATACACTAGTAAGTATCTCTTCTTGTATCTCATTGCTGTCCTGATACTCATCAATCATTATCTCTCTGAATTTTGAACCAATCTCAAGTGCCACCTGGGACGGCGCCCCACATCCATTTTCATCATAATCTCTTAAAATTTCTAATGCATAGTGCTCCTGGTCTGCAAAATCCATTATGCACTTTTCTTTTTTTGCAGCTACAAACTCATCATAAAAGCTTATTGTCAGGTCTATAAGTTCATTAACCGCCTCACTGCAATTCATTATGTCCGAAAGGACCTCATTAATACTTTGAGAGAAATAATTTTTAACCAAATCCTCTGTACGTTTTTTTATTTTGTTCCTAATCTCTTTATATCTCTCTTTTTCAAGATCATCATACTCTCCCTTTACATTTGGAAGTCTTGAAAAAGAAATCTCGCCGAGAGCATTTCCTATTTCATCAAAACCTGCATTGCAATCCACTTTTGCAAACATAGCTTTTATAGCCGTCATATCTTTATAATATGGGACAAAAGCATCGCAATATCTTGAAATATCAATTCCTTCCTCAATACTTAAATTAATACTTTCAATTTCCTTTGCGATAAAGAACTTTAGTTTTTTCATCCACACCGTTTTTTCCATCTCTTCAACTGATGTGATGCTATAACTCTCTCTGCACTCGTTAAGCCATTTTTTCGGATTAACGTGGCTGACTGCATTATTATACAAAATAGATATAATACTGTTTATTTTATCCGTACTTCTGTGATTAGAATATTTATCTACAAGACTGATGAAGCTGTCACTTTCCTCTTCAAATTTCTTCTCCAGCATATCATTTAAAATGTCATTTTGAAGCATAGTAATCTCAGCAGCATCTACAATTCTTGTGTTTGGATCAAGCTCAATTCTGTCAAAATATTCCTTCACTATTCCCGAACAGAAACTGTCAATAGTAGTTATTTTTGCGTTGTGAATATAAGACTGCTGTCTCTGAAGATGCTCATTATCAGGATCTTCTTTAAGGGCTGCATCAAGAGACTTTAAAACTCTCTCTCTCATTTCTGAAGCTGCTGCCTTTGTAAATGTAACCACCAGTAATTCATCTACATTTACCGGATTTGTTTTATCCAGTATTTTTTGAATTATTCTCTCTACAAGGACGGCTGTTTTACCCGAACCTGCTGCTGCCGAAACCAGAATGTTTCTGTCAGTGGTGTTTATTACATCAAGCTGTTTTTTTGTCCATTTAACTGCCATCCTTACTCTCCTTCCTCTATTTTTTCATCCTCTTTACTCTCGTAAATCAGACTGATAATATCATCTTTTTTTATCTTTTGTTTTTCTCTGTAACAGTCACCAAGGGCTGTATCAAATCTGCATATGCCTCTGTACTGACAGTACTTGCATGAATCTTCATACGGATTTACACTGATGCATCCATCCAAAATTTTATCTTTCATTTTTTCTGTCAAATCTTCGGCATAACCAAGAACTGCATTAAACTTTTCTTCATCAAAAGCAAGGCTTGTTGAAGACAATGTTCCATCCTTTTTGAAAGATACCGGAACCACTATGGATGTTCCTCTTTGCTCGAACATTTCAGTATCTATTGCTTTTAAACTTTCCTCACTGCTGTTGACAAGCCCACTTAATTTGAACATTTCTTCTTTTGACAGAAACGCTATTATCTCCTTGAGTTTTTCATCTGACATGGACTTGTATTCATCTTCCTTTTTCAGGATGTTAATCCATCTGTCGAAATCCGGCTTATCAATAAGAGGATCCTGAATACAGTAATAAAATGCTCCACCCGGATGCACTGACTTTTCAGGATGTTTTTTCTGTTCCTTTTTCACAACATCATTGGTATAAACTAAAAGCTGAAGCTGCAGTCCGTAGAACACATCCGTGAAATCAAACTTCTTACTTCCGGTCTTATAATCAATAACTTTAATGTACATATCCGATTCATTTTCAAACACATCCACCCTGTCCACTCGTCCGTGTTCAATACTGTATTCGTTGTATCTAGGTTCGTATTCTCCCTTTTTGAGGTGACTTGTAAGAACATCTACCGTGCTCTCTGTAACCGTCCTCACCCTGCCTGCAAGATATTTGTATCTGGCGGTACTGGTAAGAATATCGGTGTCAAAATTCTCCATAACTTTATCAACGCTTCTGGCAATTACTCCGGCCTTTTCATCATCAGTCAGATCACAAATATTAACCTCTTCATCGCGACATATTCTGAATACTCCGTCAATTGCCCCATGATAAAGATTTCCAAGATCATACGCTGCAAGTTCGTATTGTCTCCTCTGGTTCAGTTTCAAACCATTCTCAATGAAATGTGCGTAAGCGCATGCCGCAAACTTCTCGATTCTTGTAACCGAAATATTATCTCTTAATCCATATAACTTTTTCGCGATATCCTTTTCCAATTCCTCGGCATTTCTGGTGTAAAATGCCGCGTCAATCATATTAAATATTCTTGTCCTGAATTCTTCATTTTCAATCATCAACGAATAAATCTGATAGAATTCATCCGTACTTTCACTGAACTTTGATTTATTAATAAAGTGCGCAATAAACTTTATGCAGTCTCTGTAATTTACTATATTTGAAGCATCGTACTCAAACTTATCCTCATCCCTCTTGCTTAAATTTGCAAACAATTCTTCAAGAGTATTTATTATATATGATTTTCTGATTTCATCTCCGTTAATATCCGACTTAGAATATGAAATAATAAGTTTGTCAGACGGCTTTGTTAGAGCCATATAAAGATAGAGTCTCTGAGTAAACACATTTTCTCTCGCAGTAGGTGCAAGTTCAAAACTGTTTTGAGATAAGAATTCCCTCTCTAAGTCCGAAATAATACCGACTCCACTGCTGTGTTTTGGAATTATACCGTCATTTGCTCCAATCACAAAAATAACCTTTTTAATATCTTTAAGTCTTGTTCTCTCAATGTCCCCCACCATTACACTGTCATATGATGGCGGAACTATACCAACTTTCAAATTTCCAAGTCCGGTCTCTACCAGTCCCTTGTATTCCTTGAAAGAAAGAACTTCGTTTCCAAGCATGGCAACAAGTTTGTCAAAGGTATCAATAACAGCGTCATAAACTCCCTTATACTCTAAAGCTCTTGCCTGTTCACCTGACTCTTCAAACTCTTTTGCATCTTTGCTAATCATTGCAAACATATCAAGTTTTTTAATAAACTCATATAAAGCTTTTGTCCTGTCAAGGACCGTTGCATTTTTCTGTTTGAGAGAAGTTTTAAGTGGAGTAATAAGTTCTACAAGACTCTCTCTTATAAGATTAATTACCTCCAGTTCTTCCTCGGCAAATCCTCTGTATATTCTCTCCCATTTTTTTGAGTAGCTCTTAATTCCCCTTCTTCCGGACATAAGAACATAATTGTCCATTTTATCTATGATTCCTTGTGTGGAAATGGTTAATTCCTCCTCCACATCTTCCTGTGCTTTTTCCAATATATCCTCGATAATATTATTCATCACACCAAGGGAAATAAAATGAAATACGCTGTCATATGTAAAGTCTTTATCTATTATTTCAAGCACACCAAGGACAGCCATAACATAAGGATTTGAACTTACGCTTCTCTTATAGTCAATAAATCCGTTTATATTATAGTTTGAGAAAGCTTCTTCCATATATCGATAATAATTTTCCAAATCACCGCTAATAACCGCAAAATCTCTGAACTTATAGGAATCGTCATCTTCCATCATTTTAAGAATAGTCTTTGCCACAAACTCACATTCTCTTCTCGGATTCGAAATACTGTGAACCGACACATCCACCGTCTTTTCCTCAAATTTTTCAGATGCTTTGTATCTGAAAATGTTTTGTTCAATAAAGCTGAGTTCAGCGCTGTTTTTAAGACGATAAGGTCTTCCATCTATATTTCTAACAACTATATCATCCAATATTTCAACTCTGGTTCTTCTACATTCATCCTTTATCTGAATAATTGTTTTTTTACTGAGAAGGAATAAATCCTGCTCACTGACTCTTTCGAAATTTGTCTCACTCTCCGGAAGATTAAATGCAAATGTAACATTCTTTGCATACTTTATCAAAAGGAAGACTACCTTTTTCTGAATTGGCGTAAAGCCTGTATATCCATCTATAAAAAACTCACTGTTTTTTATTTTGTCGGATTTTGGAATTACACTACACAACCTCTCAAGCACCTCTTCGGAAGTGGCAAGATTTTCATTCATGTATTTCTTAAATCCCTCATATATAAGGGATACATCAGCCAATTTTATTTTGAGGGATTTCTTTTTTTCTGAGGTATCTATCATACTTTTTAATTCCGTTACCCCAACTCCATACTGCTCAAACTCTGATATGGTAGATTTTATTTTATCCACAAAACCAGGCATGGATATTTTAGTTGAATACACTTTCAGATTCTTTTTGCAGTCCTCAAGAACTTTTCTGATTATAAGAAGTTTTCCCATCTCATCAATAACTGAAAGATTATCCATTCCCACTTCCTCAAAAGTTCTAAGAGCAAGACGGTTAAAGCTTACAACTTCAGTGTTGAAAGCTCCTTTATTTTTATGAATAGACACAATCTCTTTCTGGCTTTCCATTGAGTATTGTTCCGGAACCAGTGCAACATACTCCACTTGGGGATTTGCTGCCGACCTGTCTGTCATAATTGTATATAATTTGTGAGATTTTCCTGAGCCTGCGCTCCCTAAAATAAACTGTACTGCCATATAATCTCCCTCAATAAATAAAAACAAACTTTTTCGAATAAAAACTGTACCTGTCGTGTAAAATTTAGTATAAGAACACCTTGGAGGTAACATGAGCAAAAGTCCCAAATTCATGGTATTGCACCTAATGGAACTGATATATTCTGTAATACTAATAGCCTTTGTAATAATATTGATAGTATTTTTGTTTAACTACTTTAAAAAATCAGATACTAAAAAATCAAAAGAATCAATGTACATACCCGGAGTCTACACTTCTCAGATTTCACTAGGCAATTCATCTTTTGAAATCAAAATGGTATTTGATGAGAACCACATAAACGATCTGACAATAAACAATGTAAGCGATTCCGTATCGGCAATGTACCCTCTTCTCTTACCTACCTTTGATGAAATCACTAAACAGATACTAAAAAATAATTCCACTGAAACTGTAAGCTGTCCCGACAGTTCCAGGTATACCGGACAGCTATTGCTAAATCACATTTCTGCCCTGGAAGAATCAGCCAAAAATCATTGACAGACTATGAATGGCTATTTTTCATAGAATTTACCTTCAAACTAAATGTACCTCCTATATTTAAATTCAATTATAGGAGGTACATTTATTATTATTCAAGTTCAGAAATCCACTCTCTTACGCAGGCGTCACTTGGCATACGAAGATCACCTCTTGGCGAAACTGCCACTGAACCCACCTTAGGTCCATCAGGAAGACATGAACGCTTGAACTGCTGCGAGAAGAATCTGCGATAGAATGTCTTCAACCATTTGAGTATTGTCTCTCTGTCATATTCACCTTTAAATGCATGTTCTGCCAGATACAAAATCTTCTTAGGTCTGTATCCAAATCTGAGAACATAATACAGGAAAAAGTCATGTAATTCATATGGTCCCACCAAATCCTCTGTTTTCTGCGAAATCTTTCCATCTTCAGACGGTGGCAGAAGTTCAGGACTTACAGGAGTATCAAGAACATCATACAATACATTTTTCAAAGACTCTACATTGCAGGTATCCCCAAAATATCTTACCAGATGTCTTACCAGAGTCTTTGGAATTCCTCCGTTAACACCGTACATAGACATATGATCTCCATTGTATGTGGCCCATCCAAGAGCAAGTTCTGATAAATCACCTGTTCCTATAACCATACCGTTGTACTCATTTGCAAAATCCATAAGAAGATAAGTTCTCTGTCTTGCCTGAGCATTTTCATACGTTACATCTTTTACATTAATATCATGTCCAATCTGCTTAAAATGTAATTCAACAGCCTCACTGATATTTACTTCTTTTAATGTGCATCCAAGTTCCTCAATAAGTTTCAATGCATTTGAGTAAGTTCTGTCTGTCGTTCCAAAACCAGGCATCGTTAAAGCAACGATATTCTTTCTGTCTATACTCAACAAATCAAATGCCTTAACTGTGACAAGAAGTGCCAGAGTAGAATCAAGACCTCCTGAAATACCTACAACTGCACACTTGCAATTAGTATGTTCAAGTCTCTTCTTAAGCCCCATAGCCTGTATGGTTAAGATTTCATTACATCTCTCATCTCTGTCACCCTTCGTACTTGGAACGAAAGGTGCATTGTTTATTACTCTTGTGATATCATCGTCTGTATTTTCAACATAGACATCAATGATTTCGTAATCATCACTTTTTTCCGGCACAAAAGTAGTAAGTCTTCTTCTGTCTGCCGCAATCTTATCCATATCTATTTCTGCATAGGTAATCCCTGTAGTAAATCTCTGTGATTTTGATATTATTCTTCCATTCTCAGCAACAATGTTATGACCTGAGAATACAAGGTCAGTTGTGGACTCACCCTCACCGCAGTCAGCATAAACATACGCTGCAACGCATCTTGCAGACTGATTCTTTACAAGAGATTCTCTGTATGAGGCCTTTCCTGTAATTTCATCTGAGGCTGAAAGATTAATAAGCAATGTAGCACCGTTCATGGCGTGTCTTGAACTTGGAGGATTTGGAACCCACAAGTCTTCGCATATTTCAACGGCAAATGATAAATTTGGAATCTCAGTACATTTAAAAATCAAATCTGTTCCAAACGGAATGAAGTCGAAATCATCATCGAAATCGTCGTCATCATCATCGTCATCGTCGTCATCGTCATCAAAATCATCATCTTCGTCATCATCTTCTTCCTCATTGAGAAAGAGCTGATAATTGAATCCGTCTGAATAATCAAATTCATCCTCATCAACCTCAATATTTACCTCTCCACTCACTCCAACTCCCGATGCAAAATGTCTTGCCTCATAAAATTCAGAATAATTAGGAATGTGTGATTTTGGTATTAAGCCAAGAATCTCACCGTCGTATATTACAGCTGCAACATTGTAGAGTTTACCCTCAAACTCAAAAGGTAGGCCTACAATTGCCACAATCTCTCTGTCAGCAGTCTGTCTTGCAATTCTAACAAGATACTCTTTAGCTTTCTTTAAGAGGTTTTCCTGCCAAAATAAATCCTCACAAGTATATCCAGTGATACTTAATTCCGGGAAAACAATAATGGATGCTCCGTTTTTCTCTGCATCCTTAATCATATCTATAATCTGTCCGGCATTGTGCCCGCAATCTCCCACTTTTACAGATGGTGTTGCCGCTGCCACTTTTACAAATCCGTGCTTCATAAAAACCTCCTGTACAGATAATCATTTATTCTGTCACACAGCCAGTTATTTGGAACTGTGCACCTATAAGTGATAGTATATCATAATTCTTCGTTATTATAAATCAAATAATGAAATAGAAAAGGAGCATTGCCCGGTGCATAATAAACACCATAGCAATGCTCCTTGTGTTATGTTTGTAATCGTTTTTTTATTTTATTTAAACTGTGACTCTTTTGCATGCTCTGCTAAGATATAATACGAATTCAAGTAATGCGGATGCTTAACTCCTCTTGCAGCAACATTTATTACTGACCATAATGCAGTTGAATAATCATTATCAAGCGGCATGAAAAGAAGGAATTTTCCTAAGCTTCCTAAATTGTCTACTGTTCCCATCATAGTAGCAAGATACTGCATGAAAAATGCCGGTGACTCACATAAAGAGATTGTATGCCAGCAGAAGCGGTCTGTTGTAGACATCTTACAGTATTGTGTCATATATGGGAATGAATTGATATATCTCTTTCTTGCTTCTCTGTCAATATACAAAATAAATCCACAAGTAACTTTTGGATCACCGATAGTTGTACTTCCATGACAAGAACAATAATAACCGTAAGCTGTTTTTCTCACATCTCCATCCGGGATTACATTATCAAGCTGTTTAAGGGCTCTCTCAAATCCCTGTGCCGGGCAGTTATATGGAAGTATATTCTCATGGCCTAACCACCACTCTAAGGCATAGTTGTCCTGGACGCTAATCTTTGCAGTCTTTCCATAATGAGTATATCCCCATGTTTCAAGCGGAAGTGCAGGTATTAAGTCATCAGAGTTAACTATATTAAAAATAGATTTGTAAGACGCTGCTTTTGGATTAAGTGTTGTGTTAGGTGCGGCGAATGTATATGTAAATGTCTCTTTTCCTTCATCTTCATAATATGCACCAAGAATATTAGCTATACCGGCTCCTCTTGAATGACCGGTAATCCAATATACATTATTTGTCTTTAATCCACAGTCTTTAACGTAATTATCAACAATTTTTTTAATTCTGTTTGCAGCACAATCAAAGCCTTCGTGGTTATAGTTATTAACCCAATCAACTCTGTTCATTCTCGCATAATTTCCGATTTCAAAATTGCTTGACCATTCATCAATTGTGCTGTTTGTTCCTCTTACAACAACTGAAATTACATTCTTTTTCTTATTGTTGTAGGTTACCGTTTTATATCCCACCGTAACTTCAGATTTATGAAAATCAGTGTAAATATCTGACAACTTATATGTTTTTGTATTTTTCATTCCATGATATGCAAGAACACCTTCTGTCTTATATGATTTATCGTCAGTCTTATAAACTCCTGCACTATAAATGCTGTTTGCGAGAATTACCGATGTTCTGCTAAGACTTGGATTATAGTTTTTGTTATCTTCAAAGAACCATCTGTAATCCATCTGATACTTAACGTTCATTCCATCATCTGAACCTGTATTGTCCATATATCCCTTAAAGTTGTTGTCCAAAGGCTTGCTATCCTTTCCATCAGGAATTCCGTCGAAATCAGAATCTTCTGATAATGGATCAGATAAAAGTCTTCCGGTTACAATAACTTTAGTTCTGTCATCGTTATATTTATAGTTAAGTTCAGCAACTTCCTTACCATCAGGTATTCCGTCACTGTCACTGTCAGGATTATTCTTATCAAGGACCAACTTAATTCCATTGAACATAATCATATTATCTTCATAGTAATCACAGATTCCATCTTTGTCGCTGTCTGTTTCAATATCAATCTTTTCACTGATATCATCATAAATAGCTGCCAGTTCTTTAGAATTATCAGCACTGTAGAATTTACCACCTGTATTGTTTGAAAGTGGAATCAGGTATTTATCAAAATAATTGCTTGTAACTCCCAGTCCTACTGTATATACTTTTACACTGTTATCGTTTGCTTTTGACACAACACTGTTATGGAGTGATGTATCATGTGCCACACCATCAGTAAATACAATTGCAATCTTTAATGTATTCTCAGTATTTTTTGAGAACATATCTACAGCCTTACTGATACCTCCATACATATATGTGGATCCTCTTGAATCAAAAATACCATTCAAGTTATAGGCACCTGATGTCATATGTGTAAACTGAAGATAATTTTTCAATACATCTTTTCCTGTTTCATCACATTCAACTAAACCGCCTGAAATATCATCGATAACTCCATCAAATTTGACAATACCAATTTTAGTATTATTGTTTGCGCTATCAATAAAACTTCTGGCAGCTTCAAGACGTTTGTGCTCAGGATCTTTTCCTCCTGTAAACACATTTCTTGCTTCATCATATCCATAATCGCCACCAAGGCTTCCTGAGTCATCAATTACAAGTACAATTTCTGCATTAGAATAATCATTTGCATCCCAAACGTCCTGCCATGTAAACGAATCTTCATACACTTTTCTGTTAACAAGAATATATTTTGAGAAGTGTGGTGTTTTTGTTGAAGCTACATTCCCCTTAATTTTGGTATCTAAAGCTTCAAGCATCTGAGTCTTCTCATTGAAATAATAAATGACAGGATCAAAATCCTTATCCTTTAATAATTCTTCATCGAACTTAAAGCTGATAGTTGCCTCATCAAATTCACCATCACATTTAAATTCATAGGCTCCTCCAATGAATCCCGGCATTGTCTCAGGGAATAAAAATTCATTATCAACCTTTGACACCTCAAGTGTTGAAGCGGCAAAACCATCCAATTCAACTTCAACAGATGCCTCAACAGTATCTTCTTCCTCAGATGTAGCTGTAACAATAAAGGTTTTATCTTCAGCCGCCGGATTACCTCCAAGTTCAATTTCCTTTCCGTCGACAACTCCGTCTTTGTCTGTATCAGCATCAAGAGGATTTGTACCCCATTTATTTACTTCATCGCCGTCATTGATTCCGTCTGCGTCACTATCTTTATTGTTGTTATCTGTTCCTAATGCAATTTCCTCAAGATTTGTGAGTCCGTCTTCATCTGAATCTTCATCACCGTCCATAATTCCATCGCCATCTGTGTCTGCCTTTGTTCCATCAGTTCCTGTCTTAGTGAACTCCATTTCATCTGAGAGACCATCTTCATCTGTATCTGTTTTTTCTGTATCTAGTCCAAGAAATTGTTCTAAATAATCTGTGAGTCCATCAGAATCCGAATCCTTTTTAGACTCCTCATCAATCTTTTCTAAATATTCGTCGATTTCTTCATCAGATATTACCGTATCAAATCTCTCCATTACTCTACTGTAAAGAATCACATTACTGATTTCATTTTTTACAATAGAAGGCAAACCTGTAACTCCAAAAGTTACTGATTTTCCCGGTTCGATATCTTTATTAAATGTTTGGGATTTAATTGTGTAACTGTTTTGAGAATTATTTTTAATTGTTGCACACCAGATATTGTTTATCTGTGCAGGGAAATCAAAACATAACTCCCACCCCTGTATCACTTTTTCAGAATTGTTTGTAATTGTAATATTACCTGTAAAACCTGTGCCCCAGTTTGCATCTTCTTTAAATTCAACTGTGTAATCATCTGTGTACTCAAGCAGTAAAGACTCTGAAAAATCAAATGTTTCAGGAATCTTTTCAAATTTTCCCTCTGCCTGGTAACCAAAACTAACTATTTCGTTTGGTTTAATAACATAATTGTAATCCTTGCTTTTGACTACATATTGATCATCGGTACGTTCATTGATTTCCACATTCCATATGTTTGAAATTTCATTTGTCTGTGGAATGGCGAGATACCAATCTTCAATTGCTTCGTTTCCTGTGTTCTTAATTGTTACATTTACGTTATAGCCATTCTGCCACATGTTTGTTACTTGATAAGTTACTTCATAATTGTCCCCACAATAAATTACTGAATTCTCATTTTCTTTAGCCTGTGCAGAATAATTCTGAACAGGGAGAATTCCTGCAATCATAGCTGTTGATAAAGCAACAGCAACGATTTTAGAATGTTTTTTCATCTTTGCCTCCTTTATTCAATTAACAAACATAAATTAGTCTATCATTACACAACAAAAGAGTCAAAGAATTTTTATTTATTACAATCGAGTAGGCTGGCTCGTCGTGGATAACAAAAGAACCGCCTGATTAACCAAGCGGTTCTGACAATTATGAATTGATGATTCTAATATATGAATCATACCCTAATTCTTTTATTTTTCTTTCCATTAAAACAGCCTTTTCCAAACTATTGTATTCTCCTATCCACACTTTAAACAAACCCTTTTCATTAATTACCATAGCCGGATAACCTGAACTAATAAGTCTTCTGGCCTGATTTTCAGCTAAAAGTCTGTTTCTAAATGCCCCTGCCTGAATTACATATACTCCTCGGGGAATATTCGCATCTTCGTTCTGTAATCCCTCTTCCTCAGGGCGTTCCTCATCCACCTGATTTTCATTGTTGGAATTTTCCATTAACTGGCTCTGATTAACTCCCATTGATGAGAAATTTTCATCCATGCCTACTGTCTCGATAATTCCCCTCGCTATCGCCTCAGCAACTGCATTAAACTGATTATCAAATATCATATTATCAACACTTGAGTTAATAAAACCTGCTTCCACCAGTACCGCCGGCATCTTAGTTCTCTTAAGAACTACCAGATTTGGTCTCTCTATCACTCCTTGATCATCGAAACCAAGTTCCACAAGATTTCTGTTTATATTACGTGCAATATTTGATTTAATACCTTCGTCCCTGTAAACAAGCGTCTGAATTCCTTTAAACATATCTGCTATCGGAGCAGAATTTCTATGAATGGAAACAAATAAATCTGCGTTCTCAGCATTTCCAATTGTGGCTTTTTCAAAAGGTGTGTTGTATTCATCTGTAGTTCTTGTGTAAATCACATTGTATCCGTTATTAGAAAGAATCCTTCCTACTTCCATGGTAAGTTTCAGGCTATCATCTTTTTCCTGTCTGCCATTATAAGTGGCTCCCGGATCGCTGCCGCCATGACCGGCATCTAATACAATTGTATAAGCCATTGTCCTCTCCCTTAAACATCTCTTTACATTGTATTTGTGGGAGAATAATTTTATTACTTATATTTCTTTTTTTATCGGTTATTATCAGTGGCATCGTTATCTAACATATCATTAACACCGCTCTCAACGTCATTTACCCCATCTTCCACTCCGTCCACTGCATCATCTACTGCGTCATTTACAACCCCATCATTATTATCACGATTATTTGTATCTCCCATGCCACATCCTGTAAATGCAGCCATCGTCATAACAGTCATAAGTAAAATTATCATTTTTTTCATAATAAAAAATCTCCTTTAGATATATTATTTACTTTCATAATATATCCAAAGGAGACAATTATTATTCAATATCGTTTATGCTATGCCAATACATCCGCCATATTGTACATTCCAGGTGCTTTTCCTGCAAGATATTTTGCAGCTTCAACTGAACCTTTTGCAAAAATGGCTTTTGAATAAGCAGTATGCTTTATTTCAATAACTTCATCGGTTCCGGCAAAAATAACTTCGTGCTCACCAACGATTGTTCCACCTCTGACTGCTGAGATTCCAATTTCTTTTTTAGGTCTTTTTTCTCTCTTTGTGCTTCTGTCAAATGTGTAATCATATTCATTGCCAAGAACTTCATTAATGCTGTCTGCAAGTGCAAGCGCTGTTCCGCTTGGAGCATCAACTTTCTGATTGTGATGTTTCTCAACAATTTCAATATCATACCCTCTGTCGCCTATAAGCTCTGTTACAAGTTTTAAAACCTTCATCAGAGAATTAACTCCAAGAGACATATTTGCCGAACGAAGAACCGCAACTTTTTTACTTGTTTCTTCAACTTTTGCAAGCTGCTCTGCTGACAAACCTGTGGTACAAAGCACAACCGGTGTATTTGTATTTACGCAGTAATCAAGTAATTTATCAATAGCTGCTGTAACTGAAAAATCAATGATAACATCCGCTTTGACATCGCATTTTTCAATCGACTCAAATACCGGATATTCATTTGCAATTCCTGTATATGCATCGATTCCGGCAACTATGTTGACGTTTTCTTCATCTTTTATAATATCAGTAATGACTCTTCCCATTTTGCCATTACATCCATGCATAATTACATTTATCATGTTATACCTCCATATTTATACTGCCCGTATTCTGACATATATATTATTTTATCCGAAGCAAACTTATTTAATCATTAGCCTAGAATTCCGTATTCAACCATTGCTTTTCTGAGTTTTTCTTTGTTTGCATCTTCCATCTCTGTAAGTGGCTCACGAAGAATTCCGGCATTAAATCCTAACATGTTCATTGCAGCCTTTACAGGAATTGGATTTACTTCGCAGAAAAGTGCATTGATTAAATCCATTGCTTCAAGCTGAAGCTTTCTACTTCCCTCGATATCTCCAGCCATGAATTTTGCAACAATATCATGTGTCTGCTTTGGCGCAACATTTGAGAGTACTGAAATAACTCCCTTTCCGCCAAGTGATAATAAAGGAACAATCTGATCGTCATTTCCTGAATAAATATCAAGGCATCCGTCTGCTAATGCAGCAAGTTCCGCAACCTGTTTGATATTTCCTGTTGCTTCCTTGATAGCTACAACATTTTTAACTTCCTTTGCAATCTTAACTGCTGTTGCAGGTAAGATGTTTGTACCTGTTCTCGAAGGAACATTGTACATAATGATTGGAATATTAACTGCATCAGAAATCGCCTTGTAGTATTTATATAAACCTGCCTGTGTAGCCTTGTTGTAGTATGGAGTTACACATAATAATCCGTCCGCTCCTACTTCTTCAGCTTTCTTTGAAAGATTAATAGCCTCTGCTGTACTGTTAGATCCTGTACCTGCTACTACAGGGATTCTTCCTGCAACTTTGTCTACTGCATATTTGATTGTTGCAATATGCTCTTCATCATTGAGAGTTGAAGACTCTCCTGTTGTACCACAGATGATAATTGCATCTGTTTCTCCTGCAATCTGTGCTTCAAGAATTTCACCCAATGCATCAAAATTAACAGAACCATCCTGGTTCATTGGAGTAATAACAGCTACTCCTGCTCCTGTAAAAATTGACATAATCAATTCCCTCCTTTAAAAAAATAAGAGCATGCCGTCGGCATGCTCAAAAAAATCCTTATGATTCTTAAAGTAGCACTCCATCCGGAAAAGATGACAGTCATATGAATCTTCTTCATATGCCCAAGTTTAAAATACCGGTTCATTCAAACTTTCGGCACCTCTTCCTTTCATATATCTTCATCTACATCCGGTGTATCCGATATATTACTGATAATCAGTGCAACCTCTACTATTAAAATATGCATTCATAATAACACCGTCACATACATATGTCAAGAAAAAAATCGAACCTCTTTACGAGGTCCGATTCTTTCATAACAAACGAGTGTTATCACACATTTGATATATTAGTTTACGTATGCGCTCTTAACGTTACTGTATTTCTTTGAAAGATATTCATTTCCGATAGAATCTTCGCTATACGCTTTAACTCTTACATAATATTTAACACCTGATTTAAGTTTAGAAATTGTGTAAGTAGTCTTAGTTGTAGTTTTAGATTTAGTCTTTTTCTTTTTAAACTTCTTATCTGTAGAGTAATAAATCTTATATCCTGCAGCGCCTTTTACTTTCTTAATTGTAACAGTAAGTTTCTTACTCTTGTTACTCTTAACCTTTTTAAGTTTAGCTTTACCAGGTTTCTTAACTTTTGCCCATTTAGCTGTAAGTGTAAGATCTTTTGTTACTGCTGAGTTAAAGTTGTATTTTGTGTTTCCGTTGTACCATCCAAGGAAATTGTATCCCTTCTTAGCATCACTTCCACCATCTTTAACTGTCTTTCCTGGATTTACGTATACTGTCTTAACTGAGCTTCCGTTTACAAATTTAACTGCACACTGGTGGTTTGCTTTTACTGTAAAGTTAGTTACAGCAAGCTGTCCTGACATTGCAATTTCATCCGGATAATCTTTAAGGAATGCACCAAATGCGAACATGAATCCCATTCCTTTTCCTGTATCTCTGTAGTTTTCAGGTACAGTAAATGTAGCTTTTACGTGTTTCTTACCTGTTCTAGCGTCAAGTGCGATCATTCCGTCTTTACCGATACCTGAAACAGATGTGAAATCAAATGCTGCATCACCAAAACCAATCTGATGTGGTTTTACAAGTACATGCTTAACTGAAAGGTCAGATTTTGCAATAGTACTCTGAATATCAAATTCAACTGTGTAAGTTCTTCCGGCTTCACCCTTAATTCCTTCCATGTATGCCTTAAGACCCCATGGGTTATTTCCAACTAAGTCGCCTGAAATTCTGTCGTATTCTCCATCCCAACCTGAATTCTTAACGTCAAATACGAAGTTCTGGCTGTTCTGTTTAACCATTTCACCTTCAGTAGCGAAATCAACACCATACTGCATTAATTTCATCATTCCAGGATTCTCTGTATCTTCAATGTAGTTTGCCTCTAAAGAATGTCTCCAGCAGTGCTTATCCTGTGGTTTATTCTTAACGAACTCAATCTTTTCATGATTTGCATATTTATTGTAATCTGGATCTGTTGGAGCTAATTTTACAACATGTGTAAGATCATCACCATCAACGTGATCTTCCATTGTACAAACTGAGAATCCAGCCCAAGAACATCCGCTTGAAACTACCGCATTATCAGCATATCTCTTTCCTTCTTTATTTCCTGTAGGTGCTTTGTATGCTTCACCTGTGAAATTAGTAACGATAGGAACGATTGGATTATAATCAGGATCAATACCTTCATCTACGATCTTGAAGTCTTTGATATTTAACCAACCTGCAGCTGATACGTTCTCAGCAGGTGTATGTGTTCCATTCGCTTCATTTTCTGCCTGAATCTTGTTGTATGTATATAAAAATGCACCATATCCAAGTTTCAAATCTACAACAGAATTGTCATTAGATTTAAATGTCTGTGAAAAGTTTTCTATCTTTTCTTCCTTACTTGTAGAGTTTTTAATAACCATATGAGTATCTGCATCTTCTGGGAATACGCTGTCGCCAGCTTCATTTGTAAGTGTAACTAAAACATTCTTAACAGGTGCTGCTGCATCATTTTCCCATTTTGCTGAGAATGATACAGTATAGATATGTCCTGGAAGAATATTAATTTCATTCATCTCTGCTCTTAAGAAGAATGGATTATCTGCTACAGGTTCTGCTTCCTTTCCTTCTTCTACTACTGCCCACTCAGCATCCCATCCTGTAGTATTGATGTCTGCTTCAAATGCGTTTGCAACAATTCCGTCCGAATTCCAAGTTACTTCAGGTCCATCCATATATGCAGTGTGTGGTCCCACATACCAATAGTCCTCATAACCCTTGCTAGCTAATTCTTCACCTTCTGAATCAAAAAGTGTAACTGAATTATAAAATCTCATTGGGTATCCATTAGGGTCTACAGATCTGTTACTTTCTCCACCTTCATAGAATAACCAAGGCTTTAACTGTATCTCAGTTCCTGCTGATACAGTAGTTGCGAATCCCGGAGTGCCTGCAAGAAGTCCTGCAACCATAGTTAATGTCATTACTCCGGAGATCATTTTGTTGAAAATTCTTCTCATTTTCTAATTCCTCCTATAAATTAAAAAAACATATTAAAAATGTTCCCAAGTTAGTAACATTTTATCACAAACGTTTTTATTAAACAATATCAAACGGTTATTTCCACCAATATTTTGCTATTTTTTTGCATTTTCTTGTCAATTATGCACGACAACAAAGCGCCGTATCGGATTCCCCGTTACGGCGCTGAATATACTTAAAGAAATAACACTTCTCTATCCTTTATTACTTTTTAATCTTTGTACTCTTTACATTTGACCAACTTCCCTTTTTAGTTCCGTTGATTGCTCTTACTCTGAAATAATATTTCTTCTTAGCTTTAAGCTTTTTAACAACACATTTTAATTTTTTTGTAAAAATACTCTTTGGCTTTTTAAACTTTTTGGTTGTTGAATACTGAACTTCATACTTTTTAGCCTTTGCTGCTTTTTGCCATTTTACTGTAACTGCTTTTTTTGCATTATTCTTAACAGATGAAAGTTTAACTTTTGCAGGTGTTGCTGCTAATGTTGTTGGAGCCTGAGTTTCTTTAACTGTAGTAACAGGCTGTGTTTTTGTTGTAGGCTGTACTTTATCTGTAACGATTTCTGTTGGGGTTACATTTTCTGTAGTTGTCTCTTCTACTGTAGTTGTCTCTTCAGGAGTTGTTGTTTCAGGCTCTACCCAAACAAATTTTTCTTCTTCTGAAATAGTGTTTGGTTCATATCCTTCCGGATTACCCATCTGAGAGTACATAATACCTAACTCTGTATATAATCCTGTGTCGTAATCGAAAAGAGCTGTTGTTCCGCATCCGTTTAATCCGTCTATTTCGTTATCACTGATTACATTGTATGGGAACCATGCATATCTCTCAACACGTGGATCATTATCCATAAGTTCAATTAAGTTTGCAACATACTGTTTCATGTATTCTAAAGCACCAGGAACTTCATAGCTCCAATCTGAGAATGCGCCTTTTGATCCTGTAACTGATACTTCTGTTACCCAAATTGGTTTATGGAATTTTTCCCAAAGGTAATCAATTGCATTTTCAATTGCTTTTGTTGAAGGTAATACTCCTGTCTGAGATCCGCCATAACTATGGAGTGCAACAGCGTCAACATCAACAGCTTCATAGAAGCCTTCCTCAATTTCTAACTCTTCGCCTTCTTCATCATAATTTCCATATTTTTTCTTTTCCTTATTTGCATCATATTCTTCTCCGCTTATAAGGAATTTGTCCATATATTCACTTCCGTACACTGCAAGTGCAGGAGATACTGTTCGCTTTCCTGTAGCTTCGATATATGGCCATACTGCAAGTGATCTTGCTGCAGACATATTTGCCTGCGATTTAATATCCGGCTCGTTGAATCCCAAAATATAATTTGAGTCATCTGTGATATCTGCAATACTGTTGATATTTGATGCAGCACCGCCCCATACCATAGGTACATGTTCTACACCAAAGTCAGATTTGTCATTGAATGCAGAAACATCCCAGTTGTAGTACCATGAAAGATTAAGTTTGCTCATTTCAACCTTTGCTCCCATATCTCCACCTAAGGCAACACCCTTCTTTGATGGGAAAAATGTTCTGGTTTCTGTAACAACTTTTGATTCATCTTCCAATGTTGCTTCAATATATACTGTATGTCCTTTTTTAACATCTACTGTATAAATTTCACATGTTGTTATATCTTCGCAGTCCTCAGCGTCAAAAGACATCACTGCCTCTGTTCCGTCCACTAAAGTATTCTGATTAACTCCGTCAAAATATACATCGTATGTTTTTGCATTTTCTAATGTTGTATCAAAAATAATTCTGATATAACCGGCTCCTACTAATTTTCCCTCCTGAGGGGCGATAATAGCATCTGTCTGCCAATCAAACTCAACATCTCCTTCTTGCTGAGTTTCTTCAATTGTAGTACTCTCGTTTTGTCCTGATTCAACATCTTCCGCACTTACAGGACTAACATATGATCCTGCAAACAACTCTGCTACCATAGCGAGTGTTACGATTCCTCCAATAATAGGATTAATCTTCTTTTTCATTTTCTTTCCTCCTTCTATTTGTTTGGTAAAATTCAACAAAGATAAAGACATTTTACCACAATTTTTTTCTCAATTCAATAAAACTTTAGATTTCATTTTCACTCATAATCGCCCGAATACACAAACACAAAGAGCGTAAACATCTTTATCCATTTAGACATTTACGCTCTGTTATTTATACATTTACTATTTTTTCTAGCCTTCTACGTATTCAAGTTTGCTCACAGACACTTCATAAGCCACGTGTTTTTCACTCTCTTCCTCATTTATTCTTTTAATATATTCCCTGCTCTGAACTCTTCCCCAAATCTGAATTCTGCTTCCTATTTCAAAGGAAGATGCGTATCTCGCATTTCGCCCCCAGGCGATACATGGAATGTAATCTGATTTTCCGTAAGGTCTGTTCACAGCAATCAGCAAGTCTGCTATTTCTCTTCCAAGAGGAGTCTTTCTGTATATAGGGTTTTTGCACACATAACCATCCAAAAAAATCTGATTTGTTCTTCCGGCATCAGGATTTTCTTCCACCTCATCCCACTCTCTCACAAATATAGAAAGTACAAGTCTGTTCTTCTCTCCTTCATGTTTGTTGTAAGACCTAAACTGTCCCGACACCTCCACAAGACTTCCAATGCAGCTTTCAGTAACATCCACAAGTCTTTCTGACACCATCAGCGGTATTGTATCTGTAAGTTCGCTCAATCTGTCTACACTGATATCAACCAAATAGAAGCCCTCTCCAAAAACTTCATGACTGTATCTGAAATCCGATACAATCTCACCCACAATACTCACCTTATTATTCTCAATAACTTTGTCAACCATGTATATTTCTCCTTTCTCTACCATATCTGGTTTCTTATAATTTTCATCTATATAAGTATACTCATTTAAAGTCTTTTTATAACAAAAACACTTCGACCAAAAACGCCCTCCATCGCCCTATGCGCCAGAGTGTTACACCATTCGTTTTCCAATTCGTGCTTTTCATAACAAAAGAGAAATTAATTGACATTTTATTTTCTATAATAAGGTCTATAAAAGTCGATGATTTTATTTGGTTACAACATTTATCGGTGTCCCCTTAAGATACATATCTATATTTTCTTCGACAATATCAAGAAGCCTGCTTCTTGTCTCCACCGGTGCCCATGCTGCATGAGGTGTAATAACAAGATTCTTTGCACCCTTAAGAACACAATCTTCTGTCATTGGTTCAACTCCGATTACATCCAGCGCCGCCCCTCCTATAATGTCATTTTCAAGTGCAGCTACTAAATCCTCTTCATCAACCACTCCACCTCTTGAAGTATTGATAAAGTATGCATCTTTCTTCATTTTTGAGAAGAATTCTTTATTGCACATTTTCTCCGATTCATCATTCAGCGGACAATGGATTGTGACAATGTCAGAATTTGCAAGAAGCTCATCCATAGATACAAAGGAAACTCCCTCATCATCCTTTTTGCTTCTGTTATAGGCAAGTACCTTCATTCCAAATACCTTTGCAATGTCTGCTACTTTCTTTCCTATAGAACCATACCCGATTATTCCAATTGTCTTTCCATAAAGTTCAGACATCTGAATAAATGGTGAAAATACTCTGCTCTTTGTCCACTGTCCTTCTTTAACAAATTCATTATATTCTGCCACTCTGTTATATTTATTGAGAATAAGAGCGAATGTGTGCTGCGCAACCGCTTCCGTCGAATAACTGGCTGCATTGCATACAGTAATCCCTCTCTCATTTGTATAACTCAAATCTACGTTATTGTATCCTGTAGCAAACAAACCTATAAATTTAACATTCGGTGCCTGCTCAAGATTATGTCTATCCATTGCAGACTTGTTGCACAGTATAATGTCTGCATCTTTAATTCTCTCAGCTACCTCTTCATATTTTGTAAGTTCGTAAACTGTCACATCACCGTACTTATTAAATCTATCCATGTCAAGATCTCCTCTAGTAACAGTTGCCGAATCCATAATAACAACCTTCATATAGCCACTCCTTTCTCGGTTTTAATGTATACATTTTGAAACGGGCATACGTTGCTTTCAGAATACTAGGTCACAATTATATAAATGTTTTCTCAAAACAGTTCGACATAACTTGAAGGATTATTTCTCAAAAGAAGTATGATTCTCGCCCGTGCAAATCTCCAGAGTTTTCTTGATGAAAACTCTGTCACTTGCACTAAATTTCGAGGACTTGTAATCCTCGAAATTTGACATCGAATCATCCATCTTTTATCGAAATCCTTCTAAGTTTGTCTCAATCGTTTTTCGAAATCCATTCATACAATTGCTCTTTACGTATTCCCGAAAGCAACTGTAATTCACGTTTCATAAAGTATAGTATATGAAATGTGAGCAATAGTTTTCAGATGAGCAAAGCATAAATGTAACAATCCCTGTGACACACTATATTATCTACTCCTCGCATTCGCTTATTAGAAAATGCTCCTGCGCAACTCGTCCTTCGGACTCAAACAGCGCCCGCATTTTC
>SVDZ01000018.1 GCA_015057625.1 Lachnospiraceae bacterium | reverse complement strand
GAATGCTTGTCCGGATATTTTAAGAATGTTTGTCCGAGTGTTATAAGAATGCTGTCCGGATGTTGCAAGAATCATCACCTTCTGCACGCTTTAACTGCAATGCACAATACATAGCAATAGAGGCTATACTCTGCGGCAATGTGTAAATCATAGCGCCCGTGTAAAAATACAGAGATTCATTCAGTGGATTTACAAGAAATAATAATCCAAAGAAGCCAATAGCTAAGATAATTGTAATCTGAAAATAATTATCTGCCTTAAATCTAAAAAAAGATACATATCCATGAATGAACAGTATCGCAGTCCCTAAAAACAAAACGGTGTTCGCCAGCATGAACCAACGAAATCCGGTCAATCCAACATAATAGTACAACGGAAAGTACACAACAGGAAAGTAAGTACCCTGCCAGGTCATATACGTATTCGCAATAAATCTACCTAGCCCCGATAACGATGCACCCCACATAATATAGCTGTTGGCATCTGCATAATCATCCGCACACGGAAACGTATATAGATTCGCTACAATTACCGGCAAAACCAACACCAGAAGTGCAACTATAAGAACATCGGTTAAGAGTCTTTTCTTCATGAATAAAAGCCTTTCTCGAAAATTATTCCGTCGGAATATCCGACCAAATCTCATATTCCCCCAAGAACTTCACAATATTGAATCCATTCCCTGTTAATGTAGCAGTATCGGATTCTGCGATTTCGGTAGGTATTACAAGAATATGATAATCCTGTAACTTCGCAGCAACTACATAAGGGGAAGGCGTGTCTTCCAAGTTTCGGAAATCAACCTGCGGACAAGAGACTCCCGTGTTGGTAATACCTACTTCCATCTGGAATTCTCGTGGCAGAACGGCACTTACTTCTTCCCCATACATGGCATGCAACTCATCGCAAATCCACTGCGTCTGCTCCGATACCCCAGTAAAGCTCTTATGTCGAGCAATATTGTGCATGGTTGGTGCATCACCGATACTGATTCCTGCCGGAATCAGAAATAAAAGAAACGCTACCAGCACGATTCGTCTACGCAACGATTCATTCTTCTCATGCTCTAATATTGCAACTCCGGCTTCCGCAGCCAGAAGTGCTACCGGTACAATCTCGAATGGACTACGTCCAATCTGTGATCCAACAAAGTGATGAGTTACCCATGATATTCCGGGGAATGTAAAAAGCACTGCCGTGATAAAAGCAACCCATCCGGCTTCTCGAACCGCTTCTCCGCGCTTCCTTCGCAAGATTAAGTAAACTGCCCCAAGGACACCAAGAAAGAAGTTCGCACCCCATCGCTGATACTGAAAGAGGTCTACACGGCCAAGATATAAGAATTCTTCCAATGTCATGACTGCTTGCCCTCCTTCTTATCAGCAATTCGGTATCCAATCTGTACACCTACTGCAACAATCACAATCGCCAAAACATATAACCAAGCCTGATTCATAAACCCTTGCATCGCTAGAGCAACAATCACTGTCTCAATATATGTTCTCTGCATCAAGCATACGAAGAATAATGGCAAAAATACAGAAATCGCCAATGTCGTTGGATTCCAGATATTAAGGAACACCTCCAGTCCAATATATCCCGGAACAAAAATAAACAACCCAAAGATGATATAAGCAAAGATAAGGTACCATACTCGCCCCTTCGCGAAGGAATGATAGGTATCATAGAATAACGGCAAGAAGAATAGCGGCAAGAATACTCTTACTAACGTAACCGGATTCATCCCGGTAAGTTGCTGTGTCATGCCATAGAGCAACACACTCATATCATCCAACTGACCGGATATAGATAGCTGATATAAGGATTCTTCCGTCATGTCCAACCAGTGCGGCATCAAGAACAGTATACTTCCGCCCATCATCCCAAGCTCACCAAGTAAAATAATCACATTCCACAGACTTGGCTTCCAAGTCGGCAAATTGCCCTTCCACTCACGATAGGTCAATATAACGCAAAAAATTCCTACTACAATAGATACCACCAGGTATCCTCTTGCAAAGGAAAGTATAGAAAGCTTTGTGAAGTTAATTACTGCTCCGCATAAGAATAGAACTGCAAATTGTATCGCATGTCCCATCACGTATATCGGAAGTGTTGTTTTCTTAAGGAAGTGTTTTCCCATTGCTCCTAATAGCAATGGGAAAACACCACATAAATATGCAATGATTAGTACTGACACGTGTCACTCCTATTCTGATACTTTATAAGTAGTTACCACTTCAGCCACGATATGCTTAATCTCATCGGACTCCTGCTTGCTAGCCTCATTCAGTCTCTTCAACTGTTCGGCAAACTTCTCATCGTCCATCTCGATTGGCTTACCAATGAAGATAAGTTTGTTCGCGGTCTCCTGCATTCCTTCTTCATCCATCAAGAGTTCTTCAAAGAGCTTCTCCCCGGGACGAAGTCCGGTGTAGACAATCTCAATGTCTTCATCCGGCTTCAGTCCGGATAACTTGATAAGGTTACGAGCCATATCATCGATACGTACCGGATCACCCATGTCGAGGACAAAGATTTCTCCGCCCTTTGCATAATAGCTAGCCTGAAGGACAAGAGATACTGCTTCCGGAATTGTCATGAAGTAGCGAATAATGTTCTTATCCGTAACGGTCACCGGCCCACCGGCTGCAATCTGTTTCTTGAACAAAGGGATAACAGAACCATTAGATCCAAGCACATTTCCGAATCGTACTGCCATGAAGTCTGTTCCTTCATAACGGCGATTCAGCATCTGCACGGCCATCTCACAGAGACGCTTACTAGCGCCCATGATATTGGTTGGATTGACCGCCTTATCCGTAGAGATAAGAAGGAATCTCTTCACTCCATTCTCCGCGGCTGCGGTACCCATCTTATAGGTACCCATGACATTGTTCTTAATTGCTTCATTTGGAGAGTCTTCCATCAACGGCACATGCTTATGTGCTGCAGCATGGAATACAATCTCCGGATGATACTTCTGTAATACCCAATTCACGCGGGCAGAATTACGAACTGAACCAATCAATGTAACAAGATTCAATTCATCACCATACTTCCGCTTCAGCTCCTGTTGAATTGCATAAGCATTATTCTCATAAATATCAAAGATAATAAGCTGCTTTGGTTTTGCTGCTGCAATCTGACGGCATAACTCAGATCCGATAGAGCCACCGCCACCGGTAACCATAACCACCTTGCCACCAATGGAAGCAAGTATCTCATCATTATTAACCTTAATCTCGTCACGTCCAAGCAGATCAGAAATCTCCACATCTCGAAGACGAGATACACTAACCTCACCGTTAATCAACTGATACATAGCTGGAATGGTCTGCAACTTGCAACCCGTTTCCTTGCAAATGCTAAGGATTTCACGACGTGAAGCAGCATCCGCAGTCGGAATTGCATAGATAATATGATTAATGCCATACTTCTCAACCATTGCTGGAATTTCATAGCGGCCGCCAACAATAGGTGCTCCCTCTAAGTACAGTCCCCACTTCGCCTTGTTATCATCGATGATACAGGCCACACGGCCATATAATTCCTTGGCCACATTCATCTCACGTACAATCACGCGTCCCGCTTCACCACCACCAACAATCATGATGGTATCACAGTCATCGTGAGAACCCTGACGGCGAACATTACGTACGCCACTCCGAAGCAATCGATAAGACAATCGAATTCCTACACATGAAGCATAGCCCATAGCCCAGAACAAGAAGAAATAACTACGAGGCAAAAAGGCGGCACCATTTAATCTAATACTTAACAACGACTGTTCAAGAATTAATACTGGTACAAAAACACCATATACCAGTGTAGCACGAATCACTTCCATCACGCCTGCATAACGCCAAATGCTATGATAAAGGCGGAATATGTAATATAAAAACACCAAAATCAGAATATTAAATGGCAATAGTTGCATACTACGTTCTGCATACTGCATTGGCACATGGTAAAATTGAAAATCAAATCGAATCCATAATGCAATAAAGCTTGCACAACACAATGCAACAATATCTACTAGACATACACAAAGTGCTCTAAATAACCACGCTTTTTTTCCTTCGTTCATCTGAAAAAACATAAAAATAACCTCTAACAGTCCATAATATACATACTATATTATGATACCACTAAAGGTTATAAAGGTCACTCAATAAATTCCCGCAAAACGTTCTTTCTCTAAAACGAATTACGTCATTTTTAACTTAGGTCATTCCAAAATGCACCAAACAGTTCACGTCTACGAGCATCATCTAGTTCTTTAAAGAATAGATTGCCATTTTTTTCGTAAACGATTGTATCATCTGGTACATCTTTATTTAACACAGTAGTATTTGCGGAAATAATAACATTATTTCCAATGTTACACTTTCCAATAACAGATGCATTTGCATATAGAAGTACATAATCTCCTAACACGGGATAATCAATCGCACCATTCTTTCTATTTCCTCCAATTGTACATCCTTGATAAACGCAGACATGTCCACCATACATAGCCCTGCCTAAAACAGTTCCAACAGGATGCTCACACAAAAAGCAAGTTGGCAATTCTATTCCCCAATAAAAATCGCATCCATTCAGCATCTTGTTTAAATAGTAAATTTGATCAGCCAAATCTAGTTGTTCTTTGTAATGATCTGCTTCACATCCAACTATATGTGACAAATAGTATAAAAACAGCACATTGTGAATAGAATTAAAAATTGAGAATCCGTTTGATTTGTAATACTTATTATTTGATATTTTTAGGGCATTTTCCGTTAAAGAAAATGCCCTCCTGCAATAATTATCAAAATCTATAACAGACTCATCCAGTTCAGTACCCCATAAAGACACTAACTGATGCTTAACTACTTGCTTAATTCCACCTACTAAATCTGCCATAAAATGATTCTACCTACCATATCTACTGTATTGTAAATTTAGGTTTCCAAATACCGTCCCTTTTCTCGAACAAATCCTTATTTGCATGACGATCAAGAACGGCATCAAATTCTTCCTTTGTCATTCCGTAATAATCAAGAAAAACAGGAATGTTTTTCTCTGGATACTCACCATCATACTTAGCAACCATGTCCAATGCGTCATCCCTTGTCAATCTACCCTTGCGAATATCAATACATGCATCCTGCAAACAACGACCAAATCCAAATTTTAGATACATCATGTATGTATGTAACTCATACAATGGAGTATCCATCTGTGCGAAATCCGTATAAGTGCCCGTACTTCTATTTGATGCCTTTTCCATACCATACTTATCCCGCGCAAGTACGTAATGATCGTATGGATCCCAATCCTCATAATATGACCAATGAGCAACTTTCAAGTCAAGTTTCTGAATGTCTTCTTTTGAAGGATACATCCACAAATTCATTTCTGACTCTGAATGTCCCTTAATAAATGAAGAAGGATCATTTCCTTCAGTATAGATTTTAATTGCAAAGTCAGAATCATAATATGGCTTATATCTCATTTCAGTCAATCCACCATACTCAGTCTCGCCCTCTTCACCAAACATAATGAGCGGAACATCAAATTCTACTGCCAAACTGAACATAATAGAATTCAAGCAAGAAGTCCATGATAGCAAAGGTCTTCCCTGCTGAACAAAACCATATTTATTAATTTCCCGAGCAATTTGCGGGTTAGGAGTTATTTTAATATTTTCAAATCCATACTGCAAAAAAGAAGAGAGATTTCTTTGAATTAACTCTGTCTCCAAAGGTGGCGTTATTGTTACCGTCAAGACATGCATTCCAAATTCATTCTTCATTTTATCAGCAACATAAGTAGAATCCTTTCCTCCACTAACTGGAACAATACAATCGTACTTATGCTTTCCACGGATGCTATCACACAACGTCTTTAATTCATCATATCTAGCTTTCCAGTCAATAGACGTTTTCTTAATTTCATCCCATTCACAGGCCGCGCATACTCCATTATCATTAAATACCAAGCGAGGTCTTGTATTTGGCATAATACATTTTTTACATATTTTCATTGTCTCCTCCTAAAAAAAGCACATTATTCCTACAAAGAAAAATTTTACCATATAGTCTAAAAACGTACAAATATAAGATATTCTTACACTAACAAAAAGCTCCCTATAGTATGCGTTTTGTAGTCTTGGTGACTTCATATAACTCTTCATCCGTTATTCCCGTACTACAAGGCAAAGTAATGATTCTCTGCCACATATGTTCTGCAACATCTAGCTTGCTCTTTGGGCAATCCTGATACGGAGCCTGAAGATGTACCGGCTTCCAGAAGGAACGAGCCTCAATACCATCTTCTTTCAATTTAGCACAGAATTCCTTTGCTTGATTCAACTCTGCATTCTCCGGCAAAACAATTCCGGAAAACCAACATGAGGAACCTTCAGTCGTTGGGAAGAAGGAAATATCTTTTGGTGACAAAGGCGCTAAATGTGCCTCATAGAAAGCACGCACGTGCCTTTTTACATCAATAAACTGATTCAATCGTTCCATCTGTGCCACGCCAACAGCAGCCTGAATATTCGTCATACGATAATTGAAGCCCACTTCATCAAAATCATAATCCGGCCAAACACGAGCAGTCGTTGTAAGATGACGAACATGGTCCAACAGTTCCTGGTTACAACCTACGACAGCACCACCGCCACCACAAGTAATCGTCTTATTACCATTAAAGGATAAAACACTTAAATCTGCTAAAGCGCCAAAATCTGCGCCTTCATAAGTTGCTCCGATTGCACAAGCGGCATCCACTACCAAAGGCAAATGATATTCATCTGCAAGTGCTCGAAAAGCTTTCATGTTAGGCATATTCCCCAATGTATAGACTGGCATTAATGCTGCTACACGCTTTCCGGAAGGCTTATGCACCAGTACGCCACCCTTGAATTCACAATTCTTTTCAAGCTCTTTACGAACTACCTGATCATCTAAACACCAGGTATCTTCTGAAATATCCATTAACCAAGGATCTGCACCACAATGACGAACAGCATTTGCTGATGCAATAAAGGTAAAGGTTGGAATAATTACTAAATCACCATGTTTCACGCCAACTGCAGTTAATGCAGCATGTAATCCCGTAGTTCCGGCTGAGGTAGCAACTGCCCCAACACTCCCCGTTGCTTCTGCAACCATAGATTCAAATCTAGTAACGTATTCACCTACAGAAGAAACAAATGTAGTATCAATACAGTCATCCAAATACTTCTTCTCATTACCTGTTAAATTCGGTACTGCCAAAGGTATCATCTTCTAATAATTCCTCGCTTTCGCTTTACATCTTACCATCGAGACTCTTTCCTGTCTCTATATGTGAAAAATTTGGTAAATAAGAACCAATAATCTTCACAATATCTGCTTTTATACAGTTTTCTGACTCAAACGCATCATCCAATGAACGAATCAAATCAATTACAGCTCCACGATTAGGTACAATCTTGTCCGTAATTACACCAAGCGAACCGAAGCGATTCATATCTACGGTCTCGCCTTCCACATAGAACTCCTCAAATGCCTTTTCACCCGAGGTATCTGCCGGGCTGAAATGAACCGGATAAGCTTGTCCAGCTTTCCAATGAGCAGCTTTCTCAATTGCCTCTTCATCCGAAGCGCAATAGTCGATTTGATATCCCATTTCTGTCAACAAATCCTCTGCAATACGATCAAAGGTTGTCATCTGCGCTTCCTCAAGTTTTGGGAAGAATATTGCTCGATTTGCTCCAAGCATCGCAGAAAGCATACAAATCTGACCGGATTCTTCAGGGCTTACAAAATAACGCTTCACATCGGATGGCGCTGATAATGGCTGACGTCGATTGATTCTCTCAATGAATCCAGCCGGCAAACTACCATTAGAAAAAGCAACATTTGCAAATCTTGCAGTCTTCACCGGGAAAGAATTACTATAAGAGAAAATCAAATCTTCCATTACACGCTTGCTTGCGCCCATGATATTGACTGGATTTGCAGCCTTATCAGTAGATACACAGAAATAGGTTTCCGGAGGATTCTCCTCTAACAGGTCCAATAACCCCTTAGCATTAATAACATTATTTCTCAATAAAGCTTCAACACTGTATATATCCTTCTCTGAACGAACATGCTTATGCGCTGAAAAGTTCGCAACAATATCAAATCCACGCATTCCGTTGGTGCGTTTATGATGAATAAACATTCTTCGAAAAGTAATAGAACTGTAATCCATCGGATATGGAAGATACACCTCTGGAACACATGGGCTCAACACAGCAGAGGAACGCAAGGATCGTGTTAATTCCGTAAGTGCATTCTCGTTTGTATCTACAACAACCAACTCCGCCGGACGAAATGGAATAATTGCACGAATAAAGGAAGATCCAATACTTCCAGCTCCTCCAATTACCAAAACAGATTTTCCGCAAATTGCACGCGTGAGTTCCTCGCGATTTGCTTGAATATCTGGTTCAAACATAGAGCCAGGGCGCTTTGTAACATAAGTATTAATAAAAGAGTCCAAATGGAAGTCCTTATCCCCGTCCTGATACATAGACTCAATACGGTCAATTAAGCGCAATACGTACGCATCATCTTCTAATGTATAACGAACCGGATTACCATCAATTGCACGAAGAAATTCCTGGATTTCATCACGATATGGTTCTTCTGCAATGTTATCGGAATAGCCTTCTACATGTTCCTCCGACTCATATACATTCAGTTGTTCGAGTTCTTTTGTATCCAAATTCAATCGAAAGAGGTCATCATTATGCCCGTCCCAGAATACATGAATATCTTCGCCAATAATCTCTAGCTTCGTTACTGCCTTGCGTGCTGTCACATCAACTGTGAATGTACCAATATGTCCGCTCTCGTGCTCTATCTTTAGAATCACGCTATCCGGGAAATCAATTTCCAAATCAGTACAACGCTGGTTTGAAACTGATACATTCTTGATTGGGCCAAATGTACGAATCATCCATGGCAACTGGATTGCCATAATTTCCCGAACACCGTTTGTTTCTTTCTTGCCAACAAAAAAGTCTTTATAGCTCTCCCAAGGATGCCAATCTGGCAAATATTGTCCTACATGATAGGTATAGGAAACGGGTTTCGTCTGTTTTGAAACCATATCACAAAACATTTCCATCTGCTTCTTGTACACTAACGTACTAGAAGCAAAGATTACCGCATGTTTCTCCTTCGCAGTCTTCATAATCTCATCGTAACAATCGGCGGTTAAATTCAATTCTGTAAAAACATGAATCCCAGCATTCAGCAATTCAAGAATCAGTTCCGCATGATGTCCCGGAGAGGTGCACACAAATGCTGCATCTGGTTTCATCGCAATCCCCTCTTCAAGAGATGTGATTGCAATATATCCCGCTTCCTTCGCCTGTTTTTGACGTTCCGGATTATTATCCACACAGATATATTCCGCATTCGGAATCAATTCACTTGCTAACCGAATACGTCTTCTGCCCATAGAGCCATAGCCAACAACCAAAAGTCTGCTCAGTTTCTTCATTCAAAAAACTCCATTTCAAACTATTTATAGAAAACGCTTTGCATTTTCATATACTTCTTTTAAATCATTATCACGTTCCACATAGAAACGATGAAGGCCCTCCATCATCTGGAAATCTTCTTCGGAATCAATATCAAGTACAAGATAGTCTTCCATCACAGAAACGCCGCACCGATGATCTAAAATAGTATCCGTGATTTTCTCTTTTAAAAACTCTGGACGATACGCATAAATACTTGCATTAAGCTCATAAGAAGCTGGTGCTTCCTGCCGTGTTGTAAATCCAGATTCACATATTTTCTTATAATAATCGCCCTTCCTCTCAACCATATTAAAATATGGGCTTCGTCTGGCTGGTACTACACTTGTAACAAGCTCATATTGTGGATTCTCACTATACTCCTGCAATAAACTTTCTACATCCATCAATCGTCGTAATGGTGATGTTATATCCAAATCTACTACAACATCATATTCTGCGCCCAACTCGCAAAACGTATCACGAATAACATCCACCTTGGCCACTTTGTCACCTGCTAATTCCGGTTTTCGTGCAACGATTTGAACATCCTTCACATATCTTTGCATTTGTACTATATCAATCAGTGGCTGACTGTCCGTATTCAATGCTACCGTAATATCATCCTCAGGATGCTTATCTACATAAAGTTGAATTACAGATAAAGTATAGTATACCAAAGGTACACCATTCATTTCCTTTAAATTCTTATTCTTAAAACCTTTAGATCCTGCCCTACCGCAAATCGTAAATAAAACTTTCACTCTACACCTCTTGCAATGCGTAGCACGCGACATGCCTCTTCTATCCCGTTATCTGAGGCACATTTTCCATCAACAATATCTAGGAAGTGCTGTAATTCTTTTTTTTGATAGGAATCTCTATCCTCGGATAAGTCTAATACTTTTCCACTAGAAAGCCAAGTAATACATTGCGTTACTAAATCAGCGATAATGGTATCATCTTCCGCTATTATTTCCAATCTGCGAATTGTCTTACGGCCAAAATAGTCCAGGTGTATCTCCACCAATTTATCTGCATATTCTGCTATATAAACGGCAATGTCGTCCGAATCGATTTCTAAATTTGACTTCTGCGCAATCATATTATGAACTCTATCAGGAAAACCAAGTAAATAACTGATATAGTCCCATTCATGGATTAAATCAATGGATACACCACCACCCATATCTTTATGAGCAGAATAGGTATCCCTATAATCTGTTCCAGGACGCCAATCTGGCAAGTAACTAGAAGAAATCGCTCTAACACTATGAACAGTTGAAAAATCCACATTCTTCCTCAACCACTGTATTACATTGCAATACCGTAATGGGGCTGCTACATAAAATGTCTTATTATTGCTAAAGCAAGAAATATCTTCTTCGCCTGTAACAAAAACTGGTTTTTCAATAAAGAAGCAATCACTTAATGGTAGATACTGCGCTAGCGTTCCATAATGCAGAGCGGTGGGATTGGTAACGAACACAGCATCATACGACGCAGCCAATTCTTCCTTGGATGTGCAAATACACTTAATCTTTCCTTGAATATCTTCTGAAAGAGTTTTTCCATTTCCACTACGTAAAACAGTAATATTCGCACCCGTATCAATTAATGTTTTCAAGTTCTGAATATGTCGCTTTGCAATGGAGCCAAGTCCAATAAATAGTACATTCATTTCCTATTCCAATCTATTAAAAATCACACACTTATTGATAATAAAATTATATAAATACTTGTTCCATTTGATTAATCTCTAAAAAAAATATCCCTGGTATATACTTTTTCGATTACATCATCCAAACAAGCATCATATCTATTGGCAATAATACTTCCACTCATCTCTTTGAATTTTTCTATATCGTTTACTACAAGGCTTCCAAAGAATGTATCCCCGTCATCCATAGAAGGTTCATAAATAATTACCTTCGCTCCTTTGGCCTTGATACGCTTCATAATACCCTGGATAGAACTATGTCGGAAATTGTCCGAATTACTTTTCATCGTAAGTCTATACACTCCAACCACAACTTCTTTTTCTTTTTGCTTTTCCCATTCTGAATTTGCTCCATACGCCCCAGCAATTTCCAACACACGGTCCGCGATATAATCTTTTCTTGTGCGATTAGATTCCACAATAGCTGACATAATATCTTGTGGTACATCATTATAATTCGCTAATAACTGCTTGGTATCCTTGGGCAGACAATATCCACCATAACCAAAGGAAGGGTTGTTATAGTAATTTCCGATACGAGGATCCAAGCACACACCTGCAATTATGGATTTTGTATCCAGTCCACGCATCTCCGCATAAGTATCAAGTTCATTAAAAAACGATATTCTTAGCGCTAGATATGTATTTGCAAATAACTTAACTGCCTCTGCTTCTGTAAATCCCATATACAAGGTATCAATATCATCTTTTATTGCCCCTTCTGCAAGAAGACTGGCAAATACACTTGCTGCTTTAAAATTATCTGCGTCATCCTTATCAGTTCCTACAATAATCCTGGATGGATACAAGTTATCATAAAGTGCCTTCGACTCTCTCAAGAACTCAGGACAAAATAAAATCCTATTTAATCCATATTTTTTACGTAAGAAATCCGTACACCCCACAGGAACAGTACTTTTGATAACAATAATACCATCTTCATTAACATTCAGAACTTGCTCAACAACACATTCAACGGCAGATGTGTCGAAATAATTCAGTTTACTGTCATAATTTGTTGGAGCTGCAACAATCACAAAATCCGCATTCTTATATGCTCTATTCCCATCAATTGTCGCTGACAAATTCAATTTCTTTGTTGTAAGGTATTTTTCTATATAATCATCTTGTATAGGAGATTGTTTATTATTGATTGCATTAACCTTTTCCTGCACCACATCAACAGCAATCACTCTATTATTCTGTGCCAATAGAATTGCAAGACTTAGTCCTACATATCCAGTACCTGCCACAGCAATGTTATATTTTTCCCCGTTTTCTTTAATCATAGCCGCCCCCATAGTATTCTTTGTACCACTCTGCAAACTTTCGTAATCCATCTCTAAGTGAAGTGGATGGCTTATAACCAAAATCTCTTTCCAAAGCAGATGTGTCCGCATAAGTCACTGGCACATCCCCCGGTTGCATAGGTACAAGTTCTTTGTGTATGCAAAAATTATAATCATCTGGCAAAATGCCGGCACGCACAAGTTCTTGCTGCAATATTTCTACAAAATCCAGCAAATTCTCCGGCGAACTATTTCCTATATTGTAAAGTGCATAAGGAGGAATCGGAAGTCCATCCTCGCCCTCTTTCCTTTCTGGCGGTTTTTTCATGACCAAGGTAATACCCTCTACTATATCATCAATGTATGTAAAATCCCTTTTACAGTTCCCAAAATTATATAACTGTATCTTCTCACCTTTAATTAACTTGTTCGTAAAAGTGAAATATGCCATATCGGGTCTACCCGCTGGGCCATACACTGTGAAAAATCGCAGTCCAGTAGACGGAATATTATATAACTTACTATAGGCATGTGCCAAAAGCTCATTTGCTTTTTTTGTAGCTGCATATAAGGACACCGGATTATCCACTTTGTCATCTGTTGAATATGGTACCTTTTCATTTGCCCCATACACCGACGAAGATGATGCGTATATCAAATGTCTTACTCCTGGAAAATTGTCATCATACGAATGTCTACATGCCTCTAAAATATTATAAAATCCTACAATATTAGACTCAATGTATGTATCCGGATGTTCAATCGAATACCTAACTCCAGCCTGAGCTGCTAGATTTATGACAATGGATGGCCTATATTTTATGAATACTTCATCTATAGCGGCTTTATCAGCTATATCTACTCGAAGCGGAATAAGCACACCTGTATCTTCTTCCTTTGCTATACCCAGCAATTTTTCAACTCTGCTTTCCTTGAGTTCAACATCATAATAATTGTTCATGTTGTCAATCCCAATTATCGTAGAATTTTTGCACTCTCGTAATAGTCTTGCTGTCAGATATGCACCTATAAAACCTGCAAATCCTGTCACAATAATTACTCTTTTATCCAACTCCATCAAAAACCACCTTATTATCTGCTCACAAACACGCCGCCCGCTTGAACATTCTCAATATGTTCAGCATAATACATACTTTTGAACTATGTCTTTAACACCTTCCTAAAACTACCGCAACATTCCCACTGCATATTTCATTTTCCCTGCACTTCTAGTATTCATTCCCCATATCCAAAGTATCCTATTTCTGAGCTATCACCATCATTCTTCCTGCTTGTTGTTTTTTCGTCAGAAGAAACAATTGATACACCGCACAACGAATAATTCTTGCAACACCACCACGTTTATACACTCTGCCTCTTTTCCTAATCTGAAGAGACTCATCATAATCTGTAGGAATAACCTCGCGAATGATTTCTATATTCTTATACCCAATCTGCTTTAATGCCTTATTAATCCCCGCATCAGTAAAATGGACTCTATGTCGAGGCAAATCTAAACTTTTCCAATCTTTGCCAAACTTCTCTACCTCATAACTGTTAAAACAAGGCAGTTTTAAAAACAAAACTCCTCCCTCACTAAGACCTTCATCGTATATAGATTTAAGCACATCATTAAATTCATCAATATGTTCCAACACATGTCGCATCACAACCAAGTCATTTTTTTCCTTGAATTTGTAATTCTGTGCAGAAACATTATATAAATCAATTCCGTATAATTTTTTCGCTGCGCTACAACCGGACTTTGACATTTCCACACCTGTGCATTCACCATCAAATTCTTTCGATAGCGTAAATAAAAACTGTCCTCGTCCTGATCCAAATTCGAAAATCTTTTTAATCTCATGATTATTTGTTTTTAGATATTTTCGTATCACTTTTATATCTTGCATGTACTTTAATACCTGCAATAAATCCATTATATTTTTCCTATTCACATATGCCTCATATTCCACCGGATACATAGCAGATAATTCTTCTGCGGACATAACTGGCGTGGAAAACCCGATTTTGCAGCTATCACAGAACTCCACACTGAACTCATCATCAGTCAAATGATAAAGATTATCCTTGCATCCCTCTATAATTGTTTTGGAATCTGATCCACAAATTGGACATTTCATAGCGGCCTCCCTATAACCTTCTATATACTCTTTCTATTTTTCTTGCCATCATAATATTTGACAACTTGTTTTCTGCTCTTTTCCTTGCCATTTTGCAAACATTCTTGCAATAATCTTGGTTGTTATATGCCCAGATTATTTTATTTGCAAGTGTTACATCACTTTTTTCTTCCACATATAATCCAGCGTCACCCATAATTTCTCTATTTACTTCTGTATTAAATGCAATGGTCGGCAAGCCCATTGCCAAATAATTATAAATTTTGCCATTTCCTTCTGTCACTGATATTTTGGGAGCTATAGCAATTTGTCCTAATGATAAATACCTGTGCAAATCCAAATACTCAACTCTTCCTACAAAATGAACCTTATTTAATATTCCCAAGTTCTTACATTTGTTTTTATAATAATCCTCGTTCGGATAACCACATATAATTAGAACAGCCTCGGGAATCGTATCAAGCACTAACTTAAAAGCGTCAAGCAAAATATCAATGCCTTGATATTCTTCTAACAATCCAACAAAAACAAGGCAAAACGATTTCTCAGACAACCCATATCTCTTAACCAAATCCTCATCCGGCTTCTCTGGTCGAAATAATTCAATATCTACACCATCCATAACATTCAAATAGCGTTTTTTTTGTAAACCCATTTCATTTAACTCTTCCTCCATATTCCTAGAAGAAACTATAATGAATTGCCACTTTGTAATAGCTTTTTCTAATTTAGATAGAAAAATATATCCTAAGCCTTTCTCCTTAACGAAACCATGCTGTACAGTCTCTTGAACTAGGCCACCTTGCATATCAAATAAATACTTCTTCCTTGGATAAAACAATCTGCATACCCTCGCTATACACGCCCCCTCATGCAAATGCGCGTGGATAACATCAGGCTTAAATATTCTTATTGTCCGCAACGTCGTCAATAACAAAAAAGGCAACAACAGTATTTTTGTTTTAGATGGCCCCGCAGACAATTTATGATACCAAGGAAAGTTAATTGTCCTAATCGTTTTTACTCCGTCTACATCCCTTCCAAGTCCATATGTGCATACAAGCACTTCATGTCCTAAACTCTGCAATCCCATAACCTCTTCATATATTCTTATATGACATCCACGATCCGCAAAAAAAGGTGTTGGAGCGATCATCAATACTTTCATGGTTCTTTTCCTTTCTCTCAAATTACAAATAAACAAGCAGGAATCCTTTTCGTTTTAGGCAGTTCATGTTTCTCGCCAATCGGTTACCACTCTTCCAAGCGTTACACAGCCACCAACCAGAGCATTTACAATTGTTATTGAAAAAATCAATAACGATCCCGTTAAGGCAATTTCCCTTGATATTCCATATAATCCAAGGAAGCCTACATAAGACGCCTCTCTAACCCCTAACCCACCAATTGATATTGGCACAAACAGGGCAATAGATAAAAATGCATATATCCACATAAGTGAATAAAAATGAATACTTAACCCAACAGCTTTTAGCACAAGGAAATGTGACATCATTCCCACAACCTGACAAACAATACTAATCAGAATTGCGACCACCAAAACGTTTGAATTATCCATATACTCGTCCATTATGCATAGGAACCTGTTTATTTTTTTTGTAGCTTTATTTTTCTTTCTACCCATAATAAGCTTCAAGTATAAAGAAAATCTCTTGTAAAAAACAAACATCAAAACAGAGGCCACTATCAATCCAGCAAAAACTAATAATATCCCTGCGCTCTTATTATCAAAGACAATCCCTATCAGCCCTAAAAAAAAGATTGCACTAAAAGATGTCACTTTATCGATTAAAACCGACGCCGTTGAATTCGAAATGTCTATTCCCTTCTTCTTTGCATATACTATTTTTACAGCTTCACCAGTTATCTGACCGGGTAGAATAGTGGCATAAAACTGTGATATATATGTAAGCTGTATGGAATCTTTTATATCTACTTTACAAATTACAGACCATTTAATGGCATTAATAATGACAAATACTACGCTAAGAATAATTCCCACTATATATAATCCCGAATCAAGATATCTTACACCTTTAACGATTTCATCAATATCCGATTTACGCAATATTGCCACAAGCAATCCCACGCTTATCGTAATCTGGATAAATAAAAATAACTTTTTTTTCATTCCTGTAAAAAATAATCCTTATATTCTAATAGCTGCTCTCCGGAATATATCCATGCGCCAATTTCTCCTTTATAACTGATTGTCATAATTGGATCAATATCATATATAAAGTCCGGAACTGTGTTGCGAAACAATCTAGTCTTACTAAAGATGTAAAAGGAGTGGTCATCAAAACTTTCATCTGTGATTTTTGAATTAATAACAAAACCTGGATTGTCAATCCAAACGGATCCATAATCACTATATATATGGTATGCTGTATAATCGTTTATTTCCTTGTTTATATCTAAAAGGTAATTCTCAATCAAATTCCCACCTAGAGCTAAATCTTCGCCCCAGAAAAAAACTTCACCCGCGTGCCATTCTCCTGTACGAACAGTATTATTATATTTTTCATTATGAACCAACCATAGCGGTGAAAACGGCATAATATTGGGTGTATATATCACCATTTCAACCAAGTACAAACCTACAAATATTGCCCATGCAAATTTCATCTTTACAGAATAATCCATATACTTAATTGCAAAGGTTGCACCAATAATCACAATCCAAAAAAGAGAAAATGCAAAATATCTAGGAACATGTAGTGGCGTCCCACTCAAGACATACATAAAAAGCAAAATCAATGCAGCTACATATACAAGTAAAATCGGCTTGTCTTTTTCCTCTAATTTGGTTCTATTCTTAAACAGCATAATTTCGGAAAAAACCATCAAGGCTGTGACCGCCGTTGGGAGATTAGTTATAATCACGCCAGACATAAAGCATGTTTTGTATATAAGATGTCCTATGTACGTGGATGCCCTATAATGGAATACCAAACCATTTAAACTGTCTTTTGCCTGATATTCCCAATCCTGTATTGGAAACCATGGATGTATTTCCACAGGAATTCGGTATGCTCCAATGATCCCAACAATTTGACCAACCACGAGCACCGTGCAAGATAATATGGCCATTAAGCTTAAAAATTGATTATCCGTCAATTGTTCTACGAAACAGATACACCGCACTGCTATCATCATAACAATTGTGATAATAATAATGTAAAATAACGTATCACTTGAAAACGCACTCTTTTCACTATAATTTGGATGAAAACTTACACCTGAAGGTAATACCCTGGCCGCTTGTGTGAAGCAATAGCCGATGCTGCCTAAATTTATTTCATCATACAATCCACCTTGCTGATATCTCGCATAGATGAGATAAAAAAAACTTATAAGCAAAGCAATCATATAGGATGAAACCACTGTACATAGTTCAACTCCAACTCTGACAACCTTTGATTCGTACAAGCTACCTCTAAAATACGCAAACAGTACCACACCTATGCACCAATATGGAAGAGCCGTCCATTTATCAGAAACTCCTAACGCAATTGATATCGTTCCCAAGTACCCCAAAGCAAGTTTATGAACATATGCATAGGCCAAAATCCAGCTGATACCAAGCATTCCTAAATATACGCTTGTAGCATCATAGTTCACAACTTTTATAATAAGACATGCCACTGGCAACCCAAGGAGCCCCGCAAAAATAAAATTCTCTAAAAAAATCCTTTTCGGCTCATTCCACGATGCTAATATGTATTTATGCCAGACATTTACTGTTTCAATTATTATCAGTAGAATAATAAAATAATGTACTATCTTATATATATGCCATACATTCTGATTTGTCAGACTCAGAAATATTCTATCCGGTATAAGATCAAATATCGTTCCCAATGTCAATTGACTAAAACGATAGGAATACAGAAGTTTTTCCGCAATTAATCCATCTTGTATTCCCTTAACAAATGTAATAGCCTCTTCATATCCTGGCTCATCCGCTGTTACAACTTCCGTCAGCATATTGACTGAAAAATAGACACATGGCATTAGCAGTGGCACACAAAAAGCAATATTTCTCCAGTCATATTTCCAAACGCATCTGTGATGTAGCAGTATTATGCCAAATACAACTATAAAAACACATAGTTCGATTCTTGACAAAAATAAAAAAGCCACCCCCACACTCCTCCCTCAACTAGTATTCCATAAAAATATCAGCGTTCAACATCAGGAAACTCTTTTATTTCCTTTATACTGTATGGAGTATCTACATGTGTTCCATAATAAGTCTTCATCATAATCTCGCTCATCAAACCAAACACAAAAAGTAAAAGCCCAATTATCACAAAAAAAATTGTAAATAAAGGAGGAAATATATTGTTAGACATCTTTCGTCCCTGTATAAACAGAACAACTGACCATATGCCACAGATAAAGCCCAATCCTATAAAGCCCAACCCTGTCCCACCAAGCAAATGTAAAGGTCGAGATGCATATTTATTCCAAAACCAGACAGAAATCATATCCACAAAACCTTTAATGGTTCTCTTCCAGTTATACTTTGTTTTTCCCGCAACACGTGGTCTATGATTTACTTCTATTTCCCCTATAGTAAATCCCTTAATTTTTAACAACGCAGGTATAAAACGATGCTGCTCACCATATAAATTAATACCTTCAAAGCATTCTTTTCGATATATTTTTAAGGAGCATCCACTATCATGTATTCCATCATGCACTATTAACCAGCGAAGGAAATTTGCTCCACGGCTCGTAAAGCGCTTCATTAATGTATCTTTACGATTCTTCCTCCATCCAGAAACAACATCCAAATTGTTTTCCTCAAGATACTCTATCATACGTGGAATATCTGCCGGATCATTCTGCCTGTCCCCATCCATTGTTACCACAAATTCATATTGAGCCATTTTTATGCCTGCATCCATTGCTGCCGTTTGGCCAAAGTTTCGTCTCATTTGAATCAGTTTTAGGGGTTTTAGCATTTTACATTCATCTACTGTATTATCACAAGATCCATCATCCACAAATATTATTTCAAATGTATAATTGTTTTGCTTACATACATCCAGTATTTCTTTATGTAATTGTCGCACATTTCCTTCTTCATTGAACAGAGGAACAACAATCGATACTCTTCTCATTATTAATCTTACCTCCCACGCTTATTTTACTTCGTAAAGGAAAATATGATATATGCTGTCTTCCATGCTATAATCATTGACTAATTTCAAGTTTATTTCTTTGGCATTGCTTATTACAGCCTTGGACAGAATATATCGACCACCATATTTTTTGAAAGCATCTGTGTTGATATAGAGTGGATATTCACCAAGATCTTTAACTCTAGTATTTCCGTATCCCAGTTCTCCATATAAATACATTCTTCCTCCCCATCCATCATAGTACTCTTTATAATTAGGATATTTTTCCAAAGCAGGCGCTATTATTTCTCGAAACTCATCCTGCATTTTCATAGAGTGAACAGACTCATATCTATCTATAGTATGAAATCCATTATACTGGAGCACCGCCGGGTGATATCCATAGGCTGCAACTAGTTCTCCATCATAAGCAATATCTTTTTTTATTTCATCAAACAGTTCTGTAGAATAGAACTCATTAAGGGTAATAGAACCATCTGATCTATCATCCGTAATTTTGGCAATTAAAGTTATTCCGGTGTCATTATATATCGTCGAAGAAATCATCACATAAACCATCTGGATACATAACAATACATATATTAAGTATTCTCTAAGATTGTACGATGTAAATATAAGAATAGAGAATAATAAAAAACCTAATTTTGCACATAGTTCTACGTATTGAAACTTTACTAACGTTGTAGTGTAACCACTGCCAAGGAAAAGTCTCAATCCATACCATACAAATATTCCTAAGACTACTCCTGCAATTCCACCAGTTACATTGTTTTTAAAAATCTTTTCCTTAGGTTTTATAGCAACAAATGAAATTATCATGATATACCAAGCAGGTCTCATAAACCCAATTAATCTACCCCATGCAAATCCATCTATAAATATTATACCTGTTTCCAATCCTGCTTCCCTTGCCGCAAGCAAAAGAGCAGACCCAAACCACAGCACCCATCCTGCTATAATCAAAATAGCACTTTTCTTATATTCACTTGTTATATCATTAGCATTTTCAAGCCGATAACAAAGCATCCATGCCGTCATCAATAATAACACCGCCAGCATCAATAGTCCTTGTAAGCCAGACGAATGATATTGCCCATCTAATAAATAGTTTTTAAAGGGGGTCCAAAAATCATTGTGATATAATCTTGACAACAACCTCCGGTTGTTATCACCAAACGCCATGATAAAATACGAGCGATTCACGATAATTGCAGAAAAAACCATGAGAATAAATCCTATGACAAGGTTTTTATTAACGCTCTTTTTCATAACAAAATGGACCATCATAAAAAAGGTCCAAAATCCAATAATAAAAACTACCGCTCCAGCAAAAAGTGAAAAAAACGGAATAAAAAATGCAAGAAGCGTCAGTTTTGAAAACTTCTCATTATCTTTTAACTCTAAATACAACAAAACTGCCAGCGGCAAAGTAGCAAATGCTATAATCCTGTTCGGTGCAATAGGTGTCACTGCATATGCCGCTGACGCAATCAGGATACAACATCTATGCATCATATCCGCCGGCGGAAATACTTTATTTAAAAATAGTCTCATTGAAAAGAATCCAATAAGAACACCAATTATCCTATTGATAATCTGACCTGTCACAAGGCCAAAAACACAGCATAAAATAGTATATGCATCACAAGATAATATATAGAAATATGACGACAAGTCTGCATTATTAAAATCTACACCCAAATTCATGATAAGTGAGAGACCGTTGTCATGTATGTACTGAACGACACCACCATAGCCGTCCAATCCATCATGTATTGTGAATACATAATCCCCTCTGTAAACAAGCATGGGTAGTATCGCATACAAAATTGAAGCACCTACAATTATATAAGTAACAATTAATAATGCTTTCTCTTTGTTTCCCAAACTAAATATGTTTATCACTCGTTATTCTCCCACTTTTCATAGTCTTTTGTTTTTTTAATAAAGGCATAATATATGCTCCGAGTACACGATTACTTGTATTAGACATATTATTATTCACAATTATAAGCATTCTCAATGTAAAATGTTTTCATTATATTAATTCGACTATCTGATACTTCTTCAACTATTTTCGCCGCAATTCTGCTTGCAGCACTTCCAGTGCCGTAATAACTACTACATTTTCTGCAAGCCTCAATAAAAGCATTTTCCCTGACCATTTTAATAGCATTGCATATATCCTGACAGCTATCATTACAATTAATGATGTTTTCCGCCTGTAGCCTTCCCTTCTGACGAGCTCCTACATTTACTGTCGGAACATGGAATACAGGAGTCTCAATGATTCCACTTGATGAATTCCCGAGAACAAATTCTGCATATTTCATTAACGACAAATATCTTCTCACACCTAATGAAGTATATACATGCAAATTACCGATACGTTCAGCTGCTTCATCCAGCAGTTCATTAATACGAGCACCACCTTGATCTGCATTTGACTTCGTAACTATGAATTCTATTTCTGGGAAAGTTTGAATTGCCTTCAGGAACTCATCCATTTGTTCATCAATAGAGCTATTCTCCATAGTTACCGGATGATATGTACAAAGCGCATATTTACACATTTTTAAGCCAATACTACCAAGCGCTTCTTCTTTTGTCATATCCGCCACACGTAAAACATTATCAATACTTGTTGACCCATAATTAAAGACACGATCTGGGGATTCACCCATCTGGATTACTCTACGTCTACTATCCTCATTTGTTACAAAATGCAAATAGCTCATCTTCGTAATTGAATGGCGAATCCATTCATCAATTGCACCTTCAGTTGTATCCCCACCACAAAGATGAAAAATTGGTGTCCGCGTATTACCAGCAGCAATAGCAACAGCAAGAGTTTCATAACGGTCGCCCAGCAAAACGATGCCATCATATTTCTGCCGCATAAACAATTCCGTAAATTTCACCAGCACTTCCGCTTGGTTACTAGAGATATCTAATTCTGTCTCTGATTTTACAGAAACTGGCACCTGATAATCCACACGCACATTGTCATTTATGATTTCATCGATTGTGTTTCCATACTTTTCACTAAGATGAGTACCTGTCACAATCAAGTCCACGTGAAATGTATCTGACTCTTCTTTTCGCAACTCTTTAATTACAGGTGCTAATAAACCGTATTCAGCTCGAGTAGCGGTTACTACTGCTATCCTTTTCATAATTCTATCTGTTCATCCTCTTCATATCTACGCTTTGCCACTTGACCAATCACTTCATTCCAACGCATTGGGCTAATACCATCTCCGGGCCGCTTCACCGTGAGATTATTTTCAGAGAAGACTTCTCCAACCTCTATTGTTCTACTAGCTACAATGCTCTTTCGAGCGACATTGATATTCTTTTTTTCGGATACTGAAGGCTCTTTCACGCCATTTCCTAATGCCTTTTCAACATGACGAACACTTTCTACCATTGCTTTTAATTCATCCGGTTCAAGACTTGCCTTATGATCAGGGCCTTCCATGTTTCGATCTAGTGTAAAATGTTTTTCAATAATTGTTGCTCCCATAGCAACGGCCGCCACCGGGATTTCTATTCCCCTTGTGTGATCTGAATACCCCACTTCTAATCCATATTCTTCTCGTATTGTCTTCATTGCGTTCAGATTTACATCTTCATATGGAGTTGGATACTCTGTATTACAATGAAGGAGTTTAATATCTCCTACACCATTCGCTCTTAATACACTAATCGCCTCATGTATCTCATGCATCTCACACATCCCAGTAGACATAACTACCGGCTTACCTGTCTTAGCTAATGCAACAAGATATGGATAGTTTGTAATCTCCCCAGATGGTATCTTCCAAAATGGCATATCTAGCGAATCAAGAAACTTGATGCTGTCAAAATCAAATGGAGTAGATAAAAAGCATATTCCTTCCTGTTCACAATACTTTTTTAGGTCGATGAATTGATCATATGATAATTCTAGCTTTTTGAGCATCTCCTGCTGTGAAGAATCTCCTGTTGTAGCTTTCTGATACTCTGCTTTCTTCGCATTATGCGACACTAGCTTCTCTGCCTTAAATGTTTGAAACTTAATGCAATCTGCACCCGCAGCCTTTGCGGCGTCAACCAACTGACACGCCAGCTCAAAACTGCCATTATGATTAACACCCGCTTCTGCTATGATATATACACTCATTTATTTTACCACCTTACAGGGATTTCCATATGCTGTTACTTCATCTGGCAAATCCGACACTACAATGCTTCCTGCCCCAACAAGCACATGATGTCCAATCACAGACCCTTGGCGCACCACACTTCCTGCTCCAATATGGGAATCATTTCCTACTGTTACCTGGCCGCAAACCGTTGCGCCAGGACTAACATGTGAAAAATCGCCTATCATGCAATCATGTTCAACGATAGCCCCTGTATTGATAATCGCACCAGTCCCCACCCATGCATTGGTGTTTATAATTGCTCCCTTACCCACATATGCACCAGATTCTATCTTAGCATTCGCTGCAACAATAGCACTTGGATCAATAATTGCGGGCATATTTAAATTAGCTTTTGCTGCTAACTCATATAATCGTCTTCTCGCACTTGTATCTCCGATACTGCCTACCGTAACAAAAGCATCTGTCCACCCAGACATAACAAGTGACGGGATGTCTTCATCCCGTCCCACAATTGTCACACCAAGGCAATCATCTGCCTTGGTATCCACTATTCCAACCTGTTCAAATATACTCAGGGCCAAGGCACTGTCGATAACAGATCTGCAATGTCCGCCGCCCCCGATTAACAATAGTTTTCTTCCCATGCTTTATAACCCTCTCTATTCTCCATAGAGTTTAATGCGCATCTTCTCCAATTCCGGTAATTGTCCCATATCCATCCAGTCATTTTCAGAAATAGGATAGGCAGCAACCTTCTTTCCTTTTGCCTTTTCACGTTCTATAATATCCGGGAACCCTATTACCTCACCATCCTCAATATCATCTATCACTTCTGGTTCAACAATATAGATTCCTGTGTTAGTTAAAAATGACATAGAAGGTTTCTCTGTCATCTTCTCAATAACACCATCTTTTCCCATCTCAACAACACCATAAGGAATGCTAAGGTTCTTATATGCACAAATCATTGTAATCACATTTCCATTTTCACGATGAAACTTTAGCATGTCCTCATAGTCTGAAGTCAAAAGTGCATCACAATTTGCAAAAAAGAAAGTTGTATTCATCTTTCCCCGCAGTAAGCTTAAGCCACCACCAGTACCCAGTGGTATATCTTCATCATGCCAAGTAATATTATATTGCTCATCACACTCATAAAAATATGCTTTCATTAATTCACGCTTATAATTAACAATGATATGAAAATCCTTACAATCATAGTTTTGATATTCTTTCATAATCAACTCTATAATTGGCAATTCACCAACCGGGATTAGAGGCTTAGGCAACACTCTGGTATACGGATCCAATCTCGTACCTTTACCCCCTGCATTTATAACAACCGGTATCCGAATTGGATTCTTTGGGGCACCAGTCATCTCCTTCCCCATATAGATCGATACTATTTCACCGGTTTCATTCAAAATCGGAATTGCTTTTCCATTATTCGTCTTATACAAACGTTTTGCCTCTGCTTTAGTAGTCGCAAATTGTGGAGTACTGTTTGCAGCAGAAAACACATTATCGGAAATGTTCCCTCCAGATAAGAGATATCTTCTGATGTCACCATCCGTAATACACCCAACGAGTTTATGTTCTTTATTTGTAAAAAAAAGAATCCCACCATTATTATTATTAATTTGCTGCATCACTTCAGCGATGGTTATATTTGATTCACTTACAAACTTTATCATATCACCCATCATCAATCCGTCCTTAGTATAAAAGAATGTATTTCTATCTATTACAATTTTCAAGAATATAATCTATCTTTGTTCTATCTCCCCAGACCGCTTTAGATTCATATACACGATCTGGATATACACCATACTTTAAGCGTACTTTGTATTTATTATCCCGAATAAATCGTTCTACTCGGTCTGCCAATTTTTCGGGCTGACCAGAACATATTTCCACAACGCCCTGCACTTGGGTCTGACATACAGCCCTTGATACATAATAACAAAAATCTTCATAATTCAAAAAGTCAAACTGATTCTGTCCTTTTGTAAAAGGGAACTCTGATTCACCTGCTTCTTCAGCGGCTACTATTTTGGCAAATATCGAAGATCCTCTTGAATTGTTTCCAACAATATAATATCCTCTCAGCCACACAAATGGTTTATTTGACTGTTTACAAAGCATTTCTGTAAGAAGACGAAGTGCATTCTTACTAATCCCATATGGTGTAACAGGATTACATGGGGTATCTTCCCTAATACAGCCTTCATAAAATCCAACTTCATGCATAGACCCCATTACAGATATTAAACTGATATCAGTATTAACAAATTTCTTTATAAAATCATAGTGTTTGGGCATATCCTCAACGTGCGCATCTGAGAAATGCACAAATCCATCTCTCCAAGCAAGATGAACAAGAACATCTGGCTTACCATAATATTCATATGGATTATCGATACTAAACAAGTCTCCTGGAATTCGTTCTGCTCTGATATCAACATGTTCTGTTGAAAAATCTGTTGCAATTACAGTATGTCCTTGATCCAATAATTGCTTAACAACTCCTTGACCTAAATATCCATTTGCACCAGTAATGAGAACTTTCATATTACTATCCTTCCTCATGAACATAATATAATGTTTTAGTTCATTTCTTTACCACTAAGAAGCCTAAATAGTTTTCTTTCAAAAACGCCAAAATAGAAGCACATTGAAAAAAAACAAAGAGCAATCTTTGATTTCTTCAGGCAATCCCTCAAGAAAATATAACTACTATCAAAAAGTATTCTTGCCTTCCATTCCCACTTGTTGTTGGTTTTTTGCATTGAAGTACATCCCAGATGAACTATTGGATATTTCATTAATACCGCTCGTTTTATTCCGTTTTCATTTAAGCGAAATGCCAAAAAGTTTTCCTCATTATACAGGAAGGTTTTCTCATAAAAACCTCCTACTAATTCATACGCAGTACGTCGAACCATTATAAAGCAGCTTATCAACACATCTGCGTAAAAAACCTCTTGCTTTGTCGCTTCTTCCACATCATAGAACCAAAGAAATTCTTTTTTGTAACTATTTAGCTTTGTATATATCGGCAAAACACTTTTTACCATTGTCCAATACGTCGGCATTCGCCATGCAAAGTCTCTAGCAAACTCTTTTTCCTTTGTCAATTCCATTGGACAAACTGCCCCAACATCCGAATTATTCTCCAAGAAGGAAACCATATTCCTTATACTTTCAACATCAACAATAACATCTGGATTAGAAAACAAATAGTAATCCACATCTGGACATAATTCTTTTGCATAGGCAGCTCCATAATTGTTTCCTTTTGCTATTCCATCATTTGCTGTTGTTTGAATTACATGTACATGACTATCTTCTATCTTCTTTAAACGCAAAAAAGAGTCATCCGGAGAACAATTATCAACAAGGATAATCTCATCTACAACACTTTTGTTCTTGATTGAATTCACCAGATTGATTGCCGACTCACTATCGCGATATACCAAAATAACTATAGCAACCTTGCTCATACTAAGCACCTCTTTTTCCAAATAGTATTAATGCCAAAAAGCTATTTCGTGAAATAGCTTTTACCCCAAAATAGCAAACACAGCAGACCATGCCCGCTTCAACCACGTTTAGTAGAACACTATGATTCACCCCATGCAGGAAACGTATCATTACCGCATTCGCCCATGTTTGAAGAATATATATTCCACCTGATTCCTGTCCCATCTCTTTTAAAAATAAGAACTCGTATTCTGGCATAATTGAGCAAAAGCTAAAAACTATTATCCCACTACCACATTGAATACAATGTCCTAAAATCACTAGTATTATAGCAAATCCTTTAATAACATCCAGTTTATCATAATACGTTTTCTTACTCACAAAATCCTCAATTCAACAGTTTTTCTACAACTAAACCTACATTTTCCTCAGTAATTCTTGTATCAATAAATAACTTATATTTGTCACACGCTAACGATGAATAGTCAATTTTGCTCAATTCAGAAATAATAGCATCGGAAAAACGTTTTTTCTTAACGCTATTCCCAATCCAAATGGAATAAGGCGGAACATCTTTGGTGACTATACTTCCAGCAGCAATAACACTGCCCTTCCCAATTCTTACACCCGACAATATTATGACACCAAATCCAATCCACACATCATCCTCGATAATAATTGGACCTTTGCATATTCCATCAATTCCGTCATGAAATACTTTTTCAGAGAAAGGAAATGTCGATATTCTTTTGTAATCATGCTCCCCTCCCATTACAAAATGGACTTCTCCTGCAATAGAACAATAGTTTCCAATCTCAATTCGTTCATCTGACTGGCCATACCAATGTGCATTGATTTTTCCATAAGTATGCTTTCCTACGGTAACCTTATCAATCGGGCACCATTCACTAATTATTGTACTGTTGTGAGCATTCATTTTTCTCCATCGAGATACTTTTCTTGCATAATTGTAACGGGCCACAATTGGCGAAAAAAAAACGTGAAGCGTTTCAAACGCTCTTTTCTTCATCTTCTACTCTCCTCATTGCTTTATCCATTATCTGACCTAATGACATCAACGCATTAGGATGATTATCCGGCAATTTATATTTTCTTAACTGTTCCTCATAGTATGTTTCACCTATTTTGAATGCCTCATCCACATACTTTTCGACCGATGAATCAGCTAAATTATGTGAAATATTAATAGCTTTTCGTTGAATATCTGCCTCTTGATCTTCAAAAACCCCTTCTTCATCAATCACATCGTTTAAGTCATTTGTTGTAATAACCATATATGGTTTCTTACTTGCCAAAATCATTCCTATTGCTAGTGACAAATGTGTAACCACTATCGTAGCATTACTGATAAGTTCTGCCGTCTTAAACTGAACTATTTTCATTCCCTTATAACACTCTGGATGTTTTGAATAATCTGCTTTAGGGTGTGCAGCTACGATAATTGGGCACCCCAGCAACCTTTCTAATCGATGAAGAAATGATTCAACTTCAAAATAATAGCGCTCTGCATCGATTATTTGTCCAAGTTTTATAGCATCAGGATGAAATGGCAAAAATTCATCAATAAACAAAATGTATCTATCTGGTAAAAAGGAAAGCGTCCGACCTGACATTAAAGCATCAATACTTTCACAATAATCTATCGTATTTGTCAATTCTACTACGGTATGCTTATCATATAAAACGTTGTTTAACTTTCTTTGAACATCATCTATCCCATACGTAATAACAGCATCTGCCTTTCGAACTGGAATATACTTTTTAGGCATTCTTAGTAGGATAGCATTAGAATAACGATGCCAAGATAAGGTTGGCAAATGCCTCTTTTTCTTTCTTCCCGCATTAGTTCTTGGGAACACATAATCTACATTGCATATAAAGCCATATCTATGCCTCGAAATCACATTGAAAACCCAATAATACTCTGCCGTTAACTGAAAAGTACTCCAAATAAAAGCATCTGCGCCTAAATTGTAAATATATTTTTTAAAGTCATCCTTTGTCTTAAAGCAAAAATATTCAATTTTCTCATTATTAAATGTAGGCTGAGAATCTACCGCATGCCACTCTGAAATAACACTTGCCATATTGCATACGTGAATTTGGTATCCGTTCTCAATTAATGTATGAAAATCATATCGTTTTGCATATGTTTCTACTGGATAAACTTCAAACAAAAAAACTACTATCTTTTCCATTTCATTATTATCTTTCTCGCATATCTTTTTATCGTTTCCCGCTGAATGCCAACAAGATTTGGTATTAAATATAATTCTATACCTACAAGTAACGAATATATCATTCCTGAGAGAATAATCCCCAGAAGTGGCACAAGTCGCCCCTGATGCATAATTAGTGAGCCAAAGCATAAGCGAGTAAAAAGTGCAAAAACCACACACGAAATAATTGCCAACAAGTATATTCCATGCATACGTATATGCGCATTTTTCACACCTTTTGTAAGATAAATCATCATGACTACCACTGAAATGTAATTGGTACACATATATGTCAATCCTATGCCGAAACTACCTAATCCATCCTCAAAAATAAAATTTGGTACCTGGAACAGGAACACACACACGACCGAAACAGCTTGCCCTATTACAGATAGCACTGCATATCCTTTTGTTGATTCTGTTGCAATCATATATGATCCACACAATTGTCCCCAAGCCTGAAAAATCGTGTATATCATTATCATTTGAGTAACAAGAATTGCGCCCTTATAATTTTCACCAAAAAGAAGCGGTAGTAACCACTGTGCAAACACAGCGATAAAAATAGCAAAATATGTTACTATCCAAACAATCGTTTTTATCGATTGCCATAATCTTCGTTCCAACAATTCTTTCTGATTAACCAAAACCGCAAATTCACGTTTCATCAATTCTGCATAAGGAGAAAAGATATAACAAACCAATGTATTTAACTGCCATGCCGCACCAAACATGGCCTGCTCAGTTGTACCCGCATGCTTCAGGAGCGTATAATTCATTAGAATAATGATTCCTTGACTTATAATCCCTGCAAAAACCAAAGGTTTACAAAACTGATAATACTCAATTGCATATTCTTTTATTGGCCGCTTCTCATACACTGGATAGTTCTGCTTATAATCCTTGAAAAACTCAAAAACAAGGAATACGACTACTGCAAGTATAATCGATATCTGTCCAAGATAAAACATTCTCAGATTTAACCGTCCCATAATAAAAGTACTTGCAACAAATGCACATAAGACAATTCTCAATATAATATGAATAATAGACGGAAACCTAGATATAGCAGCAGCATCATAAATGGATATTACATCCGACATCAGTTTTGTTATTAACGCAGCTTCTAAACCTAACAACACCAGAATGAGTGATTGTCCTCCGAAAGAATTCCGAATAGATTCAATCCTGAATAAAAGCATAACTCCTACCGTTAAAACAAAAGAAACTACAGCATAAAAGAAAAGATAAAACTGCACATAACCAATATCTTCACACCTTTTTGAATACTTCGCAACAAGTGCACTGGAAGTAGATAAATTAGCCATCACGACAACTGACGTAAAAACATTCAAGTTATATGTATACAACCCATACTCTCCAACATCAAGAGCCCTTGGCAGCATGAACTGCACTCCCATATTACACAGCGCAATAATAATAGAACTAATTATTTTTATAAAATAACGACCAGCAAATTGATCTCTTTTCATTTTTCAACCTCTTGGTGAATAAAGATTATATACAACTAGATTTATACCTTTCTCTGGTTTTGCCTCTTTGTAATATCACTCCGTCATGTTTCATTAAAAATGAATACTTACTTTCAAATTCCGGAATACACAAAAGTGCTAAAAAAGCGAATAACCGCCATCCTTCAAACATATTATGGAGAATGCACGCACATAACATGTAAGAAATAATGAAGGCGTTATTTAAACAATTTGACAGCTTATCAAACAACTTTCCTAGCATTCTCCATAAGCAGACTGTAAAAAGGAGCCCATACTCCAAAATCATTTCTAGATATGAATTATGTGGATAAACACCCTTCAGTTCCTCAGCACTTAGCATTGTATACTTCAATTCGTCTAGCCCTAGCCATGGGACATAACGATTAAGAATCCTAGTAAATGTAATAATGGCATAAGAAAAGCGTTGATAGTTAGATTTATCATTCAAAGAGTCTCGTGTTGACGAAATGTTATTATTCTGTACAACAAATATTATCCAAAAATAAGCAAACCCTACTGATAGTACAAGAAGCAGTATGGTTAAACGTAAATAAAAAGATTTATTTTTTTTTAAAAAGCGATTTATTCCATCTCCCCCAAATATTTTCATAAGAATGAATATGGCGCAAAAAGACAAAATAAAGAGCTTGTACATTCTTGCAGGCAAAATCATCCACCAAATTGCGGTCATAATAAAAGTCGATACATAAGAGTGTGTTTTTATGCCAAATATAAACAACATTATCATCATCACCGACCAGTCCACATAGTGATAAGAACTCTGAAAAAAGTACCCTCCCCATAACATATGTAAGCCATTGATCTTTATAGCTTTTACAATTTCTTGCGCAGCCAATATATAAATGCAGTAATAGATAACTCTTGCGATCAAAAGATAGGCATATGTTCTTTTAACCATGCTACGGATGTAATACAAATATTGTTCAAAAAAAAGGATTGACACTATTGTAACAACAATTATATTTACTCTTGAAATGCTCCCTTGCACTAATGCATTTATAATCTTAAATCCCGCCAAACAAATCATCAGCAGAAAAAAACACTGCTCATTTAGGTTTTCCCAATGGTATCGCCTATTATCAAGGATTAAAGCCAAAAACAGTGCCAAAATAATAAAACCAATATTATTATAGAAAATAGGCAAATAACAAAGCAGCACTACACAAAGCATAGCTACAGGCCACTTATTATTTCTCATTATGATTGGATCACGCATATTCCTATTCTCTTCCTCCATTTTCCAACGGCGTTTTGTATCGCATACTAATTAAGCTAGTTATTCCTTTTTAGAAAAATTATCCTCTCAATCTTATATGAAATAAACTCATTGCATATGCAACAAAAGTTTTAAAACTATGTTGCCCATGTTTAATTGCATTAAAATAGTATTTTCTTGCTTTATAGTAGTCCTTTCGATTATGATAAAACCTTCCTAGCAAGAACTCATTATACACTCTTCGCTCTTCCTTCATTCGCTGAATATCATCCTTCGAGAACTTGTCAGAATTCAAGTAATCATAAAAGTCAACAATTCGATCGTTCATCGCTCTTGTATAGTCTTCATTTACCATCGTTAAGCTCTCGGCACTTCTAACATACTCAGCCAAAGGACGTTCTACATGATAGAATCTTGCACCTGCCTTCGCCAAACGTATCCAGCACTCATAATCCTCGCCATAGCGCTGACGATCTGAATATGGGTCGCACTCCATAAAAAAGGTTTTTCTTACTACAACTGCAGAAGTGGATAAGCAATTACCATTAATTATCAAATCAGTTAATGGATCATCTCCCAATTCACGATAATCCACACTTCGCGAACTGCCATCTGTGAAAATCAGTCTCTCATCATGATAATATACATCAGCATCATTTTCTTTTATTACATCATGCATTACTTGAAGCTTATCCGGAGTCCATCGATCATCATGATCGAGCATGGCAACATATTCATATTTTGCATTCACCACGCCCCTTCTTCTTGCTCCTCCTGGCCCTTCATTTTCTTGCCAAATATACCTTAGTGGAAAATCCGGATACATCTCCTTGTACTTTGCAATAGCACTTTCCATTCTCTCAGGAGAACCATCGTCTACTAAAATAACCTCAAAATTCTTATATGTCTGATTTCGTACGCTATCCAATGTATCAAAGATAAACGAAGATGCATTGTATGCTGAAATAGTAACGCTAAAAAATAATTCGTCCATTATTAAACTCCTAAACTCACATTATTCATTTATTGCATGAATAATCGCTTCTTTACTAGAAATATAAGGTACCATCCTATTTTCGTTCTCATTTAACTTGCTATCATAACAAATCTGAGAAAAGAACCTATTCTGTATCGCGCCAGGAATAATCCTACCAACTATCTTACTTTTTATTTTAGGTTTTCCCATTGCTTCACAAACAACAGACATCATTTCTGAAACCGACAAGGGAGGATACTGTTGTGGAAAAAAAACACCTTCGGCAGTATTTTGAATTATATTACATACAAACTCTATTAATGTATCTACATAGACAAAACTTCTTTTCGCCTCTTCATGTATGACTGGAATTGGAATAAATGGTATTCTCGCAAATTTCACATATCGAGCAAAATATGCTTCCATTCCCCCACCAACAATTGAAGGCGCCCTAATAATTGAAACCTTAGTATTACCAGCCATTTCAGCCTTAATTGCCTTTTCCGCTTCGTATTTACTTTTTCCATAATTCGTTTTTTGCCGTGGCTCAGTATCAAGCGTTATCAATCCTTCTTTACCAAATCCCCAGCCCACGCCATCATAGACAGCCATCGAACTCAAATATACAAACTGCTTTGCCCTCTGCTCAATCGCTTGACGAAATAGTTCCTCTGTCAGAGTTACATTAATCTTTTTAAACATCTTATAATCATCACCTGGAGCACTTGTAATTCCTGCGCAATGAAATACAGCATCATAGGAAGACATATCTACCTGTCTCCAGGAATCTGTTCGAAGCGAGATAAAATCAAATTCCCAATCTCGCTTATTCTTAGATGCATAGCTCTTTAAATATTTAACAAATTTCCCATTATTTCCGGTAACTAAAACTTTCATATAAAACGGCTACATCCATTTCCTATTTTTGCTCTACAATTTCTCTTATCAGGGAAACTATTACTTCAGACCTCGGCTTTACATTAGCAATACGCCCAACGCGATTTAAGTTTAAGCTTTTCTGAGAGATCATATTCTTCATATACTCAGCTAAAGTCTGTGCATCATCAGGGCAAAAGAATTCACAATGTTCATAACCGGATAATGCTTCTCTAGCATACGGCATATCTGCAGCAATGATTTTCCCGCCACAAGCCATGCTTTCCAATAAAGGGAAGCCATCTGTCTCAATTTTTGAAGGAAAAATTAATACACCCTTACGATAAAATGATGCCAGTGTTTCTCGACTTGCCATTCCGTAAAACTCAATAGGAAGTTCTTCCATCTGAACAATCTTCTTCAATTTGCGCATGGTCTTTCCATTACCCACTTCACCTGTGAAGAGTACTTTAAAACCAGACACATTATCTGCTTTAAGCCTTTCAACCGCCTTTGCAATAACCATATGGTTTTTGTATGGAAATCCTGATGCAGGATAAACAAATATCATTTCCCCCTGATATTCGATTTCGTCATCTTTCCTATCATCAAATGAACACATTTCAGGTGTTCCAATTGGAGAAATGCGTATCTTTTCTTTACGAATTCCATACCGATTAATCATAACATCCTCTATCCACTTACTCGGTATTACAACATAATTGGCATTGGAAATCGATTCTATTATCATTCGGTTAATTAACATTTGTTTAACGATATCAATACCACGATCAAATACATTAAACCCACAATGATAAAATGGAAGAACGTTATGAAATGAAATAATACTCGGAATATTCACTCCGCCTACTAACATATTGATAGAAATAATTGCTCGGATATCATATTTTTCAATATAACGCTTCAATCCTTTGGCATTAAAAATCACTCTGCTAAAATAACTTCTACGCGAATCTTCCTCATTATGAACGGTAATACACTCTGTATCTTCAAGTCCTGGCCTTCCAACTATAAAATGCCAATGAATCTCAGGAAAAGCATCTTTGTGTTCATCGATATCTTTGTATAAGTTCTCAATCACACTATAGCCACCACCAGAAACATTCGGCAGCGCATAAACCATAACGTTTACCTTCTTTTCCATACTTACCATACCTTTTACGCTTCTGTACGCTCAATACTCGTATTTAAATCTACGCATTGATATACAAAATCATATTGACTCATTTTCTGATCGTAACTCAAATTACCAAACGCTTTATTCGTTATTTGTGATACTTTACCCGGAAAATGTGATGCAAAAGCAACTGTCCAATTAAGAGCCTTTGTGACAAAAATTCTATGGCCTAATACATTGCTAATCATTTTTACCATATCAGATGTTTTCGTATACTCAGCGTTCTGTGGCCAAAAAATACCTCTCTTGCCTCGCATAATTATTTGGCAAAGAAATTCACATAAGTTTTCGATATATAACATTGATCGTTCGTTTTCAACATCTGGAAACACAGGCATCTTTCTAGCTATTTTAGACAGCAACGGGTAATTTCCCTTACTATTCCTTCCATAAATCATCGGAGGTCGAAGAATACACACTTTGAAATTCTGGTTTTCTAACTCCTGAATGCCCTTATCTGCTTGCCATTTGCTATCGCCATAATAATTTGCTGGAGCCGGACTCGTTTCAGCTGTTATCACCTTTTTTACACCGTAAGGTGCAGATTCTCCGTAAATAATTGCTGAAGACATAAAAATAAACTGACTAACCTTCTCTTTCTTTGCTTTCCTTGCCGTATCAATTGCAAGATCAGTATTAACTGAATAATACAAGTTTCTAATCTCTGTATCAGCTTTTTTTAAATCTACATGAGCTATTCCAGCCACATGAAAAACGACATCGTATTCACTGAAATCTTTTTGTTTCCAGCTTCCATCCCGCATATCAATAGTTGATATGCTTATTTCTGAAGAATAATGCGTTCTAACGTATTCTTCAAAACTAACACCAATATATGAATTTGCCCCAGTAATTAATACTCGCCGCATCGCCCTACTTCTTCCATATCATTTTATTTACAATTCCAACATAGCTTTGAATCAGCTTTATAACTTTTGTACTTACATTAGCGTCTGAATATGCTGGGACATCCAACCCAAGATTTCCATTTGCATGCATTGTCACCGCCAAATCTACCGCCTGCAAAATCTGTTCAGATGTAATGGAACCTATGGTAAACACGCCCTTATCCATTGCCTCTGGCCGCTCTGTGCTTGTCCTAATAGAAACAGCTGGAAATTTAAAGAATGCACTTTCTTCTGGAATTGTTCCACTATCGGATACCACGCAAAATGCATTACGTTGCAGGCAATTATAATCAAAAAAACCTAATGGCTTATGTTGAATTACCCTTTTATCAAATACAAAATGCCTTTTCTCAATATATTTCTTGCTACGTGGATGGCAGGAATAAAGTATTGGCATATCGTATGTCTCAGCCATTTCATTTACTGCATTCATAAGGCTTAGGAAATTATCCTCAATATCAATGTTCTCTTCACGATGCGCCGAGAGCAAAATGTATTTTCCAGGCTCTAGCCCAAGATTTTCTAAAATGTTACTCTGTTCAATTTGAGTTTGACATTGTCTAAGCACCTCTGCCATCGGGCTACCAACGACGTAGGTATACTCAGGTTTGACTCCAGAGTCTAAAATATATCTCCGCGCATGTTCGGAATAGCAAAGATTCACATCACTAGTAACATCGACTATCCGACGAATCACTTCCTCAGGTAAATTTTCATCTTTGCACCTATTACCAGCTTCCATGTGAAATACCGGGATTTTTAAACGCTTCGCAGATATTACGCACAAGCAAGAATTTGTATCTCCCAAGACAATAAGTGCATCCGGTTTTACTTTTTCCATCAACTCATAGGATTTTGATATTACATTTCCCATAGTCTGCCCTAAATTCTCACCTACAACACCAAGATAGTAATCTGGCTCACGTAATCCGAGTTCCTCGAAAAAGACTTTATTTAATTCATAATCGTAGTTCTGGCCGGTATGTACAAGTATTTGTTCAAAATAAACATCTGCAGATTTTATTATTTCTGACATTTTTATGATTTCTGGTCTAGTGCCAACGACAGTCATTAACCGTAATTTTCTATGTTCCATAAATAGCTCCTCTTCTTATAGCTTGTAATGATTATAAAGAGACTTATAGCGTAACACCCAATCAAATAGCTCTACCACCTGCTGCTCGTAATCAGGAACCGTGTAATCCAACAGAGAAAAGTTTTTGCGTACTAGACTTTTGTCCACGACAAAATTGTCATCCGGAACAATTTCCACAGCATTATTTCTAAAATACTTATTAAGTAAACACAGTAATTCATATTTATTAATACTAGTATTCGGGACCAAATTATATAATCCATGTGCATCTTGATGGATTGCCTCTTCAATTGACTTTGCAAGCTGAAGTGTTGTCTGCCCTGTCCATATTGCTCGAGAGAATCCTTTTATAGGCCCATCTTGCTGCATAAACCAATTAAATAAGCCTATTCCATTTGGATTTAAATCTGGGCCAATAATTGAGGATCTTATCGTCAAATCTTTATCATTAATAAGTTCCCCCAATGCCTTGGAACGATCGTAAAATGTTTCCCCATCTGGGAAATCCATTTCAGAATAATTTCCCCTTTTACCACTAAAAACACAGTCTGTGCTTATATGAATGACACGAGTGTCTGTATTACTCGTTATCTTCTCAAGAAAGTGCGGCAAGTATGAATTTAGGAATGTTGCTGCCTCATGATCATTCTCCGCAAATGCATTTAGTATACCAATACAGTTAATAACTGCAGTATACTTACCATTTACAATTATCTCTTGTAAATATGATAAATCCCTTGCGTCGCCTACATGAGTACTAAATAAAGGGTTCTCTCTTCTAGCAAATCCATCTACCTTGTTCCCGCGCTCTTTTAAATACAGGCCTATAGTATGGCCTGCCATACCATTACATCCAAGCACCAAAAACTTCATCATCGCAACTCCAATTCTTCACGCACAAAATCTGTAGTTAACAATTTCTTAATTGTACCATCCACATCTAACCTTACTGTATTGTGACTGGTATAAGCTTCATTTGCCTGAGTTTGCACTTCTCCTTTCACAAAATATTTATCGTAGTTTAAGTCTCGATTGTCCGCCGATACACGGAAATAATCACCCATATCTTCCGCTCTTAATCTTTCTTCCATGGTCAAAAGTGTTTCATATAACTTTTCTCCGTGACGCGTTCCAATTATTCTAGTTCCTGTATCTCCGAATAATTGTTGAACAGCCTTGGCCAAGTCACCAATCGTGCTTGCGTCCGCCTTTTGAACAAATAAATCCCCTGGATTTGCATGTTTAAACGCAAACTCGACAAGGTCAACCGCCTCATCAAGATTCATCAAGAATCTTGTCATATCTGGATTAGTAATCGTGATAGGATTACCACTCTTAATCTGCTCGACAAAGAGCGGAATAACAGAACCACGTGAACACATAACGTTACCATATCTAGTACAACAAATGACTGTATTACCTTGTTCTGCTGCAACACGAGCATTTGCTGTAATAACGTGTTCCATCATTGCCTTACTTATTCCCATAGCATTGATTGGATATGCAGCTTTATCCGTACTCAGGCATACAACTTTCTTCACCCGGGCTTCAATAGCAGCATGGAGCATATTATCGGTACCCTCAATATTCGTTTTAACCGCTTGCATTGGAAAAAACTCACAAGATGGAACTTGTTTCAATGCCGCTGCATGAAAAATGTAATCGACCCCTGGCATAGCGTCTCTTATAGATTGAATATCCCTGACATCACCAATATAAAACTTCACTTTAGAAGCATAATCCGGATACTTTGCCTGTAATTCGTGTCGCATATCGTCCTGCTTCTTCTCATCTCTTGAAAAGATTCTAATTTGGCCAATATCTGACGTTAAAAAATGCTTTAATACAGTGTTTCCAAATGAGCCCGTTCCCCCAGTTATTAAAAGTGTTGCATTATTAAAACTAGACATTTTCTATCTCCTCGTCCATTATCCTATCAAGTTTATCTAACAATTCATTCTTTCCAAAATTAATCTTCGAGTACTTCAATGCATTTTCACCCATAAGGTGTAATTCACCTTGTGGCATGTCAATCATTCGCACTATATTCTCTGTAAGTCCACTAGCATCTTCGGCTGCACTTGCCAACCCTGCATTAGCCTCAATAATGATATCCTGAACTTCACCATCAGCAGAAACTAAAACTGGCTTTCCACAAGCCAAACACGATTGAGTCTTCGCCGGAATTGTAATTGAAAAGACCTTACTTCTAGAGAGCGAAATCAGTAAAGCATCTGCATAAGCCAAATACTTTGGTATCTCTTCTGCCGGTTTCCTTCCAAGAATAACGAAATAATCTTCCAAATTCTTTTCATGAATCATTCTTTCTAATTCTGACTTAAATCTTCCATCACCAATAATTGTAAAATGAACACGTTTGTTCTTTTCTCTTAACCGAATTGCGACTTCGGGTAGTAATCCTAACCCTTGTGCATAACCGATATTCCCCGCAAAAACAACATTGAAAGAGCCATCATCTGAAAAATCAGGGAGTGGCTCCCTCTCCAATGGTTGATAAAAGTCCTCCGCATAATGCGGCCAAAAATCTATCTTACTTTCGAGAACTCCTCTGCATTTAACAGCATCTATGAAGCTTCGAGATGATGTCAAAATCCTTGCCGATCGCTTATAGATGTAATCTACCATCCACTGTATAGGGGCCAGAACGAACTTACTATGTATACCTGTAATTATTTCAACATTCTCCGGCCATAAATCAGTAACATGCAAAATATGTGGAATCTTACATTTTTGAGCATACCACACACCAATCAATGCTTGCGTCATGGGTGATACTTCATAGGTAAAAACAATATCTGCTTTTATATTAGTCTGTTTAATCCATTTGCGTCCCTGAAAAACAAATGATAAATAATTCACCGCCAAATTCCATGATCCACTTTTTCTTGGGCGAATGGGTAACCGAATTATATCAACACCTTCCCATGTCTCTCTTCTCCGATTTTTCTTATCATACCCTTCAAAATACTGCCCCTGTGGATAATTCGGGATACCGGTCACCACAGTCACTTTATTGCCTCGCTTCACCCATTCCTTCGCTACATCATTGATTCGAAAACTCTCCGGGAAAAAATACTGCGAAACAATCAAAATATGCCTCATAATATGAATGTCCTTTTTTTAATAGATTATTATTCAATAGTATAATGTTTATACACTTTTGTTGTTTCAGTTTCACCTTCTAATATGTAACCATTTTTCTCAAGCCATAACGTGTCATCATCTTTACATATAACAACATATGGCAAATCATACCCCGCCTTTATTTTGTCAATGTTTCCCAATGTAATTAAGACATAATATCTTGACGTATAAGAGCTTAATCCATAGTACACTTCATCATAATGCGTCATATTGCTCGTTAAATTAGATGTAATCGGACATAAATATGCGATAGGGATAGATTTATCATCCCCCAGCTTATTCTCATCCATTATTTCAACAATCTCTACTGCTTCCTGACTTACCTTGTAGGAATTCTCCGGTATTCTGTAGTATAGACCATTCTTACACGTTAAAAGAAGCAGCAGTCCCCCTAACACAATAAGATGTTTTTTTCTTGCACTATAAATGCTCATGAAATATAAGGATATCACTGGAATCAGCAATAAACTCCATCCAATTCTAGAATACTCTATGTATCCATACATATATTTCTTAAGAAAAAACACTGTAAACGGGTTATACATTAATACAATAACCAAAAGCATTGCTGTTCCTAAACATCGAAAGGTAATGTCAAATCTATGACGTTTGTACAAAAAGGCAAAACATGGAATAAGATATAATACAAACCACCCTGAATTAACCCAAAAAACTGTATGCACAGATAACAAATCATTAATCATGTCCCAGATCCCAAAAGCCAATTAGTTAATAATCCTTTTTCATAAACAAACAATAGTACTAATTGAAAAACACATGGCAGTATTCCAATCAATCCAACAATTAGCACACGAGATTCTTTCTTCTGTAACCAATAAACAAATGAAAGAGTACCCAACTCTATTGGAAAAACCATAATTGCCGCAGCAGTTGTAAACGCTCCTGACAACGAAAAGATTGCTAACCATAAAATATCTTGACAGTTCAGAGATTCCACTTTCATGTTTCTAATAAACCACGTCAACAAGAGGGTACACCCAATTGTAGATGCCACAGATTTTCCCCAGGAAGGCCACACCAAAACATATGCAGATTGCTCACCAAAAATCAGTCGGCCTTCAAACATCAGTCCACAAAAAAGGACAAAAAGAAGCTTCTTTTCCAAGTTTTCCCTAAAGAACTCACCAGAGAGCAACCATAGAGATAGATACGTAAGCAAAAGTATATAGATAGGTATGAGAGTTTTGCTAACAATTAACGAATGTACATTTAATAACTGCGCCCAAAACGCTTCATATACATACCATGGTGTTGTAATATACTTTGAAGAAATGCTCACTAACTGTTCTGGTATAAAAAAGTCCGACGCTGGAGGCGCGTATATTAAACCAGACTCAACCATTCGTGTAACAAGGGGATCATACGCTATTAAATCCCGTGCTTGAAAAGGCATACCTATACCTATACGAACTAATTGATAAAAAACAAGCACGGTCAAGCATAAAAAAATAACCCTATTTGATTTATAATATACAGAAAAGCGATTCAACCAATACTTAAAATAACCGCGCTTACATATTGTTTTCCATATTCCTACTACTACAAAGGGACATACAACAATTTCATAGAGTACCGAAAGGACCTTCAACGAATTAGTTCGCATTACAAGCAGTACAACATAATAACACATCCCCCAAATAGCTAATTCAAACATTGCCCCCTTAACATATCGTTCAACAAATCTTTTCTCGTCTTTGAATACTCCCCCGACAAAAAAAGGCAAGACAAATAAAAGCACTATCAATTATTATCTCCTAACTTGAATACGGATTTTAAGCACGTTCTGTCAAAAAGACATTATAACATACCTAATTATATAATATACATTTATAATTTCTCATATCAAATTTGCTAAGCTTGATAAAGCCAATCTCCTCCCTCCTACACCTGAATCCGTATCATAAAGAAGAAGGTGGCATTCTCTGCCACCTTCACATAATGCCTATTTCTCTACTCTTAATATTACTTCAGTTTATGTATACTTCCAGTACCGCCTTCAATAACACTTTTATCGCCTCGGAACACACCAAGTGAGTATAAAAAGCAACATATATCTATACCGAATCCTTTGCCTGAACACAATGCTTCTGCATAATAGCCATCTATCTTAGCCTTTTCAGGGATCTCTAACTCATCTCGTCCATTAATCTGGGCCCATCCCGTTAATCCCGGTTTAATCTCATTCGCATGGTATTTATCACGTTCTGCTGTAAGCAAATCCTGATTCCATAGGCCTGGTCTTGGACCAATCACACTCATGTTGCCAATGAAAATATCCCAAATCTGTGGCAACTCATCCAAAGAATGGGAGCGCATAAATTTTCCACTCTTTGTTATCCACTGCTCCGGATTATCCAACATATGTGTTGGGCGGTCATGTGGCGTTGCCATCTTCATGGAACGAAATTTGTGCAGCTTGAAGTATTGCTTATTTTTTCCTAAGCGCTTCTGAGTAAACAGAATAGGACCCGGATCATCTATCAGAATCCATAAGCTTAGTACTAAAAATACTGGACTTAAGATAATTAATCCACAGAGGGATAAGATAACATCCAGCGCTCGCTTTACCACCTTTTCATAGAATCCCGGATGATGTGTACTCTCTCCGGTCATCTCCAGATGTCCGCATACTCCGTCTGCATTTGCCTTCTCACTAGCATCTTCTACGAAGACTACTGTCTTTCCTTCCATTGGATTCTGCTCTGCTGGATTATTAGCATAAACAGATGCCGGCTTCTTAATGATTGCAAGAAGAATCAATATTGCTATGATGGCAAATAATATATATATGATAATCATGTCAGTTCCTTTTCTATTCGTGTAATTCTATAGGGAGTCCATCTGGGTCCCAGGTATAGGCATATCGTATTCCAACCCAGTCTGTCTGAATCGGACCAATTTCCTGTTGCAGTTCTTCTGCTGTTTGTTCGATATTATCCACTTGTAGTGCAAGATGCCGCAATCCGATATTCTCCGGTTCCGTCGCCCTAGCAGGGTGGCTTGGATCAATGAACATCTCAAGTTGGATTCCATAGCCTTGCAACAACACGATAGTATCTTGCACGCGTTCTCGGCGATAAATCTCTTGGAAGCCTAGATGCTTATAGAAGTCTACGCTGGCTTCGCTGCTTGAGATTATAGCTATATGATGTATGGATTGAATCATTGTATATGTTCCTTTGTATAAATGACAGAGGTATTATAGCATAGAAGAGTATTACACTATCTGAAAAGAAAATAGGTGGCCCATGACCACTATTCCGGTAGTTGTTATATTTCTGTGGTCTTTCCCGAAACTGGCTCCCTACGCATCATCAATATCGCGTCCTTCGAAGTAGTACTCAGTAAAAGCAAACAAGCAAGCTGTATCATCAGATTCCGCTTGCCTATTTGCCGTTTGTTACTTTGTTATTATTTAACAAACTTTATAATATCCCTTTTCCACATAATATTCAACTGCCCGCCCAGTAAGACATCCCAGGCATCACATCGGCGTTCCCACCTCAATCAGATTTCCATCCAAATCATAGAACCGTACCACTCGCTGTCCCCAACTATGAGTCATCAGACGGTTTACGTACTGAATATCCGGATAGAGTTGCTCCAGCTTTTCAACGAATCCTTCTATATCCCGTTCCTCGAAGTACAACTCTGTTGCATTGTTTTCCGACACAAGGTCTCGATTTAAGAACTTCTTCCAGATGGTTGCATCTTGTAGCACAAGGCCTTCCGTCAGAATCATATTTCCATCATTATCCAGAAGCACCTCTAAGCCGAATAGGTCATGGTAGAACTGCTTCGCACGATGAATGTCATTTGTTGTAATAAGTACATTTCGTAATTTCATAATCCCCTTTGCACCTACTCTTCCTCTTGGAAATCAAACTCATAGAACAAGAACTTCCGACACAAAAGCAAGATTCCGATACATACAATACGAATAAGTGTTTCTAACGGAGCTTCGTGTCCAACCACCAAGCCTCTCGCAATAGCGAAGATGAGCACTTCCACAATTGTATTCATGGAATGCTTGATCAACATTCGGATGAACTCAATTACGATAATCGCATTGAATGCAGTTAATAGGATATCCTCCACATATGCATCGAATGCTAAGCTTTGGAAGGTAAATACATGGATTGCCAGCTGAACACAGCTATAGACCACTCCCAATAATAAGATTGCGGCTACGACCTTCTCTAAGAAGCTTGGCATTTTTAAGATTAATTTATGAAATTTCTCATATGCTCGATTGTTCATGGTTGGTTCCTTTCCATTTCTTTTATTCCTATCAATCACTCTACAACAACACTGCCACCAGTCGCAACACCTGCTGCCCCAGCTTCAGCATGCCCTTCGTGCCAATATAATCCTCGGTCACATCTCTTGCTTCTGCAAACATGCGCGCAAAATCATGTTTCGTATCCATTACTGCTTGGCAATTCATGTACATGCAGCCATTTTCAAAGTGATGATACAGACTACGATAATCCAGATTGATGGTGCCACACGTAGCAACTTTATCATCACTAACACACATCTTGCAGTGACAGAATCCCGGCGTCCATTCGTAGATGCGAATGCCATGATTCGTCAATGCACTGTAATAGCTTCTGGTAACGTAATAGACAATCTTCTTATCCGGTATACCCGGCGTTATGATTCTGACATCTACTCCACGCTTGGCAGCCAGATTCAATGCATGAATCATCTCATCCGAGATGAT
>SVDZ01000017.1 GCA_015057625.1 Lachnospiraceae bacterium | reverse complement strand
TCTTTACGTATTCCCGAAAGCAACTGTAATTCACGTTTCATAAAGTATAGTATATGAAATGTGAGCAATAGTTTTCAATCTTGGAAGTTTTCAATGCGGTCACATAATATATGAGCGAGACGCAGATGCAACATGGATTGAGAAAGTGAAATATATGTTGTACGCAAAATTATCTTGAAGTAAGAAAAATACAACATAGATTTAAAAATCTTGTTTTATGTTGTACGCGACAATTTTATGAAGTAAGAAAAATACAACATAGATTTAGAAATCTTGTTTTATGTTGTACGCGACAATTTTATGAAGCAAGAAAAATACAACATAGATTTAGAAATCTTGTTCTATGAGGTACGCGATAAATTTTTGAAGTGGAAAATGTACAACATATATTCAAAAAAATTGTTCTATGAGGTACACGACAAATTTTTGGAGTAAAAAACGTACAACACAGATTCAAAAATCTTGTTTCATGAGGTATTTGCAAATAATAATATATGAAAGTGTAAAAATAATAGTAAGACATAGAAGTATTTACTATTGAAATAAAAAATGAGAAAAAAACAAATACGCTTTAAATGTCTTAACCGGCATTTAGGGCGTATTTTTTTATGTGCATGGTTGAATTGGCGACAAATCCGACAATATAATACATTGTTTAACTCGCATTTTCGTGATAAGATATTAGTTATGTGAAAATGGTATTACTATGCCCTTTTTACAACTGAATTAGAAATCAGAAAATATTAACAGTAAAGGAGATTTAGAAAGATGGAAGCATACAAGCAGGAATTTATAGATTTTATGGTGGAGAGTGACGTTTTACGATTCGGAGAGTTTACTCTTAAGAGTGGAAGAAAGTCACCTTTCTTTATGAATGCAGGTCTCTATGTTACAGGTACACAGCTTAGAAAACTCGGTGAATATTATGCAAAGGCAATTCATGATAATTACGGAGAAGATTTTGATATTTTATTTGGACCTGCATACAAGGGTATTCCACTTGGAGTAGCTACAGCAATCGCTTTCAGTGATTTATACGGAAAAGATATCAAGTACTGTTCAAATAGAAAAGAAGCAAAGGATCACGGTGATGCGGGAATTCTTCTTGGAAGCCCAATCAAAGACGGTGACAAAATTGTTATTATTGAAGATGTAACTACATCAGGAAAGTCAATCGAAGAGACATTCCCAATTGTAAAGGCTCAGGGAGATGTTGAAATTCTTGGACTTATGGTTTCCCTTAACAGAATGGAAAAGGGGAAAGAGGGAGATAAAAGCGCTCTTGATGAAATTCAGGAAAAATATGGATTTAAAGCAGCAGCTATCGTTAATATGGAAGAAGTTGTTGAACATCTCTACAACAAAGAGTGCAATGGAAAAGTTGTAATCGATGACACAATCAAAGAGGCAATCGACAAATACTATGAGCAGTATGGTGCAAAATAGAGAGGTATAAATTGTGACAAAAAGAAAGAAGAGAGTTAAATATCTCGGTCGTCTCTTTTTTGTTCTTTATATTTTGTGCGCTGTTTATTTTTTGTTCTTCTCGGATTCCATGGATAGAACGATGGTTAGTAGAGAATACAGATATAACTTAAGACCATTTTTTGAAATCAGAAGATTTGTTAATAATATTGATCAGGTGGGAATTAAGTCTCTTCTGATAAATGTGGGAGGCAACATAGTTTGCTTCATGCCTTTTGGATATTTGCTTCCGACTATTACAAAACACAAAATTGTAAAAAATATATTTGGAGTGGTTTTGTTGACATTTTTGTTCTCGCTTTCAGTAGAGACAATACAACTTGTCACAAAAGTCGGAGCATTTGATGTGGATGATTTGATGCTTAATACATTTGGTGGATTTTTGGGCTATATATTCATGAGGTTTACAATCCACAAATATACTGTATAAGGGGCACTAATATAATGATATTTAAGAAAAAAGACAAGAGACAGAGAATACCTTTGAGTAAATATACTTTAGGGGGGATAGTCTCAAGTATAATAGCTATCATAGCATTACTTATCTTTGTGGCAGCAGTAGTTATTTCAATCCTAAATAAAGGTAATGCCGGAATTATAGTGGGTATTATGGGAACGTTGACTTTTATTATATCAGTTATTGGATTTGTGGTTGGCATTAAGAGTTTTAACGATGATATGAAGTTCCTCAAATATTCATGGATTGGATCAGTGGCTAATTTGGCCATTAGTTTTGGAATTTTCATGCTTTATCTCATCTACAGATAAAGCCGATGTTTCATAAAGTATACCTTTTGAAACGGGTATACGTTGCTTTCAGAATACTAGGTCACAATTATATAAATGTTTTCTCAAAACAGTTCGACATAACTTGAAGGATTATTTCTCAAAAGATGTATGATTCTCGCCCGTGCAAATTTCCAGAGTTTTCTTGATGAAAACTCTGTCACTTGCACTAAATTTCGAGGACTTGTAATCCTCGAAATTTGACAGCGAATCATCCTTCTTTTATCGAAATCCTTCGAAGTTTGTCTCAATCGTTTTTCGAAATCCATTCACATAATTGCTCTTTACGTATTCCCGAAAGCAACTGTAATTCACGTTTCATAAAGTATAGTATATGAAATGTGAGCAATAGTTTTCAGATGAGCAAAGCATAAATGTGACAATCCCTGTGACGATAGCTATATTTTCGTTACGACGAACATTCTAGCTGAAAATGCGGGCGCTGTTTGAGTCCGAAGGACGAGTTGCGCAGGAGCATTTTCTAATAAGCGAATGCGAGGAGTAGAAAATATAGTGTGTCACGGATTGTTACTTTATGCGTGCTCATGGAAAACTTTGCGTCATTTCAAAACCTATACTTTATGAAACGAAGTAGGAGGAATGTGGTGGTTAGCGATAGATTGAAAAAGCAGATGGAGTTCATCTTGGAGGTGGACAAACTTAAAAATATTTACAGACAGTCCTATGTTTCTGATGGCAGCAGACATGAGGAAGATGCAGATCATTCGTGGCATCTGGCGCTCATGGCACTTCTTCTCAGTGAGCATGCCAACAGTGACATTGATGTGTTAAAAACTATAGGAATGGTTCTGATTCACGATATTGTGGAGATTGATGCAGGAGATACATATGCGTACGACAGTAAAGGTAATACTACTAAGAGGGAGCGTGAAGAAAAAGCTGCAGACAGAATTTTCAATATTCTTCCGGGGGATCAGGCAGTTTATCTCAGAGAACTTTGGGAAGAGTTTGAGGCTTATGAAACTATGGAAGCTAAATTTGCCCATGTGCTTGATAATGCACAGCCATTGATGCTTAACAATGCCACAAATGGAAAAGCATGGCGTGAGCATCAGATTAAGAAAAGTCAGGTTATGAAAAGAAACGAAAAGGTCAATACAGGTTCTGAAAGCATATGGGAGTTCCTTGAGGGCATTATTGAGGATAATGTAAAAAAAGGAAATTTAATAGATGAATAAGTAACTATCATAAAAAAGATATGAAAAACTCTTAGGAGGATACAGTGATTAATACAGAATTATTTAAAGAAGAGAATAGAGAGATTGAAGATCGCTTTAATCTTTCTATGGAGAGAATCCTTTCCATACCTTATGAGCATTCGGTAAAAGAACCCTACGGCCGTTTCTTTGATGAGACTGCTGCTTTTATTTCGGATGTGAAGAGACTGTTTGATATTGTGGAAACAAAAAGTATTCAGACTTACAATATGGAACAGTTAAAAGAATTAAATGCAATGTTCTTTGACGGATTATTGCAGGGTAATTACGAAAAGTCATTTGCCAATCCTGCATATGCAGCGGAGCAGATGGGAGATGAATTTGGACCGATTTTGTCGTCTTTGTATGTGATGATGAGACAGATGATTCAGTATGCATACAGTCAGAGAAAATTGTATATCACATTGTATTGCGAATTGTTCTTGGAAATATATTCTATTTTCGAAGATGAAGAATCAATTACATATGATGCTGTAAGAAATGCAATATACTGGTTCAAAAAAGATTACACTGAAATCTTTTTGAAGGATAATATATCTGAAATGGTTAATCCTGAGTTCTGTTGTGCGACAAAACTTGTAATGGAAAGTAATCTTTCGGATTTACGTTATTTATATATGTACGGAAAGTGCATAGGGATTAATGAACTTGGAACAGCAGCTTATCTTAATACTTTGTCAGATGAGGAGATTGAGAAAATTGCTTCTGTTTATACGGAAGGATATAGACTTGGATTTATTAATACCGGAAAAGATATCTCAAAGAAGAAAACTGTTGAGATAAGATATAACATTGGATTTGAGAGAATTGTTAGAGCTGCAATTGACAATTTCGCAAAGATGGGGCTTACACCTATAATCAGAAAAGGAATGGTTTCCTCTTCGTCTTTCAACAGACAGTATGAGTTTGATCACAAGTTTGATGAAGCTATTTACCTGGATAAAGGATATGTTAATAGGATGCTTGAAGTTGCGAGAACTTCATTCGAAGAATATAAGGATATGGCTTCGTTGTATGCAGGACCTGCAGTCATTGAAGTTTTTGGAGAAGAACCTTTTGATCCTAAAAAATGTGATAAGGCTTTCAGTCTTAATGAGGAGCAGAGAAAACTTAAGGTTGAGTTTTCAAGAGAATACGGTCAGATAGTTAACAAATACATTAAAGATGAAGAGAGAAGTTTTACTATCATAGCCTTTCCGATACCTGAAATTGGAGACAATTATACAGAAATATTTGAGGAAGTTACAAAGATTAACACTCTTGACCAGAGAATGTATGGTGGAATTCAGCAGAAACTTATTCAGACATTGGATAAGGCAGAGTATGTAAGAGTTACAGGAAGAGGCGACAATAAGACATATATTACTGTTGCTATGCATGATCTTATGAATCCTGCGGATGAAACAAATTTTGAAAATTGTCTTGCTGATGTAAATATTCCTTTGGGAGAAGTTTTCACTTCACCAAAACTTGAGGGAACTAACGGAGTACTTCATGTCTCATCAGTGTACCTGAACGGTCTTAATTTTAAAGATTTGGAGCTTACATTTGAAGAGGGCAAGATTAAGGATTATACATGTAAGAACTTTGATGATGAAGCCGAAAATAAAAAATATATCAAGGAAAATATAATGTTTAACCATGAGTTCCTTCCTATAGGAGAGTTTGCGATAGGTACAAATACAGTTGCATATATGATGGCTAAGAAATATGACATTTTATATAAACTTCCTATTCTTATAGTAGAAAAGATGGGACCGCATTTTGCTGTGGGTGATACATGTTACAGCTGGGAAGAAGATGTAAAGACCTTCAATCCTGACGGTAAGGAGATTGTTGCAAAAGACAATTCAATCACTCTTAACAGAAAAACGGACGTGTCTAAGGCGTACTTCAACTGTCACACAGACATCACTATTCCATATGAGGAATTGGGTGATATCACAGTTGTTACAAGAGAAGGCTGGGAACTTGATATCATCAAAGAGGGAAGATTTGTTTTGAGAGGAACAGAAAATTTAAATGATGCATTAGACGGTCATTGACTCAATTAGCTAAAAAGGTTACAATGTCTATGTTAAAAAAATGTCAAAAGGAGAAATGAAATGGCAAAAGTTGGTATAGTAATGGGCAGTGATTCAGACATGCCTGTAATGAGCAAAGCTGCAGATATCTTAGAGGAACTTGGTATCGATTATGAGATGACTATCATCTCAGCACACAGGGAGCCGGATGTTTTCTTTGAGTATGCAAAGACAGCTGAAAGCAAGGGATTTAAAGTTATTATTGCAGGAGCAGGAATGGCAGCACATCTTCCTGGTATGTGCGCAGCAATTTTCCCAATGCCTGTAATCGGAATTCCTATGCATACTACATCACTTGGAGGAAGAGATTCTCTTTACTCTATTGTTCAGATGCCTTCAGGAATACCTGTTGCAACTGTGGCAATCAATGGTGGAGCAAATGCCGGATTGCTTGCAGCAAAGATTCTTGCAACATCTGACAATGCTATTTTAGATAAATTAAAAGCTTATTCTGCAACACTTAAAGAACAGGTTGTTGCTAAGGATAAAAAGTTACAGGAAGTAGGTTACAAAAATTACTCTAAGTAATTGTTAATTTGTAAAGAACCAAACAGATAAGAAAAGGAGATTATTTATGGATTACAAGAAAGCCGGAGTTGACATTGAAGCAGGGTATGAATCAGTTAAGCTCATGAAGGAGCATGTAAAGAGCACTACAAGACCAGAAGTTCTTGGTGGAATCGGTGGATTTGCCGGAGCATTCAGTCTTGCAGCAATTAAAAATATGGAAGAACCTGTATTACTTTCAGGAACAGATGGATGTGGTACAAAGGTTCAGCTTGCTTTCACAATGAACAAATATGACACAATTGGTATTGATTGTGTAGCTATGTGTGTAAATGATATTGCCTGCTCAGGTGGCGAACCGCTTTTCTTCCTTGATTATATTGCTTGTGGAAAGAACTATCCGGAGAGAATTGCTACTATAGTAAGCGGTGTGGCAGAAGGTTGTAAGCAGGCCGGAGCTGCATTAGTTGGTGGTGAAACAGCAGAACATCCGGGTCTTATGCCTGTTGATGAATTCGATCTTGCCGGATTTGCAGTTGGAGTAGTTGAGAAGAAAGAACTTATTACAGGTGAAAATATCAAACCTGGTGACGTTGTTGTAGGTATCGCATCTACAGGTATTCACAGCAATGGTTTCTCACTTGTAAGAAAAGTATTTGATACAACATCAAAAGAAGCAATGGATACATATTATGAGGAGCTTGGAACAACTCTTGGAGAGGCTTTACTTGCACCTACAAAGATTTACGTTAAGGCACTTAAGAGTGTTAAGGATGCAGGTGTTGTAGTTAAGGGATGCAGCCATATTACAGGTGGTGGATTCTACGAGAATATCCCAAGAATGCTTCCGGAGGGAGTTAAGGCTGTTATCGAAAAAGACAGTTATGAAGTTCCTGCAATCTTTAAGAAACTTGCAAAGGACGGCGACATTGCTGAAGACATGATGTACAATACATACAACATGGGTATTGGTATGATGGTTGTTGTTGATGCTGCTGACGTAGATAAGACTATGGAAGCAATCAAGGCTGCCGGTGAACCATGCTATGTAGTTGGAAAGATTGAAGCCGGAGAAAAAGGAATCGAATTAGTCTAATTTATTCCGGTGTAAGTTGATTTATAAAGGAGATTAATATGCTTAGAGTTGGCGTACTGGTTTCAGGTGGAGGAACAAACCTTCAGGCTATTATTGATGCAGTTGCTTCAGGCAAAATTACTAATGCCAAACTTGAAGTGGTAATCAGTAATAAGAAGGATGCCTATGCACTTGAGCGTGCAAAAAATAACAATATTGAAGCTGTCTGTGTTTCACCAAAAGATTATGAGACAAGAGATGAATTCAATAAAGCATTAATGGATACTATAGATGGATACAATCTTGACCTTATAGTTCTCGCAGGATTTTTAGTTGTACTTCCTGCTGAACTTACAAGAAAGTATGCAAGAAAAATTATTAATATTCATCCATCATTGATTCCGTCATTTTGCGGAGATGGATTCTATGGGCTTAAGGTTCATGAGGAAGCCCTTAAGAGAGGTGTTAAGGTTACGGGAGCTACAGTTCATTTTGTAGATGAAGGAACAGATACAGGTCCTATCATTTTCCAGAAGGCTGTTGAAGTAGAGGAAGGTGACACACCGGAAATTCTTCAGAAGCGTGTTATGGAACAGGCAGAATGGATTATTCTTCCAAAGGCAATCAATGATATAGCAAATGGAATTATCAAATAAATAATAAGTAATTAATTGTAAGAGAGGTTTAAAATGAAAGTTCTTATAGTTGGAAGTGGCGGACGTGAGCATGCAATTGCTCATTCTGTTGCAAAGAGTGATAGAGTAGATAAGATTTTCTGTGCACCGGGAAATGCCGGAATCGCTGAATATGCAGAGTGTGTTCCAATCGGAGCGATGGAGTTTGACAAACTTGCAGAGTTTGCAATGGACAATGAAATTGATCTCACTGTTATCGGAATGGATGATCCGTTAGTTGGCGGTATTGTTGATGTGTTCAATGAAAAAGGCCTTAGAGTATTTGGCCCAAATAAAGCAGCAGCAATTCTTGAAGGGTCAAAAGCATTCTCAAAAGATCTTATGAAAAAATACAATATTCCAACAGCGTCTTACGAAAACTTCAGTTCTCCGGAAGCTGCGTTGGCATATCTTGAGACAGCAAAAATGCCTATAGTATTAAAGGCTGACGGACTTGCACTTGGAAAGGGCGTTCTTATTTGTAACACAAGAGAGGAAGCTATTCAGGGTGTTAAGACGCTTATGCTCGACAAGCAGTTTGGCTCAGCAGGAGATAAGATTGTCGTTGAGGAGTTCATGGTTGGACGTGAGGTATCAGTACTTTCATTTGTAGACGGAAAGACTATTAAAATTATGACTTCTGCACAGGATCATAAGAGAGCAAAAGACGGTGATCAGGGTCTCAATACAGGTGGTATGGGAACATTTTCACCAAGCCCATTCTACACAGCAGAAGTAGATGAATTCTGTAAGAAATATATTTATCAGGCAACTGTTGATGCAATGAAATCTGAAGGAAGACCTTTCAAGGGAATTATCTTCTTTGGATTAATGCTCACAGAAGACGGACCAAAGGTATTAGAGTACAATGCCAGATTTGGTGATCCTGAGGCACAGGTAGTTCTTCCAAGAATGAAGAATGACATTATCGATGTGTTTGAGGCTTGCGTAGACGGAACACTTGATACTATTGATCTTCAATTTGAGGACAATGCTGCAGTTTGTGTAGTTCTTGCGAGTGATGGTTATCCTGAAAAGTATGATAAGGGATTTGAAATCAAAGGTCTTGAAAACTTTAAAGATAAAGATGGTTACTATGTATTCCATGCGGGTACAAAGTTTGATGGGGATAAAATTGTAACAAACGGAGGCAGAGTACTTGGAGTCACAGCAAAGGGAAGTGATTTGAAGACTGCCAGAGCAAATGCTTACGAAGCTACTAAGCTGATTGATTTTGAAAATAAATATATGAGAAATGATATTGGTAAGGCTATTGACGAAGCTTAGAGTTACGGAAAGAAAAAGGAGTAAGAAGATGAAAAAATTATATTCATTAGTTTTGTGCATGATGGCATTATTATTTTTTAATATTGCCGGAGTAGAAACTGTAAAAGCTGATGAAGCGAAACTTTCAGCAATGAAAGTACAGGTGGAAGATAAAAACGGAGAATTAAAAGATGTAAAACTTTCTCCTAAATTTTCAGCTGATGTTACAGAGTACAACATCACAGTTATGAACAACGTCAAAGAACTTGAGGTGGAGGCCACACCGGCTGAAGATGGTGCTACTTACAAGGTTGAATGGGCAGTTCTTGATGAGGGTGATAATAAGACATATGTTTATGTAACTGCGGCTGACGGAACAAAGAAGACTTATGTTATTCTCACAAAAAAACTTACAGCGAGTGAGGAGGCTACCTACGAGGCTCCTGAAAACGAAGATGATGCTGATACATCTAATGAGGATAATGAAGAAGCAACAGCAAAAGTTTCAAGTAAGTCTGTTAAGGTTGACGTCAATGGAACTACTATGGCAATCTCTTCAAAATTCAAATCATCAGTTATTCCTGAAGGATTCAATAAAACTAAATTTGAGTATCAGGGAAAGAAATTCCCTTCAATTACAGGAGAAACTAAGAATGTCACAGCCATTTGGTTAGTGCCTGTAGAAGATGAAAATACAGATGAGCAGAATGAGGAAGAAACGACTGCTGATGAGGAAGAAAAGTCTGCAGGACCTGAGATTAAATATGAGGAAGGTTTCTATATTTATGATGAGGAAAATGACAGATTTTATCCGATGAACAACATTTATATCAAGAGCAGAATGTACACTGTAATTGATATGGAATCACCTGATAGTGTGTTGAACGGATACGATCAGACAAACCTTGACGTATGTGGTGAAACTGTAAAAGTCTGGATTCTCAATGAAGAAGACAAACTTTATCTTCTATATGCTATGAACTGGAACGGTGACACATCACTTTATTGTTATGATGATGTTGAGAAATGTTTCCAGAGATATATTATTGATACAGCAGCAGCAAATCTTGTTGAAGCGCAAAGAGAAAAGGTTAATAATCTTCAATTGAAGAATAATGAACTTGTTAAGAAATTAAATGACAGTAACAGCACAAAGTGGAAGATTATCGGAGGACTTGCAGTTGCAGTAGTAATTTTATTCTTCATTTGTTTAAATCTTATTCTTTCGTTAAAAACTAAAAAGATTAAAGAAGAAGATGAATATGATGACTATGAATATCCTGATAAGAAGGCAGTGAAAATGGCTGCTAAGGAAGCAAAAAAAGAAGCTAAACGTCAGGCAAAAGAAGAGAAGAATGAAATTCAGGAAGCAAAGAAGGAAAATAAGAAGTCTGAAGTAAAGAGGGAAGAAGACGAGTTTGTTTATGAGGATGACGACGATGATGAGTTGTTCAAGCTCGTTGACGACGACGATGATGATTTCGTAATTATGGAGAGCAAGACTGAAAAGTTACCTACTTTTGAGTTGGGAAAAGACGAGATAGATTTGTCCTCACAGATTATGAAAGAAGTTGAGACAAATCCTGAAGAAAAAGAAAAGTTTAATGAGGATGCCGTAAAGGATATACTTAACACAGCATTCCCAAATGATAATAATAAAGATGAAGATGATGATGGATTCACATTCATTTAATAAAAAATGGACTGTTTTTTCAGTCCATTTTTTGCTGTATAATGAGCAGATTATGAGCAGTGCTTCGCACTTTCATAATCTTGGAATACTAAAAAGAGTATTCATAAGGTTTTCGTAAACTTGACAATGAATCATAGTTTGTTATACTGAATATAGAACAAATGAAAAGCGAGGGGCGGTGAGAAGATGCTTATAGAGATAGATTTTAACAGTGATGAAGCTCTATATATTCAGCTTCGAAATCAAATTATATACTCTATTGCTTCAAACCAGTTGCATGAGGGCGAAACATTACCGTCAGTGAGACAGTTGGCAGAAGAGATAGGGATAAATATGCACACAGTAAACAAAGCTTATACTGTGCTGAAACAGGATGGCTTTGTGAAGTTAGACAGAAGACACGGGGCTATGGTTGCAATTGATATTGATAAAATTGCTGCCATGAAAGATATGTCTGACGAACTGGGAGTAATAGTGGCAAAAGCAATTTGCAAGGATATTTCCAGAGAAGAAGCACATCAAATTTTGGATCGGATTTACGATCTATATAAGATTTAGCATTGTATAGCGAGGAGTTGATGACATGGAAAGAAAATATACAGAACAAGCGAAAGATGTAATGTTACATGCTAAAGAGGCGGCAATAAAGATGAAAATTGGCTTTATTGGCTCGGAACATATATTGTTGGGATTGTGTCAGGTAGTGGACAGCGTAGCATATAATGTTTTAGGAAATCACGGAGTGGTGTATAAAACCATTATGGAAGAGATAAGCGGGGATACACTGTTAGGTGATGTTGCAAAAGCGGGATATGGCAAAAAGAATGAACCGGAACTGACATACAGAAGTAACAGCATTCTTGAAGATGCATCATTAATTGCAAAAAGACAGGGATTTGAGTTGATAGGTACAGAACAGATTCTTTTGGCAATAATAGCGGATGAAGAATCTCAGGGATATCAGATTTTAAGACATCTGGATGTCGATATTAAGAGAATGTGTAAAGAAATCCTTCGTCTGATGGGAAGAGATAAGTCAGAAGTTAGAGAATTTATTAGGGACAACAATCGTCAGAGAAATTCAGAATATACTAATACACCTATGCTTGACAGATTCTCAAGGGACTTGACTCAGGCGGCAAAATTCAAGGATTTAGATCCTGTTGTAGGGCGAGAGAATGAAATTAACAGAGTAATCCAGATAATTAGCAGAAGAAATAAGAATAATCCTTGCTTAATAGGTGAACCGGGAGTCGGAAAAACTGCAATAGTGGAAGCAATCGCACAGAAAATAGCAAATGGAGAGGTTCCTGAAAGTTTAAGAGGCAAAAGATTAGTTAACTTAGATCTTACAGGAACTGTTGCCGGATCAAAATACAGAGGTGAATTTGAGGAGCGTATTAAACGTATCATTGATGAAGTTGAGGCTGATGGAGATGTTATTTTATTCATTGACGAGATTCACACTATAATCGGAGCCGGAGGAGCGGAAGGTTCTATGGATGCTTCCAACATTTTGAAGCCATCCCTTGCAAGGGGACAGCTTCAGGTAGTGGGTGCAACAACCATTGATGAGTACAGAAAATACATCGAAAAGGATGCTGCATTGGAGAGAAGGTTCCAGCCGGTTACTGTTGAAGAGCCGACAGAGGCTGAAACAGTAGAAATCTTAAATGGACTAAAAAACACTTATGAAAGCTATCATGGAGTTACAATTTTAGATGAGACTATCTCTGTAGCAGTAGAAATGGCTGCAAGATATATCAATGACAGATTCTTGCCGGACAAGGCAATTGACCTCATTGACGAGGCATGTTCAAAGGTTAAACTCAACACAAAGTCTAAACCGGATAGCATTACTAAACTGAAAGAAGAGACAGAATTCTATCTTGCTGAACTTGAAAATGCAATAAAGAAAAGTAATTTTGTGAGAGGCGTTGAAGCCAAAAAAGCATTGGATGCAGCTGAAAAGAAATACGAGAGAGCAACAAAGAGATGGGAAAGTGAAAAAGATAAGAAGAAACCTGTCGTTACAGAAAAAGAAATTGCTGAAGTTGTATCAATGTGGACAAAGATTCCGTTAAACAGACTTGCAAAGACTGAGGCAGACAGACTTCTTAAATTAGAGAGTGAACTCCATAAGAGAGTTGTCGGTCAGGAAGAAGCAGTTAAAGCAGTGTCTAAGGCTGTAAGACGAGGAAGAGTGGGACTTAAAAATCCTAACAGACCGATTGGTTCCTTCCTGTTCTTAGGACCTACAGGCGTAGGAAAGACAGAATTGTCAAAGGCATTAGCTGAGGCAGTGTTTGGAAGTGAGAATGCGATGATAAGAGTTGATATGTCTGAGTTTATGGAGAAACACAGCGTATCTAAACTTATTGGTTCACCTCCGGGATACGTAGGTTTTGAGGATGGCGGCCAGCTCTGCGAGAAACTCAGAAGAAATCCTTATTCGCTGGTACTGTTTGATGAGGTGGAAAAAGCACATCCTGATGTGTTCAATATTTTGTTGCAGGTTCTTGATGACGGTCATATTACTGACTCAAAGGGAAGAAAAGTAAGTTTTAAGAACGCGATTGTAATTATGACAAGTAATGCAGGAGCAGGACGTATAATGGATCCTAAAAAGCTTGGATTTGGAAGCAGTGAAAATGAAAAGCAGGATTATGAAGATATGAAGAATGCAGTTCTTGATGAAGTTAAGAAGATGTTTAAGCCGGAATTTCTTAACAGAATCGATGATATGATTGTATTCCACGCTCTTACTAAAGAGGATGTGAGAAAAATTGTTGATATTATGCTTAAGGAACTCACACATAGAGCTGACAAACAGCTTGAAATCAAGCTTAAGTTTACTGCAACACTCAAAAACTTTATTGCTGAAGAAAGCTATGATAAAAAGTTTGGAGCAAGACCTTTAAGAAGAATGATTCAGAGCAAAATTGAGGATGAACTTGCAGAATGTATGCTTTCGGGAGCAGTTAAGGAAGGCGATTCCGTAACTGTTTCAGTGAAAGATAAAAAAGTTGTATTCTTAACAAAAAATTAATAACATATATCTGTTGATTTATGGTAAAGTAGATATATAAAATACAAAGACACACAACAGAAAAGTTGTGACTATGCATAGGAGGATAAAATGGCGGTAATTGAAGAGTTAATCAAAAAAGAAGCGGATGGTTCAATTAGTTTTGGAAACTACAAATTAGCAGAAAAGACAAAACTTTCAGATTTCGAGGTAGATGGAGATTTATATAAAGTAAAGACATTTAACGAAATTACTAAACTTGAGAGAAACGGACTTTTTGTATATGAGTCTACTCCGGGAACAGCTGTAAATGCATTTAAGGCTTCAGCTGATTGTGTAGATTTCTTCGTAGAGGGGACAGGACCTTCCCAGATTACTCTCGAGCTTGAAGCAGAGCATGAGTATGAAGTGTTCATTGGAACAAAAACAGCAGGAAAAGTTAAAACTAATTTAGGAGGAAAGTGTACTATCAATGTAGAGGCAGAAGAAATTGCACCTACACACATTAAGGTAGTAGCTATCTAATATGGCAAAAAGCAAATCAATTATATATTACTGTAAAGAATGTGGCTTTGAATCTGCAAAATGGTTGGGGCAGTGTCCCGGCTGCAAAGAGTGGAATTCATTTGTTGAGGCACCTACAGTTAAAACAAGGAGCGGAAAAGATGTAATTAAGACTATCGAAGATAGAACTCCTGTTACTTTAGGTGAGATTGATACAACAAATGAAGAACGCATGGCTACAGGATTTTCAGAACTTGACAGAGTGCTTGGTGGCGGTATCGTCCCAGGCGCTTTGATGTTAGTAGGGGGAGATCCCGGAATTGGAAAGTCCACATTATTATTACAGGTATGTAGAAATATATCATCTGCCGGAAAAAGAGTATTGTACATTTCCGGTGAGGAATCTTTAAAGCAAATTAAAATAAGAGCAAACAGAATAGGAGAGTTCACTGATAACTTGAAGTTGTTGTGTGAGACGAATCTTGACGTTATTGAGAATGTCATTAAAAATGATCCACCGCAACTTGTTATCATTGATTCGATTCAGACTATGTTCAGAGAGGATGTTGATTCTGCTCCGGGATCTGTCGGTCAGGTCAGAGAGTCGACAAATGCACTGATGCATTTGGCAAAAGGCCTTGCGGTTCCCATATTTATTGTAGGACACGTCACAAAAGAAGGTGTTGTGGCAGGGCCACGTATGCTTGAACATATGGTGGATACAGTTATATATTTTGAGGGAGACAGACATGCCACCTATCGTATTGTTCGTGGAGTTAAGAATAGATTTGGCTCCACCAATGAAATAGGTGTTTTTGAGATGCGACAGGAGGGTTTGAGGCAGGTACTCAACCCATCTGAATATTTACTTGAGGGAAGACCGGAGGGAGCCTCAGGTTCGGTTGTTGCATGCTTAATAGAAGGAACACGTCCTATACTTGTAGAGACTCAGGCACTTATATCGAGAACTAACTTCGGAATGCCGAGAAGGACTTCGGCGGGAATTGACTACAATAGAGTCAATCTCCTTATGGCAGTCATAGAAAAGCGACTTGGAGTATCACTTGGAGATTGCGACGCCTATGTCAATATCGTAGGCGGGATGAAAGTGCAGGAGCCGGCTCTTGATTTGGCAGTGGTACTTGCCATTCTCTCAAGTTACAATAACAAGCCGATTGCTGCTGATACTATAGTTTTTGGAGAGGTTGGCCTTTCCGGAGAAATCAGATCAGTATCTATGACAGCACAAAGAGTCAGCGAGGCAAAGAAACTTGGATTTAAAAAATGCATTATGCCAAAGGTATCTATGGATGCATTGGATGATGTCTCTGGAATTACAGTAGTTGGTGTTGAAAATTTGAACGAATTGTTGAATTTGAAATTGTAATAATAAATGAGAAAATAGTTTACTTTTTTTGTTGACATTGATATTGTAATATGGTATAAATATCTAGTGCTTAGCGATAAGCACTTCATATTTAGGGGCATAGTTCATCGGTAGAATAAGAGTCTCCAAAACTCCAGAGCTGGGTTCGATTCCTAGTGCCCCTGTCAAAAAGAACATCGTTTGATGTTCTTTTTTGTTTACACGACGAGGCAAATGAAAACAGTAATCTCGAAAGTAAGGAATATTGAATGGAAAAAGAAATTATAAATTGGATTGAAAAAAATGACAGAGATGAGGTTGTTCGTTTTTTAAAAAGTCTTTGGAACGAAAAGCCTCAACCTTGTCCCTTTTGTGGAGGAGAATTAGATTTTCTTCACAAAAAAGCAAAGAAGAGCAACTGTGATTGGATTTGTACTGTTTGCAAGCAAAAATATGACACTATCGAAATGCTGAAAAGAATAAATGATGAGTAAAGGGGTGTTGCACCAACGTAGTGAAACGCTCCTTGATTCATTATTATTTTAATTTGGTTCCACCCCACTCTACAGCTACAAAACCTGTTCTTTTCGGAGTAATTAGTTTCTGCTCTGTTACTTCAATAGGTTTTTCCAAACCTTTGAAAGTCATAATAACTCTTATGACAGAATCAGGAGTGGGATTTATAGTAAGTGGCATATTATTTTCGATTTCATCAGATGTTGCAAACCTGATATAATTGTATTTGTTTGCCTTCAAAATCGGTAACCAGTAAACAATAAATTCTTCACGTTCTTTGTAGTTTAAACCTAGGACTTCCAATTTTTCATCGAGGAAATCAGCAACCTGATCACTGCTAACAACAAAACCATCCTGTTTAACGCTGAAATTATATGCACTTAAATTTTCATAGTATAATGAGTACAATTTTTTCCCTGTATCCAAATCAATTAAATCACCGTTAGGTTTGGCAAGGACATTCCATCCGTCTGAATATTCAGGGTATGAAACAATAATGTTATCTTTATACTCCAGTGAAACATTAACGGATGTTTCTGTTTTGGGATACAAATATATTATTGGTTTGTAGACCGGCTGAAACAAAATAGATATCTTGAGTAAAAAAATATAAACAAAACAAGATAATGCAAGTGTAATTATCAATGAAACGAACAATATAATATTCGATTTCTTTTTCATTTTTTTTGTGGCAGTAATGTCATCAATATTTTTGTTTATTTTGTACGATTTGACAAAATGATTTAGAAATACAAAGGCAAACAAAAATATTGAAATTAAAATAGAGTAAATTTGATATTTGAATGAATCGCCGTTGATAAAAAAGTCATACAGCATAGCCCCTAATGAAGAAACAATAATGATAGATGCTATAATAATTTTAATGATAATTATTGTTTTGGTTTTATCAGGTGTTTTTTTGTTTGTCATATGAAAATCTCCCATCTAAATTTGTGTTGTTTTATTAAGTGAACTTTTTTACGTTTCATATATATTAACCCTGCGAATCTTTAAAATGTTACAATGATTATATCATTTTTTAAAAAATTAAAAAAAGAGCTATGTGTACCGCCCCACCCAAAAAAAGTTAGACCAAAGAATCTAACGATTGGAGGTCGGTACACATAGCTCTTTTTAAATTAAGACACGAACTCTCTGATTTTTGTGAAGATTTCCATTGAATTATCAATATGTGAAACCTCAAGACCATCATCAGTTGATGAAGTTAAAACAATGTTTCCTTTGTCGTTTAAGGAAACAGCTGTTACGGAATTTAATGGAAAATCAAAATGTGTATCATCTGTAAATCCATATAATCTTTTGTTGGTAACGACAATGTGATTGTTTCTTTTTGACATTGTCTCATTATACTGCACACTCTTCAGTGGGTGGAATGAAAAAAGAAGAATGGATATTCCTTTAATTGTTAATTTGATTTTTGCTTTTTTATTTGTTGATTGAATTATTATTTTTTCTTCGGAATTGCTGTTTGACATATTGGATGCCTCCTCTTAATGATTTTTATAATATATTAACACCATTTTACAATACAGTTATATTTTTTTATATGGATATTATGGAGAAATAAGAAGGTATAATATTGCTCGAACGGAATTATATCGACGTAAATATTCCCTTTGTAAATATATGGGAGTATGTAGTACAATAAACAGGTAGTATGAATAAATCAAGATAATAAGTGGAGGTAATTTATGGAACAGAATTTTATTTCGAATATATCAGAATACAAAAAAACGATAGGAGACTTCTGCATAAAAAAACAAAAACTCATAAAAGTATTAATAGTATTGTTGGGAATATGCCTTAGCTTTTTTTTGTTGGCAAACAGACTTACCACATACGAGCATCATGAAAAGACTATCAATGCATTAGAAGATAAGAAGAATACTGTATTAGAACTTACCGGTGCAGCTACAGCATCTTCGGCAGCCATTACACTTTTGCCTGGAGATACAGCAACTCCTATTGCAGAACAATTGGCGGATATGACCTCATATTTTCTTATTGCAATATGTGCAATTTATCTTGAAAAATATCTGCTTACGATTACCGGTGTGGCAGCTTTTAAATGGATAATTCCTATTGCAGGAATTGTATTAATACTTGCAATTGTCAAGGACAAAGAACAATTGAAGCTACTTACAAAAAAAGTGATAATGTTAGCCATTGCTATTTATCTTGTAGTTCCTACAAGTGTGTATATTTCCAATTTGATTGAGAATACATACAAAGCATCAATTCAACAGACTATTGATAAAGCAAAAGATGCAGTCAATGAGATAGAAACTGAAAAAGAGGAAGAAAAGGACGGACTTGAAGGTGTTATTTCAAAAGTAAAAGATACTGTATCAAAGGCGACAGTTAAGTTTGAGGAAGTTCTCAACAAATTTATTGAGGCTTTGGCAGTTATTCTTGTGACATCATGTATTATTCCGGTGTTTGTTCTTTTATTCTACATCTGGCTTTTTAAACTGATATTGGGAGTGGAAATAGATATTCCAAGAATAGATAGAAAAAAAGGAAGGATTCTAAGAGGATAAAATGAATAAAGCAGATAATCAAATGTCAGAATCCATATGGCTTGGCATGGTGCTGGCTTTGTCAGGCGGATTTATGGATGCCTATTCATATTTATGCAGAGATGAAGTTTTTGCAAATGCACAGACTGGAAATATTCTGTTGTTTGGAGTCAATCTGGTAGAGCGTAATTTTGCGGTTGCCGTAAGATATTTATGTCCCATTCTGGCATTTACAGTAGGAATTATTATTGCGGACTTTATCAGGTTCAAGGTGAGTCCTGAGAGACAGATACACTGGAGACAGATTGTTGTGTTGATTGAGGCAGTGATACTTTTTGGAGTGGCATTTATTCCAAGAGGATACAGTCTTCCGGCAAATACACTTATTTCTCTTGCTTGCGGAATACAGGTTGAGAGTTTCAGATCCATTAAAGGCAACGGTATAGCCACAACTATGTGCATCGGAAATCTCAGAAGTGGAACCCAGAACCTATGCGAATACATTATTTCAAAAAATAAGGAATATATCAGAAAATGCGGGCTGTATTACGGGATTATTTTCTGCTTTGCAGTGGGAGCAATTATAGGAAGTTTTTTTATAAAATACATTAATGAGAGCGCTATTTTGATATGTTCTGTTTTGTTGATGATTGCATTTTTGATGATGTATAAAGGAAATAATGAAAGATAACACCTAATTATTTAAAGAAATAACAGGTAATAATTATATTTTATTAAGTAAAATTACAAAAAATATTTCTAATCGTAAAATATTGTGCTATTATAGAAAAGGTTGTGGTCATAATTATTTTTTATGCGCGCGACAAAAGACGAAAAAATATGTTAGGAGGAACCAAAATGAAAATTGGTATTTTAGGTTATGGTAACCTCGGAAGAGGAGTAGAAAGTGCTATCAGACAGAACGCTGATATGGAACTTACAGCTATTTTGACAAGAAGAAATCCTGCTGATGTTAAGCCACAGACAGAAGGTGTTAAGGTTTATTCAGTAGACGACATTGAACAGTTAAAGGGACAGATTGATGTTTTAGTACTTTGTGGTGGTTCAGCAACAGATTTACCTGAGCAGACACCTGAGTATGCTAAATACTTCAACGTAATCGACAGCTTCGATACACATGCAAGAATTCCTGAGCATTTTGCAAACGTTGACAAGGTTGCAAAAGAAAACGGACACGTTGCACTCATCTCTTGTGGATGGGATCCGGGTATGTTCTCACTTATGAGACTTTACGGAAGTGCAGTACTTCCTGAAGGTGAAGATTACACATTCTGGGGCAAGGGCGTAAGCCAGGGACATTCAGATGCAATCCGTAGAGTAAAAGGCGTTAAGAACGGAAAGCAGTATACAATCCCTGTTGATTCTGCGTTAGAGGCAGTAAGAAGCGGATCAAATCCTGAACTTACTACAAGACAGAAACATACAAGAGAATGTTTTGTTGTAGCTGAGGAAGGTGCAGATCTTAAGCAGATTGAAAATGACATCAAGACAATGCCTAACTACTTTGATCAGTACGATACAACAGTACACTTCATCACAGAGGAAGAACTTCAGAGAGATCACGCAGGAATTCCTCACGGTGGATTTGTATTCAGAACAGGTGTTACAGGATTTAACAAAGAGAACAAGCACGTTATCGAGTATAGCTTGAAGCTTGATTCAAATCCTGAATTTACTTCATCAGTAATTCTTTCATTTGCACGTGCAATCAACAGATTGTCAAATGAAGGTGTTAGCGGATGTAAGACAGTATTCGATATTGCACCTGCATACTTAAGCCCATTATCAGGGGAAGAGTTAAGAGCTCATATGTTATAGCATATATTTAAAAACGAGTAGGATATCCTACTCGTTTTTTTTATTGAGAAAGATTATTAAACTTTCTTTTCTTCATCAAGGTAAATATGTAACTAATTATAACAACTAATAGTGTTATTAAAGAAGTGGTAAATCCAATAGTTAGATACAGGTTTTTATAATGAAATTTTATATCATGCTTTCCGGGAGAAAGATTAATTCCCATTAAATAGCCGTTTATCGGAATTATGTCAGTTTTTTTACCGTCAACAGTTGCTGTCCAGCCTTCCAGATAAGGAATGCTTAAGCATAAAATTCTGTTATTAGGAAGGTCTATAGTTCCTTTGATAGTATTAGAATCATATGTTACATTTTCAAGATGATATTGGTCCAAATGGGCAACCTTCTCCTTAAAATCATCCAATTTGTGGAAGAGAATAGCTTCTATACTGAAATTGTAATCACAAGATAAGGAAAATGATGATATTTCAGTAAAATAACCTATGTTGAGGTAATAGCAATTGTCTCGGGCTACAATCCAAGGTGATTTTGCAGAAGCGATTCTATGGACGCTATAATTGCCGTCAGTAATAGTTTTTATTCGGGTTTCTCTATCGTTTTTGATAAGGATCTTGGCATACACTTCACAATTATTCAATGTGCTAAAAGATATGTTTTTTTTCTTGTCAGAAGTTTCACTCACATTGAAATCAATTGAAGAAAGCAGTGAGTTATCAACTTCGTTTTCTTGAACAGAAACATTATCAGAATATTTCGCTTCTATGAAGCAACTGTTTAAAGCATTCCATGAGTAGACAGGACTTTCGGTTATTTTTGAATCTGATTCGTTGATATATGAATCATAGGTATATCCAAAGTGAAGTGGAGTTGTATTTTTGTAAAGTACACAATTATCTTTTTCACTTTGATAAATTTCTTTAAATCCATATGGAACAGGTGAATCGGATAAGGCAATATATTTATCGACATTGTAAAGGGCTTCTAACTCACTTCTAAAATCAAGTCCTGAAATAATATTTGCATTTTCAAGAGAACTTAGTCCAAGATTTACGTAATTGTCTATAAGACGTTTTGGCAGCATACTGTTATAAATATTCATTTGACAGTTATTGTTAAAAGTAAGTGTGTTGAGATATTCTTGACCATTGTAGTCTACTTTCTCTAAAGGGGCAACCTGTTTTGAAAATGAACTGTTAAGGCTTGTGGTAAGCTGGCTAGGCTTAAAGCAGTATTGTGAGTAAAAAAATGTGAATAATAATGGCTGCAAAATTCCTAAAATAACAATCAAAGTCGTAAATACTTTTTTTGAGAAATGAATTTTTTCTATCATTTCATTTAAGGGTGAAACACACATTAAAATGATGAACAGGTATGCTCCACCAAACCAACGGTTAATCGGGTAAGAAAAACCGTTGAAAATATATCCTATCAAAGGAATATATGAAACAATATAAAGGGTAACGATAACAAAAAGGTTTGCTTTGAAACGCTTATTATTTTTTATCATATATATAATTATGGGAATGAGATACAAGCATACAGTTATCCAATAATTGCTGTTACAAAAAAAAGATTGAGTAAACATTTTTTTTATGGTATCAATCGGATAATAAAACAAATTGAAGGTATTCTTAGATGAAAATCTGTACATGTTTTTCATGTTGATTATGCTAGGAACAAATATCCATCCTGATAATAAAAAGGCAATAATATAATGTTTGGATGTGTTAACAACTGTTCTGAGTGCTAAAACAGTTTTTTCGTTTAGTGTGGCTTTCTGCGTTAAAACATAATACAGAGCATAAGCAACCAATAACAGACTTTGAACGTAAAGCCAATAGAAACCGCACATAAAAGTGATAGTCAAAATGAAAAGGAATAAAGAGCTTTTCTTTTTTTGGAAAATCTGATGCAATCCGGCCATGAGGAGTGGAAGCTGGTATAATACATCAATAAAATTGAATTGTTCTAAAGATGAAATTGCAAATGGATTGATAATATAAAGCAGTGAACATAAAAAAGTGGTTCTTTTATCAAAGTTTAATTCTTTCCCTAAAAACTGAAAGGCAATACCACCCAAATATATTTTGAAAATATAAACAAAAGAAAAAATATATGGTAGGAATTTTGCTTTCCGTCCGATAAATAACAGACAAAAAGGATTTCCTATTCCATAATATGAATAAATATTTATAGAGTCTAATCCCATATAATCGTATGGGTTAACGAGATTCAATTTATGGTGGAATAATAAATTCTCGTAAAAGTATTTGATTTTGATAATAAAAGGATAATGTTGCTTGTAGCTGTCGTTAAATCCTATAAGAGATTTTCCGGAAATTATAAAAGGCGAAAATACAATAGTAATAATAATTAGAAAGAAGATTGTATATTGAAGATAGTAACTTTTATTATTTTTTGTATTAGAATTCATTTTTAGTTCCTTTCAAGAAAGTTTATTATTAACAATATTATAATACAACTTTGAAAATAAAAAAAATAAAAAGATAGAAATGTAATAAATTCAAAGAGATTTGATATGAAAATTATTTGCAAAATACTATCGGATTTTTGAAAAGTTTGCTAAAATTGATAAGAATGGATATAACATAGTTCGAGAATTAGTATGTTATATGAATTGGAAGGGAGTAAAAATGAAGAAAGAATTGAGAGGGGGCTTTGCGCTCTTTTTGAGTTTTGCAATGGTGGCAGGAGTCGTTACACCGTTAGCGCTTAATTCAAAAGAGACGAAAAGTGCAAAAACGGGGACTGAGTTAAAACACTATAATGTATCAGAAAAGAAACTTGATAAAATTACGGCTATTGCAAAAAATGATGGCGAGAAGGCCGCAAAGATTGCAAACAGATACAGCGGAAATGATTTCGAAGCAGCTGTAAATAAAATTCTGACAAGCTACTACAAAGAAGAAAACAGTGAGGAACTTAAGGATTTTGAAAAATCTGTTAAGAAGGAAGCAAATACTATTGTTGAAAATTATAAAGAGGCTGCGATAGAGCGAGAAAATGAGGAAAGTCTTTCTTATGAACCAAATGTATCCATTCTTACATTCTCAAAAGAAATCAGTCAGACAGAAATTAAAAAAGTTGTAGAGGACCAGTACGGTGAATATGAATATATTCACGTTTGTCCTGACGGCTCATATATGGTTAAGGTGAATTCCATAGGTCTTACAGCAGAAAAATCTGCCGAGGCATATGATGGATATACACAGACAAATACATCAGAAATCAACGGAAAAGTTGAGCAGATTGCAGAAGCATGGGATATGGTTAATGATGAGTATAGATATTATGAATATTATCTCGGTGCTATGAAGGTCGGTGATGCTTGGAACTATATTAGGGGAAGAAATCATTCGAAAATAAAAGTTGCAGTTATTGATGGAGGAGCAGATATCAACAGTATTGATTTACAGTTCAGCAGAAACTCTTCTGTCTCTGTTGAGGAAAACGGTAATGTTATTCCGTTGGCAAATGCATCTGAGATGTACAATAACAGTCATGGAACAGGAGTTGCCGGTGTGGTTGCAGCGCAGTGTAACAATGGAGTACAGACTGCAGGAGTTGCAAGTTGTGTAGATAATAGTGTTGTTGATCTTATGAACATAAGAATAGATATGTTTGTTGATAAGATTGCAATAGCTGTTGATGTTGCCTTGAATCATGGCGCGAAGGTTGTTAACCTGAGCCTTTTCCATGAAGGTAGTTTCAATTATGAAGAAGATGCTATAAACAGATTTACAAATGCAGGTGGAACTGTTGTAGCAGGAGCAGGTAATAACTGGGGGGATGTAAAAGGATTCCCTTCAGATTATGCAAATACAATTTCTGTAATGAGTGTTGATTCAAATTATGCAAGAGCAGGCTCAAGTAACTTCGGTTGGGAAAAAGATATTTGCGCACCGGGTGTTGCTATTCGTACAACAGGTTTTGGTGGAAATTTTCAGGATTTAAGTGGAACATCACTTGCATCACCTATGGTTGCGGGAGTAGTAGCCATGATGTACAGTGTCAATACAGGACTTAATTTCTCAAGAGTAAAAGAAATAATTGTAAATACAGCAAGAGATCTTGGAGATGGCGGAAGAGATTACTACTATGGTTATGGATTTATTCAGGCATCAGCTGCGGTACAGATGGCAGGAGGCGGTGGACAGGTAACTACCACGAAAGCTCCTGAAACACAACCACAAAATGATGGGCCTACAGAGGTGTTTGGCTATAGTATTTCTTCTCCAAGAGATGGAATTATTAATGTAGTATGGGGAAATCCAAACAATGGACAGACCTTTAATGTTTATGTTGATGGAAATATAAAGTTAAGAGAAGTTGCATGTGCTAGTTATGATATTGAAGCACAACCGGGTAAACATATTGTAAAAATTACAGGTGTTAAAAATGGAAAAGAAACTTCGGGTGTTACAGCTGAAGTTAATGTGGGCGGACAGGTTGTAACAACAGCACCTCCTACAACAGCACCGGCAAACAGCGGATATACCTATGCGGGAGCAGGATGGAACGAATTAAATTATTGGTCAGCTTATCAGGCTAGCGGATGGGGAAATGATCCTGTCATTGAGTACAAGAGTGGAAATTCTTACAATGATATGTCTGTCATTGTGGATAAAGCCAGTGGAGCAGACTGGGGAATACAGCTTAAAACAAAAGAGATTGCGGTACAAAGTGGAAAATCATACACATGTACTATAACTGTAAATTCTAATATGGCAGCTGATAATCTTCTTATCAAAGATGAGAAGAGCGGAGCTCAAAAGACATTTGCTCTTGTAAATGGTAATAATACTATTACATTGGATTTCACATCATTGGATGTAGTTCAGATATTCTTCAATCTTGGATTTGCACCACAAGGTCTTAAATATACAATTACATCATTTAATCTTAAAAATAACGAGGAAGTGACCACGCCAGAACCAACAACTGAAGCTCCAACAACAAGAATTTTTGATGCTTATAACAGAATAGAAGCAGAGGATTTTTCAAGTAAAGTTGGAGGCGTTGTTGATACAAACAGCAATGCAAGTAACGGTAAAAATATCGGAGGTGTAACCAATAACGTATCGCTTACTTTTGACCAGGTGCATTTCTCTGAAAACTCAGGTGCACTGTGTCTTAATTACTCAAGTAAATCCGGTGATGCGTCCGGATATGTTGAGGTATATGTAGATAATAACAGTAATGCAGTTGGAACTATTGAACTTCCAAACACAGCAGATAACTGGTCTTCATATGTGAATATTACCGGCAAATTGAACGGTGAAATAAGTGGTGGAACACACAAAGTTACACTTAAGTTTATTACAACAAACAATAAAGGATATGTTGCAAATATAGATTATTTCAGCTTTGTAAAAAGCAGTGAGGTTGAAACAGATGAGCCAACCACAGAGGAACCTACTACAGAGGAGCCAACCACAGAAGAACCTACTACAGAGGAACCAACCACAGAGAATACCGATAATAAATACAAAATATTTATTGACGGATGTCAGATTAGTGCAAGTGCTAAGGGACTTAGAACTGTTTACACGGTCAACGATGTGATTGATGGCAAGCAGGTAGTTAGTTCGGGAATTATATATTCGCTGGAAAATGTTGCTCCGGAGAGTGAATTGTATGTGGGAAGCACACATTCCTTTGTAAGATGTTTTGAGAGTACTCAAAACGGAATCATTCGCTATGTAAATTGGCCTGGAGCACTATCAGGTAAGACATATGCAATGACAATGCTGTTTGCAACGGACAACCCTTTAGAGTATACGGATATGTGGAGAATCAGAGCGTATGCAAAATTGTCGGATGGAACGTATGTATATACAGATACTGTCGAATATTCATTCATGAGTATTGCTGAAAGTTTGTATACAAGCTGTCAGATGCCAAATGAGGCAGGACATGAATATCTGTATAATAATATTTTGAAAATAGTTAATCCTGATTACATTAAATTAGAATACATGCATGTGGGATAATAAAGGAAATATTGAGAAAAAGTATGCGGCGTGGGCACTGAAGAATTCAGTGTCCGCGTTGTTTTATGTAGAAATAAATTTTTTGGTATGATATTTTATACATAGAGAAAAATAGCGAAAGGAAATGTCAGGAGTATTTATGGAAAATAAAGCTTCTGGAAAATGAAATATGGCAAAGATAAGCGGATTGGAATTTGAAGATGTATGTGCCACAGTTCTTAAGGACAGAGGGTTTAAGAAAGTAAATGTGACAAAGGGCAGTGGCGATCAGGGTGTGGATATTCTGGCCTGGAAGAATGACAAACAATATGCGGTTCAGTGTAAACTGTATTCGAGACCTGTGGGAAATAAGGCTGTTCAAGAAGTGTTTGCCGGAATGAATTACTATGAATGTGATGCAGCTATAGTGATGACTAATTCTACGTTCACTAAAAGTGCAATAGCTCTTGCAGAGAGTACAGGGGTGGAATTATGGGAAGAAATGCCCATAAAGCCCGTTGTCAGATATCCTTTTATAATGGCACTTTTGTCGATTGTGGCAGTTGTTGTTTCGTGGTTTATTTTGAAAGATAAAAACATTAAGCTTTTTATAGGATTTGCGACGGCGCTTGCAGTGATAAATGTGATTTGGTATTTTGTTGTAAGCCCTGTGAAGAAATGGGTTGAAAATCTAAAAAATAGAAGTGAAGATGATGAATCGGATGAAGAGGATTACAGGATAGATAAAAAAAGTATTGTATATGAGTTTGAGGAAAAACCGGATTTGTTTTTTGAACTTATAAAATGGTCAGACGGTCAAATTAGAAATTATATTGAAGAAGAGGAAGAGTACGCCAGCGCCGAAGATGCAAAATTCTTTATAATGGCAAAAGATATTGTGTCAAAAAGAAGAGTGTTTTACAGAGCGGTGTACAACGAGGGAAGCGAGGCAATCGATATTTACTACTACTCAAAGGACGGTGTAAATGAAATAGTGACATGCGTAAGTATCGAGGTGACAAATATTCTGCCTGAGGACTATGAATTGTATATAGCAAAAGATGGAAAAGTGATAAGCTATATCCAGTCTTTCGAGGAATTGTGTGACGAATTGTCAGGTGAAACAATAATATGTAAACCAACGGAAGAAATCGAGGAGGAAAAGTAGCCAAACATAGTCCATTATTAATAAAAATCAATGTCATTTTTTTATCTTTATGATATAATGGAAGTAAGTATTTTGAATGAAGGCTAATTAATAGTTAACGGTATTATATTACTATTAGATAATAAAAGGAGAGATTGACGTGGAAGAAAAAATGGCGTATATCTTTGGAGATTATCTTGTAGAATTCGTTAAAGACGGAGAAAAACTTAATGGTGAGGCTGTACTCACAGGGGAGACAACACCTGCTGGAAAGGTTAGTTGTCATTTTTATAATCATAACAATCCGGAAGATACGAGTCATAATAAGGATGATTCACTCCATATAGACATATTAAGAGTTCAGGCGGGACATGATAAAAAGGGACTTGGAACATTTTTGATTAAGAAAGTTCTTGAATATGGCGAGAAGTATAAGGTTAAGCATATTACTACTACACCATCGCCGACAGGAAGAATTTCTATGGAGACTTTAAGAAGGTTTTATCTGAAATTTAAGTACCAGTCAGGATTCCTTCCTAAGAAAATTGAATTTGTTGATGAAGATTACCTTATGGCAGATGTTTTAGAAGAGGCAAGCCATTCAAAAGGTAATGATTCTTTAGATAGAATTGTTGGTGATACATCATCAAACAAGCAGAATAGTGAAGGCGCTGTAAATAACAACGCAACAAATGTTAATAAGGCATCAAAGGCAAGCAAGGTTGCATATCTTACCGTAGTTCATTTTCTTGATGAACAGTTAAAATCAAAGAACGATGTTCTTCAGATAGGAGCTTCAGGAGCCAGTGTTTACGGCATTTATCTTGCGAGAAAAGGTCATCACGTTACAGTTGTTGAACCAAAGAAAGATGAAGCTGATATGCTGCAGGAGGATACAAGAGGGATTGAGAGACTTACTATCATCAATCAGCCATATGCAGTGTTATATGATATAGAAGATGAGTGTAAGGATGCAGTTCTTTGTTTTGGACCTATGTATTCCACATTATCTCTGGAAGAAAAGGAAGAGATAATCAGAGAAAGCTTCCGCATATGTAAGCCGGGAGGAACAGTTTTCATATCCTTTATGTCAAATGATATGATGATAATCGAAAATACATTCAACTCCGATTATGATTTTATGATTGGACCTAGATTTGACAAGATTACACTTAAAGCAGTAAGCAGAAAGATGAGAATTCTCACATTTGATGAGATAGAGTCACTTTTTAGATTGTGTGATATTAAGTACACAAGACGTTTTGCAGCAGAGGGCGTTGCCATGCTGATCAGAGATAAGATGGAAGATATGAATGAAAAGCAGTTTAACAGATGGCTTAATTATCATTACATTCTCTGTCAGAAGCCGGAACTTATGGGATGTTCAAACCACGTTGTTTACGTTATTGATAAACCGAAAACTGTTGACGGTGAGGATAAAAGTGATGATACAGATACAGAAAATCAAGAGAAATCTGCAGAATAATAACTTTACATTTTCGTATATATAATATATACTCGTTATGAATCTTCAGGGCAGGGTGAAATTCCCTACCGGCGGTAAAGCCCGCGAGCATTTATGCATGATTCGGTGAGCAGTTGCAATTCCGAAGCCGACAGTTGCGAGAGCACAGGACTATATTCCTGACAGTCTGGATGAGAGAAGATGAAAGTAGTTTGATTGCTACTATTATATTTGTGTATTTTGCCCTGAGATTATATCTCAGGGCATTTTTATTTCATAGGAAAGTTCTTTGAAATTCCCCATGAAATAAAACTTTGTTCTTTATTGTTTAAGGAGTTTTTATGAATAAAGAAGAATATATGAAGATGGCACTTGAACTTGCATTGAAGGCAGAGGGACACACCTCTCCCAATCCAATGGTTGGATGTGTGGTTGTGCGAGATGGTAATATTCTGACTACGGGATACCACCATCAATGCGGTATGTACCATGCTGAGAGGGAGGCGCTTACTTCCTATGATGGAGATGTGAGTGGTGCAGATATGTATGTGACATTAGAGCCGTGTTGCCATCATGGCAAAACACCGCCTTGCACTGATATTATTATCGAAAGAGGAATAAAGAGAGTTTTTGTAGGAAGTATGGATAATAATCCTAAAGTTGCCGGAAATGGTGTGCGTATATTGAGAGAACATGGTATTGAAGTTGAAACCGGTATTTTAAAAGATGAATGTGATAAGGCCAATGAAGTTTTTTTTCACGGAATGGATCACAAACGTCCCTTTGTAGCCATGAAATATGCCATGACAATTGACGGTAAAATTGCCTGTGAAACAGGAGACTCTCAATGGGTGTCCTGTGAAAAGTCAAGAGAGCATGTTCAGAATCTTAGAAAGAAATACAGAGGAATAATGGCAGGAATAGGAACGGTGCTTGCGGATAATCCGATGCTTACCGTGAGAATTCCCGGTGAGGAAGGCTTTCACACCAGAATTATCTGCGACAGTAATTTGAGAATTCCTGAAGATTCCAATATAGTAAAAACAGCAGATAAATTTGAAACTATTATAGCCTGCAAAGAGAGTGTAAAAGATGATAAAAACATATCCGATAAAATAAAAAAAATCTCGGACAGTGGAGTTAAACTTTTGTTTGTAGGCGAGGATGATAATGGCCATATCAAATTGAGTGAACTGATGGATAAATTATATTTACACGGAGTTGATGGCATTTTGCTTGAAGGTGGCGGAACTTTGAATGCGTCTATGTTAAAGGCGGGGCTGGTGAGAAAAGCCTACATTTTCATTGCACCAAAACTTGTTGGAGGAAAAGATGCAAAAAGTCCTGTCGAAGGCGAAGGAATAAAACTTATGAAAGACGCAGCCGTGTTGCAGGATATAACTATCGACAAAATTGAAAATGATATTTTGATTACCGGTTATTTTAATCAGTAAGGAGGAAGGGAAATTGTTTACAGGCATTATCGAAGAGACAGGTACCATACAGAATATAAAAAAGAATCATGTCTCGGCAGTGTTGACAATACAGTGTAAAAAAGTGCTTGAAAATACCCTTGTGGGTGACAGCATTGCTGTAAACGGTGTCTGTCTTACAGTCACGTCTATGGGAAGTAATTATTTTACCGCAGACGTGATGGCAGAGACTATGAATAGAAGTTCTCTCGGGAATCTGTCATCAGGCAGTTGTGTTAATTTAGAGAGAGCGATGGCTGCCAATGGAAGATTTGGTGGGCACATTGTTTCAGGGCATATCGACAGAACAGGTGTTATCGCAGACATTGTCCAGGACGAGAATGCGGTTTGGTACACGGTTTCAGTTGATACAAATATAATAAAATATATTGTGGAGAAGGGCTCGATTACCCTTGACGGTATCAGTCTTACTGTCGCGTCAGTCGACAGGGACAGCTTTAAAGTTTCCACAATACCTCACACCAGACTTGTCACAAACCTGAAAGAAAAACAGGTGGGAGATTTGATTAATGTAGAGTGTGACATGCTTGGAAAATATGTAGAAAAACTATTGCTATACAAAGACACTGATACAGAAAAGAAAGACAGCAATATTACTATGGAATTTCTTATGGAAAATGGATTTTAGGAGGTAAATATGGCTAAGGAAATAGGTACAATCGAGGAAGCACTTCAGGATTTGAGAGATGGAAAAGTAATACTTGTTATTGATGATCCTGACAGAGAAAATGAAGGAGATTTAATTTGCGCGGCAGAGTTTGCCACAACTGAAAATGTAAATATGATGGCAAGCAAGGCAAAGGGGCTTATCTGTATGCCTATGAGCCGCAAAATGTGTGAAGATTTGGAATTAGAGCAGATGGTTCCTGTAAATACAGACAATCACGGCACTGCATTTACAGTTTCAATCGACCATGTGGATACTACAACAGGTATCTCTGCAGTTGAGCGTTCTCTCACTGCAATGAAGGTTGTTGAGGATGGTGCAAAGCCTGAGGATTTCAGAAGACCGGGGCATATGTTCCCGCTTCGCGCAAAAGACGGAGGTGTTTTGGTAAGAAACGGCCACACTGAGGCGACAGTTGATCTTGTCAGACTTGCAGGCTTAAAAGAATGTGGTCTTTGTTGCGAAATCATGAAGGATGACGGAACAATGATGAGAAAGACTGAACTTCTTGAATTCGCCGAGAAAGAAAATCTCACGGTAGTTACTATTGCGGATTTGGTTCAGTACAGAATGAAGCATGAAAGCATTATCAGAAAAGAGGCAGAAGCAAATATGCCGACTAAGTATGGTGAGTTTAAAATTGCAGGTTACAGAAATCTTATTAACGGAGAGCACCATGTGGCACTTACTATGGGTGATGTGGCAGATGGTGAGCCGGTTCTTTGCCGAGTACATTCAGAGTGTCTTACCGGGGATGTTTTCGGATCAAAGAGATGTGACTGTGGTGAGCAGCTTGACAGTGCAATGAAGCTTATCGCAGAAGAAGGAAGAGGTGTGCTTCTCTATCTCAGACAGGAAGGAAGAGGAATCGGACTTCTCAACAAGCTTAAAGCTTACGAGCTTCAGGAACAGGGACTCGATACAGTTGAAGCCAATATCAAATTAGGATTTCCGGCTGATATGAGAGAGTACGGTGTAGGTGCACAGATACTTGCGGATATCGGAGCAAAGAAACTTAAACTTATCACAAACAATCCTACCAAGATAAATGGATTGTCAGATTACGGTATTTCAATTGTGGACAGAGTTCCGCTTCAGATAAAACCGCAGAAACATGATTATTTCTATTTGAAGACAAAACAGACTAGAATGAATCATATGACAGATTACGAGTAAACCGATGTGTTTCAGAAACTATAAATTATTTTAGAATAAGGAGAAAAGAACATGAGAGTATTAGAAGGAAAAGTAGTAGCAGGTGAGATTAAAGTAGGTATTGTAGCAGCAAGATTTAACGAGTTTATCGTTTCTAAACTTGTTGGCGGAGCTAAGGATGCATTCGTAAGACACGGACTCAGCGAAGATGATATTGATCTTGCATGGGTTCCTGGAGCATTTGAGATTCCTATTATTGCAAAGAAGATGGCACAGTCAGGAAAGTATGATGCAATCGTATGTGTAGGCGCAGTTATCAAAGGATCAACAAGCCACTATGATTTTGTATGCGCAGAGGTAAGCAAGGGAATTGCTCAGGTGGGAATGGAAACAGGAGTTCCTACAATGTTTGGAGTTATCACAACTGACAATATCGAGCAGGCAATCGAGAGAGCAGGAACAAAAGCTGGTAACAAGGGTTATGATGCAGCTTGTGGTGCAATCGAGATGGTAAATCTTATTAAGTGTATTAATAACTAATTATCTTACTTTTATTTTATTGTTAAAAATGGTATACTAAAGATTAAATTAGTTGAAAAGGAGTGAGAGATATGACAAAGGACGAGATGATCGATGACCTCATTTCAATGCTTGATGGAACTATGGCAGAAGGAGCAGGTCACGTAAATATTACTGTTGACGAAAATGGAAACATAGAAAAAGATGTAAAAACAATGGGCTGCCCGGACAATTCAGTAAACCCCATGGCTTGTCAGATACCAACTATATTTTTGAAAGGAGACGACGAGTTCGGTTTATAAATTATGGCAGTTTTAAAAAATCCAAAGAGAATTGTGGTTAAGGTTGGAACATCAACACTTACGCACAGCACAGGAAAAACAAATATCAGAAGTATGAGAAATCTCGTCAGAGTACTCTCTGACGTTGCAAATTCAGGAGTAGAAGTAGCTCTTGTTACATCGGGAGCAATCGGTGTAGGTGTAGGAAAGTTAGGACTTTCTGAGCGTCCAAATGATACAGAGGGACGTCAGGCGGCAGCTACTATCGGACAGTGTGAGCTTATGTTCATGTATGACAAAATGTTTGGTGAATATGGTCACGTAGTAGGACAGTTCCTCATTACAAAGAGAGACGTTGAAAATCCTGATTGTAAGAAGAATCTTATCAATGCATTTGATAAAACATTTGAATATGGAGCTATCCCTATTATCAATGAGAATGACTCAATAGCTATTGATGAAATTGTCTATGGTGATAACGATAATCTGTCAGCGATTGTTGCAAAATTAATCAATGCCGATGCTTTGATTATATTGACAGATCAGGATGGTTTATATACAGCTAATCCTAGTACAGATGAGGATGCACAGCTCATTCCTGTTGTTAAGGAAATCACAGATGACCTTATGAAACTTGCAGGTGGAAAGGGCTCTGCACTTGGAACAGGTGGTATGGTTACTAAACTTATGGCAGCAAAGGTTACTACTGCTGTAGGTATTGATACTATTATCATGAATGGAGCTGATCCGGAAAATATTTACAGAGTATTAGAAGGCAGACAGGTTGGTACATTCTTCGTTTCGAATAAGGAGGATTAGATGGGTATTCATGAAATAATGATAGAGATGGGACAGAAAGCAAAAGAAGCAGAAAGAGTGCTTTCTGTTGCCACAGAAGCAGAAAAGAATAAAGCATTGCAGTGTATTGCTGATGCAATTATTGCGGGCACAGATGAAATCATAAAGGCAAATGCCATTGATATCGAAAACGGTAAAAACAATGGTATGTCAGTTTCATTGCAGGATAGATTGAGATTAGATGCAGACCGTATTAAAGGTTTGGCAAAAGGTGTGACTGATGTTGCAGCTCTCGAAGATCCTGTGGGAAGAATATTGAGCGAGGCCACCAGACCAAACGGACTTGTTATCAAAAAGGTAAGTGTTCCACTTGGTGTTATTGGTGTTATATATGAAGCAAGACCAAATGTTACTTCTGATGCAGCAGCTCTTTGCTTAAAGTCGGGTAACACAGTTATTCTTCGTGGCGGTAAGGAAGCTATCAATTCAAACAAAGTTATAGCTTCTATTATGAGAGAGGCAGTTGCAAAAGCAGGTTTTCCTGAGGATGTTATTCAGCTTGTTCAGGATACATCAAGAGACAGCGCAAATGAACTTATGCAGCTTTCAGGATATGTAGATGTGTTGATTCCAAGAGGAGGCGCAGGACTTATCCAGGCAGTTGTGAAGAACTCTACAGTTCCTGTAATCGAGACAGGTGTTGGTAACTGTCATGTTTACATTGACAAGGATGCTGACATTAATAAGGCTGTTGAAATTGCATTCAATGCAAAGACATCAAGACCTTCGGTTTGTAATGCTGCTGAGACTCTTATTCTTCACAAGGACATTGCAAAAGAAGCGTTGATTGCTATCAAAGCTAAGATGGATGAGAAGAATGTTCAGTTTTACGGTGATGACCGTGCAAGAGATATTATGGATATGGAAGTTGCCGGTGAGAGCGACTGGGCAAATGAATATCTTGACTATAAGATGGCAGTTAAGATTGTTGACAGCGTAGAAGATGCCATTGCGCATATTTACAAATATTCAACAGGACATAGTGAATGTATTGTCACAGAAAATATGGATACAGCTGAATTGTTTATGAACAGAATTGATGCAGCAGCTGTATACGTAAATGCAAGTACAAGATTTACTGATGGCGGCGAGTTTGGATTCGGTGCAGAGATTGGTATTTCTACACAGAAGATGCATGCAAGAGGACCTGTAGGTCTTCCTGAATTACAGTCTTTCAAGTACAAGATTTACGGAGACGGACAGATTAGATAAGATAGTCTGTCAGAGGATAGTTGTTACACAGAATTTTACAGTTGAGTTATGACCGTTTACACCGGGAGGAGTTTATGGAAGAGAACAAGAAACTTGTCTTTATTATGAATCCAAAAGCTGGACAGAAAAAACGAGAAGATATATTACCGGATATTATAAATACCTTTTATGAATACGGTTATGATACTGAAATACATTTTACACGTTTTCAGGGTGATGCAACTAAGATGGTTGGTAGGCACTGCAGAAACTGTGATTTGATTGTCTGTATGGGAGGAGATGGAACACTCAATGAAGTTATTGAAGGAATAATTGAAGCAGGTGTGGCTACACCTCTCGGATATATTCCTGCAGGTTCCACTAATGATTTCGCTTCCAGCCTTAATCTTTCAAATGTTCCTGCAACTGCAGCAAAGAACATTGTTACAGGAAAGGCTAAGACTATTGATATAGGCAGATTTAACAACAGATATTTTGTGTATACTGCGTCAGCAGGTATATTTACAAGAACGTCTTACGAGACGCCTCAGAATGCAAAAAATTTATTGGGACATTTTGCTTATATTTTGGAAGGGGCAAAGGATTTAACAAATGTAAAACCCCTTAGATTAAGCATAGAATATGATGATAAGAAAATTGAGGGTGAGTATATTTTTGCCGCAATTTGTAATTCGACCTCCATTGGAGGAATTATGACTATAGATAAAGAACGTGTTGATTTTACAGATGGATTGTTCGAAATGCTGCTTATTAAATTCCCTAGAGATATTATTGAAATGGGAATTCTTATTAATAAGCTTCAGACCCAGTCCTATGGTGATGGGGTGGAACTGATTCCTATATCTAAAGCTTTAATCAGAGATGAGGCTGCAAGTGACTGGTCCCTTGACGGTGAAAAGGAAAACGGAAGGAAAGATACAGTGTTCGAAGTTTTCCATCACGCCGTTCATCTTATCTATTAGTTATAAAACAGCATGGGAAATTCTATTTCTCAGATAATTTGACACTATTGGTAGGCAGGATAGGAGAGTAGATGGTAAAAAACAAAGAAGACTATAATGTTTTAAGAGAAGCGTACAGAGATAAAGTGTTAAAAAATGATGCTTTAGACAGTGCGTTCTATACAGAATACGGGGTAAAACGTGGCCTTAGAGACCAAAATGGGAAAGGTGTTGTTACGGGTCTGACCAATATTTCAAGGATTGAATCTTCAAAGATTGTTAATGGCGAGTCTGTTCCTTGCGAGGGAAGATTATTCTACAGAGGATATGATATTCACAATATTATAGATGGTTTTATTGACAATGACAGATTTGGCTTTGAGGAGACTGCATATCTTTTGTTATTTGGAGAACTTCCAAGTGCACAGGAACTTTCTGATTTTACGAAGACTATTGCGCATTCCAGAAAGTTACCTAAGAACTTTGTCAGAGATGTTGTTATGAAAGCACCTAGTGAAGATATTATGAATGCCATTACAAAGAGTGTTCTTACTCTGGCGTCTTATGACTCTGAATGTTCGGATACTTCTATTGAAAATGTTATCAGACAGAGTATTATGCTTATCGGTATTTTTCCAATGATTGCCGTGTATGCATATCATACTTACAATCATTACGATAGAAATAAAAGTTTGTACATTCACAGACCTGACCCGGATAAATCTGCGGCAGAGAATTTACTTCGAATGCTAAGACCTGACAAGAAGTATACTCATTTAGAAGCAAAGGTTCTTGATATAGCGCTTATTCTCCACATGGAGCACGGCGGTGGAAATAACTCTACATTTACTACAAGAGTTGTTACATCTTCAGGTTCTGATACTTATTCCGTAATTGCTGCGGCTCTCTCTTCATTGAAGGGACCAAAGCACGGCGGAGCTAATATCAAAGTAGTAAAGATGATTGCCGACATTAAGAAGAATGTCAAAGATATTACGGATGAGAAGGAAGTTAAGGAGTATTTGCGAAAGATACTCAACAAAGAAGCTTTCGATAAAAAGGGATTGATTTATGGTATGGGACATGCCGTTTATTCCATTTCAGATCCTAGAGCGGAAGTGTTTAAACAATTTGTTGAGAAACTTGCAATCGAAAAGAAGAGAGAAAAAGATTTTGCTCTTTACAGTATGATTGAGAGACTTGGGCCTGAGGTTATTGCTGAGGAGCGTCATATTTACAAAGGTGTTAGTGCAAATGTAGATTTCTACAGTGGACTAGTATATGGAATGCTTGATATTCCGCCTGAACTCTACACACCGATTTTTGCCATTGCAAGAATTGTTGGGTGGAGTGCTCACAGATTGGAAGAACTGGTCAATATGGATAAGATTATGAGACCTGCATATGTGAGTATGTGCGAAGAGCGTGAATATGTAGATATTGAAGACAGATAAAATGAAAAAGAGCCATTAGGCTCTTTTCATATTTTGGAGGGAATATGAAACTTACAGAAAATGATGTCAGAAAGATTGAAGAGGAAATTAAACACAGAAAACTTGTGGTAAGACCGGAAGCGTTAGAGGCAGTGAAGGAAGCCAGAGCTCACGGTGATTTGAGTGAAAATTTTGAGTATCATGCAGCAAAAAGAGATAAGAATAAAAATGAGAGTCGTATTCGCTATTTGGAGAGAATATTGAAGACTGCGGAAGTTATCTCAGATGACTCAAAAGACGATGAGGTAGGTATAGACAATACAGTAGAAATTTATTTTGAAGATGATGACGAGACAGAAACATATAAGCTTGTTACTACAATGAGAGGAGATTCACTTGCAGGAAGAATCAGTACGGAATCGCCAATTGGTAAGGCTATTATGGGACATAAAGCCGGCGAAAGAGTAGAAGTAAAAGTAAATGATGACGTTAGTTACTTTGTAGTAATAAAATCTATTAAGAATACTACTGATGAAGCTAGTGATGAAATAAGAAAATACTAACAAAAAATAAATTATAAAAAAATCAGGCTGTTGGGACAGTCTGGATTTTTTTTTACACTTAATAATATATACAATTAAATTGTAGAGATATATGGGGATGTTCCCCGCCTCTAATTAAAACAAAGGTGGAGGCAAAAAAGTAATTGAACAGAAAGAAGGTATTATCAATGAGAAAATATTTAAAAACTACAGCAATTTTATTATCAGCTTGTATGTTGGCAGGTTGTGGAAGTGAAAAGAAATCAGACAATAATAAAACCGAGCAGCCAACAACGAAAAACAAAATAGTCGCATCAGAGTCGGAAAGTGATAAATATGAAGCTGACACATTGACTGAAGATATTGAGAGGAAAGAGGAGAATGAAGTTATTGCGGAAGAAAAGATAATAGATTATCAGAAATATCTCCATGTTTTGAATATAATAAGTGAAAAAAACGGGAATGCAGTCTACAGTCCGGTATCACTTAACAGCTGTCTTGATGTTTATTCACATATGATTGAAAAAGATGACGTATACGACGAAATCAGAGATTTTACATCTGCATATGATTATATTAATTATGAAAATCTGGAGCTAGACGGAGTTTCAACATATAGTCTTATAAACAGAATCTGGGCCAATAAAAACAAAAATCTGAACTTCGATAATTGTGATGTTCCAAAGTCTTTTGTTGAAACAATAGACATGAGTGACAGCAAATCAGCAACAAAAACAAAGAATGATTTTGTTGCTGAAAATACAGATGGATTCATTAAAAGTACACCAAGTACTTTGAATGACAAAACATATATAGACGTTATGAATGTGGCATATTTTTCAGATTGTTGGGCCGTGGGAGAAGCTGATGTGTGTAAGGGAACAAAGATATTCCATAACTACGACGGAACAATTTCGGATGTAACGATGATTGAACTAGGCCATTCATATTACTACGAAAATAGCACGTGCTATGTGGTTCCGGTCAGTTATTATTCAGGTATGTATTTCTACGCTGTTTACCCAAAGAATAGCATAGATGATGTTAATTTAGACGGAATATTTGATGAAAAAAACAGGGTGAATGCATCTGCAAGCATAAAAATGCCGGAATTTGAGTCTGCTAAAGAATACAAAATTAATGATTATGCTGATAAATTAGGTCTGAGCCATTTGAAGGATGCCAAATATTTATTTACTGACGGAAATAATCTTAGTATTGACCTAATGCAGGTGGCAAAGATTAAAGTAAACAGAAAAGGCACAGAAGCTGCGGCTGTTAGCGAAATGATAGTTTGTGGTTCAAACCTGTCAAGTGGAAGTCCTATTGATCTGACCTTTGACAAACCTTTTATATATATGATTGAAGATTGTAACGGTGATGTTGCATTTATGGGAAAGGTGACTAATTTTAACAAGTAGATGGTATTGAAGGAAACGAAAAAACAGAGGATATCATTAAGTGTATGCTAAGTATACCTGATAATTATTCGGTTGAGTCAGTGTTGGCATTGGGAAATACTAATGAGGAATGGGGAAGAAAAGAGCTTCCTAACGTTGATGAAAAACGAGTTCACAGAGATAAATTTTGAAGCTTATAAAAAGAATCCACAATTATGAGTAATGCTTTTCATAATTGTGGATTCTTTTTGCATATATATATTCTTTTGTATATTTATTTTTAGTGGTGGAAGAGTCTTAAGCCTGTGAAGCTCATTACCATTCCGTACTTGTTACATGCATCGATAACATCCTGATCACGGATAGAACCACCTGGCTGAGCAACGTATTTAACTCCGCTCTTTGCAGCTCTTTCAATATTGTCTCTGAATGGGAAGAATGCGTCAGAACCAAGTGTGATTCCTTCAGCCTGTGCAAGCCAAGCCTGCTTCTCTTCTTTTGTGAATACTTCAGGTTTCTCTGTAAATACTCTTTCCCAAGCTCCATCTGCAAGTACATCCATGTATTCTTCTCCGATGTAAAGGTCGATAGCGTTGTCTCTCTCAGCTCTCTTCATATCATCTCTGAAAGGAAGGTTTAATACCTTTGGACACTGACGAAGTAACCAATTGTCAGCCTTCTGTCCTGCAAGTCTCACACAGTGGATTCTTGACTGCTGTCCTGCACCAACACCGATTGCCTGTCCGTTTTTAACAAAACATACAGAGTTTGACTGTGTATATTTAAGAGTAATCATAGAGATTGCCATATCAATCTTAGCCTGCTTTGAAAGCTCTTTGTTTTCTGTAACAATGTTTGCGAAGAACTCGTCGTCAATGTTGAGTTCGTTACGTCCCTGCTCGAAAGTGATACCGAATACTTCTTTTCTTTCAAGTGACTTTGGAACATAATTTGGATCAATCTGAATGATAGCGTAAGCACCCTTCTTTTTCTCTTTTAAGATTTCAAGAGCTTCAGGCTCATATCCTGGAGCAATGATTCCGTCAGAGAACTCTCTCTTGATAACCTTAGCTGTTGATACATCACAAACATCAGAAAGTGCAATGAAGTCACCGTATGAAGACATTCTGTCAGCACCTCTTGCTCTTGAGTATGCGCAAGCAAGTGGAGATAATTCTCCAAGATCGTCTACCCAATAAATCTTAGCTTCAACTTCGCTAAGTGGAAGACCTACAGCAGCACCTGCAGGAGAAACATGTTTGAAAGAAGTTGCTGCAGGAAGACCAGTTGCCTGCTTTAACTCTTTAACTAACTGCCAACCGTTGAATGCATCAAGGAAGTTGATGTATCCAGGCTTTCCGTTCAAAACTTCGATAGGAAGTTCGCCGTCTTCCATAAAAATTCTTGAAGGTTTCTGATTTGGATTACAACCATATTTTAATTCTAATTCTTTCATTTCTATAAATCCTTTCCGAAAATGATATTTCAAAATGTACACTTTTTGAAACAGGTATACGTTGCTTTCAGAATACTAAATCACAATTATATAAATGTTTTCTCAAAACAGTTCGACATAACTTGAAGGATTATTTCTCAAAAGAAGTATGATTCTCGCCCGTGCAAATCTCCAGAGTTTTCTTGATGAAAACTCTGTCACTTGCACTAAATTTCGAGGACTTGTAATCCTCGAAATTTGACATCGAATCATCCATCTTTTATCGAAATCCTTCTAAGTTTGTCTCAATCGTTTTTCGAAATCCTTCTAAGTTTGTCTCAATCGTTTTTCGAAATCCATTCATACAATTGCTCTTTAGTATTTCCGAAAGCAACTGTAATTCACGTTTCAAAAAGTATAATTTTCGAAACACAGCATCGTCACGAGAAAGGCTATGCAATAATGAGATGAGACGATAGCGAGGAATAGAAAACGATGCGTGTCTCAGATTATTATTGTATAGACTTTTAGGAACGATGCGTCCGTTTCAAAAAGTGTACGTTTTGAAATTAGTTGTTTTTGTTGATGATTTTTGTTTCGTATGTTCCTGTTGCGATGTCGATGTATCTTACGAATAATGAAACTTTGTTGTCTTCGTTGAGACTTGTCCAAAGCATTTCTGTAAATTTATCCATATCATCATCGATGGCAACGAGCTTTGGCTCTCCCTCAAAACTTGGAAGTGGATTGCCGTCATGCATATATGTGTGAATGAAATGTCCTTCACCTGCAACCGGATTTGAGTATGCAAATGTGTATCTGTTGCACGCATCAGGGTTTCCGTTGTTGCTCTTTAAGATAGACATTGAATAGTTGTACTCACCGTTTTCGATTTCCATAAGACCTGAAATTCTAGGTGTGTAGTTTGGACCATCAGGCTCGAACTCTCTTGTTCTGAGAGATTCTTCAAATGTCTTACCTTCCTTCATTAAATCATAAACTGTGTCAGTCTGATCTCCGTTAGTAACGATTGTCTTATTGTCAAGAACTCTTACAGGAGCATAGATGATAAGACTTGGGTCAACTAATTTAGAAGGGTCAAATGCCTGAGTACGAATACCCTCTCCGTCTTCAACAAAAACTCTGTTTCTGCTGTTTTCGCTTCTTCCCATAATGAAGTAAGCTGTTACTGCATACTTGCCGTTTGGAGTTTTACCAATGACAATTCCACGTCCTGGGTATGCGTTTTCTTTCAATTCGTTTTCAAGTGAAAGCATTTTCATAGTGTTTCTCCTTTTCTTAAAATAATAAAAACCACCTGGGAAACCTAGTGGTTGCCCAGGCGGTCGGCTATCTTTCTCATGTTTTGTACTCCCCGTGGGTGCTCCCACTAATCCGCCAGTTGTACAAAACCACTTTTAGAATATAATATTTCAGATAATATTTCAAGGTGCAAAAATAAAAAAATGCTTATATGCAATTGTATGAAATCCTAAACAAAAGTATAATGTAACTTATCGGAAGGAAAATGAGCACGAACGAAGTGAGTATTCATTTTCACCTGATAAGTTAACGAAGAAACGAAGTTTCTGAGATTATGAAAGCACGAAGTTTCTGAGATTATGAAAGCTTGAAAAGGAGATTTATAATGAGTTTTTTTGGAAATATTATTTGGCTTATTTTTGGAGGCTTTTTGAGTGGCCTTTTATGGGTGGGGGCAGGAGTTATTTGGTGTATTTCCATCATAGGAATCCCTTACGGAATTCAGTGCTTTAAGCTTGCAACGTTGTCATTTTGTCCATTTGGTAGGGAAGTGGAATATGGAGGAGGAGCTGTTTCATTTTTAGTAAACGTAATATGGTTTCTGTTTTTTGGAATGTGGATGGCATTGGCGCATTTCTTTATGGGATGTATTTTGTGTATGACTATAATTGGAATTCCATTTGGAATACAGCTTTTCAAAATTGCGAAGTTATCACTTGCACCGTTTGGAGCAGTAATTGTATAGCATATATAAGGTGACTTTTGTTTCAGATTCGATTATGCAAAATTGTGAGAAATAGAATAGTAGAAAATATGGAGAGGATTTATGAAAACTAGAGAACAGGCACTTGAATATGGACTGTCTTTTGAAAATACATATATGGAAACTCCTTTTCGAGATACTAATTGGCAATTGGTGAGAGTGAAAGGCAGTAAGAAGGCTTTTTTGTGGATTTATGAAAAAGATGGTTTTGTTAATTTGAATGTAAAAGTTGATCCTGAGTGGAGAGATATGTGGAGACAAGCCTATGATGCTGTGATTCCCGGATATCATCAGAATAAAGAACATTGGAATACTATTATTTTGGATGGGTCAATTCCGGATAAAGACATAAAGAGGATGATAGCTGAGAGTTACGATATTATCACAGATACACCAACAAAAAGGATTTATGAAGCAGTTAAAAAAATTCCGGCAGGAAAAGTTGCAACTTATGGATTGATTGCGGAACTTGCGGGGAATAGCAAAATGTCACGCGCGGTAGGGAATGCACTTCACAATAATCCGGACCCTGTAAATATTCCTTGTTTTAGAGTGGTTAACTCAAAGGGAGAGCTTCCCGGTAATTTTGCATTTGGTGAAGGAGTGCAGGAGAGACTTCTTAGAGAAGAAGGAATAGAAGTTGAAGATGGAAAAGTAGATTTGAGTAAATATTTATGGAAAATATCTGTTTCACAAGAGGAAAGTGGTGTTCTATGAAGTTAAGGAATGTATTGATAGTTGTAAAAGATATCGAACAGTCAAAGAAATTTTATCATGACCTTTTTGGTTTGGACGTGGTTTTGGATAATGAAGGAAATGTCATTATGACTGAAGGATTGGTTCTTCAACAAAAAGATATTTGGGAAAAGTTTTTGGAAAGAGAGATTATTGGGAAAAGCAATTCCAGTGAATTATATTTTGAAGAAAAAGATATCGAAAAGTTTGATTCAAAATTAAAAAAACTATATCCTGATATTGTGTATGTAAATGAACTTATGGAACACAGTTGGGGACAGAAGGTTATCAGATTCTATGATCTTGATGGAAATCTGATAGAAGTTGGAACACCTGTGTGACAGAATTAGCTGTCTGTGTAATTGGATTTGCAGAAAGATAAAAATGCAAATTGGTATGTGATTAATAAGAAATTGATAAGTAATTAATAAGTAATTAATGAAGGAGACTGGTTATGAAATTAGATGATGTGTTAAAACTTATTCAGCAGTTATTAGGTATGTATAAAAGTGGCAAAGATAAAGAAAGAATAGAAGCCGTTCTTGAAAATGTATACAAGATGCTTATGGAAGATGCAGATAATAATGATGAGATTATAGACTTTTTGGATTCAGTAATGTTTGACGTGGACTATCTTATCGAAAACAGAAATGAGATAGTTGCAAAGTCAGACGATGAAAAAGAAAACAAAAAGAGAAGAAGAAAAATGGTAGATATGTTTAGCGAGGAGTACTAAACATATCCATTAAAAAATATAGCTGATATGGTTGTGATATTCTCATATCAGCTGTGTTTATAAAGCACTTATATCAGATATATCTTTAAAACATATCTGTGTCTCATCAATTGTGAGTGAACGTGTTTTGAAAGATATATCTGCGAGTGTGCCGTTGACCTCAGCATAGTCAAAACCGGTGTAATACGTTATGCTTAATAGCTCACCGATTGATAAATTCTTGAGTTTGAAGTCTAACTCCTCTTTTACGTCCTCGGATAAAATCTTTCTGGGCATATATTCTTTTTCAGCGTTGTGTATGGCGCGACCGAATCCGGTAAGCGCATCAAAAGGCATGAATATTTTGGCTCTGTCTGCGTTACTCATGCGTTGTGACCTCCTATCTGAGAATTGCGTTGTTTTGTGGTAGCGCAATCTAAAAGATTCATTCCTTTTAGAATGGCATTCTTTCCAAATCTGTGTTTTATTTCATTTACACTATGTTGAAGGGAACGTTCCTTTTCAAGCATGGTAGTATCGTAAAAGAAATCATATTGTTCAAAATTTTCATCAAAAACTTTCCCGAAGGTAATAGAAATTCTCCTTACGGGAGTGGTTCTATCAACAGCGTCGTTATATAACTTAATGAAATGATTAGTCAGAATACGGCATGAACTTGTGGGGGTAGGCAACTTCCTACTTTTGTTCAGAGAAGGAAGAGTGTGGTTGCTGTACCCTATGTGAAGAAAAATGCTGTCTGTGATTAAATGCTTGTCTACTAAATCAAGGCATAATAAATCAACCATCTCTTTGAGAATGATTAAAGCCTCGTCAAACTTGTAGTCTCGCATAAGCACCTGACCACTTGAGAGCGAGTGGGAAGAACATTCATAAGCTTTGATTCTTGAAATGGTAGTGGGTTCTTTTCCCCAAGCGTGATCTATGAGATAAGATGCGTTTACACCGAAAGTCTTATAGAGAAGTTCAGTGTCGGTGTGTGCAAGCTCCTCCATAGTTGTTATGCCAAGTCTTGAGAGACGGTCGGATATACCGTGTCCTATTTGCCAAAAGTCAGTGAGAGGCTTATGGCGCCAAAGACTCTTCTTATATAAATCTTCATTTAAAAAACTAATTCTGTCAGGAGAGTGCTTAGCGGTTATATCTAAAGCTACTTTGGCAAGGTATATATTAGTTCCTATGCCACAGGCAGAAGGAATACCTGTGGCAGATAACACATCTGCCATAATTTTTGAGGCAAGCTCTCTTGGTGTACACTTGTAAAGAGAAAGATAATCGGTCACATCCATAAAAGATTCATCTATAGAGTATACTTGAATGTCATCCTTACTTAGGTACTTGAGATACAACTTATATATCCTAGATGAGTAATCGATATAAAGCTGCATACGCGGTTTGGCAACAACATAGTCAATGGAGTCCGGTATCTCAAAAATGCGGCAGCGGTTTCTGATGCCGAGGGCTTTCAATGCCGGAGATACTGCAAGGCATATGGTACCTTTGGATCTGTCAGGGTCGGCAACAACTAACTTTGCAGTAAGAGGGTCAAGGCCGCGCTCCACACATTCAACTGAGGCATAAAATGATTTGAAGTCTATACACATATAGTAGTGAACTAAATGCTTGGAACAATCGGCTAAAGATGAAGTTGTGTCGTGCATACCTACCACCTCCTATTTAAGTTTGTAACTATATTATCGAACTAGTGTTCGAAAAAGTCAAGGGGTAAATGTATATAAAAGCAAAGTTAAATTGATTGTGAAATTAATAAATTGTGATATTATATACAGAAGAAAAGGAGAAAATTTTAGCAATGATTAAGAAATCGGAGAAAAGCAAAGAACTATATGAAATAATGTTAAAAAAAGGATATCCGGCAGGTTTTTGTGATGAGATAACAAAGAATCTTAATACAGATTTTACTGCTAGAAGAATGATAGGATATCTTATGCAATATGATAAATTGCCACTTGAAGAAGTGGCTGACGAGATGCTTGCCATACTCAGCGACAGAAACAGAATTATGGAGAAAAAAGAACTTGAAGCTGTCAATGCAAGATGGAATGAAATGATGAGATGATATTTGCATAGAATGAATAAAACAGGAGTTAATATGGAAATTTTAGATATTGTTGATGAATGTGGAGAACCAACAGGAGAGACTGTGGACAGGGAGATTGCTCATGCAAAAGGAATCCGTCACAGAACTTCACATGTTTGGGTCGTGAGAAATAAAAATGGAATATATGAACTGCTTCTTCAAAAAAGAAGTGCTGATAAAGATGCATATCCGGGATGTCTTGATGTTTCAAGTGCCGGACATATTCCTGCAGGATGTGGATATGTTGAATCGGCCAGAAGAGAACTAAATGAAGAACTGGGAATAGATGCAGAAGATAATGAGTTCATTGATTGTGGAATAAAGCCACCAAGAGGAATCAGGCGAAATGTGTTCCACGGCAAAGAATTTGTGGATAATCAGATTAGCAGAGTTTTTATTGTTTTCAAAGACATTGAGGCAGAGAATATCGCATTCCAGAAAGAAGAGTTAGAGAGTGTGGAGTGGATGTCACTTGAGGCGTGTATGAAAATGGTTGAAAGAAACAGCCGTCCTAATTGCCTTGATATGCATGAACTTGAAATCGTGAAAAGAAAATTAAAAGAATTGTCATGATAAGGGCTGTGCGAAAATGAGATATGCATCATTTACCTTCCAAATAAGGTATTTGTTAGTTTGGAAGGTATGTTGCAAAAATAGCTTGGCATGGGAATTACCTACTAAATGTGAGATTTATTAGTTTGGAAGGTATGGAACAAAAATAGCTTGTCATGGGAATTACCTTCCAAATGTGAGATTTATTAGTTTGGAAGGTATATTGCAAAAATAGCTTGTCATGAGAATTACCTACTAAATAAGATATTTGTTAGTTTTGATGGTAATTGACAAAATTAT
>SVDZ01000001.1:120920-546299 GCA_015057625.1 Lachnospiraceae bacterium | reverse complement strand
GATGGTTGCTGTTTAATTATCAATGTTCCTTTTGTTTTGTTGCTGTCTTGTTCAGCAGCAACTCTGATAGTTTAGCACTATCTGTTCGCTTTGTCAACACTTTTTTTTAAAAACTTTTAAGTTTTTATTTCAGCGTTTTGTGAGCGATGGACTTATATTGTATCATCAATTAAGTTCCTTGTCAATCACCTTTTCGCTTATGTCTTGCGCGAACTCGTTTATATTATCACTATTATTGATGCGTGTCAACACTTTTTTTTAAATTTTTTTATTTTTTTATTCTTTCAATAATTTATCTTACACTCTTTCTTCATCCGTGTTTTGTATCTGTAATAATAAAATAAGTTCCCCTACTTTTACTTTGTTTAGGGGAACTTATTATAAATGCATTATTAATTCAATACTCTTATTATCTTTCTTTGGCTATTTAATTACGCTATCTTCTTTAACTTTTGTACCTTTAAATACTTTTTCACCTATTGATTTGATTTTACACCCATCTTTGGTAACTATGCTTTTCAATTTTCTACAATTATAGAAAGCTCCATTACCTATTTTTTCCATACTCTTAGGTAATATTATTTTTTCTATCTTTTTATTACCTCTATAATAACTTGATTCACCATAATCGTCGTCATCATGCTCATCCATATAAAATGAAGTGAATGCATAATCAGCTATTCCTTTTATGCCTTCAGGTATTTCTAATTCTGTTTTCTCTCCACTGTATTTTACAATATAATCTTTATAAATGCACATTCCATCCTCGTACCTACCCACATCTGCAGGGAGCGTTATGTTGTCTGCAGCTATTTTTCCAAAATGGTGCAATAATTCAGATACATTGTCAACCGATAATTTATTACCTTTAATATTTATCTTTTCTATTTTATTACATCTATGAAATTCAAAAAACTCACTGTCATCAAATATTATTTCTTTAACAGATTCCGGAAATGTAATGCTCTCTATTACCACTTTCGGATCTGGTTCAATTCCAAAATATATATCTGCATTTAATGATATTGCAGATATTTTTACTGTTTCGACTCCTTCCATTATACAAAAGTCTTTGTCGTACAATGGTGCTGATAATAATGTTTTTCCATCTTTACTATATATTGCACCGTCATTTATTATATAATCACCGTTTGCAGTATTTTCATATTCTTTAGGAATATATACTTTCTTTCCATCTACTATTTTTAATGACTCATATTTTTCTTTTATAAGCTTTCCTTCATCTTCACTATAATCCTCCCATTTTCCGTAAAATTCCAATATGCTACTATCATCAAATTTCTGTGAAGTTTCTTCATTTTTAGCCTGCCCATTTTTATCATAGCTATTATTACATCCGTAAGATATCAAAGCTAAACTTGTCGCAATTGCGATTGCACATATTTTTTTCTTATTCATAATTTTCCTTTCTTTTTCGTTGTTATTTTTATCTTTAAATTATTAAACGATAATTATTGCTATTTTATTTCAAAATATATTATTTTTTTTCATATAAGGCCGAAAAAGTTTCCTTTGAAATAAAAAAGTCAGAACAATTTCTGTTCTGACTTTTTCTTTTACAAAGCATCATATGAAGCTTTATAAGCTTTTATTGTTACTATATATGAAGCTAATGATATTATCAAAGATATAATTAAAAATAATAATATAACTCCTGATGAAAGACTTGAAGCTTTTATAGGATTTTCTATTGCTTTAAAAACACTGGTAATAATACTTAGAATCAGTGCATACTTACACAAATCACTTGCATCTATGTCATTATTTACTTCTTTACCAAGTGAATTCCAAAAGAAAATATCAGCTGCTACTTCTAATATAAATGATATTAATATAAATATTGTTACTATTCCAGATTCTGAGTCTATAAATATTCCATCAATTATACTAAACACAATACTCACTGCATATATATAAAAAGCTGTCTTACATCCTTCGATATCTTTACCAATATTATAATAGCCAATTAATATTAATACCATGCATACTAAAAGTGCAATTGCTCCCAAAATATTTATTACAGGAATAAGCAATGAGATTGAAACAAAAATTAAAGCAATATTTACACTGTATAATAATTCTAAGCCTGAACATGCGTCATCATAATTTTTTGTTGTATATCTAGCTGTTTCATCAGTCTTAAAACTTATATGCCCATATACTTTTTCTATTCCTTCTTGAATTTTATCTTGATCTTCATCTTTTATTTCATTTTTAAATTCATCATCCAGTAGTCTTCCCATTTTCAATTCTCCTCCCCAAAAAATCTGAATATATAAAAAAAGATAATAAGAAAAATGAAACGGAGAAAGAGGGATTTGAACCCTCGCGCCGCGCAAACGGCCTACACCCTTAGCAGGGGCGCCTCTTCAGCCACTTGAGTATTTCTCCAGACTGTAGTTATCATCTTTCTCTTATTATCTTTTTTTGCTGCGTTTTACAACGCAAGATTAATTATACTAGATGTATTTTGGTTTGTCAAATACATTTTCTTTGATACATTTTCGATAAAAGCAACATATCTCAGGATGATATTTTTTACATCGTTTTCTTTATTCTCTGTTATATTCTGTTATTGCTGTCTCGTAAAGATTATTTCCTTTGCTGTCAATTACTACAATAACTGGAAAATCTTCAACATATAATTTTCTGATTGCCTCTGTTCCAAGATCATCATATGCAACTACTTCTGATTTTTTGATTCTCTGAGAGAGCAATGCACCTGCTCCACCGATTGCAGCAAAATATACTGCACCGTTTCTTACTATAGCATCTTTTACTTCTTGTGATCTCTTTCCTTTTCCTATCATTCCCTTAAGACCTAAGTCAAGTAATGATGGCGCATATTTATCCATTCTGCTTGCAGTTGTTGGTCCGGCTGATCCGATTGGTCTCCCCTCTCTTGCCGGAGAAGGTCCCATATAGTAAATTATATTATTTTCCATATCGATTGGTAATTCTTCGTTGTTCTGCAATGCTTCAAACATTCTTTTGTGAGCTGCATCTCTTGCCGTATATATTACTCCTGTTATATTTACATAGTCTCCTGCTGTGAGTGATTTAGCATCTTCACTACTAATTGGTGCCTTTATTGTTTTATTCATAACTGCTCCTTTTTATCTTTGTTATTAGTTTCTTCTATATATAATGGGTTTTTATACTATATATATTGTTTCTTTATATTCTAATACTATATTTTGTATTGAGTTTCTTCTATATAAATATTATTCTTTGATAGAATTAAATTGCTCTTGTAACATGTCTGTTAACATGACAGCAAATATTTATTCCCACAGGAAGTCCTGCAATATGTGTAGGGTATGTTTCTACATTTACTGCTAATGCTGTCTTTGTTCCTCCAAGTCCTCCGGGACCAATACCCATTTTGTTGATTTTTTCCAGTAATTCTTTTTCAAGATCTTTTACATATTCAATTTCTGATTCACTGTCTGCTTCTCTTGCTAATGCCTTTTTTGCCATGATTGCACATTTTTCAAATGTACCACCTATTCCAACTCCTACTACCATAGGTGGGCATGCGTTTGGCCCTGCATCCCTTACTGCCTGGAGTACTGCATTCTTTACTCCTTCAATTCCATCAGCAGGTTTTAGCATAAATACTCTGCTCATGTTTTCACTTCCAAATCCTTTCGGAGCAACTGTAATTGTTACTTTATCACCCTCAACTATCTCGTAGTGGATAATTGCAGGAGTGTTATCTTTTGTATTTTCTCTGATTATCGGATCTTTTACTACTGATTTTCTAAGGTATCCCTCAACATATCCCTGTCTTACACCTTCATTGATTGCATCTTCTAATAATCCGTTTTCAAAATGTACTTCCTGGCCTACTTTTATAAACACTACTGCCATTCCTGTATCCTGACAGATTGGAATCATATCATTTTTTGCTATTTCAAGATTTTCATCAAGCTGTTCAAGAATCTGCTTGCCCAATGGTGACTCTTCTTCCTTTAATGCCTTATCAAATACTCTCTGCATATCCGGTGAAAGAAAGTGATTTGCTTCTATACACATTTCTTTTATGTTTTTTGTTATTTCATCCACATTTATTGTACGCATTTGTTTATAACTTCCTTTTCTTTTTTATTTTATCGTGTATAACTCTTCAAACATCTTCCAGCACTCCTTTTTTAAGTGCTCAACACATTTGCTATTTACATTGGAGTTATCTCACTTTTTATATACAAAAGGGCGACAATATGCCGCCCTTTTATTTCAGTCGGAGATTTTCCAACTTCTATAGGTAGCTATATCTATATTACAGATTATTATTCTTCAGATTCTGTTTCTGTTGATTCTTCTGCAGATTCTTTATTTGATGATGCATCTGCATTGTTTTCTGTCTCACCAAAATCTTCCTCTGACTCATCTTCTTCATCTTCATCTGAATATTTGATAGCTCCTGATAATACTTTAGTTACACTCGCAACTTTTATGTTATCATCTTTTCCTGTATCCATTATCTTAACTCCGGAGGTTACTCTCTTGAGTACAGATATTCCTTCAACAGGTACTCTGATTATAATTCCTTCGTTTGTAATAAGGAGTACTTCGTGGTCATCTCTTACTGCCTTACATCCCATTACATCTCCGGTCTTTTCTGTGATGTGGTAACACTTAACACCTTTACCACCTCTGTTCTGATTCTTAAATTCTGATATAAGTGTTCTCTTACCCATACCATTTTCTGAAATTATTAACAGATAGTTTCCCTGTGTATTAAGCTGCATTGCTACAACCTGATCATCTTTTGAAAGAGTAACACCTTTTACACCCATCGATGAACGTCCAGTAATTCTTATTTGATTTTCATCAAACATAATACACTGACCTTTTTTTGTAATAAGGATAATCTGTTTTGTATTGTCTGTCTCTTTTGCTTCGATTAATTCATCATCGTCTCTGAATGATATTGCCTGGATACCTGATTTTCTGATATTTGCATATGCTTTTACAGGTGTCTTTTTTACAATACCGTTCTTTGTCGCCATAACTAAATATGTTGATTCTGAATTGAGATTGTCTACTTTGATTGTTGAAGTAATTCTTTCTTCAGGCTGTAATTCAAGAAGATTGATAATTGCTGTTCCTCTGGCATTTCTTGATGCTTCAGGAATTTCAAAACATCTCATCTTGAATACTCTACCTTTGTTTGTGAAGAATAAAATTGTATCATGAGCTTTCATCATAAATAACTTCTTAATCTTGTCGTCATTTATGGTGTTCATTCCCTTGATTCCTTTTCCTCCACGGTGCTGTACTTTGAAATTGTCAGATGTCATTCTCTTAATATATCCAAGCTCTGTCATTGTGATTACACAATCATCGTTTGGAATAAGATCTTCGATAGAGAAGTCATCCATATCAATTCCTATTTCTGTTCTTCTTTCATCTGCATATTTTTCAGAGATAAGAAGTATTTCTTCTTTGATTACACCTAAAAGTAATTTTTCATCTGCAAGAATACTCTTGTAATATGCAATCTTTTCCATAAGTTCTGCATATTCATTTTCAAGATCTTCTCTTGCCAAACCTGTCAACTGACGAAGTCTCATATCAACGATAGCCTGTGACTGAGCCTCTGAAAGACCAAATCTTTCCATCAAGTTATTTTTTGCATCAGCTGTAGTTCTTGAACCTCTGATTATTTTGATTACTTCATCGATATTGTCAAGAGCTATAAGGAGACCTTTGATAATATGAGCTCTCTCTTCTGCTTTGTTTAATTCGAATTTAGTTCTTCTTGTTACTACATCTTTCTGATGCTCAAGGTATTCGTTTAACATTTCTTTTAAGTTGAGTACCTTTGGCTCACCATTTACGAGGGCAAGCATAATAACACCAAATGTATCCTGCATCTGTGTATGTTTGTACAGATGGTTTAATACTACATTGGCGCTCACGTCTCTTCTAAGTTCGATTACAACACGTGTACCTTCCTGATCTGATTCATCACGAAGTGCTGTAATTCCGTCGATTTTCTTTTCTCTACTGAGTTCTGCAATTTTCTCTACGAGTTTTGCTTTGTTTACCATGTATGGAAGTTCAGATACTATAATTCTGTTCTTTCCGTTTTCCATTGCTTCGATTTCTGTCTTTGCACGAACTTTTATTTTTCCTCTACCTGTTCTGTAGGCATCGTCAATTCCTCTTCTTCCAAGAATTGTTGCACCTGTAGGGAAATCAGGTCCTTTTACAATAGACATTATTTCTTCAATAGTGGTATCTCTGTCTTCTTCGACTTTGTTGTCGATTATTTTTACAATAGCTCCAATTGTCTCACCTAAATTGTGTGGTGGAATATTTGTTGCCATACCAACTGCGATACCGTTTGTTCCGTTAACGAGAAGATTTGGGTATCTTGATGGTAATACTGATGGTTCTTTTTCTGTTTCGTCAAAGTTTGGAGTAAATTCTACTGTATCTTTATTAATATCAGCAATCATCTCCATTGAGATTTTACTAAGTCTTGCTTCAGTGTAACGCATTGCGGCAGCGCCGTCGCCATCTTCTGAACCAAAATTTCCATGTCCGTCTACTAATGGGTATCTTGTATTCCATTCCTGAGCCATGTTAACAAGAGCTCCGTAAATTGAGCTGTCACCATGTGGATGGAATTTACCCATTGTGTCACCGACGATACGGGCACATTTTCTGTGTGGCTTGTCCGGACCATTGTTAAGTTCAACCATTGAGTAGAGTACTCTTCGCTGAACAGGTTTAAGTCCATCTCGTACATCAGGCAATGCTCTGGCTGCGATAACACTCATAGCATAATCGATATATGAATTTTCCATTGTCTGTTTAAGATCGACTTCGGTTATTCTATCAAATATCTTGTCATCCATTTGTTAACATTCCTCCTAAATATCTAAGTTCTTTACGAATTTTGCATTTGCTTCAATAAAGTTTCTTCTAGGTTCTACTTCCTCACCCATAAGAGTTGTGAATGTCTGATCAATTTCTGTAATTGTCTCATCATCAATTTTTACCTGTTTTAAGATTCTTGTGTTTGGATCCATTGTTGTCTCCCAAAGCTGAGAGGCATCCATTTCTCCTAAACCTTTGTATCGCTGAATCTTATTCTGATTATCTCTTCCGATTTCTGTGAGAATCTGATCTAATTCTGCATCACTGTATGCATAATAATTTTTCTTGTTTCTGCTTACCTGATAAAGAGGTGGCATAGCAAGATATACATGTCCTTCTGTAATAAGATCTCTCATATATGTGTAGAAGAATGTAAGCATAAGTGTATCAATATGAGCACCGTCAACGTCGGCATCAGTCATGATAATAATCTTATCGTAACGAAGTTTTGAAATATCAAAATCTTCACCTATTCCGGTACCGAAAGCTGTAATCATGGATCTGATTTCTTCATTACCCATTACTTTGTCAATTCTCGCTTTCTGTACATTTAAAATCTTTCCTCTAAGTGGAAGGATAGCCTGTGTGGCTCTTACTCTGGCTTTCTTTGCTGAACCGCCCGCAGAATCTCCCTCTACTATGAATATTTCACATTTCTTTGGATCCTTGTCTGAACAATCTGCAAGTTTTCCGGGAAGTGATGAAACTGATAATGCATCTTTACGTGTAGTTTCTCTCGCTTTTCTAGCTGCATTTCTTGCTCTACATGCAAGTACAGCTTTCTCACACATAACTCTACCCACAGATGGATTCTGCTCAAGGAAGTATGTGAGCTGCTCAGAAAGAATACTCTCCACCGCATTTCTTGCCTCACTGTTTCCAAGTTTCTGTTTTGTCTGACCTTCAAACTGAGGATCTTCAATTTTAACACTAATAATTGTGGTAAGACCTTCTCTAAAGTCTTCACCTGATAAGTTTTCTTCTTTTTCTTTTAAGATTTTTTTCTCACGTGCATAAAGGTTTAAAGTTTTAGTAAGTGCTCTCTTAAATCCTTCAACCTGTGTACCACCTTCAGGTGTGTTGATGTTATTTACAAAACTAAGTGTATTTTCAGAATATGCATCATTGTGCTGTAAAGCTACTTCTACATTAACTCCGTTTACTGTACCTTCACAGTAAATTACACTGTCATATAATGCCTTCTTTCCTTTATTGAGGTAAGTAACAAACTCTTTAATACCACCTTCATAGTGGAATGTCTTTTCTATTGGGTTCTCTTCTCTTACATCTCTTAAAATAATCTTTAAGTTCTTTGTAAGGAAAGCTGTCTCTCTGAGTCTCTGCTCTAATATTTTATATTCATATACTGTTTCTTCAAAAATAGTATCATCAGGAAGGAATGTAACTTCTGTTCCTGTGAAACTCGGATCACAATCTCCAATTACTTTAAGAGGTGCCATTACATGACCTCTCTCATATCTTTGGAAATGAACCTTTCCGTCTCTGCATACTTTAACTTCAAGCCAGTTTGACAACGCATTAACAACTGATGCACCTACACCGTGAAGTCCTCCGGATACTTTATATCCTCCACCGCCGAATTTTCCTCCGGCATGAAGAATTGTAAATACAACTTCTACTGCTGGGATTCCGGCTTTTTCATTTATATCTACAGGGATACCTCTTCCGTTATCCTTTACTGTGATTGAATTATCTTTATTAATCTGAACATCGATTGTACTACAGAATCCTGCCAATGCCTCATCAACTGCATTATCAACAATTTCATATACAAGATGATGAAGACCTCTCGCAGATGTACTACCAATGTACATACCAGGTCTCTTTCTAACTGCCTCAAGTCCTTCTAATATTTGGATTTGATTGGCATCATATTGATTTTTAGCATCTTTGTTGCCCATTACATGAACTCCTTTCGATTAAACTGTTTTGTCTTCGATTTTTCCTTCTGTTACTTTATATACTTTGTTGATTTTAAATCTGTTTTCAATAAATTCATCCAAACCTGTGCAGGTAATAATGGTCTGAATGTCATCTAAACTTGAAAGCAAATGATTTTGTCTGTTTGAATCAAGCTCCGACAATACATCATCAAGTAATAATATCGGAGTATCTTTGATTATTTTTTTAACTAATTCTATTTCTGCAAGTTTAAGTGATAATGCGGCAGTTCTCTGCTGACCCTGACTTCCGTAAACTCTCAAATCAACATCTCCATTATAAAAACTGATGTCATCTCTGTGAGGTCCAATATTGGTAGTCTTTGTTCTGATATCTCTTTCTCTGTTGTTTTTGAGACTATCAAAAAATGCTTCTTCACTTACATTGTAGTTATATTTTATTTCTATGTTTTCTTTGAAATCTGTCAGTTTTCTGTGTATTGGTTTTATTATCTCATTGATTTCATCAATGAACTTTCTTCTTCTTTCAATTAGTTTGCAACCGTACTCTGCTAACTGCATATCCCATATATCCAGCATCTCATCTATATCTTTGCTGTAATAGGAATCTTTTAATAATTTGTTTCGTTGCAGTAATACTTTGCTGTAATTGGTAAGATTGTATACATACAACTTATCCAACTGACATAATTCCAAATCTATAAATCTTCTTCTCTCTGCCGGACCGTTTTTGATAATACTGAGATCTTCAGGCGAGAAGAACACAACATTGACAATTCCAAAAAGCTCACTGACTTTTTTTACAGGTATTCCATTAACTGCAATTCCTTTTGCCTTATTTTTTTTGAGGTGCATATCTATTCTGAAATTTTTATTTTTCTTTTCGACAAGCATCTTTATATGTGCTTCATCTTCACCGAATTTTATTATTTCTTTATCTTTATTTCCTCTGTGTGATTTACCTGTACTGCAAAGATAAACAGATTCTAAAATATTAGTTTTTCCCTGAGCATTATCTCCATATAAGATATTAGTATCACCGTCGGGCTCAATTTCAAGATTTGTGTAATTTCTGTAATTACTTAATTCAATCTTTTCAATTTTCATTATTCTACTGTTACTTCTGTTCCATTAAACTCAAATGTATCACCGGGTACAAGTTTCTTACCTCTTCTGGTATCGACTTCACCATTTACTAAAACCTGTCCGTCCTGAATAACTATCTTTGCTTCAATTCCTGAACTGACAAGTCCTGCAAGCTTCATAGCCTGTCCGAGTTTTATATAATCATCTTTTATTTTAATTGTCTGCATCCTTATAACCTTCTTTTATTATTAATTATTTGCAACTGTGAAATTAACAGGAAGAATAAGATAGATATACTTTTCTTCTTCATCTCTGATGCAACATGGTGCTTTTGGATTTACAAGATAAATATCAATCTCTTCATCTTCAATTACTTTAAGAGCATCTATTAAGAACTTAGGATCAAATCCAATCATCATATCCTTACCTTCTTTTTTGATATAGATAGTTTCATCCATTGTTCCGATAAATGAATTCATCTTAAACTGCATATCTGAATCACCTATTGTAATAATAATCGGTCTCTTGTTTCCTTCTTTTATAAGAAGAGTAGCTCTGTCTAAGCATTCGAGCATTTCTTTTTTGTTAATTCTTACTTTAGTTTCATAATCTTTTGAAACCATCTGGCTTACACGATAATACTCTCCCTCAATAAGTCTTGATACTACTACAGTATTATCAAACTCAAACATAATGTGGTTGTCTTTGAAGAAAATAGTCATTTCATCTTCAGTGCCACCACTTACAATTTTACTTATTTCATTTAATGTCTTTCCGGGAACAATAACACTCATATCTTCATATGAATCTTCAAGTGCAATATTTCTGATTGCAATTCTGTGTCCGTCAAGGGCAACAACCTTTAAGTTATTATCCTTAACTTCAAAAAGCTCACCTGTAAGAATCTTGTTATTTCTGTCATCTCCGATTGAGAATATAGTCTGTCTAATTACTTCTCTTAAAGTAAACTGTGAAAGCTTAATACTCTTATTCTTTTCAATTTCAGGAAGATATGCAAAATCCTCTCCTGATTTTCCTAAAATATTGAACTTAGCATTTTCACATGTGATATTTGCAGTAAAGTCATTGTCTACTTCTATCATTACATCATTGTCCGGAAGTCTTCTAACAATTTCAGAAAAGATTTTTGCATCTATGGCAATACGTCCGGCAACAATGATTTCACCTTCAACTTTAGTTTCAATACCAAGTTCCATATCATTTGCAATTAATTTAATAACTCCTTCACTTGCATCTATAAGAATACATTCAAGGATAGACATTGTTGTTTTAGATGGTACTGCTTTTGATACAATATTAACTCCTGCTAATAAATCTGATTTCTTACATATAAGTTTCATTATGAAAACTCCTTTCAAGTACTTTACAATTTCGATGTAATTTTTTTATTAACTTCATAAAGAATGAAGCGAAAATATATATAAATATATTTTAATTATCTTAGTAGTAATATAAGTATAGGGTGTGAATTTGTGTATAAGTCACTTTAGCCCTTAAAATTAAAGGATTTTTGATGTATATAACTTGTAGATAAATTCAAATTTCTATTCACAAATCACATAACAATTCCACATTTAATAAAATAAGTGAAATTTGAATAAGTGATAATCCAAAATGAAATGTTGAAACATTAATGGTTATAAACATTAAAATCACTGATAATTCACATTAAATAAACACATTTTGAAGGTGTTTTGTGGATAAAAATGTGGATAACTCCCTAATTTGGATTAATTTTTTTAATAAGAACGTCGATATTACTCTTTGTTGACTGATTTTCTTCAATTTCCTCAGCTATTTTAGTTACTCCATGAATGATAGTAGAGTGATCCTTTCTGTTAAGAGCTTTTCCTATACCGGCATATGTTTCTTCTGTAAGCTCTTTACAAAGGTACATACATATCTGTCTTGGATAGGCAATATTCTTTGTCTTCTTATTAGATAATAAATCTGTAACGGTTACCCCGTAATGTTCTGACACTATTTCTATAATTCGGTTGCAATCTACTTTAATGGTTGAGTCAGGGTTAATTAAGTCTTTGAGTACATCCTGTGCCAGTGGAAGAGTAATCTTTTGGTTTGAAAGATTTGCAAATAAAGTAATCTTCTTTAATGCTCCTTCAAGTTCTCTGACATTTGATACGATATTATCAGCGATATACTGGAATACAGAATCATCAATGTCATAGTGTTTTAATTCTGCACGTTTCTTTAAGATAGCAACACGAGTTTCGTATTCAGGACTCTTGATGTCTACAGTTACACCTACGGAGAATCTTGATTTAAGTCTGTCTTCTAAAAGAAGGAAATCCTTAGGTGGTTTATCTGATGTGATAATGATCTGTTTTTGATTCATATACAGGTCATTGAAAGTATGGAAAAACTCTTCCTGAGTTCTGTCTTTTCCAATGATAAACTGGATATCATCAATCATAAGAACATCTACACTTCTGTATTTACTTCTGAATTCGGAAAAGTCGGTGTTATCTTTTTTACCGTTTCTCATGATATCAATAAGTTCATTTGTAAAGGACTCACTTGAAGTATATAAAACCTTAAGCTGCTTATTGTTCTCGAGAATGTAGTTTCCGATAGCATGCATAAGATGTGTTTTACCAAGTCCAACACCTCCGTAGATAAAAAGAGGATTGTAGGTACCCGGCTGCTCAGCTACAGCCAAAGCAACGGCGTGAGCCATATCATTGTTTGAACCTACGATAAAAGAATCAAAATTATATATAGGGTTTAAGTTAGATTCAGTTTGTCTTTGATTTAATTGTGATGGTGCAGGAGTTTCGTATTCATCAGCAGGCTCAGCTGCATTTGGTTCTGAAATAGTAATCCTGCTAAATTCATTTCCTGTTATTTCACTAATTACAACCTTAAGTGGTAATATATATTTCTTCTCAATGATACCAATTGACATACTGGCAGCTTCACCGTTAAAAACAAGGTTGATAGTGTCATTTTTAACTGAGTGGAGTGAAAGTGGAAGAATCCATGTTCTAAATGCAACATCTGTCAAATCATAATCATTTTTAAGTTTGTTTAATATATTGTCCCAATTATTTTTTAATTCGTTGTACATTGTTTCTCCATTCTAATTCAGTATATATATATCAGTAGTGAGATAACTCTCACATAAAGCATAAAAATTTCATTTTTCATAGCATAAAAAAAAGCGTTAAACAACACAATAATATAATATCAAAAAAGAGGCTATTTTTCAATACATATATAATAAAGAAGAAACTCGTTACAAAAATGCAAAAATGAGGTGAAAAATGCATGATATATAAGGGATTTTTGTGTTTACTGATATATGTATTTTTTGATCCAATATTATGTTTTTTTTGTGATTAAAAAAATGAGAAAATAATTATAAATTTTTGATTTACATAACATACTATTTTCACGAGTAAAAAAATACTTTTATTCAGCCACAAAATGTGGATTAATAAAAATTATCCACATTTTGAAATATATAAAAACGCAAAAAATGGGAAAAAAACGCATAAAATTAATAAAGTTATCCACAATTGATTCACAAAATGTGTATAACTTTATGTAAATCAATTAATAATTTTATGTAAAATGTGGTTTATTTTTAAAAAAATATTTAAAAAAATTCTTCTTGACTATTGACAAAGGTACTTATATAATGGAAGAGATGTTTTACTATGGAGTAAAAGGAGGTGCCTTAATATGAAAATGACATTTCAGCCAAAGAAAAGACAGAGATCAAAAGTTCATGGATTTAGATCAAGAATGAGTACTGCAGGTGGCAGAAAAGTTCTTGCTGCAAGAAGAGCAAAAGGAAGAAAAAAATTATCAGCTTAGGCCGCAGCAATGTGGCCTTTTTCTTTTCGTGAGGTGATTTATGAAAGATTCACTGAAAAAGAACAGGGATTTCCAGAAGGTTTATGCCAATGGAATATCAAAAGCAAACAAATATTTAGTTATGTATGTACTGGAAAATAATTTAGACAGTAACAGATTAGGTATATCAGTAAGTAAAAAAGTAGGAAATAGTGTAGTAAGACATCGACTGACACGCCTTATCCGAGAAAGCTACAGGCTAAATAAGAAAATGTTCAATAGTAGTTTGGACATTGTGGTTATCGCAAGAAATACCGCTAAAGACAAAAGTTTTAAAGAGATAGAGAGTGCGTTTTTGCATCTATCAAAATTGAATAACATTATTTCTAATGATTGTAACTAAAATGGAAAATAAAGTTTTTTGCATATAAAGAAAAGATAGAGATTTAATTATGAAGAATAAGAATATTCATTTTAATTATGTTAATAAATTTCTAATAGGTTCGGTTGGCGCATATAGAAAATATATTTCTCCAATGAAATATAGTCCCTGTTGCAGATATTTTCCGACCTGTTCTGAATATGCAATCGAGGCTTTAAACAGATATGGAGCTATAAAAGGTTCTTTTTTATCAGTTAAAAGGATACTTCGTTGTAATCATTTTTCAAAAGGTGGTTATGATCCGGTTCCTTAAGGAGGTAAATTAATGAACTATATTTTACTGACGCAGCAAGGTGGAATTTTGAAACCTTTTGCATGGGCACTTGGAAAAGTATTTGAAATTATTTATTCAATGCTTGATATGGTAGGAATTGAAAGTATAGGTCTTTGTATTATAATTTTTCCTATTATTGTAAGATTATTCTTACTTCCATCTGCGATTAAGCAACAAAAATTTACTAAGCTGAACGCATTAATTAGTCCTGAAATTACAAAAATTCAGAATAAGTACAAAGGTAAAAAGGATCAGCAGTCACAATTAAATATGAATGCTGAAATACAGGCAGTTTATGATAAGTATGGAGTTTCTCCTGCGGGAAGTTGTCTTCAGTTAATAATTCAGATGCCTATTCTTTTTGCGTTATACAGAGTTATCTATAATGTTCCTGCTTATGTAGGACAGGTTAAAGAATACTATTTAACTATTATTAATCATTTAAGTCCAAGTCAGTTAAAAGAATATTTTAACCTTACTGTTGATTCTGTTGATAAATTAACAGGAACACAGATTAATAATATCGTTGATTCTTTATATGGATATTCTCGTGTAGCTAAGGATTTTAAATTACCGGAAGGTGTAGATTTGGCAAGTATAGTTCAAGCTATTGGAAATCCAAAGACTGACGCTGCTTTTAATCACATCAATCAGATTAATAAATTTTTATTATTTGATTTGCAGAAATCTCCACAGGTAATGTATTCTGAAGGTGTTAAAATTGCTATTTTAATACCTGTACTTGCCGGCTTGACACAGTTTATTTTATCAAAAATTACTATGAGCTTAAATAAGACTGCCACTACAAAAGAGATGGAAGAAAATCCTATGATGAGCTCAATGAAGACAATGAATTATGTTATGCCTTTGATGTCTATGTTTATGACATGGGGATTTGCTTCAGCTCTTGGTATTTACTGGGTAGCAAGTAGTACTATTATGTTGATTCAGCAGATTGGTCTTAATATTTATTTTAAGAATATTTCAATTGATGATATTATTGCTGAGAGTAAAGAAAAAGCTGAAAAGAAACGTGCAAAACGTGGATTTACAGCGAATATGATTTCAAATGCTGCCGCTATGAATGCGTCACTTAATGAAAATAATAACAATAATAATTCGGATGTTCAGCTTACAAGAAAGCAAAAAGAAGAGCAGTACGAAAAAGCTATGGAAAAATACAATTCTTCTATTAGTTCAGATAAGAACAGTATTTCTGCAAGAGCTAATATGGTTAGAGATTTTGAGAATAGGAAGAAGTAGAGGTTAATCATGGAATTTAAAGAATTTACAGGTAAAAATGTAGATGATGCTATTACAAATGCATTGGTTGAATTAGAATTAACAAGAGATAAATTAGAATATGAAGTTGTTGAGGAAGGTAGCTCAGGTTTCTTAGGAATCGGAAGTAAGCCTGCAGTTATTCGTGCCAGAAAAAATGCATCTGTTGAAGATATTGCAACTGAATTCCTTACAAAGGTTTTCGATGCAATGGAGTTAGCTGTTAAATTAAACATTGAGGTTAACGAAGAAGAAGGATGTGTAAATATTGATCTTATCGGTGATGATATGGGTGTTCTCATTGGTAAGAGAGGTCAGACACTTGATTCTTTACAGTATCTCTTAAGTTTAGTTATTAATAAAAACAATGAGAAGTATTTAAGAGTTAAGCTTGATACTGAAAATTACAGAGAGAGAAGAAAAGCTACTCTTGAAAATCTTGCAAAGAATATTGCATTCAAGGTTAAGAGAACTAAAAAGTCAGTTGCTCTTGAGCCAATGAATCCATACGAAAGAAGAATTATTCATTCAGCTTTACAGAATGATAAATTTGTTACTACAAAGAGTGAGGGTGATGAGCCTTACAGACATGTAGTAGTTGTTTTGAAAAAATAATTATCAACATTAAAGTATAAAAACTGCTTACTAATCCATGTAAGCAGTTTTTATTTGTTTTATCTATTTATTAATTATGATATACTATAATAGATTTTATATGATTAATGAGAGGTTTTGAATTATGAAGGTTACGGATACCATTGCTGCAATCGCTAGTGCAGCCGGCAATTCCGGTATTGGAATTGTAAGAATTAGTGGTGATGATTCATTAAATATATTAAATAAAATTTTTAAACCTGCAAAGGCAGACAAAAATATTCTTGATGTAGAAAGCCATACTCTCCATTACGGACATATTTATGATGGAGAAGAAATGATTGATGAAGTTATGGTTCTTATTATGAAAGCTCCTAATTCATATACAACAGAAGATACTGTTGAGATAGATTGTCATGGAGGATCTCTCGTTATTCGTAAAATTCTCAGAACTGTAATTAAATATGGAGCAAGATCTGCCGAACCGGGTGAATTTACAAAAAGAGCATTTTTAAATGGAAGAATTGATTTATCCCAGGCGGAAGCTGTTATGGATGTAATTAATTCTCAAAGTGATCTTGCGTTAAAGAGTTCTATGAATCAGTTGAATGGTAATATTCATGATAAGATTACTAAATTGAGAAATAAAATTATTTATCAGATTGCTTTTATTGAATCTGCATTGGATGATCCTGAACATATCAGTCTTGATGGTTACAGTGAAAAACTCCTCGATGTTGTTGTTGAGTGTAAGGATGAAATTAGCAAATTAATTTCTTCTTTTGACAATGGAAAGATTATTCGTGAAGGTGTTAAAACTGCAATTCTTGGAAAACCTAATGCAGGAAAGTCTTCTCTTATGAATCTTCTTGTGGGTGAAGAGCGTGCCATTGTTACTGAAATTGCAGGTACAACCAGAGATACTCTTTCTGAAAATATTCGAATTGGTGATATTAGTCTTAATGTCATTGATACGGCAGGAATTCGTGAGACGGATGATGTTGTAGAAAAAATAGGTGTTAAAAAAGCCATAGATATTTCATCAGATTGTGATTTAATAATATATGTTGTTGACGGTCTTGTGGATCTTGACAGTAATGATATGCAGATTATAGATTTGATTAAGAATAAAAAGGCAATTGTGCTTTTAAATAAAGCTGATCAGGATATGATTGTATCAAAAGAAAAACTTGAAAATTTAACAGGCAAGAAAGTCATTGTTATTTCGGCTAAGGAAAGAACAGGTTTTGATGATTTAATTGAAGAAATAAAGGAAATGTTTTATTCCGGAAATATCTCATATAATAATGAAGTTTACATTACTAATGAGAGACATAAAGAAGTTTTAGATAATTCCTTTAACAGTTTATGTCAGGTAGAAAATTCAATTAATGATTCCATGCCGGAGGATTTTTATTCTATAGATTTGATGGATGCCTATGAAAGTCTTGGATTAATTATAGGCGAAAGCGTTGAAGATGATTTAGTGAATGAAATCTTTAGTAAGTTCTGTATGGGTAAATAGTATTTATATTTATTTAGATTTTGAAGAAAAGTTTTGAAAGAAGGATAAAGCAATGCCAAATATTGTTGAAGAATATGATGTTGTAGTAGTTGGAGCAGGTCATGCAGGTTGTGAAGCAGCACTTGCATCTGCTAGATTAGGTATGAATACAATTGTGTTTACTGTCAGCGTTGACAGTATTGCACTTATGCCATGTAATCCAAATATTGGTGGAACATCTAAGGGCCATTTGGTTCGTGAAATTGATGCTCTCGGTGGAGAAATGGGAAAAAATATTGATAAGACTTTTATTCAGTCTAAAATGTTAAATAAATCTAAAGGTCCTGCAGTTCATTCTTTAAGAGCTCAGGCTGACAAGCAGGATTACACTCGTTCAATGAGACGTACACTTGAAAATACTGAAAATCTTACAGTAAGACAAGGTGAAGTTTGTGAGATTATTGTTGAGGATGGAAATATCAAAGGTGTTAAAACTTTTTCCGGCGCAACATATTATGCAAAAGCTGTTATTCTTGCAAGCGGAACTTATCTAAATGCCAGATGTATTTACGGGGATGTCAGCAATGAGACTGGTCCAAACGGTTTGCAGTCTGCAAAACATCTTACTCAATCATTAATTGATAATGGAATTAAGATGAGAAGATTTAAAACAGGTACTCCTGCCAGAGTTGATAAAAGAAGTATTGATTTTTCAAAAATGGAAGAGCAGTTTGGTGATGAAAGAGTTGTTCCATTTTCATTTTCTACTGATATTGAGAGCGTTCAAAAAGAGCAGGTTTCTTGTTGGCTCACTTATACAAATGAGGAAACGCATAAGATTATCCGTGACAATATTGACAGATCGCCTTTATTCTCAGGAATGATTGAGGGTACCGGCCCAAGATATTGTCCTTCTATTGAAGATAAAGTAGTTAAATTTGCTGATAAGAACAGACATCAGGTATTTATTGAACCTGAAGGATTGTATACTAATGAAATGTATCTTGGAGGTATGTCAAGTTCTCTCCCGGAAGATGTTCAGTATGCAATGTACAGAACTGTACCTGGTCTTGAAAATGCAAAAATTGTTAGAAATGCTTATGCAATTGAGTATGACTGTATTGAGTATGGTCAGTTATTACCTACTCTTGAATTTAAATATGTTAAAGGTCTTTTCAGTGCCGGACAGTTTAACGGAAGTTCAGGTTATGAGGAGGCTGCAGCTCAGGGAATTATTGCAGGAATTAATGCAGCCCTTGAAGTTAAAAATGAAGAACAGATTGTTCTCGACAGATCCCAGGCTTACATTGGAGTTTTAATTGATGATCTTGTTACTAAAGAGAGTCATGAACCTTATCGTATGATGACGTCCCGTGCTGAATACAGATTATTACTCAGACAGGATAATGCAGATATTCGTCTTACTGAGATAGGATACAAAGTTGGTCTTGTTCCAAAAGAGAGATACGATTATGTTCAAAATAAAATTCAGTTAATTAAGCATGAAGTAGAAAGACTTGAAAATGTTCCTGTTGGAGCTAATCAAAAAGTTCAGGCTCTTCTTGAAAAAATAGGAAGTACCACATTAAAGACAGGAAGTACGTTAGCTGAATTAATTAGAAGACCAGAAATTGAATATGATATGTTGGCTGAAATTGATCCTGACAGACCTGAACTTACATATGATGTAATTGAGCAGGTAAATATTCATATCAAGTATTCAGGTTATATTGAAAGACAGATGAAACAGGTTGAGCAGTTTAAAAAACTTGAGAATAAAAAAATACCTGAAGATTTTGATTATACAAAAGTTGGAAGCTTAAGAAAAGAAGCAGTTCAGAAGTTATCTTTCTACAAACCTTTATCTATTGGACAGGCTTCAAGAATTTCCGGTGTTTCACCTGCAGATATTTCAGTACTTCTTGTATATATGGGGTGTAAGTAGAATTATATATATGTGTAAGTAGAATTAAATATATGAAAGTAGATTAATATGAATAATAGTAAAGATTTATTTTTAAATTGTCTTGATGAATTAGGTCTTAAGGCAACTGATGAGCAGATTAATCAGTTTTATAAATTTTATGAGTTACTGATTGAAAAAAATAAAGTTATGAATCTAACTTCCATAACTGAAATTCAGGATGTAATTATAAAACATTTCGTTGATAGTTTATCTATTGTAAAAATTATGGATTTGAATTCCATTGATACTCTTATTGATGTTGGAACCGGAGCAGGTTTTCCAGGTGTTCCTATTAAGATTATGTTTCCGGATATAAAAGTGGTTTTGATGGATTCGTTAAACAAGAGAATCAATTTCCTGAAAGAGAGTTGTGAACAAATTGGTTTACATAACATTTATTTTGTGCATGGACGTGCAGAAGAATTGGGAAGAAATGTACAGTATAGAGAACAATTTGATATTTGTGTTTCACGTGCTGTTGCAAATCTTTCAACTCTTTCTGAATATTGCCTTCCATTTGTAAAAGTTGGTGGTAGCTTTATTTGTTACAAATCAGGAGATTCTAATGAAGAAATAAATGCTGCAAAAAATGCTATCGATAAATTATCAGGAAATATTGATGATAGAGTAGATTTTAATTTGCCTAACAGTGATTTTAGCAGAACTTTATTAAAAATAGATAAAATAAGTAAAATGAGTAAGAAGTATCCTCGAAAAGCAGGAACTCCTTCAAAAGAACCACTTCAATGATGTGATTTATAGGAAGAAATGCAAGTTGCAGTGAAAAGTTGTTTGCATTTACGGTGATTATATGAAAATTAATGATGTATATGATTATATTGACTACCGTCTTCTTGTTTTAAATAATGAATTGTTAGATTTGAAAAATGAGTTCAAGTCTAATGCAATTTCTATTAAAGAAATAAAATCTAAAATAAACGAAATAAAGACAGTTGCCGATGAAGGATTTTTTATGTTTTCTCCAATAGCAGCCGAGGAGGATGTAGTTAATAAGCAGGAAATAAAAGAACTTCAGATGAAGTTGATAGTATTTTCAGATAGTAATAATGAATTGAAAACTAAAATCGATAATATTCAAAAAGAAATCAGGATTATTTCCGGTTTTAGCAGAGAAGATAGTAGAGTTGTTAATGTTGAAGCTTTGATAAAAAATTTGGAGTTTAGTATCTCAATAATGGATAGTGATTTTCAGAGAGCAAAGTTGGAATTGCAAAAGATGATTTCAGAATTAAAAGATGAATGATTTTGATGTTTCACGTGAAACATTAGAATTGTTCATTTTTTTTTGTTGACGAATAGAAATTTAAGAACTCCTCAGCGTTCTTGCTGTGAAGTGCGCCGTAGGCTTATAACTGAGAAGGAGATTGGACCCCTACTCAATAAATTTTCTTACCCCCCCACCTTCACTTTGTTTAGAGGAGGGGGACATCTACCTCTTAGTTATAAATAAGATTGCATGTTGTAATTTGAAGCAGCGTAAAATCCTAAAACAAGCGTAGAGGTTTCGGTGATTGATTATTTCTTTAAGAAAAGAATTTTTTTTAAATGTTTCACGTGAAACATTAAATGTAATTATATTATTTATTTCATAGGAAAGTTCTTTGAACTTCCCCATGAAATAAAAATGCTCCGCAAGGATGCGCAGCTCGCGGAGATGTAAGTTTGGCTTTCACGATTATAAATAATCGCTTTCGCTTCGATAACTTACAGAGTAAGTTATCTCATGGCTGAGGCATCCGCTCGCACGCGAAGTGTCGCAAGCGACACTTTGTTCTCAAATGGTTTTGTGTTTCACGTGAAACATGCAAAATAGATTAAAAAATAGAAATAAATCCGGAAGAGGAAAATAAGAAATAAGAATAAATAGTAAAATTATATAAGATTTTATTAAATAAGATAAATATATATAGAAAGTAAATTTGAATTGTGATAAACTAGAAAACGCAGAAAGAAAATGACAATAGAATGAAAGAAGGATGAATTTATGGGAAGAATTATTGCAATTGCTAACCAGAAGGGTGGTGTAGGTAAAACTACAACATCGACTAACTTAGCATCATGCTTAGCAGAAGTAAATAAAAAAGTATTATTAGTAGATATAGATCCTCAGGGAAATGCAACAAGCGGTGTTGGTGTTAGAAAAGATGAAATAGAAAATACTGCATATCAGATGTTTTTAGGGGAAGCAACATTGTCAGAGTGTTTAGTAGACAGTATTGTTGAAAATTTGAACGTAATTCCGTCAAATGAGAATCTGGCAGGTGCAGAAATTGAATTAATTGGTCAAAATTCACGTGAATATATATTAAAAAGATGCTTAGAACCAATTAAAGATTTATATGATTATATTATCATTGATTGCCCACCGTCTTTAAATATATTAACAGTTAACGCTATGACGGCAGCTGATTCGGTTATAGTGCCAATTCAGTGTGAATATTATGCATTAGAAGGTTTATCACAGTTAATGCACACTATTAATTTGATTCAGGAGAGATTAAATGACAATCTTGAAATTGAAGGTGTTGTATTTACTATGTTTGACGCAAGAACTAATTTATCATTACAGGTTGTTGAAAATGTTAAGAGTAACTTACATGAGAATATATATAAAACAATTATTCCAAGAAATGTAAGATTAGCTGAAGCGCCAAGTCACGGCTTGCCTATTCATATGTATGATTCAAAGTCTGCCGGTGCTGATGCTTACAGAAAATTAGCTGAGGAAGTAATTAATCATAAATAAATGAGATAATAACTTTTCTATTAACAAAATAATTTAAACCGGATATATGCAAAAAAAAATAGTATTCAATTTATAAAATAAAATAGAAAATGAAAAAATAAATATTAATAAATTATGTAAACTAGAAATACAAAAATTCAAGTAAATACAAATATATTGATAATAATGTTATGTAAATTAAAAGGAGTATATTATGGCAAAAAAAGGTCTTGGTAAGGGACTTGATTCTCTTATACCTTCATCAGATAAATCGACAGCTAAACCAAAAAAAGAGGTAAAGGAAGTTGTTAAAGAAGTAGTTAAAGAAGTAATAAAGGAAGTTCCATCAGATACTTTTTTAAAATTATCTGAAATTGAACCTAACAGAGATCAGCCAAGAAAATTATTTAAAGAGGAACAATTGAAAGAACTTGCTGATTCAATTAAACAGTATGGTGTAGTTCAGCCATTGGTTGTTCAGAAAAAGGAAGGTTATTATGAAATAATTGCCGGTGAGAGAAGATGGAGAGCAGCAAAACTGGCAAAATTAAAAGAAGTACCAGTTGTTATAAAAGATTATACACCACAGGAAGTTATGGAAATTGCATTGATTGAAAATATCCAGAGACAGGATTTGAATGCAATTGAAGAAGCTCAGGCTTATAAGAGATTAATCGATGAATATTCATTATTGCAGGAAGATGTAGCAAAAAAAGTATCAAAGAGCAGAAGTGCCATTGCAAATTCTATGAGATTATTAAAGCTTCCTGAAAGTATTCAGACAATGTTAATCGATGAGCAGATTCAGATGGGACACGCAAGAGCTTTATTGTCTATTGAAGATGAAGTAATCCAAAAGGAAATTGCAGATATAATCGTAGAAAAGAATTTGAGTGTAAGAGAAACGGAAAAACTTGTTAAAAACTATTTGAAACCAAAGAAAGAAAAAGAAACTCAGGTTAACCCTGAAGAGGAAGTAGTATTTAATCAGATTCAGGAGAGATTATCAACAATTACCGGCTCAAAAGTTTCAATTAACAGAAAAGCAAACGGTAAAGGCCGTATAGAGATAGACTATTATTCAAATGATGATCTTGAAAGAATTATGGAATTATTTGAAAGTATACAAAAATAAAAAAACATATTAAAATAGCATAAGAAGAGAAATAATATTTAAGAAGTAATTAAAGAGAATTAATTATTAAAAAAGACATAGAAGGAGAGTCAAATGGAATTTTTAACAAGAATCAATCCGTTATATTATATTTTAGCGTTATTTATAATAGTAGTAATTTTATTTATTAACAATTTAGTATTATCATCAAAAGTTAAAAGAATGATTAAGAAATATGAGAGATTTATGAAGGGAAAAAATGCAGAAGATTTAGATGATATTCTTCATGAAACTCTTAACAAGATGGATAAAATTGAATTATCAAATCAGAGAGCTATGATTAAACTTGAAGAGGCATTAAACAGTATCGGTTCTACTTACAAAAAATCAGGTATTGTTAAGTATGACGCATTCAAGGAAATGGGTGGAAATTTAAGTTTTGCACTCGCAATGCTTAACAGTGACAATAATGGATTTATTATTAACACAATGCATGGAAGAGAGAGTAGTTACACATATATTAAAGAAATTGTAAACGGTGAAGCTTACTCAACACTTGGCGAAGAGGAAAACGAAGCATTGGATAAAGCACTTAATATGTAATAAAGTAAAAAAAGAGGTTAAGATATCTGAAAAGCAGATAACTTAATCTCTTTTTTTTTGTAAGTGTGAGAATACTTACTTAAGATTTCGTTAGTTGTTGCAAAATAAGGCTTCTAGGGGTATAATCAATGTTGGATAATTCTGTGCATTTGTAGAGAAATTAGAAAACAAATGCTAAAAAATTGAACGAAAATTTGAGGAGTAATATGTATGTTAGATATTAAATTTTTAAGAGAAAATCCGGATATTGTAAAACAGAACATTAAGAATAAATTTCAGGATCACAAGCTTGAATTAGTTGATGAAGTAATAAAACTTGATTTACGTAATCGTGAAATAAAAGGAGAGGTTGAAGCTCTTCGTGCTGATAAAAATAAGTTATCAAAGTTAATCGGCGGACTTATGAAGGAAGGCAAGAAAGAAGAAGCACAGGAAATCATGGCAAAAGTTGCTGCCGGAAATGCGAAGATCGATGAACTCTCTGAGGAAGAAAAGAATGTTGAAGAGGAAATCAAAAAGAGAATGATGGTAATTCCAAACATTATCGATCCATCTGTACCAATCGGAAAAGATGACAGCGAAAATGTTGAACTTGAAAAGTTTGGTGAACCTGTTGTTCCTGATTTTGAAATTCCATATCATACAGATATTATGGAAAAATTTGCAGGTATTGATTTAGATGCTGCAAGAAAGGTAGCAGGTAACGGATTTTACTATCTTATGGGCGATATCGCAAGACTTCACTCAGCAGTTATCTCATATGCAAGAGATTTTATGATTAACAGAGGTTTCACATATTGTGTACCACCTTTTATGATTAGAAGTAACGTAGTAACAGGTGTTATGAGTTTTGACGAGATGGATTCAATGATGTACAAAATCGAAGGTGAAGATCTTTATCTTATCGGAACAAGTGAGCACTCTATGATTGGTAAGTTTATTGATACATTTAATAATGAAGAGAGTCTTCCATATACACTTACAAGTTACTCTCCATGTTTCAGAAAAGAAAAAGGTGCTCATGGTATCGAGGAAAGAGGAGTTTACCGTATCCACCAGTTTGAAAAGCAGGAGATGATAGTAATCTGTAAACCTGAAGACAGTATGGAATGGTATGATAAACTTTGGAAGAATACTGTTGATTTATTCAGAAGTCTTGATATTCCTGTTCGTACATTGGAATGTTGTTCAGGAGATTTAGCTGATCTTAAAGTTAAATCAGTTGACGTAGAAGCATGGTCACCAAGACAGCAGAAATACTTTGAAGTGGGAAGCTGTTCAAACTTAGGTGATGCTCAGGCTAGAAGACTTTCAATCAGAGTTCGTGGCGAAAATGGAAATTATTTTGCGCACACTCTTAACAACACAGTTGTTGCTCCTCCACGTATGCTTATTGCATTCTTAGAAAACAATTTAAATGCAGACGGAAGTGTTAATATTCCTGAAGCATTGAGACCATACATGGGTGGAATGGAAAAAATTGAAGTTAAGTAATTTATTTGATATAAATTCTCAGTAGAGATATTTGTCTCTGTAGCTCAGTAGGATAGAGCGTTCGCCTCCTAAGCGAAAGGCCGCTGGTTCGACTCCAGTCAGGGACGCCAGAATGTAATGCCGAATTTTCATTATTATGAAAATTCGGTTTGTATATAAATTTGTTTGGCTAAAACTAAATAGAAAGGTTAGTTGTATATGGATTATATAGTTATGGATTTGGAATGGAATCAGAATCCGTACGGAAAAGATCATATACATAGCGATATTACCTTTGAAATAATTGAAATTGGAGCAGTTAAAGTTAATGAAGACAGAGAGATTGAAGATCGATATCAACAGGTTATAAAACCAAGAATCTTCAAAAAACTTCATTATAAAATTAAGGAAATAACGCAATTCACACCGGAGGAATTAAGCAAGGGCAAAGATTTTAGACGTGCCATTGTGGAATTTCTTGAATGGTGTGGAGATGATTATATGTTCTGTACATGGGGTTCCATGGATTTGTTGGAACTGCAGAAGAATATGAAGCATTACGGAATGGAGAGAATACTTGATTTTCCACTATTCTATATTGATCTTCAAAAGATGTTCAGTTTGAGATATGATGACGGTCATATAAAGAGAACATTATCTCATGCAGTTGATTATTTGAATATTGAAGAGACTATACCATTTCACAGAGCTTTGAGCGATGCTTATTACACAGCTCGAGTTATGAAAGAGATGGATTTCGAAAAATATAAAGACAGATTGTCTATTGATACATTTTATTCACCAAGAATTAAAGAAGAGGAAGTATTTGTTAGATTTGATACGTACACTAAATACATATCAAGAGAGTTTCTCTCGAAGGAAGAGATGTTCGAGGAGAAAGATGTATCTGAAATGAGATGCAACATTTGTGATAAATTGTTGACACAACACTTAAAGTGGTTTTCAGATGGTGGACGAATGTATTATTGTTTGGGTGAATGCGAAGAGCATGGCTATGTAAGGGGAAAAATAAAAGTTAAGAAAGTAGATGATGAGGCCTTTTTTGTAATCAAAATTATGAAATCTACAGACAAAGAAGGTGCGGATAGTATTTATGAAAAACAGGATTCTATAAGAGAGAGAAGAAGAGAGCGAAGACAAAAGATGCTCGATCATGAAATCGTCATCGATGAGTTATGGGAAGAAGAAAATAATGATGACGAAGATTAAAAAATACCTGCGAGTTTGAAACTTGCAGGTATTTTTTATTATCAATCAGTATTTTTATAATTATCGATAAGTGAATCTAACTGCTCTAACAGACAGTCAACCTTTCCGTAGAAAGCGTCGTTGTTTGTAGGTAAGTCAAAATTATCTCTGATTTCTGTTAATGTGTCAATTATGTTATTAAGTCTGGATTTTCCACTTCCATTTAAGTAGAGAAAATAACGACTTCTCTCATTTTCCTGAGGTGTAAGTTTTTTGAGAACTACTTCGATATTAGGTTTTTCACCAATAAATCTGTAAGTGATAGATGGTGAAGCATGATTGAATAAATTCTGAAGATAGTAAATATCACCTGTTTCTTTGTAGTAGTTCCAAGCAAAAGTTTTTCTCATTGTCTGAGCACCTATAGAGTTGAGCCCAACACTTTTTCCAATTGCTCTGAATACACGGTAAGCCTGCTCTCTTGATACAGGTTTGTTGGTTCCGGAATGGCCAAGAATAAGATAAGAATCAGGTTTTTTACCTTTACAGAAATCAGCAATAATTGCCTGAAGTTCCTTTGGAAATTTGAATGTGGTGGAAATACCTTTAGTACCGTATGAAACAGAGATACTTTCTTTGTTAAGAACATCTTTAACTTTGAATAATAAAATATCCTGAAGCTGAAGTCCTGTTCCGACTCCGATTTCAAACATAATATAGTATTTGTAGTCTCTTTCTTTTAATGCTTCTTTGAATGCTTCTAATGTTTTGGCATCTTTAATAGGTGCAACCCAATTCATAGTATTACCTCCATATAATAAATTTAGTAAAAATATATAGTTAAATTAATCTGAAATATTAGTATCTGTGTCTGTGTCTCTTTCTCTCTCTGATTTCGTTAAGCTCGCGAAGTTTCTTTCGAATAATGGAAACCACCACAATAACGATTATTAAAAGAATGATAATTATTGAAGTAACAGTAATAAATTTCTTGCTGATTTTAAAATGTTTCTTAGATTTTTTTTCATTTTTTTTGTCTTTTTTATTAGTATCAACTGATTTTGAATCTTTTGTCTTTTCTTCATCGCTAACAGAAGTAGCACTATCTTTTTCAACAGGTGCGGTTGTGGTCATCTCACTGTAAAGAAGAGGAGCGCTTCCAACTTTTACGCCTTTAAAGAAATAAGAATATGTTCCAACTGCTTTCGATGGTGCATCTTTATCAACGGTAAATTCAAAAGATGATGTAGTGTCTGAGAACTTTTTGTCCTTTGGAAGAACTACACAGCTATCAGTTGAAAGTGTAAGTGTTTTGTCTGAAGCAAAGCCAAATGGTGAATCAAGTTTATCAGTAAAATCGTGTGAAGATTCGAAATTGAACTTTGAATCATTCTCAGATATATTTACCAAATTAAAATTATCAAAGCCGTAGTCCATCAATAATTTTGTGTCATTATAAACGTTGTATCCGTTTGAATTGAGAACTACAGAGATAAGTGTCATGCCGTTTCTTCTGGCATAAGTAACAAGTGTAGTACCGGACTGAGAAGTATAACCGGTTTTTCCACCTAAAATTCCTTCATAGTAGTAAGGGCTTGTCGGATATAGCATCTTATGTCTGTTATATACTGTAAAGGCATCTTTTTTATTTGTTTTACTGAGAGTGTAGTTATTAGTTCCGGAAATAGTTAAAAAAACCGGATTTGCAATGGCTGCTTTTGTAATCATAGCCATATCGTAGGCAGTAATATAGTGGTTCTCATCATGAAGACCGTTTGCATTTGCAAAATGAGTACCAAGTGCACCGGCTTCTTTAGCTCTTTCGTTCATAAGTTCAGCAAATTTTTCCGTGGATCCGCTGACGTGCTCACCAAGTGCGGTAGCTACTTCGTTGGCACTGTGAAGCATAAGTGCATAAAGACAATCTTCAACAGACATCTCCTCTCCGGGAACCATTCCCACATTTGCAGCATCATATTCCAGAGAATCAATGGCGCTTTGTGAAAATGTAACCATATCACCTAAGTTGCTGTTTTCTATGGTGAGAAGAGCAGTCATAATCTTAGTGATGCTGGCAGGGTACATCTTTTGGTGACATTTTTTATCATAAAGAACGGTACCTGTAGATGCTTCGATAAGGCAGGCACTGGTACCAAATAAATCCGGAGCTGATGGCCAGTCCTTAGAAGGAGTTTCCTTAGTGTCTCCGGCGTAAACATTAGTATCTATATCAATAACTGTAGCGCTAAATGAGCAAACAAATAAAGCGGCACTTAGCAGCAGTGCAGTAAATTTTTTCATGAATTCCTCCGTATATAGAAGACTTTTTAGTCTTCGTTTATCTGTATCATTAATGCGAGTGTCATCATATAATTGAACAAATGACACATATGGCATGAATCAATTTTAACTTCTTTAGTAACAAAAATCAAGTATTTTATCACATATTGTTTTAATTCATAAATGGTTTATAAAGGAATGAAAAAATATAGAAAAAGGTTGACAATATATATATATATATAATAATTAAAGTTGGGCTCGCGGGTTTTACAATGCTCAATTAATATTCCAAATATAATAATTAAATATTGATGTATTGTATCCAATGAATATTCATATAGAGTTAGGAGAAAAAACTATGAAAAAAATTATTGGTTCAATAGCTGTTTTTAGCATGATTTTAGGATTATCTGTTGTTGGATTATCAAATACAAGTAATGCAGAAGTTAGATTTAAACTTAAAAAAGATATGCCATGGGCAAATTCAGATTATAAAAAATGTATTCAGAGTTCTGGTGCGGGAGAGGTTTATAGTACTAGTTTAAAGAAAGTTGCATGGGTATTAGAATATAGAGGTAGTGATGGGCAGTGGCATTATCAAAAGCCTGTAAAAAACTGGCCTCGTTTTAATCCAGGAACAACAGTGCCTATTCAGACAGGGTATATTTATAATAAATGTGATCAAAGATTGCAGCTTAATCCATATGGTGAAGGGGATAATGGATTAGGTGGTCATGCTTTAGGAATTTTTTATGTAATACAGTAACATAATTAAGCTTGATATAGTTATGATAAAATATAAAATAACATGGATTATTTATAATCCATGTTATTTTAATGAGAAAAAGGTACAAATTATTATGAGAATTTATATAAATGCATTTACCTTATTATATAGGTCAAAAATATTATTATTTTCAATTATTATGTCGACATTTTTTGTTATTTGGCAAACCCTTAGTGTATATGGTAGTAAAATAATTACGGTTCCACTCGGGAATGCTATGACGCTATCAATATACTTGTTTATTATGTTTATGTTAGTTACATTTGAATATATGAAAAAAATGTATAACAATGGTGTTGCAGAAACTTTTTTGATAACCTTGAAAGGTAAAAAAAGAAAAAATTACATAGCATCATTTCTAGTAATGACAACATTTGCGATTATTATTTCTGTTTTTATGCTAATTATTGTAATAAATGAATTTTTGTTTTACAAAGTCTCTGACCCGAATAGAGAGTATATATCGCATATTGTAAAAAATATTTTTTTGAATAGTTTTCTTGTAATGGAATTGGCTATAGTAATTGGAATAACCTTATCGATAATAAAGAAACGAATTGTTTCTTATGTAATAATGACAGTTTTTATTTTAGCAACTTGTCCATTTGCAACCAAAATAGCGTCTCTTATTATGGAGAGCAGTTTAAACAGCTGGAAGCCTGGAAGAGTAGCATTTCAAATAATTTCACATTTTTATATTGTTCCAAGATTTAATATAGATTATTTACCAGAGGCAGCATTCGGAGAGTCTTTGTTACCGGATAGATTTTTTATAATTTTCTTTTGGATGTTCTTGTTTTTGTTTTTTATTTGTATAACCAGAAAAATAAAAAAAATACATGTTATCATGATATGTTTATCATTAATTATGCTAATAGCATTTCATTTACCAATAGCCAGAATGAATTATGGAATGGATATATATTATGGCGGCGATCCAGAGTGGATGAACATTGGAAATAATAGTAATTTGAAAGAAGATGGTGGCTTTGAAATAACAAAATATGATATGAATATGTCATTGAATATAAATTTACGCGCAAAAGTAAGTATGGATGTATCAAAATCATTAGATGAGTATAAGATGACATTGTATAAAGATTATAAAGTACATAGCGTTAAAGATCAAAATGGAAACAAATTGAAATTTAGTCAAAAGGGAAATTATTTAAATATTAAAAATTCTTCTAAGAATAATATCAGTAAAATTATAGTAGATTATGCGGGTAACAATATGACTTATTACGCAAATTATCAATGTTGTTTTCTTCCCGGATATTACCTTTACTATCCAAGAGCAGGTTACATTCCTGTAATCGATAATACATATGGGTATATATATTACAATTTTGTAAATGAAGAAACTGAATTTAATGTCAAGATTGATCATCCAGAGAGATATATATCTAACTTAGAGTTAGATAATGGAGAGTTTAAAGGAAAATGTGACGGATTCACATTGTTAAAAGGTTTTTATAAGAAGAAAGAGTTGGGAAATGGAAATACTTTAGTTTATCCGTATTTGGATAATTTCATAGTCCATGATGGAAAAATGTCAGAAGAAGAGTGTTGGAAAGAGGTATTTGAGATTTCCATACCGGAATTGGAAAAAGATGATGTTAAGGATACAATGTTATTTTTTGACAATGCGCTATCTATAGACCAAGGATGGGCATATGGTAAGAATCAAATTTTTATACAAAGTGAACCTCCATTTTATTTGTCATTAAATTGATATACATATAATTAAAGAAATAAAGAAGGAATTGAGTAAATGCTGACTATTAATAATTTATGCAAAGGTTTTAAAAAGAAAGAGATACTACATTCTATAAATATTGAACTAGAAGATGGTGTATATGGTTTGTTAGGTGAAAATGGAGCTGGAAAAACAACTTTTATGAGATGTGTTGCAGGACTGTATAATGATTACAGAGGATTAATTCAATGGAAATGTGATAATGGTATGATAGATAAGAACTTTCGGGACAAAATTGGATACTTACCACAATCATTTGATGGGCTTGGAGAGTTGAGAGTTGTTGAATTTCTTAAATATTTTTGTGCCATGAAAGATATTGATAAGGAAGATGAATTGAAGGAAATTGATAGAGTATTAGAAAGTGTTAATTTATCTGATAAAAGGAAGGAAAAGGTTTCCTCACTATCAGGTGGAATGATGCGAAGATTAGGAATTGCGCAGACTATGCTTGGAAATCCTAATTTAATAATGTATGATGAGCCAACAACAGGGTTAGATCCAAAAGAAAGAATAAGATTTCAAAATATTATCGCAGAAAATAAAAAGAATAAGAATATTACAATTATATCTACACATCTTGTTACGGATATAGAATATTTAAGTGATAAAATTATAGTTATGAAAGATGGAAATGTTCTTGGAGTCTATACACCTATTGAACTTGCTAGAAAAGCAGATGGAAAAATATATGAACTAACTGAAGAAGTTTATGAAATGATTAAAAATGAAGTTATTCTCATTAAGATATCCCAAAATGTTTCCGAGAGAAAAATAAGAGTGATGTCTGATAAACCAATACAACAGGGAGTACTTGTTGACGCAACTGTGGAGGATGGATATTTATGGATATCAAAATAATAATTAAATCAATGGGTAGCGCATTTTTTATTCCATTTATAATTAATGATGTAGTTATTCCTTTAATAGTATTAGGTGTAAAATTAAATGGATCAGAGTACAATGTTGATCAGAGTGTGTATATGACTACTCAAATGTTCACACCGTTTTTAGCATCATTGTGGATATATCTTCATTTGACCAAGTATATAGATGTAAAAGGAAATGAGAATTATTATATAAAGAATAGAAGCAAATTAAGTGAAGTATTAAAATTATATGTTGTGTACATTGCTACAAATACAATATTTTTTGTATGGTATAGCAGTATTAATAAAAAGTATATATTAGAATGGTTACATATTATAATTATGTCATTTGTATTTGTTGCAGCTGCATATTTTTTCAGCTATCTATTTAGGAGTATTTCCCTTGCACTGATACCTTCATTTTTATATTTGATAGCAACCATTACAGAACTAAATCCTACATTTAGCAAAATATCATTTTATGAATATGATGGAATGACAGACAACCAGCTGTTTTCAAAATATATATTATTTGTTATTATAGCAATATTTCTTATGGGAATAGGAAATATATTAAATAAGAATTTTAGAGAGTATAATTTATAGAATAAAAAAGGAAATGACACATATGATAGTCATTTCCTTTTTTACAATGGATTTTTTATACATTTCGTTTCTTTATAACTTTAAGCCTTGTAAATTCTTCACGTTCTTTTTCTTCGAGAGCATTTGTGAGATTAATTACTAACTCTTCATATGTAGGAATTGTAATATTCCTGAGAGCGTTGGCACGCTTCTGTGTTTTTCTGATATTGTAAGCCAAGCGATAGGCAGAGTTTTCAATCATTGCAAGTCTGACTGTAAGGTTAGCAACATTTTCAAAACACTGTTTCGCGTGGTCTAAGGACTCGGTTGTACCATAGAAGGAATATACGGGATTGTGAATCGCATCATTGTGAGTTACCAAAGGAATCTCAGTTCCCATAATACTACGGCTTTTGATGTTGATATCATCAATCAAAGGAACATTAAATGCAAAGACTTCAACATTCTGAATTCCCAAGTCTATGTTGGCTTTTTCCAAAGCTTTGTATGCTTCAGTGAAGGTTTTATCAATTTCTTTTTGAATATCCTTGGCGCGCTGATTAAGATCCATTATTTCACGGACAAGAATATTTCTTTTTTTATCCATCAGCTCGAAACCCTGTTTTGCAAGTGCAAGAGAATTCTTTGCCGCAATCAGGTTTCCCTTGGTAGGTGCTGCCTTTATATCCATTCTTTAAACCTCCGTTTCAAATATAGTAATCGACAAATTTATTCTGCATCCTCAGTAGCATCTTCATCAGTGTTATTGTCAGTTGGAATATCGCCACCGGTAATATCGTAGTATTTGTCCATAATTTTAGTATCAATTCTATCAAGTTCTTCTTTTGGAAGAAGATGTAAAAGTTTCCATCCAAGATCAAGAGTCTGAGTGATTGTACGGTTAACTTTTGGTCCCTGACCAACAAACTCTGATTCAAATGCTCTACCAAATTCAAGGTATTTCTTGTCGGTTGGTGATAACTCATCTTCGCCGATAACTGAAGCCAATGCTCTTGCATCACCCACTTTTGCGTAAGATGAAAAGAGCTGGTTTGCAACATCCTGATGATCCTCTCTTGTGTAGCCTTCACCGATACCGTCCTTCATAAGTCGTGAAAGTGAAGGAAGAACATTGATTGGTGGATAAAGTGATTGTCCGTTAAGAGATCTGTCCAATACAATCTGTCCTTCGGTAATGTAACCGGTAAGGTCAGGGATAGGATGAGTGATATCATCATTTGGCATTGTCAGGATTGGAATCTGTGTAACTGAACCGCTTGCACCTTCAACAATTCCGGCACGCTCATAAAGAGTTGCAAGTTCAGAGTAAAGATATCCGGGATAACCTTTTCTTGAAGGAATCTCACCTTTTGATGAGGAAACCTCACGCATCGCTTCAGCGTATGTGGTCATATCTGTGAGAACTACAAGAATATGCATTCCCTTTTCATATGCAAGATACTCAGCAACTGTAAGGGCAACCTTTGGTGTAATAAGTCTCTCAACAACCGGATCGTTTGCCATGTTAAGGAACATTACTACGTGTTCTGAAGCACCTGACTCCTCAAATGTTTTCTGGAAATATTCTGCAACGTCATGCTTAACACCCATAGCAGCAAATACAACAGCGAATTCTTCATCTGTATCATCTCCAAGAGAAGACTGATTTACAATCTGAGCTGCAAGCTGATCATGTGGAAGGCCGTTTCCTGAAAAGATAGGAAGCTTCTGTCCTCTGATCAAAGTGGTAAGACAGTCAATTGCTGAAATACCTGTTCTGATGTAGTTTCTTGGGTATTCTCTTGAAACCGGGTTAAGTGGCATACCGTTGACATCTCGTCTCTCCTCGGCATCGATAGGACCGAGTCCATCGATTGGAATGCCGATACCGTTGAAGGTACGACCGAGAATATCAGTGGAAAGAGCCACTTCCATTGGGTGACCTGTAAGTTTTGTGTGAGTGTTTGTGAGAGACATTCCCTCGGAACCTTCAAAAACCTGTATTACAGCTTTGTCACCGTAGATTTCAATAATTCTACCGATTTTTTTATCTGCACCATCATTGATGGAAAATTCAACGATTTCATCATAGGCCGCATCCTGTACACCTTCGAGTGCAACAAGAGGACCGTTTATTTCGCTTAAACCTAAATATTCAATAGCCATTTAGGTACCTCCTTATGCATGTTTAGCCATAATTGTGGCATGGAATTCATCGATAAGACGTTTGTAATTATCGAATTTTTCCAGTTCATTGTTTGCAACATCATATTTGATAGAGATTATTTTTTCGAATAAATTCTGTTCTTTCAGTACTGATACCGGAATACCGAGTGAAATGATATCAGAACATCTGTCATTCAAATAGAGGATTGTACGCATCATCTTAAGCTGTTTTTCCAAAGGAACGCAGGTGTCTTCCGGATGGAAAGCATTCTGCTGAAGGAAACCAAGTCTGATAATACGTGCAATTTCCAAAGTGAGCTTCTGGTCATCAGGTAAAACGTCGCTACCAATAAGCTTAACGATTTCCATAAGTTCACTTTCTTTGTTCAATATTGCAAGAATTTTATTTCTGCAGTCCACAAAATCAATATCAACATTTGTGTTGTACCAGCTTGATAAATCATTCATGTATTCGCTGTAACTTGTAAGCCAGTGAATAGCAGGATAATGTCTTGCGTAAGCAAGGGATTTATCAAGTCCCCAGAAGCAGCGTACAAATCTCTTTGTATTCTGTGTAACAGGCTCTGAGAAATCACCACCCTGTGGTGAAACGGCACCGATAATAGAAACTGAACCTTCAGTACCGTTGAGATTTTCCATGTAACCTGCTCTCTCATAAAAAGCAGAAAGTCTGCTGGCAAGGTATGCAGGGAAACCTTCTTCTGCAGGCATCTCCTCGAGACGACCTGACAATTCTCTTAAGGCCTCTGCCCATCTTGATGTTGAGTCTGCCATAATTGCAACATGATAACCCATGTCTCTATAATATTCAGCAAGTGTTATACCTGTGTAAATGCTGGCTTCACGAGCTGCAACAGGCATGTTTGATGTATTTGCAATAAGCGTAGTTCTGTCCATAAGTGGATTTCCTGAACGAGGATCAATAAGTTCTGAGAACTCTTCAAGAACCTGAGTCATCTCATTTCCACGCTCGCCACAACCGATGTATATAATAATGTCTGCGTCAGACCATTTTGCTATCTGATGCTGACTCATTGTTTTACCTGTACCGAAACCACCTGGAATTGCAGCAGTACCGCCTTTTGCTATAGGGAAGAGAGTATCGAGAATTCTCTGTCCTGTGATAAGTGGAATAGAAGATGGATAACGTTTAGCGATAGGTCTAGGTGTTCTGATAGGCCATTTCTGTGTGAGTGTAAGCTCTACCTCTGTTCCGTCGTCCTTTCTCAATACTGCGATTGTGTCATTTATTGTATATCTGCCATCTTTCATAACGCTGACTACAGTTCCTGAAAGAGTAGGTGGAATCATTGATTTGTGTACAATAGCTCTTGTTTCCTGAACTTCCGCAATGATAGTTCCGCCGTTAATGTAGTCGCCTTCTTTGATGGTAATGTGAGTGTCCCATAATTTGTTAACATCGAGAGAATCAACAGACACACCTCTCTTGATAAAAGCGCCTGACTCTTTTTTAATTTCACTAAGTGGTCTCTCAATTCCGTCGAAAATATTATTTAAAATACCAGGTGCTAATGTAACGAAAATTGCACTTCCGGTACCATAAACCAATTCACCGGGCTTAAGACCACTTGTCTCTTCGTAAACCTGTATTGTGGTCATTTCAGCTGTAAGACCGATAACCTCACCGACCAGTCTTTCTTCGCTTACATAAACCATCTCGCCCATCTGGAAATCTGTTTTACCTTTGATGTAAACTACAGGTCCGTTTATGCCATATATTTTAGATGCTTTTTCCATAATTGCCTCCTAAAGGGAAATAGTAAAATTATCCTGCTCTTCAGACAACTTTGTTTTGAATGAGTAGTCAACAAGAATATTTCTTGCTTCAATCATAGCCTTAATACCACCAACAAAAGGTGTATTGGATATTTCAATATTTTTGACTTGATCTTTTAATGAACTTAAAAGATTTTCATCTGATTTATCAATAAGGAAGAGGATATCCTCACCTTCAAACTGCTCCTTCACAGATTTGATATGCGAGATAAGAGCTTCCTTGTAAGCAGCTGTTTGTTTATAAGCATCAATTTTTTTGTTAACTTCTGAAAAGATATAGTTCTTAATCTCATTATGATGATTAGAAACCTCACGCTTAATTTCTGCCTGAGCTTTTGCCAAAGCTCTCTTTGCCTCTAATTTTGCTTCTGAGATTTTAGTATCCTCAATTATTTTTGATGTCTCAGTATACTGTTTTTTATGTTTTTCGAATTGTTCATCTAAATCATGTTTGTAATTTGTAAGTAGTTCATTACTCTTTTTGGATGCATCTTCGAGGGAAACATTTTTAAAATGTTCCATTTTTTCTTCTACAGTCAAAACCTTCACACCCTTTCTATATTATTTAAACTATTTTCTGTTTATTAACTTAAATTTTGATACCGATTGCTTCGTTGATATATGCAGTAATGAAATCTGAACGGCGTCCAGAACCGTGACGGTCAGGGATTTCAAGAAGAAGTGGAAACTTTCGGTTTAATTTGATATCATCCACAACTTCAGGAATCAGAGAACTGCATTTCTCGGTGATGAGGATGATACCAATGTCTTTGTTTGAAAGAACATTAGTAACAGCCTCTTTAATTTCATTTTTTTCATGGACAACGACGCCTTCAATACCTGCAAGTCTCATGCCTGTAAGTGTGTCAACGTTGTCACTGATGAGAAACATTCTCATAAATTGTTCCTCCCTAATATATAAATAATAATAGTATATAACTTCTTGAATTAAACAAGTGCAGGAAGTTTACTTAAAATTAAGAAAGCAATAAGGAATCCGTAGATGGCAACACCTTCACCAAGGGCTACGAAAATAAGTGCTGTACCGAATGGGCTTCCTTCACTTACTGCGCTAAGAGCGGCACTTGCAGCATTTGCAACTGCAATACCACAACCGATTGAACCAAGACCAACTGCAAGAGCAGCACCGATAAAACCAAGACCAACTGAAAGTGGTACAGTGCTAAGATCGATAGATTCTGCAGCTGATGCTGTGTTAGCAAATAAGAAAATTGATGAGCCTGCAAAAACTAAAGAGAAAGAAATAACATTTCCCAAAAGTGAATGCTTTGCAGCTGTTTTGCTCTTGTCGCTAACTGCGTAGTAAAAAGCTACAGGTAATGCAATTGTAAGTACAAATAAAAATAATGAAATAAGATTAACTAACATAATAAAAATCCTCCTAATGTTAAAAAATATATAAACTAATGTAATTATTTAAGATTTTCAGCAATTCTAGTGCTGATATGGGTTAAATTTTTTACCTGTTCCGCTGTAGAAACGTCCAAACATCTCGTAATACTCAAGACGCAAGCACTGAATTCCAACGATGAGTCCTTCAAGACCACATACAAACAGGTTACCAATAATTAAAACAATAACTGCCTTTAATCCGATTTTTCCTTCAGCAACCCCGGCAAGAATTAGAACAACTTCCATCATAATACCGTGGCTGATAGCGAAGGCCCCAACTCTTATGAAAGAAAGAGTGTTGGTGAAGTAAGAAAGCAGTACCTCGAAAAGTTCAAAGAACTGTTTAACAACAAAAATTGGAGCAGATTCTTCCAAAAGTTTTGATTTCTTTTCGAGAGCATTCTCAATAGGTTCTTTGATTGCTATGATTATTAAAGAAACTATTAAAAGTACAATTATAGCAGCCATATATTTTACTTCGTGTCCGGTCATGGCAAGTATAATACAGCCAATGACTACACCGTAGAAAATGAAACCGGTAAGACCGTTTGGACCTATGAGTAAATCGGTATATTTTTTCATTTTAATGCAATTGTACATATTTAGAACCATTGACAATATTATCAAAAATATACCAAATAGAATCGTGGCAACGAATACAATATTTACATTGCCTACAACCGGAAGATTAACCATACTTTCTCTCGGGTTAATCCACAACCCTTCAATTAAATCTTCAAAACCAAATATGCTTCCGTATAGGAAACCGAATATGGTAGAAACCATTCCGGCGTACGAAATGATTCCGGCAAGTTTTATTCCTTTTAATTTATATAGAAGAAAACCACCAATCATAAGAAAAAGTCCCTGTCCTACATCGCCAAACATTATTCCGAATAGTAACGGATAGGTCAATGCAACAAGTAATGTAGGATCAACCTCTCCATATTTTGGTGTACCATACATATCAACAAACATTTCAAACGGCTTAAAGATTTTTGGATTTTTAAGCTTGGTCGGAGGAGCTTTCTTTTCTGTAGCCTCCTCATCAATCATGCAGACAACATTGTCATCGTCCTCGGTCTCCGCAAGAAGTCTTTCTGCATCCTCAGTTGCCATCCATCCGCAAAGAACATGGAAAACAATGTTGGATTGTCTTGTACAAGCCGCAAGCTTTCTTACATCAAAGTTGCCGTAAGCAATCTCGATACGCTTGTAAGCACTTAAAATATCTATCTTGTTGTACTGAATAATATTAACTAATTTTGATTCAATATTATTTATATCTTCATCGATTACAGCAATCTTCTTTCTGATGTCGAGACAGATATCTGAAGGTGTTCCTTCATATTCTTCAGGAATCACTATTGTTTCAAAATGAAGAGCGTCAAAGGAAGTTTCAGTTCGTTCGATAGATGACTCAGGTGCAAAATAAACACCGTAAACATAGTCGTTATCCATATAGCCCTGAATGAATAAAGCTTCCATATCCGGAGCAATAAAATCTTCAAAGCTCTTGTACATATCTTTAGGAATTCGTCCAAATTTGTACTTGATATAGTTCATTTTCAAAACATCATTAAGGTTATATTCGATATCCTTAAACGGAGCTATTTTTTCATAATCTTCCATAAGATGTTTTTTATCGAGTTTGAACGACTCAATTGATTCTTTGTATTTTGATATTTTTCCGCTAACATCTTCGATGATATCCTTGGCCTCAAGAACAGTAAGTTCTGTGAGAGGTTCCTTGCTGTCAGCTCCCACAAGGGATATCAATTCATGAGCATTGTCAAGTAATGTCTTGTATGGATTTGCCTCAACAAAAGGAAGTAAATCGCCTGACGAATTGAGTTCGACCAATGCATTTTCAAGCTGTATTTCATATTTTGATAAGTAAGTATCAATGATTCGGTCGATGTCGGATTTAGGTCCTGCCAATGTCACGAAACTCATTTTTACAATCATTAAACACTACTCCCCTTTCTTTTAATATATTCCATAACAGTTTCAGGGGGGTATCCGTATCGGATGCACTCTAAAGCTGTTATGATTTTTGCAGATTCCGAATTCCTGAAATGGAAATAAGCGGTAATACATGCAAGAGAATATGGATTATCTTTGTAATCCTTTCTGATCACATCATCAATAATTTTTTCACATTGAGATTCAAGTGTAGAATCAGTAGTGAAAGTATGTTTTTTACCGTAGTAGGTTTTGTTGGCCAAGTCAATGACCTCTTTTGCCGATGATGCTTCTACAAGCTGTTTTATGTTTTCCTTTTTCAATTTATAATTAATAGGAAGAAGGAAAGTATAAATAGCATCGTTGCTAACTGTGTAATATGCCTTACAGCGATATATCCACAAAAGATTAAGCAAGTCAATTCTGATACCGTAAGATCTGGTGATAAACTCATTTTCTGATTTTGTAAAAATCTTATCTTTCTGCTCCCAGAAAGAAGAGAAGTAGTACATATCAAGAGCCATCTCATAATCAAACAATGTCGGATTTGGGAAGGTAGTTTTTACCCTGCTAAGAATATCGAAATATTTTGTACCGGATAACTTGTTGATGAATTCTTCAAGATTGGTAGATTCCGCAACAAGTTTGGTATTTATTTTGGAATGACGCTCGAAGTCATTTTCCAGAACTGAAACAGTTGATGACTGACGAGGGTCCAATATTATACGAATATATCTTTTAAGGGTGAGTATCTCATATCTGATAAAGTAGAGACCAAGATATTCACTCTGATTCTTTTGGGCAAAATGGACAATTTTAGTAAAGTCCTCATAAGTAGAAAAATTAAGCAGCCATTCGATTTCGCCTCGATGCACATTTGCCGGGTCAAGATCAGCAAAAAGCTGTACATAATTTGGTTGCTTTTGAAGGTATGCGAAGGCTTCCGCAACTGAACTGCAGTTTGCAAGTTCTAACCATTCTTTTTCTTTGAAGAGATTACTTCCCATGGCTTTTATCTTTGTAGTTAAGGCGCTGTATGCAAAAACATTGCCTTTAGCCATATAATCACTCCTTTATAATATTGTTGAAAATTGTATCAATCCACTCTTCTCTTTTTTCAGTGAAAAGTTTGTCGAGCCTGTCATGGGTATTAGTAGATTCTTCCATGTACTCATCGATAAGCTTCTGGTTGGATTCAAACAATTCCTTTCTGATCTCATCAACTTTCTTTTCGACCTGGGCATCAAGCTCTCTGTCGAAATCAATTGTTTTCTGTCGCATCTCTTCAGAATAGGCACTTTGTTCTTTTTTAGTGCTTTCCATAATCTGGGACGTAGCAGAATCAATTTTTGCAAGGTTGGCAATTACTTCGTTAATGTTATTAACCATACGTAGCCTCCTTTTCTGATTTTTTTGTTATACATGTATAACACTACCACTTTTTGAGTTTTTTTCAATAATTTGAGCAAAAAATTAAGGGCTTATAATTGTGAATGAGTGGAGAATTAAAATTATTATTTTCAAAAATGAGAATTTGTATTAAAATAATGTCGACTAATTAAATTTGGAGGAAAGAAAATGAGATTGCGCAATGTGCCGGGATCACGTGAAGCTATAGCAGAAAGTGAATTTACAATAAATGAGCCACAGAATTATAAAGGAAAGTGGAATGAGGTATTTGGAAATGACAAGCCTATACGAATTGAGATTGGTATGGGAAAAGGTAAGTTCATAACACAGCTTGCACTGGACAATCCGGATATTAATTATATAGGAATAGAAAAATTCTCAAGTGTATTGATTAGAGCTATCGAAAAGAGAACAGAACTTGATATAGATAATCTCTTCTTTATTAGAATGGATGCAGAGACAATTGCAGATTGTTTTGCAGAGGGAGAGGTGGATAAGATTTATCTGAATTTCTCAGATCCATGGCCAAAGGACAGACATGCAAAAAGACGTCTTACATCAAAAGAGTTTTTTGCAAGATATGACAAGATACTTAAGAAAGATGGCGTAGTGGAGTTTAAGACTGACAATAATCTTTTATTTGATTTTTCTCTTGAACAGATTCCTATGGCGGGATGGAATATTGTTGAATTCACCAGAGATCTTCACAACGATGAAAAAATGAATGCTGGAAATGTAATGACTGAATACGAGGAGAGATTTTCTGCAAAGGGAAATCCAATTAATAAATTAATTGCAAACAGATAATCAACGAAAAAGAAGGCAACTACACTAATTGTGCAGTTGCCTTTTATAGTTAAATGTTTTCTTTTTTTCTTTTAAAAAATGCAAATATGCAAATAAGAATAAAGGAGATATAACTTATATAATTCGATGCTTTTTGGATAGTAGTTCCGGCGTAAGTAACTGTCAACGAATCTCCTTTAACATTATCAATTGAAATAAGACCTAAGTCACTTGAATAAGAATAATCATTTTTTTCATCACTAACTTTGTAGCCTTTGTAGTAAAAAAGAGGAAGAGTGACTTTATTGTCAATGGCTGTAAAAGTGTAGGTGTTGCCTGATTTTTGAACATTGTACTTATCACAATAGTTTATAAAATTCTCATCTTTTATGTATTCTTCTCTAAAATCATTTGGCATATATTCGCCTTTTCCCATACTGTATTCTGCAAAAAATCCGGATTCAGGAATCGGAAGGGATTGAGATACAGTGAGAAAAACTATACCGAAAGCAAATAATGAAAAACTAAATACTCCGATAAATGATTTCTCTTTGTGAGCCAAAATAAAAGTAACACAGAGTGGTACGGCAGCAAAAACTAACATTCTGATAGGAAACTGGAGATTATTAATTTGAGGAATCGCATTTTCAAGTGCCCCCCAACAGAACAAATCAGTCTCCATAAAGATAAAAATTGCAGTAGCAATTCGTAGTTTTCCAATTATACCGACCTTTAAAGCAGCAATTAACAAAGCAATAAGAACAACTATTGTAATGATGAGACTCACGATATCGTTGTCGCAGATATGAAGCGCATGATCCTTTATTAATCCGAATGTTTTAACGCCCGTCTGATAGTACATATATGTGAAACTTTGCATTTCCAGTAAAGGAAGAATAATAGCAAGAGTAGTCACAATAGTGAGAAGTGCATTTATAAATGTGTACAAAATAATCTTTGGAGTTTCGATTATCTTTTTGATGTTGAGAATGTAGAACACAACTAAAACAAAACAAGTCATAGCGGTTGAAAGTATATGACCGTTAATCATGGCGAACATTCCAAAGAAAAGCGCGAAGCTGAACTTTTTGTTGTAAAAGATTTCATAAATTCCAAGCACTATTATAGGAAAAGCTATAAAGAAAATACATTCTCCCAATGCCTCACGAGCCAGCAAATCCCAAATTCTGTATGGAAAAAATAGATATAGGATTGTGGAAAGTAGTGTGTATTTTTCTGAATCTTCTATATTAATGTATCTGTATATTTTTCCGATACAAAAGTAAAAGCTTAAGCCGGATGCAAAACTGATAAATATCATGAACAGTAAATAACTGTAGTATTCGTTGAGACCTAATTTAGCCAATAGTGCAAAAGGATATAAAAACAAATCAGGATAAAATATACCCAGAGGATATCCATAGCCATAAAAGGTTTCACTGTAAATTGCGGGTTTTAGATTAGCAAATGTAATATCTCTTGAAAGAGAAGCAAGTCTTCCAAGATGGAACATTCCGTCATCAAGTAATCCTATTTTGAAAAACATCGGTAAAATCAGTAAAACGGAAAGAACTCCAATTAATATCAGTGAAGTTTTAGTGTCGTATTTTAGTTTTGGCAATTTATTTGTAGCATTATCCATTTATGTACCTTCTTTCTTATTCGGCATCGTATATCACATGATATGATTGATTTTTGTATTCTTTTAATAAATCGTCACTCTTAAAAACAGTGTCAAATTTTAATTCCTTTCCGGAAGAATCTACCGTATTGTTGACACATAACACAGGATATTTCTCCCGGACTTGTTCAATGTTTTTCTGATATTGATTGAGCAAACCTATTCCTGATTGCTGTAAAAGAATATTAGGAAGATAGTTTAAGCTCGTATCAACGTCATGCATTTCCTGTATATCAAAGTTAGCCCAGATAAAGAAAGGAGTATTAAATATTTCCTTACGCGTTGGCTCCTTGCCTAAATCTCTGGATAAGTTAAGAGAAACAGCCGGTTGATGATCTCCAAAGAAAAGAACAATAGTATCTTCATCGGAATTCTTAAGAGATGTAATTAATTCTTCTAGGGCTTTATCCGACTGTTTAATTAATGTGAGGTACTCATTGGTTTCTTTGTTAAGTTCACTGTTTGAAACTTTATTTTGAATTTTTACATCGTTGTAACCGCGCCATAAATATCCACCATGATTTTGTATAGTAGTGTTAAACATGAATACGGGTTTATCATTTCGCGCTATTTCTTCAGTGATAATTCTGTAATTTTCAGAGTCTGAAATAATTTCTTTTAGAAAATAAGCCGCTTTGTCAAAATGAATAGTTTTTGCGCCTTTGTCAAGAAATTCATCAATAAACCAGAGGTTATTAAATTTCATATATTGGTAGACACCTCGCCTTCCGTAATTATCTCCTGTAGCAGGGTGCATTCCGTAAGTGTCATAACCGATTTGTTCAAGCCAGTTTGGAAGTATGTCCATATATTTAGAGTATCCCATTGAATAGCATAGGTTTTCCTCTCCCCAAAATCCCATAGTGGATCCTGTTAAAAATTCCATCTCCGAGTTTGCTGTGTTACCGCCAAAAACGGAAACATATGTATTTCCTTCTATTATATTTTCTTCTTTTATAAACTTGTTGAAGAAAGGTAAAACATCTTCGGATGTATCAATATCTACAACCCTGTTTAAGTCACAAAAACTTTCATTCATTATTACTATAATGTTAGGGCGTTTTTGTGATGTACATTCGACTTTTGTTAAATCTGAATAATTATCTTTGTTGTAGCCTACAGGTTTTTTGATAGTATTTGGAACAGCCGAGTGTAAAAGATACAGATTATATCCACCAACATAGCAACCGTCAAAATTGTTTAAGCCCAGTGCAGTGTATGCTTCAAAAGGAATGGCTACTATAAAGAATAAGCATAGAACAGAAAAAATCAGTTTATTTTTGAGAGTAAGAGTCTCGCTAATTTTATTTAAATGCTTGCTCCAAATAATAATCATAATTAAGGAGACAATGAATAAAGCTGTCCATATTAAATGAAAAATATTGAATTTGACAGAATACATTCCAGCAACATTTGCAGCAGTTTTAACAGAGAGAATATCAGTCAGTCTGAAGGCTAATCCTCTGAACTGAGTGATTATATTGTTAACCCATGCAAATATGTTAATGACAATCAAAGTTATTAAAGAACTTCTTAGGATTTTTTTTGAGTAAAGACCAATAATGGTATATATTGAAAAATATACTATTAAATCTAAAATTATATAAACAATTCGGTGTTTAATTTTAAAAAATGCTGCATCTGAATTTAAAAATTCAACTTCCAAAAAAGTTAATATAGATAAAACTATGTAGAAAATAATTTGGTTTGTTTTGATTTTTTGAAGTTTATTATTGATGTTCATATTTCCTCCTACCAGTTTGGCTTTTGATCCTTATGTGTATAGCCTTTTAGTTGTATTTTAAGGTCATCCAAAATTTTTTGGTAATAGCCAATTTTACGAGTGCTGATTTTACCGGCATTAATTATGTCGGATAGTTGCTCCTCGAATTTTATTAAGTCTTTTTGCGCGGCATCTTTATAGTTATTTGCCATGTTCATATGAATTGAACTTAGTATGTTATCTAATTCATCTTCACTTTTGTTTTTAAAAAATAATCCCATATAGTTCATCTCCACTTTGATAATCTCGGAATACTTCGTATCCCTCGTTAACTTATAGAGTAAAAATGAATACTCACTTCATTCGTGCTCATTTTTCTTCCTATAAGTTATAATATCAATTTTATAAATTGAATTCAATTAAGTCAGTAAAAAATATTGGGGAGCCCTTTATTTTAAGGGCTCCCCGAGTTATAACATTTCACTATCTGTAATTTTCAAACTTTTTTTCAAAGACTGCATTTATTTTTTGACAGTAACTGTGATTTTTTTGTATGCGCCGTTTTGTGCGTATACAATTATTGAACATTTACCTTTTTTCTTTGCTGTTACTTTTCCTGATTTGTCTACAGTTGCCACCTTTTTGTTGGTTGAGAGGTATCTCACAACACGATGCACTTTTACTTTGAGTTTCTTTGACGCTACAACACCTTTACCTTTGAGTTTAAATGATTTACCTTTCTTCGCCAACGTAATTTTGTTTTTCTTTGCAGCAGTAGTGACGGTCTTGAAGTTACCTACTTTTCCGCCTTTTGTTGCAATGTGAATGGTGTTAGACATTCCAAGTAATTTGTTATTTGAATCGAAGGCGCCAATGAGGAACTTGTAATAGGTTCCTTTCTTAAGGCCTGATTGTGTAAATGATGTAGATGTTGAACTTCCGATTTTGACATAGCGGTTTTGTTTTCCACATTTTGTACCATAGATAACGAAGTAAGCCGCATTTGAAGGTTTCTTCCATGTAACAGTGATTGCAGTTTTAGTTGCTTTTTTCTGTCTTCCGAATAAATAGTCAAAAGTTGTTCCTTTAGGATCATTGTCATTTGGAAGGTTAGTAACAAACCTGTCTACCTGATTAATTGAAGCGCCTGGCATTGCTGCGTAAATAGGTTTGCTATCTACCTGTGTACTATTACCATTTAAGTTGATCGTTGAGCTGGTAGTTGGAACTTCAGTAACTGGTTCGCTAGGAGTTTTGTCATATACACTTTTTCCTGAACCAATCTGAGTTGGTGTGACAAGTGTAAGAACTCTTGAGTATGGAGAATAGATATCTTCAAGGGCCTCAGCACCGCTGTATAAATACTGTGAACAGAAAAATCTGCAACGGAATTCCAGGGTTGAGCCGGCAGGAATCATCTCCCCTTCACCAACAAGATAAGCAAGAGGCTGTGTCATCTCGGCAGTAGTGATATCTCTATCACCTCGAATCGGCTTCCAGGTATCTGTTCCTTGAGCTCTCATCTCAACTTCAAGGTAAAATACTCCACCCTTTGACCGAATCTGTGTAAGCTGATTTGCAAGTTCATCGGATACTTCGATTTTGACGCCCGCAACAGGTTTGTCGTTGAATGTCATGTCTGTCATGCGAAGATCATATGGATTAGGTGTAGGAATGGTGTCTTCAGTGTAAGGCTTGAAGTTTGTTCCGTCCTTTCCATAGGAAGCAGTAGCTGACCAGTCAGAGAACTTGTAATATCTTTCATCATTCATATCATATACTTCAACACCGTAGCGGACTCTGACGTAAACAGTGTGCTCGTTGTAATCAATAGTAATATATGAAGAGTCTTCATCATCTATTATGGTATACTGGTCCTCAAGTAACTGATTTTTGAGTCCTGGATTAGTACCGTCACCGAACCAAGCAACATTTTGTTGATCTTTTACATCGCCGACATCGCCACTACGCATAATCCACTCACTGGTTGTGGATGTACCGGAAGGGCTGGAGCACATGACGTCCCAGCATCCAACACGGTAAGCACCGGTCACTTCATAGCCCATATTGTCCCAAAATGGAGTATAATGCCAACCTTTCTCAGGAGAGTCTATAGCCCAGTCAATCTGTGCAAAAACACTTACTGAACTATATTTGTATTGTGCAAGACAATTTAGGTATTCCTCATAATCGTTGTCAGCAAGACTTATGAACTCGCACATCTCATCGGTCATACCGTATGTAACGTTCATGGTTGTTGGAGAATCTCCACCTCCCAACCAGTCAAGAGCCACACTGTTTGGGGCTTCCAAATTAAAAGGAAGTGGTAAATCCACCGGGTCATCAAGAGCACTTGTAGGTGTAATATTTACACTTGAAATTAGTAGAGCGCAGGAGCATAAACCTGCAAATAGTTTTTTTGTTTTCATAATCCGTACCTCCAAAACATTTGTTGACAGTTTAAAACTGCCCATATTTAATTGTTAATAGAATAAATAGCATGAAACTTAACGATCTAGCATGCTAACTGTTACTTTCTATTTTATTATATTTGCTTATATGTATCAAATGTTTTTTAGTGCTTAATGAAGCATTTACCAGTTTGGCTTTTGATCCTTATTTTTAAAGGATTTTGCAGTAGAAATGCAAGCACCCCTCTTTGAAGCAGTTACGCTGTTTCACATATTTGTGCAACGAGCAATAAAGTTCGAATCCGCACTTCGTGCTTCTTCTCACTTTACTGCAGTCGCAGTATAAAAAAATAAGCTACCATTCATCTCGGTGTGCAAGCACCCCGACTCTGAATGATAACTTATTTTTTTATATTGCTCGTTGCACAAAAAAAATGCCGACCCTTGAGAATTTAATCTCATGAACCGACACTCTAGTGCGCGATCAGGGGCTCGAACCCTGGACACCCTGATTAAGAGTCAGGTGCTCTACCAACTGAGCTAATCGCGCTTGTTGATTGACAACAAAACGATTATAATTCATTCACGTATAATATGTCAAGTGTTTTTTTCGAGTTTTTGATTTTAGGGCTTTTGGTTGTATTGATTTTTTGTTCTTGATATACTTATTGTATTAGGCGACAGATGTCACTCAGTTTTGGGAGGTAATATGAACGAGGAACAGTTTTTTAATCAAGAAGAGCAAAAGGATAAATCTAAATTTAGTACGAGGGAGAGAGAGTTTCTCAGACTCTGTGTATATGCAGTTATTTCTATTTTAGTGTGCGTACTTTTTATAAGGATTATTTGGCATTGGGATGCCACTAAAGCGGGACTTAAGGGACTGTTATCCAGTTTATCACCGTTTTTAGTTGGTTTCTTTATAGCATATATTATGGGGAATCTTTCGGAGAGTCTGGATAAACACATTCTTATCAATGTATTTCATATTGAAAAAGAAAGTGCCAGAAAAGGATTGTCCTTAGTTCTTTCATATATTATTGTTTTTGGAATTATTTCCGGGGCATTGTTCTTTATTATACCGGCATTGATTACCAGTATTACTGATATGGCGGAAAGTATTAATGGACTGTACCTGAGAATGCTCGCTTTGGTTAATGATTTTTCTGAGAAACATCAGAATCCTACTATGCAATATATTAAGGGAGCTATTCAGGACAGTATGCCACAGTACATCGAGATGTTTAAACAGTGGGCTACAGGTATTGCACCAAACCTTGCAAATGCTTCCATGTCGGTGGTTAAGTGGATACTTAATTTTATTGTTGCTATTATCGTTTCTGTATATATGTTGCTTGATCAAAATATTCTAGTCAGAAATGGTGAGAGAATTATCTATGCCACTTTTACAAAGAAAAGAGCAGATTATATCTGCCATATAGTAGGAAAGGCAAACGAAATTTTTAGTGGATATATTATTGGAAAATCCATTGATTCACTTATTATCGGAATTATATGCTTGATTGCAATGAAAGTATTTAACATTGGCGAAAGCTATGCAATAATCATTAGTATTGTAGTAGGCTTAACCAATATGATTCCATACTTTGGACCGTTCCTTGGAGCTATTCCAAGTATTATCATTATTTTTCTTGCAGTGTCGCCTAAGCAGGCACTTGCGTTCTTTGTTCTCATTATTGTGTTACAGCAATTTGACGGGAATATTCTTGGACCTTATATTCTCGGAGATAAGACAGGACTTAGACCGATTTGGATTATTTTCGCAATTTCTATCGGAGGCTGGCTTGGCGGAGTCGTAGGTATGTTCCTTGGAGTTCCGTGTGTTGCAGTTATTTCTTCTATATTAGATGAAGTTGTTGATAAAAAACTTTCTGACAAAAATATTACTGATCTGGAGGCACTAAGTGCCGAAAAGGGTACAGAGCAGAAGCTTCTTACAAGGCTTTACCATAAATATGTAGCGGGTAAAGATTTGAAAGGAAGTGCAGTGAAAGTTAAGAATGTGAAAGCAAATAATAAAAAGAGAAAATAAGTATTTTTTAGGGATATTTACTAATGTGAATGTTTAATATCAAAAATGGCAGAATGCTAAAAATACAATCAGGACAATGCCATTTTGTGTTAATAATGATAATGGAGACACGCATAAGTCTAATGTTTTAAAGACTTGTGCGTGTTAATTTTTTGTGTTAATTTTCTATATGCCGGGTTCGGAAGTTCTATTGACAGTTAATCATTTTACAAGCTAAAATCAAAGGGAACATTTGGAATACGGGAAAAAAATAAAGGATTTAGCATAATTGGGATTCAGTAATTGAATGTCAATTATTTTGTGCGTTTAAAAATATACATGGCGAAGTACTTGGAGGAAGATAGTGAATAATAAAAACATATATTTAATAATGCTTGTTATTTCAATTATTATAACGGGAATGACCATTGCAGTAAGCGTAAACGGGACTGCGGGGACAAAAGAGAGTTTGTTTAACAGTCCATTTGTGGTGTTTTTGTTTGCGGCTTATGTCGCAATACAGGTGGTTTGTATTTTTAACATAAAGGGAAAGCTCACCATGTACAGAATTGGCTTTTATGTTTTACATTGTGGGCTGGTTATTATGTTAGTCGGAATGTTTGTCTACTATATTAAGGGGGATAAAATAGTAAATGTACCTGTTCCTGTAGATGGAAGTACATACAGCAGAATTCAAAGAACTGCAGAAGAGACGGATTCAAAGGCGAGCGATTCTAACTTTGTTGATTTGGATTTTGCCTTGGGATTTTCAGATTTTAAAGTTGAAAAATACGATGACGGAAGTGATAAATTCTACGATGCAAAAATGATTCTGGTAAAAAGAGGAGTGGAAGAACCGGAGTACAAATCTCTTAGAGTAAACTATCCAATCAGAATCAATGGATGGAAAATATACCTGATGAATTACGAGAATTCGGGAACCGGCCAGATTGTAGATATTATGTTAAAAAAGAATCCGGGAGAGTATGTGACTCTTTCAGGTATCTGGATGACAATAATAGGAGGATTTATTATGTGCCTGCTTAGAAAGAGAGGTGCTGAATAATGAATATGTTAGTATTTGAGATTCCGTCAATAGCCATGTACATATTGGCTACAGTATTGATGGTTAAAAATAAAGAAAAAATATCTAATATTATTTGGACACTGGCAGTTCTTTGCAATGGAGTTGTTGTGCTAAATAATTGGATTATAAACGGGTATGTTCCGTTTGTAAGTATGTATCAGGTGCTCACATTTCTTGCACTGATGTTTGCGCCGATATATCTTTTTATGAAGTTTAGAAGAGACGGTGCATGGATGAAAGGTTACTTTTGTGTTGCGGCGGCGTTTTGTATGACAGGGGTATGCTTTATGAGCGGAAGAGGAAAATGGCATTTTCCTCCGGCGCTTCAATCTATATGGTTTGTCCCGCATATATTGGCCTACATGATAGCATATTCACTTGTAGTAGTAGCATTTATTATTACAGTGATTGGCTTTTTTAAGGATGAAGGATTTCGCAAAAAAGCTGATTTGGGGGTATACAATCTTGCCGTTGCAGCATTCCCATTTATGACAATGGGGATGTTTTTTGGAGCAATATGGGCAGACGCTGTGTGGGGAGACTTCTGGTCATTTGATGCGAAAGAAAACTGGTCATTGGTTACATGGCTGATGCTTATTCTCTATCTTCATTTCAGAAGAGAAGAAAAATTAAAAAAGTATGCAAAAGTATTTATAGTGCTTACCTTTATAGGAGTTGTTGTCACTATGTTATTCGTAAATATGATGGGTGGCAGTTCAAACCACACATATTCAATGTAGAAGTAGAAGGAAACTTTAAAATAGTTGCGGTAGGTTTATAGGAGGAAATGATGGAAAAGAAAGGGTTAAAGAGAATCGGAGAAACTGCATTTATCCTTGCTCTGTTTGGCGTAGTTGCAGGTGCGATGGCGTCTACGGGAAAGATAGATGTGTCCAAGGTGCCTCTGGTAGGAGGTGCCATGGAAAATGTAGCCGACGCTACGTCAAAGATAATGAATAGCAATCAGAAACCCGTGGAGGAAACTACTGCAGATTACAGTATTATGTGCGCTCCGGAGGGAAATGGTGAAGAGGAATTTGTATCAGGAGATTTGTATACAGGCAGTGTGTCAGCGGTACCGGCTTCAAATTATACATCTGTCACAGACGTAGCAGTTGATGGAAGTGGCAATATCTATGCAGCAGATGAAACGGGTGAAAAGTTGTACAAACTCTCATCTTCGGGGTCATTGCTTAAGACATATGCCACAGATGATCAGGTTAACGGCGTTTGTACAAATGGAAATTACGTGTACCTTTTGAAGGGTGAACTGGCAGGTGATGTTATAGTCCTTGATTCAAACCTTAACAAAGTTACCACAATAGCAGTTGGTCATACTCCATGTGACATGGTGGTAAATGGAAGTACCGGGTATGTGGTAAACAGATTCAGCAATACTGTTTCAGTAATAAATTTAAATAATAATACAGTTACAAAGACCATCAATATTGACGGAAGAGAGCCAAACTCTCTTGCAATTGCCGGAGGAAAAGTTTATGTGGCATGCCATATGCCGGATGAGGCGATGACTTCAACTACAGTAGCTGCAAATGTCAATATTATTAACACTTCTACAAACACAGTTGAAAAGACAATCAACCTTATGAATGGTTCCGACGGAGTTAAAGGTATTTGCGCATCACCGGACGGAAAGACTGTGTATGTGGCTCATGTACTTGGAAGATACACATATCCTACTACGCAGCTCGATCAGGGATGGATTAATACAAATGTTCTTTCTATTATAGATGCAGCTTCGGGGAGTCTAATTACAACAGTTCTTCTTGATGAGGTTGAACTTGGAGCGGCAAATCCTTGGGGTGTGATTGTTTCAAATGACGGAAGTAAGCTTATCGTTGCCCTCTCAGGTGTTGATGAGGTGATGACAATTGATATAGCAGCAATGAACAACAAGATTAACGCCGCTAAAAACGGCAATGGTGTCTGCGCCTTTGATGAAATTCAGGATTATCTCCCATTTTTGGATGGATGCAGAAAGAGAATTTCATTATCAGGGAAAGGAGCACGTGCGGTTTGTGCAGTTTCCGGAAAAGTTTATGTAGGTTTGTATTTTGATGGAAATATAGATGTACTTAACACATCAAACAACAGTGTAAGTACATTGAAATTTGCAAGTCAGCCTCAAAATGATGATGTGAGAAAGGGCGAGATTTTATTCTCGGATGCTACACTTTGTTATCAGAAATGGCAGAGCTGTAATTCGTGCCATCCGGATGCAAGAGTGGACGGACTTAACTGGGACAATATGAACGATGGCCTGGGAAATCCAAAGAGTGCAAAGAGTATGCTTTACTCTCACAGAACTCCGCCTGTAATGTCCACAGGTATCAGAGCGTCAGCGGAAATTGCTGTTAGGGCAGGTATGAAGTTTATTCAGTTTAATACATTGGACGAGGATCAGATGGCTCAGATTGATGAGTATCTGAAATCTCTCAAACCGGTTCAGAGTCCGTACCTTAGCAGGGACGGTTCTCTCTCAGAATCAGCACAAAGAGGTAAAGCATTATTCGAGGAAGTAGGATGTACCACATGTCATCCGGCACCGCTTTACACTGATTTGAAGATGCACAATGCAGCAGCTACAAATGACACCACAAGTTGGGAGAACAGGCAGATGGATACTCCGTCATTGGTGGAAGTTTGGAGAACTGCACCGTGGGTATTCGACGGTAGATTTAATAGTATGGAAGATACTGTGAGATTCTACACAAGCAGACTTAATCTTACAAATCAGCAGATTAAAGATATAGCCAATTACGTAATGACTATCGGTGATGAGGGCGAGAAATACGGAGTTGAGCGTGTGGTGACAACAAAGGGTGATACAACTGCTCTCAATTCATTAGAGCCGGGAGCTGTGTTATCTTTCTGTACGATAAGAAGACAGGATAAGGATGCGGTTAAGACGGCAGTTGTCAGTGTTAAATTTGAGTCGGCAGAGGGCAATGTCATTCATGAATCAACACAGACAATAAGCAATGTAGGTTACAATACGGCAGTTCAGGTGGATCTTGGAATTAAAATTCCAAAGGATCTAGATGCAGGTTCTGTACTGACCATCAGCATAGCCGATGAAAACAAAAAAGCATTGGCTTCTGATTATAAATTAGTTTATTAAGGAGGGAGAGCGCAGATGAAAAAGAGAATAACATCGATTATTACAGCAATTTGTATGTTAGCCACATGTGCAGCTATCCAGCCGAAAGTAAAATCCAATTTATCGGAAGTAAATGCGGCAGAAGGTTCGGTCAGAACATCAACCATGAGTTCTAACTCCATGGTAAATGAACTGATGGATAATTATACATCATTTATTCTTGTAAGGCACAGGCAGACGGGTGGTTCACACTATGCATACACAGAAGGTGTATCGGAGGAATTAGTTGGAACAAACGCACCTGATGGAACAGAATCAAACTTCTTCCCGGGTTCAGAGATGGTTCTTCTTGAACTTTCAAAGAGTGGAAATACAGTCACAAGAAAAGAGACAGTTCTTCTTGAATCAAAGGACGGAGTTTTGAGAGATCCTGATGTTTCGGAAGACGGAACAAAAGTTTTATTCTCATGGAAGAAAAACAGAAATGATGATTTTCACTTATATGAATATAATTTGCAGACAAGACTTGCCAAGCAGCTCACCTTTGGCTCAGGTGTTGCGGACATAGAGCCAAAATATCTTGCAACAGGAAAGATTGTTTTTTGTTCAACAAGAGATATTCAGACAGTTGACTGCTGGATTACTCCGGTTTCCAACATATTTACCTGTGATGGAGACGGAAAAAATATCGAGAGACTTGGATATGACCAGGTACATACTACATATCCTACAGTAACAACCGACGGTCGTATTTTATATACCAGATGGGATTACAGTGACAGAAACCAGATGTATGTTCAGGGTGTATTCCAAATGTTCCATGACGGAACAGGACAGACAGAGCTATATGGAAATAACGCAAACTTTCCAACGACTCTACTTCACACAAGAGAGATTCCGGGAGAGCCATCAAAGTATATTTCCATTGCTTCAGGTCACCACGTTTATCAGGCAGGAAAGCTTGTTATTGTGGATACTTCAAAGGGAAGAAATTCTAAAGATGCCATTGATTTCGTAGTGGACGATGGCAGCGAAAGGGTTAGAGAAAGTATAGATAATTACGGACAGTCAGGGGCACTTTATAAGTTCCCATTCGCAGTAAACAGTAATCTGTTTTTGGCTGCGTACTGCAGTTCGGGATGGGCATCAGACAGAACTTACACACCGTTTGGTATTTATCTTTTTGATGCAAGTGGTAACAAGACAGAGTTGATACCGGGAGATTCACAGCTGCCATGCAGCCAGATTGTTCCGGTAAAGACAAGACAGTTGTTCGAGAGAACAAGTATGGTTAACCACGCAAAGTCAACAGGTACATACTACTGCGCAGACGTTTACGCAGGCCCGGGACTCAAAGGTGTGGCTAGGGGAACAGCTAAATATTTGAGAGTTGTAGCCATTGAGTTCAGACAGTATGCAATCGGAGCAACACAGGGCGTAGGATGGGGAACCTCAGATCCTTACACTCCGGTTTCAACAGGTAACGGTGCATGGGACGTTAAGAGAATCATTGGAATTGTTCCGATAGAGGAAGACGGCTCAGTAATGTTTGACTGCCCATCTGAAACCCCGGTTTATTTCCAGATTTTAAATGCTGACGGGGAACTCATTCAGACCATGAGAACATGGTCCACACTTATGCCGGGAGAGTCCTTCTCCTGTGTAGGATGTCATACGGACAAAAATATGGCACCATCGGTAAAATCCACAACTACAATGGCAATGGCCAAGGGAGTTCAGAAACTTCAGAAAGATTTGTGGATGACTACAGAGGATTACAAAGATTATGATCCATATGAGGACAGCAAGGGATTTGATTATCTCACAGAGGTACAGCCGATATTTGATAACAGCTGTATCAAGTGTCACTCAGATGTGGAGAATTCATATGAACAGATTGGCGTTACAGCAATGAACGGTGAGGATGGCTCGGTAAATGCCACACCATTGGCTCTTGACGCTAAGTGGAAATATTCTACAAAGAGCAGCCAGAACAGCAACTGGTACGCAAAAGATTTCAACGACTCATCATGGGATGAGGGGTATGCACCGTTTGGTACGGCAAATTGCGGACCGGGTCAGATTGGAACAGTTTGGAATACAGACAAAATATACATGAGAACAGAGTTTACAGTTACAAAATATCAGAAAGGTATTTTGGATATGTCAATGACCATTGCATGTTTATCTTCACCAAAGGTATACATCAACGGAACATTGGTATATGAGAACAACGGTTCAATGTCAGCTTACACAACCACAAAGCTTACATCAGCAATGAAAAAAGCGCTGGTCGCAGGCAAAAATACAATTGCGGTTACAGCTTCAAATTCAGGTTCTAATGAACATTTTGTGGGCTTAAGTATTGGTGCTTCTCTTGAAAATGCCGGAAACTCAGTTGAAGTTATTGGCAAGGGTGGCACGTGGAAATACAGAATGAGCGGAAGCAATGACGCGGCATCTAACTGGAATCAGATAGGTTTTGATGACAGCGGATGGGCAGAGGCTACAGCACCGTTTGGTGACAGAACAGGTTATGCAACATCATGGACAGGTGACAATAAGTACATCTGGATCAGAAAGACATTTAACATAGACAATCTCAACGATTATAAGGGATGCAGCATAAGCCTTAACACGTTCTATGATGATAACCCATATTTCTACTTAAACGGTCATCTGGTTTACAGAGATACAGAGGGAAATCCTTGGGTTGACGGTTATACAAAGATTAATCTTGGATCGGATATTTCACAGTATCTTGTTCAGGGAAAAAATGTATTGGCAATTGCCTGCTCAAATGATACAGGCGGACGTCAGATTGACGCTGCTCTCACACTTACAAAGGTTAAACTTTTAAAGACAGAGATGTTTGAGAAAGGTTCTGAGTGGAAGTATCAGATGAGTACTTCAGACAATGTGGCAAGCGGTTGGAATCAGGTAAGCTTTAACGATAGTGGCTGGAATACTGCAAAGGCACCGTTTGGTGACAGAGGCGGATATGTGACATCTTGGACAGGAAATAACACATATATCTGGCTCAGAAAGAAATTTACAATAGACGATTTGTCAGAGTTTAATAACGCTCAGATTATTATGAACACATTCTTCGATGACACTCCTGAGTTCTACTTAAACGGAAATCTGATTTACTCAAACAGCGGATGGGTTGATGCTTACACAGAACTCAATCTCGGTGCAGGATATACACAGTACCTGAGAGAAGGTGAAAATGTTCTTGCAATCAAGTGTAAAAATACATCCGGCGGACGTCAGATTGATACTGACTTTGTTCTTGCAACGGGAGCGTATTCAGAGAAGGATTTAATTCCTGTGAGAGATACCAATTGGAAGTACAGAATCAACTCTAATCCGGGAAATGAATGGATGAAGGAGAGTTACAATGATTCCGGTTGGAACACAGGAAACGCACCGTTTGGAAGCGGCAGCAACAGTCAGACAAATTGGAGCGGAGATAACAGCGACATCTGGCTTAGAAAGACATTTACAATCAACAACATCAATGATGTTAAAAATATGAAGATGTATCTCAACATCTTTTACGACGAGGATCCGACTGTATACATTAACGGAACTAAAGTTTACAGCGCAGAAGGATACCTTACAGAGTACAGGCTCACAGCACTTCCAACTGAGTACACCAAGTTACTCAAGCAGGGAACCAACACAATTGCAATTCACGCACACAATAGCACGGGAGGATTGTTTATTGATTCAAGCCTTACAATGAAGAGCGTGTCAGCAGTACCGTTCTCTTTGGAAGATGTCAATGTAGTCGGAAAACGAATGAAGAAATACTTCCCACTTTCATACCTTGTTCTTACAGGTTCCTATGTAACAGGTGGAGTTAACTGGGTTGCTAATTCTTCAAACACATATACTAACTTTGTATCGTCAATGAGCCAGTGTGACATATTAAATCCATACCAGTATGGCTCAACAAAGAGTAATATTATTAATAAATTAAAGAATGGCCACGGAAATCTTTCAGAGGCAGAGATTAGAACCATAGCTACATGGATTGATCTTGAAGTTCCATGTTACGGTTCGTACGATGCAAATGGAAATAACACCTGGGGCGGAAACGAAATCAGATGGGCCGAACAGCATACAAACAAGCACAGCTTCTATGATATGCTTGAGAAATTTGCAAAGAAGGATGTTTCGGGACTACTCGATAAGAATAACATCACTATTAACTTTAACGGGTCAAATGGACAGAATTACTCTATTACAGATGATGGATTGGTAACACTTTACGTAAATAAATCATATTCTTCAGGAGATAAGGTTACTATTACACTTCCACAGGGAGAGAAGTATCTTATGTTTAGTATGAATTCAATGATGGGAGAGCAGTTGATATATTGTCCAAACGGAACCTTTAGTTACACAGTTCCTTCTGCGACAAATGTATTCCCAAGTACATGGACCTTCTATCAGACCAATACTATTACAGCGAGACTTCCTCTTGAGAAGGAACTTACGTCAAGAAGAAATATTGCAAAGAACATTTACGATTTAGACAGTGGAACAGGAAGCTATCCACATGCAACGGCAAAGAGTGCTCACAATAATCTGGCTGAGTTCCAGGAGAGAAATGCTATTGACGGATTTACAGCAAATACCAGTCACGGAAATTATCCATATCAGTCATGGGGTCCAAGCAATAACGACGGATACCAGTGGATGCAGGTAGATTTCGGACACGAGGCATATGTAAATGAAGTAGACATTTATATCAGAGCGGACTTCCCTCATGATACACATTACATCAGTGCTACACTTGAATTCTCAAATGGAAGCCAGAAGGAAGTTGTTCTTAAGAAGACAAAGAAAGCTCAGAAGATTACATTTGATACAGTAAAGACTTCATATGTTAAGATTAAAGATCTGGTTCCTTCAGACAGCAGTACAAGTCTTTGGGAAGGTATTACAGAGTTTGAGGTTTACGGAACAGAGAAACTTCCTGCAGTTGTTGCGGACACTACATGGACAGTCGGTGATAATAACATTATCTACAAGGTACCTGTCGGAACATCTGTTGCAGCATTTACAGGAAAGTTCAATTACAGTGTAAATGTGACAGAAAACGGACAGACAGTTACAGATGGTTTAGTTAAGAGTGGAATGAAGGCAGAGCTTACAGCAGGGGCAAATGCCGGAAAAGTTTACACAGTTGTAGTTAGAGGTGACGTCAGCGGAGATGGAGCAGTTACAGTTACAGACGTGGTTAAGCTTAGAAATCTTATTAAGACCGGAAATGCTTCAGCAATTGAAATCAAAGCTTTAGACATGAATTTAGATGGAGTACTTAACGCAAACGATATCAGTACCCTTAAGAAGTTAATTATGGACGAGGACTAATGTCAGAGGAAAGGAAGGTATAAACATGAAAAAAATAATATCAAAATTATTTGCAATATGTCTTATTCTTACTCTGGCATTGGGAAATGCCCAGATACGAGAGACGAAGGCAGCAGGAAATGGCAGCATTGCCATTAGCGGAACAAGGCTGATAAAGGGAGAGAGTAACTTCGTTACAATTAGTGTTAAGAACAATACCAAGGCCATTGGAGGAATAGAAGTGTTCGTGGCATTTGACACTCAGTCATTGAGCGTGAATAATGTTGAATCTTCATTAGATTCTTCATGGGAACTTGATTACAAAGCGAAATCACTTGCTAAATACGGGCGTGGAGTGCATTGCATGATTCAGAATACTTCACTTTCGGGAATGACTAATACGGACAAAAATATATTTTCAATTAAGCTTGGAACTTCAAATGCAAAATTGAAACAAAGCTATAAGTTTAAAGTATATGTAATTGATGTATGTGACATAAACGGAAATTCAATCAAGTCCTCATACAGTGGCGATGAGAAGTCTTATCAGTGTGTTGACGATTCGGCGAAAGATATTGATTTACTGGGACTTCAGTACAGTGTAAAGAGTGATGGCGTTCGTATTGTTGCAGCAGTTGAACCGACAATCAACGGTAAAAATGTAGTGGAATATGGAAATGTAATCGGTTTCGTTGAAGAGGGAATTACAGAGAATGACATGTATGTAGGAAATCCAAATTCTGACAGTATAAGATCCTTTAAATCTACAAGCCTTGGTCGTTCAAGTTATAATTTCTCGGATTCAGATACAGCAACCTGTTACATAATGACAATTATAAATAACGGAACTACTATTCCTGCGTTGACTCAGAAATATATGGTAAGAGCTTATGCAAAATTATCTGACGGTACATATGTATACAGCGATGTGTTAACATACTCTATATACGAAATTGCAGGACTTTTGTACAATGAATATAAAATGCCAAATGAGGCATATCACAATTATCTATATAACAATATCCTGTCAGTGGTAAATAAGACTTACAAAGTAGTAAAATATGACTGTTGGGTAGGAATAATAGGATAAATTGAGATAATAAGAAAACTCCTCTCAGACGATTTGGGTCTGGAAGGAGTTTTCTTATTTTACTACTGTGATTTCGGCATGAAAGTAGTTCTGTAATCTGTCGGCGAGATACCGATTTTTTTCTTGAAGATATTTGAAAAATAGAACTCGTCCGTGAAGGCCAGTTTTTGAGATATCTCTTTTACGCTCATGTTTGTATTTTTTAGATATAATTTTGCATAATCGATTTTCTTCCACAAAATATACTGATATGGAGTAGAGCCAAATGTGGATTTAAAAATACGTATTGTGTGCTGATCTGACATTCCAATCAAATCAGAGAGGGTGGAAAGAGTAATTGGCTCAAATAAATGATCATTGATATAGTCTTTCATTAATCTGGCATTTGGATTTATAACCGGTTCATGGCGCTGGTTGTGCATATTCATTCTGTACAGTATCTCATACACGAGCTTACCGGTGGAAAGGCTAAGATCAGGAACTTTATTTTTGGCATTATTAACAATCTCTTCTAAGAGATCCTTTGTGTAGAGATTGTTAAAGAGATAGACTGTGTCCAAACCATATGCATTAATGCAGTCTGAAATGAGCTGACCGGATAAATTAATCCAGATTTTTTTCCAGGGATTGTTTGGGTTAGGATAATAAACATGGCTGGATCCCTGAGGTAACAGGTAAGTATCGCCTTTCTTTGGGTGGAAAACATTCCCATTGACTTCTATTGTGCCTTCGCCTTCTATTATATATTCGATAACAGTAACATCGGAATTTCGTCTGGCAATGCGGTAATTCTTGTCAGCATATGTAATTCCTGTCAGGGCAAAAATAATCCCTCTGCTATTGTCAGAAGAGTGATCAAAATTGTAAATATCTTCATTCATATGTAAATCTCCGTTCTATATAAAACATATATATAATTATAGCAATTTACTAAAAACAGGCAAGAGAAAATGAAAGGAATATAAATATCATCAAATGGGGAAATAGGAAGTTCTAACTAGGAGTAAATTGGGCTATATTATCCGGAAAATTCTGATATAATTATCTCTATGCGGAAGAAATGCAAAAATGGATGTGAATCTGTTTTGATAAAAGAACGCTATAGTGTCTCAAAAAACAGAGAAAAGGAGAAAAGTATGAAGAAAAGTGCAATGAAATCAATGGCATTGGTGCTTTCTATGGCGCTGGTTACAACAATGACACCGGGCGCAACAGTCGCGGCTGCAAAGAAACAGACAAGACTCAACAAAAAGAAAGTGACCATCAGAGTAGGAAAAACAGTTAAGTTAAAAGTTAAAAATGCAAAAGGAAAAGTTAAATGGAAATCTTCAAATAAGAAGGTTGCAAAGGTAAGTAAAAAAGGCCTTGTAACAGGAATCAAACCGGGTAAAGCTACTATCACAGCTAAAGTTGGTAAGAAGAAGTTTAAATGCAAGGTTACTGTTAAGAGCTTGCCTCTTGGAAAAGATGTAATGCCTGAACCTACAGTGCAAACAACAACAGCACAGACTACAACAGTTGTTGAGACAACCACAACAGTCAAGATTGATCCGACAACAGAGAGTGCTACAACTGTTGAAGAAACAGCAACGGAGTCTGTAAGTGTTGAGGAAACTACAACAGAGGAAATAACTGTAGAGGAGCCGACAACTGAAGAGCTAATAACAGAGGAACCAACAACTGAAGTGGTTACAACAGAAGAACCAACAACTGAAGTGGTTACAACAGAAGAATCAACAACAGAAGAAGTAACAACAGAGGAACCAACAACAGTTGAGGAAGAGGTTACTTTTACAAATGAAAAGGGCAAGAATCCTGAAGAAGTAGAAGCTCTTAAATCTATTATCAGAAAACAGGTGAAAAGAGGTGCGAAAGTAAGTGGTAATTTCTTGTCATATGAGTATAAATGGAATTCTGCAGGACGTCTTACAGAAATTAGATGGTCGGACTGTGATTTGAAGGGCGATTTGAACTTCAATGAAAGTGATGAAGATGGGGCTGCCTTTACAGAATTAGAGTTATTAGAAATAAATGACAATCCAAACCTTGAATATTTAACATTAACAGACAAGTCAAAGTTAAGGGACATGGATATCATCAGATGTCAGGGATTGATTTCTATTGATTTTAGTAGAAATACTTCCATGAACGAGTTTAGGATGGATTGTTGTGAAAATTTGGTTAGCGTATATTTAAACGGTTGTTCTGATTTGCGATTGGCAGCAGGTCCCATGGAGGCGCCATTATTATCAGAATTCGAAGTGTATGGATGTACAAATCTCGAAGAACTTTATGTCAGCGGTTTAGGATTAACAGGTATAGATACATCACAAAATCCAAAATTAAAAGAAATCTACTTACAAGGAATGGTATTTAATGATCTAGATTTTTCACATAATAGATTGTTGAACAAAATTGAAATAAAGGGTTGGTACTCTCCTTATGAAGGTTACAAGTCGGGAAACATTGACGTATCTAATTGTTTTCTACTGAAAGAATTGATTCTTGAGGATCTTGGACTAGAACAGTTGGATTTATCAAATAACAGCCAGTTAATAAATCTTAATTGTGAAGGAAATAGTTTAACAGAATTAAATTTGGAAAACAATAAATATTTGAGGAATCTGAATTGTTCGAATAACCAATTAGAAGTACTTAATCTTGAGAATAATACTTATTTAAAGCTAGTAGAGTGTAGATATTGCAGATTAGAAGAGATAAATCTTGAAAACTGTACTCTTCTGCAGAACTTAAATTGTGAAAATAACAGATTAGAAGAGATTAACCTTGAAAATTGTACTCTTTTGGGATTTTTAGATTGCGATAATAACAAATTAGTAGAAATAAATCTTGAGAACAACAAACTTTTGAAGGAACTCCGTTGCGCTTATAACAGTTTAAACACAATTAATCTTGAAAATAATCTTGAAATTAACGACTTGAGTGTAGGCAATAATTCATTAAAAGAATTAAATGTTACAATGTTACCTGAATTAGAGATGTTGCAGTGTTATGACAACCAATTAGAAGAATTGGATGTTACTAAAAATCCGTTGCTTTGGTATTTAGATTGTCGCAATAATCAGTTAGAAGAATTGGATGTTACTAAAAATCCGGAACTTGAAGATTTGTTGTGCTATAAGAATAAAATTACAACATTAGATGTGCGTAACAATTCTAAGTTATTGGAATCACATTATTTTAAATACGACGAGGGTGTTACATTAATCACTGAATAGGTTAATGTAAAAAACTGGAATGGAATTTATACAGGAGGAAATGTATGAAGAGAATAATAAATAAAATGATAACTGTTATGGTTATAATTGCGCTTGTTTTTTCTATGGCGCCGGGAATGAATGTTTCGGCTGCAAAGAAAAAAATAAATAATGTGAAAACTACATCAGTTATCAAAAAGAATAGAAAAGCAAAAGTAAAAAAAGTAAAAAAAGTTAAAAAGGTTAAAAAAAATAAAAAAGTAAAAAAAGTTAAAAAATCAAAAAAAGGCGGAAAAAATAAGAAAATTAATAACAATACAGTTAAAAAAGCAGATGTTCCTATTAACGTGGCGGCTGTTCCAACAGAAGAAAATGAGACCTTTGTGGATAATAAAGTGTCTTCTAGTGGTTATTATCAGGCAGACATAGATGCTTTAGAGAAAATTATAAGTGAATGCAAAGAGAGTGAGTGTACAGTAAGTGATGATTGGAGTAGCGAACAGTACGAGTGGAGTAAAGATGGACATTTGAAGAAGATTAATTGGTCTAATAAAGGACTCGAAAATGATTTTATTATCTATATAGAGGACAGATATGAAACAGACTATTTTACAGAGCTTGAAGAAATAGATGTCAGTTGCAATAATAATCTACGTAGCATAGTGGTGGGCGGATGTCCTAATCTTTTAAAAATAAAAGTGACAGGGTGCATAAGTACTGGAGGTTTATATGTTTATTACAATGAAAAACTTAAATCAATTGAAGCTGATAATTTGCTTTACATGGATGAAAGTGATATTAAGTATTGCTCCGAACTTGAAAATGTATCAATGAAGAGTTGTCTGCGTTTAGAAGATCTTGAAATTGAAAGTTGTGATAATATCAAATCTTTTACACTCACAAATTCTAAAATTGATGAATTAAGTATTGGAAATGAGATTGAGTATCTTGATTGTCAAAATAATGAAATTGAGAGATTAGATTTTATAGGAGATAATCTTAAATACATTAACTGCAAAAATAATAATATTGAAGAACTGAATCTGGAAGGCTATAAAAATCTTGAGTATGTTGACTGTAGTGGTAATTTGTTAACTAAGCTTAATGTACAAAGTGGTGTATTGTTAAAAGAACTGAAATGCTCTAAGAATAAAATCAGTGAACTTAATGTTGAGAGTTTTAATAATCTTGAGGAACTTGATTGTAGCTCAAATAGTATTAGTGAATTAAATGTAAGTAATTGTGCAAAACTGAAATCATTAGAATGTGAAAAGAATAATATAAGTGAATTGAACTTGGATAGTAATATAAACCTTATGACATTGGATTGTTCAGACAACATAATAAGCGAACTGAATCTGGATAGTAATATAAACCTTATGACATTGGATTGTTCAGACAACATAATAAGCGAACTGAATCTGGATAGTAATATAAACCTTATGATATTGCAGTGTTCACATAATAACATAAGCGAACTGAATCTGGACAGCAATGGAAATCTTAATGTTTTAGATTGCTCGTATAACGATATTAGTGAACTAATAATTGACAATAATGATGAGTTGACAGAAATATTATGCATGAATAATAAAATTAGTGCTTTAGTTGTACCATATCTGTCGGACGTATCCTACTTAAATTGCAGCTGCAATGGGATGACATCTTTATATGTTGGTTATGTGGATTATCTGATTTGTGATGGAAATAATTTCGAAGAATTAGATATTGATTACGTTGAAGAATTGTATATAGGTGATGATAAAATAATTGATAATATTTATTTTTACTGGTAAATATATAAAAGAGAGGCTGTGAATAACAGCCTCTTTATTATTGCCCCATTTTTTACCCGGTCTAAAAAATAAGACAATTGTTTTTTAATAATGATTTGAATATAATTGTGGAAGAGTGTAAAGGGGATGGAAAACGCGAGACAAATTGGGATGTTCTTGCGTTTTTTCGTTTATACGGATTTATGTGAATAACAGCACATTTTACAGAAGGGGTTATGTGCTGTGAACACCGGGATAGGGGAACCCGGTATATATAAAAATAATATAGGGGGTCTTAATAATGTTAAAGAGACGAAGTCTAGTGCTCACTCTTGTGGTAGCAATGTTATTTTCCATGCTTCCACTTTCTTTGGGCGCAACAAAAGTAACAGCTGCTTCGTATAATCCGGAGACAGCAGGGAGAAGGGTTGTAGGATATTTACCATCCTACAGAAATTATACTATCAATTCTATTGATTTCTCGGCAATGACACATTGTAACTTAGCTTTTATGACATATGCAGGAGGAACACTTACATCAGGATTTTCTGCCGGAGATGTTCAGACTATTGTAAGCAAATGTCATTCTAACAACTGTAAAGCTATCATAGCAATCGGTGGCTGGAACGGATTCCAGAACGACGGAGTATTTACTTCAGCTTCCAGAAGAACAAACCTTATCAACCAGATTATGAATTACGTAAATTCATACAATCTTGACGGTGTTGATATCGATATCGAGTTAAATGATGCTGATATCTGGAACAATTATGATGCTTTCATTTCTGAACTTTCAGGAAGACTTAAATCTCAGGGTAAACTTCTTACTATGGCTGTAAGCCAGTGGTTTACAGGAAGCATTGCCAATGGTACATATCGTTACTTTGATTTCCTCAATTTGATGTCATATGATTACAATCAGTCAGGAACAGGCGAGGTTGCACCTTGGTCTCAGATTTACGACATGGTAAATTATTACGGAGCAAGAGGAGTAAGCAATGACAGAATGGTTATCGGAGTTCCATTTTATGGATACGGCGCAGGTGGTGCTGCAAAAACATATGCTGAGATGGTGCAGATGAATCCTTCCAATGCTTACGCAGATTATGCAAGCGGTGTTTACTACAACGGCATCAACACTATTAAGCAGAAAGCAGAGTACAGCAAGTCATATGGTGGAACTATGATTTGGGAAGTTGGACAGGACTCATTCAACGGTTATTCACTTCTCGCAGCGATTAAAGAAGTTATGGCTAACGGCGCAAACAATGGCGGTGGCAATAACGGTGGCGGAAATAATGACGGCGGCAACAATGGAGGTGGTAATACAAATCCGGGAAACGGAGCTGCTGATGTTACTATTTACCAGGATATTAATTATGGTGGAAGATCAGCTTCCTTTGGAACAGGAAATTACAACCTTTCAGCAATTCAGGCTAAAGGATTCAGAAATGATGATTTGTCATCTCTCAAAGTTCCATTTGGTTACAAGGTTACACTTTATGCTGATGACAACTTTAGCGGTGCTACAAAAGTTATAACAGGAGATACATCTTGGATTGGCAATGACTGGAATGACAAAATGTCTTCAATGAAGGTTGAAAAGGCAAAATACAGAATTATTAACCGTCACAGCGGACTTGCGCTTGATGTTGCAGGAGGAAATCCGGCAGCAGGAACAAATGTACAGCAGTGGACAATCAATGGAACTGACGCTCAGTCATTCTATGTATCATTCAACAGCGACGACAGTACATTTGTAATTACAAGTGCTCTTAGCGGACGTGCCCTTGATATGGGGGGCTGGTCTACAGAAAACGGCGGCAACCTCATTATCTGGGATAACAACAACACAGCAAACCAGAGATGGTATATAACATCAGTTGATAACGGATATGTATTCTTTATCAATAAGCACAGCAACAAGGCAATGGATGTTGCTGACTGGTCTACTGCAGCAGGTGGAAATGTTCACCAGTGGGATTATTTCGCGCAGGCAAATCAGCAGTGGAAATTCGAAATGGTTAATTAATCAAATTAAAGAATGGAAGGCGCGGTAAGCGTTTTGAATTATAAAGGCGAGGAATGAAGAAAACCTCTTCATAAGGAGCACCATATCGTTGTTGAAAATGATGTGGTGCTTCTGTTGTAAAAAATGACTGTGGGGTTGCTAAAAATTAAGTAAAAATGTTATAGTATAAGAAGCGAAAAAGTGAAATAAAGAACGAAATTCAATTATTATTTAAGGGAGTTTTATTATGAGAGCAAAATTACTATTAATTTATTTGATTCTGATTATTGTAACACCTATATGGTGCAAGAGTCTTAATGATACTGCAGCAGATTCTGCAAGAAAGATGTTGGTTAATATTCCTTGTCCGGATGGAGTTGAATTAGTTGATGATGTAGCGGCTGCAGGAAGATTGATGGGAACAAAGCATCAGGCTCAGGCTTTCGGTGCAGTCCTCATTAAGACCAAGTTATCAAAAGAAGCTTTAGAGTCATATTACAGCAAAAACAAGAATATTTATGTTGCAGAACAAAAAGAAGCAAAGATTAAACAGATTACCAGAAAAAATGTTAAGTTTTCTAAGTTCGGAAAAGGAAAACATATGTACATTGTATATCTTTGGGCTAAACCGGAGTACAAAATAGCCAAATATCTGGACTATAGGGCATGGTCCATAAATAAGGAAACCATAGATAAATATATAAAGTTTGATAAGTAAAATATGGTAGGAGGAATATCATTATGGCAGATGAAAAAGATATTGATGATATTGTAAATATGCTGGATGGCAAAACTGCTGCAGGAATTTCCAGAATCAGAGTAATTACTTCAGATGAGTTTCAGAAAGGCGAGATTGCATCGGTATCCCATCACGGAAGATGTGATGTGGGAAGTCCGTGGGCAAAAGGTACGGTTAGAAATACTGACTGTGTGGATATTCCCGAGGCTAAAGAAAATGACAGAGATTAATTTAAATAAAATGCGTTGGTAAGTAGTTCAATTACCAACGCATTTTATTTTTGTTTAAGATTATTTTCTTCTAAAGAAAAGTGTTGTGCTGTAGCTGTCCTGTGTAAGCATAAAAAGCTGTTTGTCGGAATTCCACCAGTATGACTCTGTGCCGTCCTGTGCTCTGTAGAAGGTTGAATCTCCGTATAAATGTTTAATGGCACCCAAGAGAGAATTGAATGTGCCTTCATCAATAAGTCCAAACTGGAGGCGAACCTCTTCGAGAGAATCTGAATTAAATACATATGTTAATCCCGGTGCGTTCTGTGATCCAACGCTTACATTGCTGAAATTCAACGGCTTATCAGGATTGCTTTCATAGTAAATATATGTGTAACCGTCACCGGATTTAGAGACGGTTGGATTTGGAAGAGTATCATCGTTTGCATCTTCCATCTTCTTTACATCATCCACAGACATTTTAAAATCTATATCTCTAAATACAATGGCTGAATCAATTTTCGCATCAATGCTTCCCTTTGTTGCATCAGGAACATTTTTTGAAACTGCTGCCACGGTGTTGTTGTTATTGATATTTGAAACAGAAGAATTATTATTATTTTTATCTTTGTTTCCCAAGGATTTGATAAAGAGTGCGCAAATAATGAATGCGGCAGTGAATCCCACAATAAGTATAATATTAAGATTTTTGTTATCCTTTTTTTCGTTAGGATTTGTTAAATTGTTACTCATAAACTTCCTCCGTATGAAAGTGATATTTTTACACGATAAATATATATTAATATATAATACGAAAAAACGGTATCTAAATTGTGAAAATATTAAAAAAAATCAATATAGTTGTAGATATTGGATATATTTATCACTTCATTGCTAAATTAGTGGCTGATATAATAGTCCCGTAGTACTTTTTAGATCCTCCATACACAAAGCATGGTGGACATGGGCACTCCTAGGCCCAGAGTATACTAACATATTTTTCAGTCCGGAACGGTTAGAGCAAGGGGGCCCTAACCGTTCTTTACTATATTCTGACGTAAATTCAGCCAATCTTGCATTTACACTAATAATTCCAAAAGATACAATTAAAACATATATATAAGAAAAAGAGGTGGACATTTTGTACGCATGGTTAATAATAAATCAATATTTACAATCTGCAAAATTTGATGAAATATATGACTATCTGGTTGCTGCTGCAGCAAAAGTGGATTGTGAGTTAGAGAAAATTACTAATTATCAGGTACTGACAAATTTAAGTGAAATCATTGAAAAGAGACCTGATTTTGTTGTGTGTTGGGATAAAGATGTGAGGGCGGCTGCATTATTGGAAAAGCACGGACTTAAAGTGTACAATTGCGCAGGGGCTATTAAAATTTGCGATGACAAATCTCTGACATATATAGCATTAGCTGATTCTCATATCAAAATGCCAAAGACTATGGTGAGTCCTCTTACTTTTGGACTTGATGCAGATATGAGTGGATTGGTTGATGTTGCAATAAGTAAAATGGGACTTCCGTTTATCATTAAAGAAAATTGCGGATCCTTTGGTGCTCAGGTATACAAGGCAGAAAACAGAGAAAATGCTCTTGAGATAATACAAAAAATTGGAAAATCAGAATTCATTATTCAGGAATACATCGCTACTTCCGAGGGGAGAGATGTGAGAATTAATATTGTGGGAGGTAAGGCTGTAGCGTCTATGCTTCGCACAAATGAGGGAGATTTCAGAGCTAACATAACAAACGGCGGAAAGATGCATAACTATACTCCAACGAAGCAGCAGGAAGAGATGGCAAAGGATGTGTGCCGACTGTTGAATCTTGATTTTGCAGGAGTTGATATTCTCTTTGGAGAAAATGATGAACCGATTCTTTGCGAGGTAAACAGTAATGCACACTTTAAGAATATAATGGATTGTACCGGTATCAATGTGGCAGAGTGCATAATGGAATATATCATTGGAGAACATAAAAGTTATGGAAAATAAAAAGGGATTAATTATTTACGCCCCTGAAGATGTGGAAAAGAACAGAGGATTTGTGGATAGCTGCACAAGCCATCTCAAGAAATGGGGGATAGCTCTTGAATTGGTGGTGCTTGAGGATAAAGAACAGCCGGAACTAAAGAAGATAGATGGGGACATTTCATTTGCCATTAACCGAAGCAGAAACAAAAGTGTGGCGAGACAACTTGAGGGAATGGGTATCAGAGTGTTTAACAGCTCTTACGTAACTGAAATTGGGAATGACAAGTGGAAGACTTATGAGTGGGCGGTGAGAAATTCCGTACCGGTGCTGCCTACCAAAAGAATTCCAACAGTGTACCGGGAGCAGGATTATCCGGTGGTAATAAAGAGCAGAGCCGGACACGGCGGAAGCGAAGTGTTCAAGGTTACAAATGAAGAAGAATATAATGAGTGCGTCGATAAAATAGAGAAAAAGGGCATTATACAGCCATTGGCGGATACAGGAGGACGGGATGTCAGAGTGTATGTTTTAGGAGGCGAGATTGTTGTTTCAATTTGCCGCCAGGCAAAGGATGGCTTTAAGAGTAATTTTAGCCTGGGAGGAGAGGTTTATCGGTATGAACTTTTGGATGCGGAAAAAGATTTAGTGAATAAAGTAGTAAGTCTTTTGAAGCTCGATTATGCAGGAATTGACTTTATCTATGACGGTGATAATCTTGTGCTTAATGAGATTGAGGATGCTGTGGGAGCAAGAATGGTATATGAAACGACAGACATTGATATAATTGGCAGATTTATGGAATACATCAGGCTTGAGCTTGAAGGTGTTCTTTAATTGTAAATGGCCTTAAAATATGATAAAATATACAGAATATATATGTTAAAAAACTAATACGGAAAGGGGCTTTTTATGAAGTTATGTAGCTTTGTTGTTCCTTGTTACAATGAGGAAGAAGCGATTCCTTTTTACTACGAGGAAATGCAAAAATATATTACAAAATTAGAAGGACTGGAATTTGAGTTTGTTTTTATAGATGATGGAAGCAAAGATAAGACATTAGAAGTTATCCAGGGATTGCGCAAAAAAGATGATAGAGTTCATTACGTTTCGTTTTCCAGAAATTTTGGAAAGGAAGCGGGATTGTACGCCGGCTTACAGAAAGCAAAGGGCGACTATGTAGTAACTATGGATGTGGATTTACAGGATCCTCCGTTTATGCTTGAGGAAATGTACAGTTATATTAAATCGGGAGAGTATGACTGTGTGGCTACCCGCCGTGTATCAAGAAAAGGTGAGCCGCCTATCAGATCATTTTTTGCAAGAAAGTTCTACAAGATTATAAACAAAATGTCTGATGCGGATATTGTGGATGGCGCCAGAGATTACAGATTCATGAGCAGAAAAATGGTGGATGCGATTTTGTCCATGAAGGAATACAATCGATTCTCAAAAGGTATTTTCGGATGGGTTGGATTTAAGACAAAATGGTTGGAATTTGAAAATGTTGAGAGAGTGGCAGGAGAAACAAAATGGTCATTCTTCAAACTGTTTCTCTACGCAATTGACGGTATTGTTGCATTTTCTACCGTGCCGTTGGTATTTGCAGCTGTTACGGGTCTGGCGTTTTGTATTGTCGCATTCATTATGGTTGTTGTCATTGTAGCGAGAGCTCTGATGTTTGGTGACAGGGTTGCCGGATGGCCGTCTCTTGCATGCATTATTGTATTTACATCGGGAATTCAGATGCTTGGTATTGGCACTATTGGTATTTATCTCGATAAGACATATATGGAGACTAAGGATAGACCTATTTATATAACAAGGTTGGAAGAGTAAGATGAATTTGATTGGAAGAGTAATAGGACATTTTTCGACGATTACAAAGCACAGACATCAGGTGATTAAACATTGCTTCAAAGCGGGAATTCCAATTCAGGGTTTGGGACATGATCTCTCAAAGTACTCTCCTGTTGAGTTTTTTCAGGGGGTGAAGTATTTCACCGGAGACAGAAGTCCCAACGAAGGAGAGAGAAAGGAGTACGGATATTCAAAAGCCTGGCTTCATCACAAAGGAAGAAACAGACATCACTTTGAATATTGGACGGACTACAATAATACCTCTCATAAAGTGGAACCGGTTGAAATGCCGGACAGATATGTAGCGGAAATGTTCTGTGACAGACTTGCTGCATGTAAAATATACAACAAAGAAAAATACAAACAGACTGATGCACTTGAATACTTTAACAAAAGAAAAGGCAAAAGATTCATTCATCAAAAAACTTCTGATAAGATAGAAATGCTGCTTAAGATGGTGGCAGAGAAGGGTGAAGATGAAACCTTCAAATATATCAGAAACAATCTTGTAAAAAAATAATTTGCCGTAGGGGTGGTATGGCAGTGTTAGAAGGAGAAAGTATAGATGAGTAAATATGATTATCTGATTGTTGGTGCCGGTTTGTTCGGGGCTGTATTTGCTTATGAGGCAACTAAAAAAGGAAAGCGCTGTCTTGTGATTGATAAGAGAGAGCATATTGCCGGAAACATTTATTGTCAGGAGATTGAAGGCATTAATGTACACAAATACGGTGCTCATATTTTCCATACAAGCAATAAAGAGATTTGGGAGTATGTTAATCAGTTCGCAGAATTTAATAATTACATTAATTCGCCGGTGGCGGTTTATAAGGATGAACTTTACAACCTTCCTTTTAACATGAATACTTTCAGTAAAATGTGGAATATAAAAACACCAAAGGAAGCAAAAGAAATTATAGAAGCACAGAAAGCAGAGTTTAATATTTCTGAGCCAAAGAATCTTGAGGAACAGGGATTGTCGTTAGTGGGAAAAGACATTTTTGAGAAACTCATTAAGGGATACACTGAAAAACAGTGGGGAAGACCATGTTCGCAGCTTCCGGCTTTTATAATAAAAAGACTGCCTCTTAGATTTACTTATGACAATAATTATTTTAACGACAGATTCCAGGGAATTCCAATGGGCGGTTACACACCTATTGTTGAGAAGATGTTAGAGGGCAGTGATGTTAAGTTAAATACAGATTACTTTGAGTTTGTCAGAGAAAATCCTGACATTGCAAAGAAGACTGTCTACACAGGTATGATAGACGAATTTTTTGGATATAAACTTGGACATCTCGAATACAGAACAGTAAGATTTGAGACTGAAATTTTAGATGAAGAGAATTATCAGGGTAACGCAGTAGTAAACTATACAGAAAGGGAAGTGCCTTACACAAGAATAATTGAGCATAAACACTTTGAGTTTGGAACGCAGCCAAAGACTGTTATTTCCAGAGAATATTCATCGGAGTGGAAGCCGGGAATTGAACCATATTATCCAATCAATGATGAGAAAAATGGTAATCTTTTCCTTCAGTACAGAGAGCTTGCTGACAAGGAAGCAAATGTTATTTTTGGAGGAAGACTTGGAAATTACAAATATTATGATATGGATAAGGTTATCGAGGCGGCTCTTGAATGTGTTAAAGCAGAGTTATAGTTATGAATTGGGACAATATTTATTTAAAGTTAAATGAAAAGGGATTTAATCCTACAGAATCTAATTCAGATATTGTGGATTTCTACGTCAAGGTCACAGACGAAAAGAAGATGTACATCTGCGTCATTTTGAAGTGCCTTGAGGGTGTTACCGTGACTGCAGATTCCATTGCAAAATCCGCGAAACGCTTGGAAAATAAGTTCCTCATAGGAGGTTACAGCGACGTCAGCGTTATGCATATTATATTTGCGGACAGGGAAATGGAGGTTCAAGAACTTGTTGAAGATGACAATAAGTTCTGGATAGTCGACACGGTAAATCAAAAGATTATGGTTTATGAGGACCAGCCGGATGATTACTTTGGCATGAAGGACGTCATTGAGGAGGAAATCCGAAAATGCACTAATTACGATATTAGCAGGGAAGGCGAAGCGGAAGCAAAAATTCCTTTTATAACAATTTCTATTGTAGCAGTTAATATCCTGGTGTTTTTGATTGGTGCTTTTAATCTGCTTGGTGTTAATGGTGATGCATTGTTTAATCTGGGATGTTTAGATTACAGCGCCGTATACGGAAAAGGAGAGTATTACCGTATTATTACGTCGATGTTTCTTCATGGAGGATATGATCATATTTCTTCAAATATGTTCATATTGCTTGTTATTGGAATCGGAATGCAGACGGAGAGATGGCTCGGTCATTTTCAGTTTTTGATGGTATATCTGGTAAGCGGTATGGGAGCCGGCATTGTCTCATCGACCTATCATCTTATGATGAAGGATGAGGTGGTGAGTGTCGGAGCATCCGGAGCTATATACGGACTTTTTGGTTTGATTACTGTGGCATTTATAATGTCTGATAAAATAAAAGAGCAAGGCGTGAGAATTGTAATAATGATTGCACTGTTGATTGTGGGAAGTCTCAGTAAAGAAATTGATATGGCGGCCCATATGGGTGGTCTTGCAATAGGAGCAATATTATCGCTTGGCATTTTAAGACGAAAGGAGAACGAAGATGAAGGATGATTGTATTTTTTGTAAATTAGCAAATGGGGTGTTTGACACAAACACATTATATGAGGATGATGATTTCAGAGTAATATTTGATGCAAGCCCTGCAACAAAGGGGCATGTATTGATATTGCCAAAAGAGCACTATGATAATCTTTACGAACTTCCTGATGATGTGGCAGCAAAAGTGTTGGTACTCGCAAAGAAAATTGCTACATTCCTCAAAGAGGTAACAGGATGTGAGGGAATCAATATTGTACAGAACAATGGAGAGGCAGCAGGCCAGACAGTGTTCCACTTCCACACTCACATTATTCCAAGATACGGTGAGAAAATAATTACTTGGGTTCAGAACGAACCAAACCAGGCCGAAATCGACGCCATTATAGAAAAAGCAACCAGTTTATAATTAAGAAGTAGATGTCCCTCTCCTCTAAACAAAGTGAAGGTGGGGGTAAGAAAATTTACTGAGTAGGGGGCCCGCGCGCATAAGAATAGTCCAATAAACACGTAGACAATAAGGGCCGCGCCCTAAATAATAATCCACGAGACGATAGCTATATTTTCGTTACGACGAGCATTCTAGCTTCGAACTTGCGCGGGCTTTCGTGATTATAATTTCTTCGAAATTAGTAATCACTTTCGCCCTCAACAAAATGCGATGCATTTATGTTGAGTGTTAGAGCACCGAAGGTGCGAGTTACGCGAAGCGTTCGATAATAAGCGAATGCGAGAAGTAGAAAATATTGCGTGGCTCGTGGATTATTATTTAGGGCGCGGCCCTGGATGCCAAGGTGTCCCGTGGACTATTTTTATGCGCGCGGGCCCCTGCCGGACTACGCGTTTTGTGTATATACTTCTGGATTAATTGGTTGCTTTTTATTTTTTGTCGTTTTTGAAGATGAAAAGTTTGCTGAAGACGTAGTTTAATAATACGACTAGGACGCTCACGACGATTTTGCTTAAGCCGCCTTCGATGCCTAGTGGTTTTTGGTCTAAACCGATTTTGGCAAGGAAGGGAACTCCGAACCATTCAAGGAATCCGGTTAATATTCTTGCACCGACAAATTTGGTAAACTCGGCAATTACAAGGGATGGCTTCCATGATTTGCTGTTGAATACCCAGAGCTTGTTGGTTATATATGCAAATAAGATGGCGAGTATCCATGAGAGAACATTGGCAATTGCAATTAATGCAATGGATGTGTCCCCGTGTGTAAGCTTTGAAAATAAAACAACAAAACCGCTGTCAGGGCTAAAAGCCTTTGTGAAAAAAGCATAGGATGCCCAACTTACCACTGTTGTGGCAACTCCCATAATCAGATACATAATAACTTCTCTGTATTTCATAAACAGAGATATAAGTAAGTCTTTTAATTTAATAATATTGTTCATTTTTTTTCCTTCTTAATTCTCTATAATGCGAGGACATTATATTTATCCTTTAAACTTTCAAATAACTGCTTAGCTATTTACTCACTGACATTATTACGTCTATTATCTTATCAATTCCGTTTCCGATGTTGGAATTTTTCATGGTATCAATATAGTCTGCACGTTTGTCATATACTTCGTTGATTGCATTAACAAGTGTATCGGTAGTCATCGTGTCTTCGTCTAAGACTTTGCTAAGTCCCTGTTTTTCAAAGGACTTTGAGTTTAATATTTGGTCTCCTCGACTGACTTTTGCAGACAATGGAATTAATACGTTTGGTTTATGTAATGCGGCAATCTCACAGATGGAATTTGAACCTGCGCGGGATACGATAATGTCTGCCATTGCAAAGAAATCTTTCATCTCAGCGCTAATGTATTCAAACTGAGCGTAACCTTTTGTGCCCTCTAAAGATTTGTCGTATTTTTCTTTTCCGCAAAGATGAGCAACCTGGTATGTCTTTAATAATTCAGGAAGGGCTTCTCTTATTGCATCATTTACTTTTTTTGCGCCAAGGCTTCCTCCGGTAACAAGAAGTACTGGTTTACTGCTGTCGAAATCACACATTTTCATGGCAATGATTTTGTCGCCGGTAAATAATTCCGCACGGATTGGGGAGCCGGTAAATACACCTTTGCTTCCCACATACTCACCTGTCTCAGGGAAAGTGTGACATACCTTAGTGGCAAATTTAGTTGCAATTTTGTTGGCAAGTCCCGGAGTCATATCAGACTCGTGGATTACTGCGGGAACCTTTGCTGCATGTGCGGCCATTACAACAGGTACTGTGACAAATCCGCCTTTTGAAAATAAAACATCCGGTTTTAATTCTTTCATAAGTTTTTTTGCCTCAAAATATCCCTTGATAACTCTGAAGGGATCAGTGAAGTTTTGTAATGAGAAATATCTTCTAAGTTTTCCGGAAGAAATGCCGTAGTATTTGAGACCGGCATTCTCAACTAAGTCTTTTTCCATTCCGTTGTAGGAACCAATGTATTCAACTGTGTATCCTGCTTCCTTAAGTTTAGGAACAAGTGCAATATTTGGAGTTACGTGGCCGGCCGTGCCTCCGCCGGTTAAAATAATTTTTTTCATAATTAAATACACCTCAATATGTAATATTAATATTAGAATAAATGGCTATTGATAAATAGCGTATATCAAAATTGGCGATTGAGATAAATCACAACATTAATAATGCTACCACAAGCGTATTTGAAATAGCAAGTGGTAGCAATAATAAATAAACAATAATTATTTAGTTTCGTTTTCGGATTCTGAATATGTTCCGTTTTCAATCTGCTCTGCGGTCTTATCGTCAATATGTTTTCCGTCAAGAACAAGATGCGCAAGCTGCTTTGCTGTATCAACGGAATCATCATCAAGAATTACAACTGAAAGGTTCTGCTGAGGCTTATAGCAGAATTGGTATCCGCCTCCGGTTGAACCATCAACAGCATAATTGACAATGTTCCAACCTTTGAAATCTTTCTTTCTCTGAATCTGAAGTTGAAGCTTAGCGAGAGAAGAGATATTAAGGTCTGTATCAAAACTCTTTGAAATAGAGTCAACAACTTTTCCATAATTTACAACTGCATTAGCAGATATCGCTTGGTTAACAATGGCCTTTATAACAGCTGTCTGGTTGGCACCGCGCTGAAGATCGCCCCTGGCAAAGGATTTTCTCTCGCGCACATATGTAAGAGCGTAATCACCGTTGAGAGTTTGTTTTCCTTCTTTAAATGTATAAGTCTTGCCATAAGTTGTTGTTGTGAAGCCTTCCGGAACATCAATTGTAACACCGCCTAATGCATCAACGAGAGAAGAAAAACCAGTGAAGTTAAGCTTTAGGTAATGATTTACATTAAGATCATAAAGCTCACCCAACATAGACATAGATACATCGCATCCGTAGCCCCATTTTCCGTTGCTGTCTAAAACACCGTTACCAAACAGTCCGGCGTGAGTAAGTTTGTCTTTATTTCCGGCAGGAATATCCTGACCAATAAGCTCAAGGTAAGCATCTCTAGGTGTGGAAATTAAAAGTGCCGTATAAGTTTCAGGGTTAATAACTGCAACAATATTTGTATCTGAACGTCCGTTAGAATCTTTGCTTAACTCATCAAAGGAATCATTTCCTGAAAGATAAACTACAAAAGGTTTTTTGTGAGTTACCTTGCTGTCTCCGCCTAAGTCAACGTTAATTAAAGGATAAAGGAAATATGAACCAATAACTAAAAGCACCGTTATTATAATAGAAAGAACTTTTCCGATTCGCTTTGTGGCTAACTTTTTGAACTGCATATTGAAGGTAATCAAAAATAAAACAAATAAAGCAACGCCGAGTCCTATGTATACAGGCATCGTAATGAATGCGTCCAAGTTGTCTTTTGCAAAGTAAAGAATTCCCATAAATGCAACTGAAGCTAAAAGCTGAATGAGAGTCATAATAACTCCAAGGCGCTTGCTCTTTTTATATTTAGCTTTCATTTTTAACTCTTCTGCCGATGGGCGAGGATTCTTTTTTGAATTATTCATGTTTGCCCTCCTTTGAGTTGGTTTGCTATTATCGTTGTATTCACTGTAATATTCATTTCTGTAATTGTTTCCGCCAAGTAGGTCAGTGTTGATTACAGGACCGTTGTCGGATTTTTTGTCAGAATCAGCATTAAAAAAATTGCTGAAATCATCTGAATCATATTTTGCCATAATTGACCTCCTATCACAATTTGCAACATATATTTCTGATGCAGTTAATCATTGTACCACAAATTATGTGTAATTGACAAATATAATGTGGTTTGCTAATATTTATGAGAGTGCACCATATTTTATGGAGCTCAAATATATAAACGTGATTAAGAATAAAAATATTGCGATAAAATATAGATATTGAACTATTGTATGAGTAACAAGATTTGGAATTCGAGGGAGAAAGAATGAACAATTCAAATAAATCAAATCCGTTTACCAGAATATCAGTTTTGACATTATATTTTATTCTGGTGGTATTACAGGCATTAGTGTTCTGGTATACATGGAATAAGTATTACAGTTCAGATATTTCAAGAATATTCGTTTACAAAGGACATGTTGTTATTGTCTTTATTTATGTTTTGTTATATTCGGTTATGGCAAATGTTTACGGAGCTATGAGAATAGCTCATCTGTTAAAAGGTGATATCATTTTCTCACAGCTTATAGTAAATGTTTTCACTAACCTTATTATGTATTTACAGATTTGTTTGCTCAGTTACAAACTAGTACACGTGGCACCTATGATTGGAATGACATTCCTCAATATGATTGTGGCTGTATTTTGGTCTATTGTGGCGGTTGAAATTTACAGATTGCTATATCCGCCTAGAGATGTACTTTTGGTTTTCTGTGACAGAGATCCGGATAATCTTGTGACAAAGATTAACAGCAGACAGGATAAATACAGTATTAAAAAGGCTATCCATATCAATGCGGGGTTTGACAATGTATGTCATGCTATGAAAAAACATGGGAGTGTTCTTCTTTGTGACATTCCTGCAGAAGTCAGAAATGACTATATTAAATTCTGTTTTGAGAATAATATAAGAGTATACCTCACACCGAAACTTTCGGATCTTATATTAATGGGAAGCGAATCAAATAATCTTTTTGATTCGCCACTCCTGCTTCTCAGAAACAAAGGCCTTAAATGGGAACAGTCATTTGCAAAGAGAGTGCTTGATCTGGTAGTGATTTTGGTGATAACAGTTATAGCAGCAATTCCAATGCTATTGATCGCCATTCTCATCAAAATAGAAGACGGCGGTCCTGTTTTCTACAAACAGGAACGACTTACTTTAAATGGAAAAGTTTTTAAAATATATAAATTCAGAAGTATGAAGATTGATTCTGAGAAGGATGGAGCAAGACTCTGTGCCAAAGATGATGACAGAATCACAAGAGTAGGTAAGATACTTAGAATGGCGCACTTAGATGAATTGCCACAGATATTTAACATTATCAAGGGCGAGATGTCTATTGTGGGACCAAGACCTGAAAGACCTGAAATAGCAGAGGAGTACAGAAAGAGTATTCCGGAGTTTTCTTTCAGATTGAAGGTTAAGGCAGGACTTACCGGATATGCACAGGTGTACGGAAAATACAACACTACACCATATGACAAATTGAAATTAGACTTATATTATATAGAGCATTACAGCATCTGGCTGGATTTGAAGCTTATTCTTATGACCTTTAAGATTATCTTCGACAAGGAAAATACAGAAGGTGTCGAGAAGAGTCAGACTACAGCGACTATCACAGAGGATGTGCTTCGTAAAAAAAGAAAAAGAAGATAGTGGAGAGAAAGATGGATTATTCTGTATTGATGTCAGTGTACCATAAGGAAAATCCTGAATTTTTGTCAGCATCCATAGACAGTATTTTAAATCAGACGGTTAAGACCAATGATTTTGTTATTGTCTGTGATGGACCATTAAATGAAGATTTATACAGGGTTATCGATGACTGTTGTCACCGATACCCTGTACTTTTTCATATTATAAGGTTGGACAAAAATATGGGACTTGCGGGAGCTTTAAACGCAGGAATCAAATATTGCAAAAACGAAGTTGTGGCGAGAATGGACAGTGACGACATTGCTTTACCTGACAGAATGGAAAAGCAGTTAAGTATAATTGAGAATAAAAACGTGGACATTGTAGGAGGAACCATTAAGGAGTTTAAAGGCAATGCCTGCAGTGTAAAAGAGGTGGAAGAACATCCGGAATTATTTGGAAGTATCAGACAGCTGCCTGAAAATCAGGAAGACATTCTTCGTTTTGCAAAGAAGAGAAGTCCTTTCAATCACCCAACAATTATGTACAAAAAGTCTTTTGTGGATAAGTGTGGAGGATATCAGGACTATTCTTTTTTTGAGGATTACAACCTTTGGGTAGCTATGCTCATGAATGGAGCAAAAGCCTTCAATATTCAGGACGTGCTTGTATATATGCGTGCCGGTGATGAGATGTATAAGAGACGTGGAGGCTTATCCTATGTCAAGAAAATAGTCAGATTTAAAACTCACCTTAAGAAGATTGGATTTATTTCAATGGGACAGTATATTGTGGGTGTGGGCGGACATATTGCGGTAGGTATTATGCCAAACGGATTGAGAACCTTTGTCTACAAGAAACTTCTCAGAAAAAATGGAGATAAGTGAAATGAATAAAGAACTGTTGAGAGTGGCACTAAAACCTCTCACATTTATAAATAAAATCACGAAAAAAGATGACGTTATATTCTTTTATTCCAATTTGGGATTTAGGGATAACGTTAAAGCATTTTATGATTACCTTATTGAAAATGAATATAATAAAAAGTACAGGATAGTAGTCAGCGCAAACGACTGGCAGGACTTTGTGACAAATGCTCCCGAAAATGTTACCTTCGTTGGAAACAAAAAAGGTATCCTGCATTTTCTAAAAGCAAAGTATGCTTTTTACAGCTTTGGGAAATATCCTATTAAGCCATCCAAAGAGCAAAAGGTTGTGAACCTCTGGCACGGCATGCCGCTAAAAAGACTGGGCAATATGGAAAAAGGTCTTGAGAATATTGATTATAATTATTTCACATATATTATTTCCACGGCACAGTTGTTCAACCCTATTCTCATGAAGTGTTTTAGCTGCAGTGAAGATCAGGTGATTATTACAGGGCAGCCAAGAAATGATGAGATGTTTGTGGAAAATAAAGAACTGGATGATATGTTCAGAAAGAAAGCCAAGAAGCTTATTGTGTGGCTTCCAACTTACAGAGAGGACGAGCAGACCATTCCTCTTCCGGGATTTAGCGAAGAAGATGTTAAGAACCTTGATGCTAAGCTTGGTGAAAATAAGTCGAGAATGATTGTGAAGATTCATCCGTGGCAGAAAGTGGCAGGTGATCTTGCAGGATTTGACAATATAGAATTTCTTACTCAGGAGGACCTGAAGCAAAAAGAGTGCAGTGTTTACGGGCTGCTTAGGGCAGCAGATGCACTTATTACAGATTATTCCTCAGTATATTTTGATTATATGCTTTTAGACAGACCTATAGCGTTTACGGTTAATGATATGGAAAAGTACGGCAATGAGAGAGGGTTTACTTTTGATAACCCAAAGGAAATGATGCCGGGAAAGTTTGTTGTGGATGCAAAAGGTGTGCTTGAGTTTACAGAGGAAGTAATAAACGGCGCGGATCCCCTTGGGGAAATGCGAAGAGCAGTAAATGAAAAGGCAAACTTCTACAAGGACGGCAATTCAGCAAAAAGAATAGCAGAGTTTATTTTTGAAGAAAAAAATTCCTGATTGTGTAAGAAGTGATAATGATAGAGAGGTTTTATGAGCGCAATTGTTGATAAGATAAAGAAGAATAAGCTGGCAAGAATTGCAAAGAATTATGTATTCTATGTACCTTATTCAAAATATTATGAAAAACTGAGCGTAGATAAAAATGTGATTTTGTACGAATCCTTTTACGGGGCAGGTATGACCTGCGGCCCGAAGGCATTGTTTAACGAGCTTATCAAAAATGACAAGTATAAGCATGTCTGGGTGTACAATAATGAATCTGACTGGAAGGACAATTTTGAAGAATATAAAGGACAGGAAAATGTCAGCTTTGTCAAAATTAAGAGCAAAGCATATTATAAGTATCTTGCAAGTGCAGGATATCTAATTAACAACAGCACATTTCCACCTTGTTATACCAGAAAGGAAGGCCAGACCTACATTAATACATGGCACGGAATTCCGTTAAAACTTATGGGATATGAGATGCCAAAGGGAAATATCCAGGTGGCAAACACAGAGAGGAACTTCCTTCAGGCCAGCTATCTTTTGTCGGCAAATGAACATCTGACGGATATGTATATGAAATCATATAAGCTAGAAGGTATTCTACCGGGAAAGATTATTGAGGCCGGACAGGCAAGAACTGATACCATAGTAAACGGTAACAGAGAAAATGTTCTCAATAAACTTATCGCATCCGGAGTTGAAATCGACAAAAATAAGAAGATTGTTATGTACGCACCTACATGGAAAGGTGTTGATTTTAATAATACCTTGGGTGATGTGGAAAAATTTGAGGAGATATACGACAAACTAAAAGCTACCATGGATTCAAATCAGATGCAGCTTTTAATCAAACCACATCAGGCGATTTATAAAAAGGTTAAGGGGTCACAAAAACTGAAAGATGTTTTGGTCAGCCCACTGTTTGACACAAACGAGGTGCTGTGCGGAGTGGATGTTCTGATTTCAGACTACTCAAGCATTTTCTTTGATTATCTTGTGACTGACAAACCGATATTGTTTTACATTCCGGACCTCAATGAATACAAAGAGACAAGAGGAATGTACATGGATATAAGCGAACTTCCGGGACCTGCTACAGACAGTATTGAAGAACTGAAGAGCTGGCTGTCTGATTTGGAGGGAGCTTTGAAATCAAAAGTTTCAGATTACAGTAAGGCGAAGGAAAGATTTTGCAAATACGATGACGGCCATGTTGCAGCCAGAGTTGTGGATGCCATTTTTAATGGGAACGAACAGAAGGTTAAGGTGATTCGCCGAGTGGATGAAAAGAAGAAGATTTTCATTTCCCTTGGAAGAGCGCTTCAAAACGGAATTACACATTCCTTCTTAAGCCTTCTCAACAATATTGATTATGATAAGTATGATGTCACGGCGTATCTTTATGAGGCGATTACTCCCGATCAGGAAGTGAGAATGGAAGAGATAAACAAAAATGTCAGAGTGCTTGTAAGGACCGGTTACAATTTTGCGTCCATTATTGAAAACGCAAAGATGGTTATTGCCATGGCATTCAACATAGAGGGACCTTTCAAAAAATTACTTCCGCAGAAAATGTTTGAAAGACAGGCAAAGCGATTGGCCGGAGATGCAAAGTTTGACGCAGTGGTTGAGTTTTGCGGATATTCACCAATAATGGCATTTGAGTTTCCATATTTAAATGCACCGAAGAAGTCAATCTGGATGCACAATGATCTGATTGCAGATCAGATGAGAAAGGTTAATCACAAGCGTCCTTTGAAGAGAAAGCTTCAGATGATTTTCAATATGTATCCGGAGTGGGACAGACTTGTATCATGTAGCCACTCAGTTATGGAGGTTAACAAAAAGAATCTGGCAAAGCCTGAAACCATAGATAAGTTTTCATTTGCCAAAAACACCATCAACTATAAGCGAGTGTATGACTGCCTGGACGAGGAAGCAGTGTATGAAGGCTTTGAGCTTCCAAAGAAAGAGGAGACTAACTTTGTTACTATGGGAAGATATTCTCCTGAGAAAAATCATAAAGAACTAGTTAACGCCTTTGCAGAATACCTGAAGGATTATGAGGATTCAAAACTCTATATTATCGGGCAGGGACCGCTTCAGGGTGAAGTGGAAGCGCTGGTTAAGGAAAAAGGAATTGAAGATAAGGTTATTATGACCGGAAATCAGGCGAATCCATTTAAGCTTATGAGCATGTGTGACTGCTTTATTCTCCCGTCCATTTATGAAGGACAGCCTATGGTACTTCTGGAGGCGAGAATTGTGGGACTGCCTATAATTGTCTCAGATTTTTCATCGGTTACAGACAGCCTTATGGAGAATGGACAATATTTGATAAAAGCAGATAAAAATAGTATAATAGATGGATTGAGGGCGTTCAGGGAAGGACGTGTGCCTCAGTGTGAATTTGACCCGGTAGAATACAACAAAGAAGCGGTCAGAGAATTTGAGAATGCAATTTTTTAGGAGGATATACAGATGAAGAGAGTTATCACTTACGGAACATTTGATATGTTACATTACGGTCATATTAATATTTTGAGAAGAGCAAAGGCACTTGGAGATTACCTTGTAGTTGTTCTCTCAACAGATGAGTTTAACTGGAACTCTAAACAGAAGAAATGTTATTTTACATACGAGCAGAGAAAACAGGTTCTTGAGGCTATCAGATATGTAGACCTCGTAATCCCTGAAGAAAACTGGGAGCAGAAGGTTACAGATGTTCAGAAATATGAGATTGACACATTTGTAATGGGAGATGACTGGGAAGGAAAGTTTGATTTCCTCAAAGAGTACTGTGAGGTTGTTTACCTTCCAAGAACTCCGGACATCTCAACAACACAGATTAAGCAGGATTTAAATTCTAAATAATATAGGAGACTGTACCCCATGATTAGTATTATTGTTACACACAAAAAATCACTTGCATATTTGGAAGATGCTCTTGGCAGTATTGCAGAGCAAAATTACAAAGATATCGAGACAATACTTGTATATGACGGAAATGAAGACGATCCGTCGGGGCTGGTAGAAAAATATAAAGACGACGCAAAGATTACCATGTACAGATTAGAGGGAAAGAGCGGAGTGGCTGCCGGCAGAAATCTTGGACTTGAAAAAGCCAAGGGCGAGTATATTATGTTTCTTGACAATGATGACTACATGTGTGGGGAGTCCCTCAAAGCCCTTGTGGATACTATGGACGATGACACTGACATTGTATACGGTCAGGTTAGAAACACATGGTTCAAAAGAGCAGCATATGTTACAGGACAGGCTGAAGCCTACGATGGAGAGGAAGAGGTTTTAGCAAACATCGACTTTAACAATTATTTTGATTACTGTATCGGAAGATATAAGAGATTCCAAAAAGTTACAGTGCTTGGATGCCTTTACAGAAAATCTCTGTTTGAAAAGTATAATATTACCTTTAACGAGGAACAGATATACTATGCTGACGTACAAGTTATGGCGAAACTTTTCGGTAATGCAAGAAAAATCAAGGGAACCGAGGATGCGGTTTATGTCAGAAGAAGACACAATGACAAACAGGCCAATCCATCTCTCAGCCAGGCTACGTTGTATGAGACAATGCCAAGTCTTTTCAGTGCTTACAGAGAAGCGATAGGTGAAACTTCCAACAAGCAGATTAATGACTACATTCAGTATATGCTTGGAAGGTTTATTGCGGTTGAGTTTCCGAGAAGACACAAATGGGGCGAGGAGCCTGAATGGAAGAATGAATTTTTCGATGAGCTTATTGAACTTGCAAAAAACATTAACCCTAAGGTGTTAAAGGGAAAAGATTTAAAACTCAGAGATGTTAATTATATAAAGACATTCATTAAGGGTGACAAGGCAAAGATTATAAAAAAACAGAAAAGTCTTTTGGCTATGAGAAAAATGGCCAGAATGTTTACTGATAAAAAGCAGATGTATAAGACTATTACCCTTTACATTTTCCAGAAGATGCCTTTAAAGGAAAACTGGATTGTATTTGAGAGTTTTATGGGAAGAAACTGTTCCGGACAGCCTAAGTATATTTACGAATATATGCAAAAGGAGTTTGGAAATAAGTACACCTATATCTGGCTCAAGGACAGAAAAGGGATAAAAATAAAGGGAAAGCACAAGTCTTGTAAGAGATGGAGCCTTAAGTACTTCTACTACATGAACAGAAGTAAGTACTGGGTAACAAATATGAGACAGCCGCTTTCAATTCCTAGACGTGATGAGACTATTTGTCTTTCAACATGGCACGGAACACCACTTAAAAAGCTGGTATTTGATATGGAGGATATTCACTCAGCCAATCCAAAGTACAAAGAGGTTGTGTACAAACAGACCAGAGGATGGGATTATCTTATTTCGGACAATCCGTTCTCTACTGAAGTATTTCAGAGCTGTTTCCAGTTTGAAAAAGAAAAAATACTGGAATCAGGATATCCTGCAAATGATCCTCTCTACGCAAAGGATCTTGAGGAGAGAGCAGCAAAGATCAAAAAGAAACTTGGAATACCTCAGGATAAAAAGCTCATCCTTTACGCTCCAACCTGGAGAGATGATGAGATGTATGATGCAGGTGAGTACAAATTCAGTCTTGCATTGGACATTGACAGATTGAAAAAGGAATTTGGTGATGAATATGTGCTGTTGCTCAGACTTCATTATCTTGTTGTAGACAGACTTGACATGTCATCTTTTGGAGATTTCACAAAGGATGTGTGCAATTATGATGACATTACAGAATTATATATGATTTCAGATATGCTTATCACAGATTACTCTTCAGTATTCTTTGATTATGCAAACCTCAAGAGACCAATTCTTTTCTTTATGTACGATTTGGAAAAATACAGAGATGTCTTAAGAGGTTTCTATCTTGATATCGAGAAAGATTTGCCCGGACCAATCTTTAGAACAAATGACGAGTTGGTAGAGGCCATTAAAGATATAGATAAAATTACCGCAGAGAACAAAGAAAAATATCAGCAGTTTTATGACAGATTCTGTTGTGTTGACGATGGATTTGCGGCAAAGAGAGTTGTGGAGAAAGTATTTAAATGATAAGTATTATTGTTCCCTATCACAAGGGAAGGGCATTCTTAGAGGATTGCCTTAACAGCATTGCATCACAACAGTATAAAGATATTGAGACTGTGCTTGTTTTTGACAGGCAGGCTATGACCTCGGATAAGGGAGAAATGCCGGAAAAAATCGACGATCTTCTTGAGGCTTTTATGGCAGACAATAAACTTGTCATGGTGGAGATGACGGAAAAGACAGGTGTGGCGGCAGCGAGAAACCTCGGAATGGCCAATGCATCCGGAGATTTTGTGTACTTCCTTGACAGTGATGATTATCTTGTGGAGGATACACTCTCAAATCTTATGTCAAAGACCAGAGCGATAGATGATTTGTCTTACTCAAGAATACTTCACACCTGGTTTAAGAGAGCGGCATTTAACGTGGAGCAGCCCGATGCAGATAACGGCAGCGGGGACAGCGAGTTTGTTCAGGGCAAGGAGTCCGATGGGCAGGGAAACTTTAGCGACATATATATGAGTCTTCTTGGAAACAAGAAAAAGTTAAATGAAGTGTCAGCCCTTGGAATTCTCATTAAAAAGTCTTTTTTGTTAAAGAACAATATTACCTTTGATGAGAATCAGAAGTATTATGCTGATGTAAAATTTGTGGCGCAGCTTCTAAAACTGGCAGAAAACTATTCCTCATCATGGGACAGTGTCTATGCAAAGCGTTATCACAATGACGAAATCAAATATCCATCTCTCGATTGTATCGAGGATGAAAACAGAATAGAATATTTTACAAAGGCTTACCTTGCAGGCATCAACGTCGGAGATAAGGCGGCAGAACATTTTGAATATATGGTGGCAGATTACTATGTGAATGAATTTGCCAGAAAGTATTATGATTCCAAACCCGGAGCGGACAGAGAGTTTGACCTCTTATCAAACGTAATTTTCAAAGTTGATAAGAGTGTCTGCAAAAAGTTTGGAAGAACAGAGAGAAAAATTTTAAAGGCAGCAGCTGCCGGTGACAAAAGCAGCGCAAGAAAATATATCAGAAGTAAGCTCATTAAGAGAAAACTGACAATGATGTTTTCTGAGAAGAAGCATTTTTACAGAACCATCAATTTATACGTGTTTAACAGAATGCCGGTTAAGCAAAACTGGATATTGTTTGAAAGTTTTGTGGGAAGAAACTGTTCCGGGCAGCCAAAGTATATTTATAAATATCTTCAGGAGCACTACGGCAACGAATACAGATATATATGGGTGGTAAATGACAAGAAGATAAAGATAGAGGGAAAGCATAAAAAGGTAAAGAGATTCAGCCTTGGATATTATTATTATATGACCAGATGTAAGTATCAGGTAAATAATATGCGCCAGCCTCTTTCCATACCAAAGAGAAATAATCAGATATTGCTTTCCACATGGCATGGAACTCCTCTAAAAAAACTGGTTTTTGATATGGATGATGTTCATTCAGCAAATCCAAGATATAAAGACATAGTCTACAGACAGACGAGAAAGTGGGATTATCTATTATCTGACAATCCATTTTCCACAGAGGTATTTCAGAGCTGTTTCAAGTTCGATAAGAACAAGATACTTGAATACGGTTATCCGGCCAATGATCCGATGTACGCAGAGGACAGAGAGGCTTTGGCTATTGAGATTAAAGAGAAACTTGGAATTCCAAAGGATAAAAAGGTTATTCTCTACGCACCAACCTGGAGGGACGACAGTTTTTACGGAGCCGGCGAGTACAAATTTGAACTGGCATTGGACATAAACAGACTTAAAGAGGAAGTTGGGGATGAATATGTTCTTCTTCTTCGAATGCATTATTGGATTGTGGACAATTTGGATTTGACTCAGTTTGGTGATTTCGTTTATGATGGAAGCAGCCATGATGATATTACGGAACTGTATCTGATTTCAGATATGTGTATCACAGATTACTCTTCGGTATTCTTTGATTACGCAAATATGAGAAGGCCAATATTGTTCTATATGTACGATTTGGAAAAGTACAGAGATGTGCTCAGAGGATTTTACCTTGATGTGGATAAGGAACTTCCGGGACCTATTCTTCAGACCAATGATGAATTGGTGGAGGCTGTTAAAAACATCAACAGGGTAAATAAAGAATATGCAGACAAATACAACAGATTTTACAGGAAATTCTGTTGCGTGGATGACGGTCATGCAGCAGAACGTGTTGTAAACGAAGTGTTTAGAAATAAGAGAGGAGGAAGGTAATGAATTATACCAACTATATAAAACTGGCAGTACTCAATTTGGTGATAGCCTTTACCGGAGTGATTTGTTACTCACCGGGGTTGCTTAACTTAAGACCTTCCGATCCGGGAGTTTTAAGACCGGGAATGTCCATCTTTATGGCATTTGTTTTGATCTTTATGTTTTTCTACGGAAATCATTCATTGCTTTCAGAACCAAAGCGTTCCCGTGTTTCAAAGGACAGCGTCAATGACATGAAAAAAGCAGGAATGCTTCTGAAATCTTATTTTACAAGCAGACCACTTGGAGATACTGCAAGAGTTGCCAGTGAACAGCTTCGCAGAATGAATAATCTTTTCGAAAATACGGAAAACATAATTAGTGAGAAATTTGAAAAGGGAAGTATGAGCTGGAGCAAATACGACTCTATTGTAAAATCCGCAGAGCAGTCGGCAGTAAGCAATGTTGTTTCAATGGCAAACAGAATGCAGATATTTGGCGACAGGGATTATGAGAAGCTGACCAGATATAAGACGGATCAGATTCCTGATGACATTCAGGAAAAACAGTTAGAGCTTTATGAAGAAAATCTTCAAAAGATTAAAGATGCTATTGCACTTAATGAGGAGTTACTCCTTAAGATAGAGACGTTGATGTTTGAATTGTCATCGGAAAAGGACAATGAAGAGCATGATGAGATTTTAGAGGAGATTGAGAAACTCACAAATGAAGTGAAATTATACAATTAGAGGAGAATGAAAATGAACAGTGAAGAAAGAAAACCGATAATAGTTGTTATCTTGTTTGTTGTAGTTGCGGCTGTTATTTTTGGGGGTATAGCTTTGACAAAAAATGTAGGAAAGTCTAAAAAGGCTATTTCTGCTGAAGATGCAAAGAAATCATTAACCAAAATGGCTAAGAAAGTTTCAGCACAAAAAGGAAAACAGTACAAATCATCTGTAGAATTTTCAGATGAGGATAATGTTGCAGATGAGTTGCCTGATATCAGCAGCTGCGAAGTGACAGTTCCTGCCAACACAGATTTATATGCAGAAATCTTCTGCTCACCTGAAAAAGCCGGAACAGGTACTGACGGATGGCTTTGCGATATGGCCAATGAATTTAACAGTGAAGGTCACGAGGTAAACGGAAAGAAAGTTAGTATCCAGATTAGAAATGTCAGCAGCGGTCAGGGAAAAGATTATATTTCAAGCGGCAAGGCAGTTGCAGACGGTTTTTCACCATCAGGCTCTATGTGGGTGTCAATGCTCAACGCAGAGGGTGTGGATACAGAGATGGCAGCAGACTGTCTTGTAAGAAACGTTGCAGGTATTGTAATTAAAAATAATAAATATAAAAAGCTTGTGGAAGAATACGGCACAATCGATATGAAGTCCATAACTGAGGCTACTGAAGAGGGAAAACTCAGCATGGGTTACACAAACCCATTCACAAGTACTTCAGGACTTAACTTCCTTGCATGTACACTTCAGAGATATGATTTGGAGAATCCGCTTTCTGATACAGCTACAAACGGATTTAAAAAATTCCAGAACAATGTGCCATTTGTTGCTCTTACTACGATTCAGATGAGAAAGGCAGCAGAAAAGGGAACTCTCGAAGGATTTATTATGGAGTACCAGTCTTACGTTAAAGATCCGGCACTCGAAAAGAATTATAAATTCGTTCCTTACGGATATATTCATGATAATCCACTTGCTATCATTTCTTCTACTACAGAGGAAAAGAAAGAAATTTTAAGACAGTTCGGAAGCTACTGTACTTCTGACAGTGCACAGAAAAAAGCAAAAGAAGTAGGATTTAACCAGTTAAAAGATTACAAGTGTGAATACAGCCCTGTGGACGGTGTTACACTTAAATCTATGCAGGATTTATATAAAAATAACAAAGACGGCGAAAATCCAATAGTATGTGTATTCGTGGCTGATGTTTCAGGAAGTATGGGTGGAGAGCCTTTGGCATCACTTAAGGATTCCCTCATCAACTCTATGAAATACATCAACAGTGAAAACTATATCGGATTGGTTTCATACAGCACAGATGTAACTATTGATGTGCCAATTAATAAATTTGATCTCACACAGCAGAGCTTGTTTAAAGGTTCAGTTGAACATTTTTCAGAGGGGGGCGGTACAGCAACTTTTGATGCGATTATCACAGGTCTTGATATGATTCAAAAGCAGCTTGAAGCAACTCCTGACGCAAAACCATTATTGTTTGTATTAAGTGATGGTGAGACAAATGTCGGATATGATTTAAGAGAAATCAGAGATGTAGTTAAGGGACTCAGTGTTCCGATTTACACAATCGGATACAATGCAAATCTTGACGCATTACAGCAAATCAGTGATATCAATGAGGCTGCAAGTATTAATGCAGATACCGATGATATAATATACCAGTTAAAGACGTTATTTAATGCGTCATTATAAAAAGGGAGGTTATGTATGTTAGATTTAAGTTTACCAACAAAAGAAGAAGTTAAAGAGGAGATTGCGCAGCAGTTGCTTCCTACACCAGAAGAAAATACTGCAATTGCTACAACCGTTGAACAGCAGACAGCAGAAATTATGTCTGTTGACATAGAGTCTATTCAGCAGAGAAAAGAATATTCTCAGACAATGGAAGGATTTGGAGCTGATATTTTAAAGCAGTCAGCAAAGACAAATTCTATCTTAGAGAGAAGAGTTGGATTACTTGGGGCACAGGGTGGCGAGACAGGAGAAGTTGCTAAGAGTCTTGAAGACCTTACAATTAAAATGAGAGATCTCGATCCATCAGGAATTGATTTCTTAAAGACAGGTCCTATGGGAAAACTCTTTAATCCTGTAAGAAGATATTTTGAAAAATTCAAAACTGCAGACGCAGAGATTTCTGATATTGTTAAATCTCTTGAAAAGGGCAAGAAGACACTTCAGAATGACAATACAACTCTTGAGATTGAGCAGGATTCAATGAGAGAACTCACAAAGAAACTCAACCAGAGCATCGCTATGGGAATTCAGCTTGATGAGAGTGTTTCAAAGGCAGTTGAGGAAGCTAAGATTTCAGGAGAAAATCCTGATAAGATTAAATTTATCGAGGAGGAACTCTTATATCCACTTCGTCAGAGAGTAATTGATTTCCAGCAGCTTTTAGCTGTTAACCAGCAGGGTATCGTTGCTATGGAAATGATTCGCAAGAACAACAAAGAGCTTATCCGTTCAGTAGACAGAGCTAAACTTGTTACAGTAAATGCACTTAGAACAGCAGTAACTGTAGGTGGAGCTTTATATGATGAGAAGATTGTCCTTGAGAAAGTTACAGCTTTAAATGAAACAACAAACAGTATGATTGAATCTACAGCAAAGATGCTCAAAGAGCAGGGAACACAGATTCACAAACAGGCTTCAGAGGCACAGCTTGATGCTGAGACACTTAAGCAGGCATTTGCTGATACTTTAGAGGCATTGGATGAGATTAATACATACAAGCAGGAAGCTCTTCCAAGACTTAAGGATTCAATCAGTGACTTCCAGCAGATGGTAGTTCAGGGTGAAAAAGAAATCCAGAAGTTAGAAGAAAGCAGAAATGTTTTTGATAAATAATTTTTAAAATTAAAGATGCAAGTATCGCACCGAATTTAATTCGGTGCGATATATTTTGAAAATAAAGTCTAAAACTGAGAGATATGTACAAACTAATAGTGGGAGAAGTTATGAGTAAAATTAATAAAAAGAGATTGAGTATGATAATTGCCCTGGCACTGATGGTGCAGCCGGTGACTGTATCAAACAGCGTGCGTGCAGAGGCTGATGTTACTGGTGGAGAGACGCAGACAACAGAGAGTATAAACGGAGAGACATCAACAGACGAAATAATGACAGGAGAAACTTCGACAGACGAAAATGTGACCGGTGAGATTTCGACAGATGAAAATGTGACCGGTGAGACTTCGACTGGAAATCAGGAGACCGAGTCAGAAACTGAGTCCACCACAGAAGAAGAAACAGAGACAACAACAGCAGTTGAGACCACAACTGTTGATTATGTAATAATAGATGACCTATATAAGGTAAGAAACGAAGAACTTATTGAATTCCTTGGGGATAAGGAAGATGAATCCTTTACAGTAATCAACCTCCCGGAAGAGATAAGAAAAATAGATGCTGGTATTTTTACAGATTTTAAATATGTAACTACATTTACCACAGGACCAAACAGCAAACTTGAAGAGATTGGAAATGAGGTGTTTAAGGGTTGTGTTGCATTGGAAACTGTAGCACTTCCGGGAAGGCTTAAAGTAATTGGAGCAAATGCATTCGCAGGATGTACGGTTATGGAGAACGTAATATTGCCACAGACACTTACAACTATCGGGTTAGATGCTTTTGACGGATGTCTTGCAATGACTGAAATCTCAATACCAAAGGATGTTACTTCCGCAGTGGAGATACTTGGAAAAAACAGCAATGTAACCAAGGTGACATTTGAGGCAGGCATTAAAAAAATCCCTGATCAGGTTATTAAGAATTGTAAGAGCGTAACATCTGTAGTTCTTCCGGCAGGAATTGCAGCGATTGGCAGTATGGCCTTTTTTGACTGTGACGGACTGACAGAGGTTACAATTCCTAATACAGTTACAAAGATTGAAAACTCTGCATTTAATGCATGTACAAACCTTTCAACTGTAAAAGCATATTCAGGTATTAAAACAATCGAGAAGAAGGCATTTAAAAACTGTAAAGCCCTCACATCGTTTACTATGTATAAAACAATAACAACTATGGGGGAGGATGTTTTCTTAAATGATAACAATCTTGTTTTGAAGGTGTACTCAAACTCTTTTGGTAAGAAGTACGCATTGGATAATAAGATTAAATGGGAATACACAGAATCAGAGGTAAAGAGACAGCTTGCAAGTACAGCAATTCACAATACACTTATGAGTAAGGTTAGCAAAAAGTATGGTTTGAAGATGCTTTCGGATTATGTGCCACAGGGACTTTGTGTTGTAGGAAAATATGTGTATGTTTCCATGTATCACAAAAACAAATCTAAAAAATCAATTATATTGATGTATGACAAATCAAAGAAAACATTTGTGAAGTATTTTAAGATTCCAAATATTGATCACGTAGGTTCCCTGACAAATGTTGAGGGCCGACTGGTAGTGAGTCTTAACAGTATATCAGCTGCAGATACACTCGCTGTTATGGATTACAAAAAGACAATAAGCATTAAGAATAAAAAGACTATTAAGTATTCCTACAAAGTTAAACTTCCGGGACATGCAGATTTTGCAGGTTATGACGGAAAAGTATTCTGGGCAGGAAGAAGTGCAAACGACAATTACTGCACAATGCAGGGATATAAAGTAAAAGTTAAGAAGAAACAGCTTAAATTTACAAAGAAATATTCATTTTCAGTTCCACCGAATTGTCAGGGACTTGTAGTTGAAAAGGCAAAAACATCTTCGAGAAGATATTTCCTCTTTTCACAGTCTTATGGACTGATTGCAGATGCGTATCTTATTAGTTACTCTACAAATGTAAATAAGTCTAAGACACTTGGAGAACCAAAGTCTAAGAAGAAAGTTCCTGCAATGCTTGAGGGAATTGCAAAGACATCTGCCGGATATCTCTATATGGTGTTTGAATCGGCAGCTGGATTATACTGTACAGACCCGACACACACTACAGAAATTCAGGAAAAAGATATTTTCAGAATGAAATACAGTGACGTGGCAAGCCTGTCTGAATAATACAGATGAAATAAAAAAGGGGCTGTAAAAAGTCCCTTATTTCCTATAATTGACATTATTTTAAAAACATATATAATATAATAGCAATCGTGTAATACTTATTATTCATTATTTTTTTAAGGAGGCATATAGTGAAAAAGTATATTGAAGGCTTTATGCGATATAGATTCCTTTTAGTAGAATTAATAAAAAAAGGAATTAAATTAAAATACAGACGTTCTTATCTCGGACTTATCTGGACTTTGTTAGAACCTTTGATGACATCTATGGTTTTGGCGTTTGTATTTGGGAAGATGCTTCAGAGAGGCGGAAGTGTTCAGAGTTACTATCCTTTTACTATATATATTCTTGCGGGACGTCTTGTGTATGGATGTTTCTCAAGCTGTACCAAGATAGCCATGAAGTCTATAAGGGCTAATCAGGCAATGATTAAAAAAGTATATGTGCCTAAGTATTTATATCCACTGTCAACAGTTTTATATAATTACATATTGTTCTTATTGTCATTGATAGTACTTGCTATTATGATGATCTTTTATACAATTACTGACAAAAGTTACACTATGGTAATTAATTTAAATACATTGCAGATTATATTACCACTTGCAACATTATTTATAGCATGTGTGGGCGCAGGTCTCATTCTGTCCACAGTGTGTGTATTCTTTAGAGACTTAGAGTATCTTTGGGATGTAATACTCATGCTTGTAATGTACTGCTCAGGTGTGTTCTATTTTGTAGATAAGAACATGGGAGAGGCAGCACATGCAATCATCAAATTCAATCCTCTTTACTGTGTTATCAGTAATTTGAGAACAGTTATAGCCGGCAAGTCATTGTTCACAACAATGGATTTATATGCAGGTTATTCAGAGTTAAAAATGTTAATATATGCTTTTGGACTCAGTGTCTTAAGTGTAATTGTAGGTGTATATATGTTTAAGAAACATCAGGATAATTTTATCTTGCACATTTAGGAGGAAGTATGGCAAAATCAGTACTCAAAGTTGAGGATGTCAGCATTCGATTTAATCTCAGCAAGGAAAATGTTGATAACTTAAAGGAATTAATTGTTAAGAAATTAAAGGGTGAGAAAATCAGATACAATGAATTCTGGGCTCTTAAAGATATTAATTTTGAACTTAAAAAAGGCGACCGTCTTGGCATACTGGGGCTTAACGGTGCAGGAAAAAGTACTTTACTGAAAGTTATAGCCGGAGTGTATAAGCCTACTACAGGTAAAATTACAAGAAGAGGAAATATGGCTCCTATGATTGAGCTTGGAGCAGGTTTTGATCCAAACTACACAGGGCGTGAAAATATATTTCTCTATGGTTCAGTCCTGGGATTCCCAAGGGAATTTTTAGAGGAAAAGTATGAGGAAATTCTTGAGTTCTCTGAGTTGGGAGATTTCATTGATGTTCCGATTAAAAACTATTCTTCAGGAATGAGGGCAAGGCTTGGATTCTCTATTGCCACTGTAGTTGAGCCGGATATTCTTATATTGGATGAGGTATTATCCGTTGGTGACGCCAAATTCAGAAAGAAATGTGAGAAGAAGATGAAGTCAATGTTTGATCATGGAGTAACAGTTCTTTTCGTTTCACACAGCCTTGATCAGGTTAAGAGACTTTGTAATAAAGCTATATTGTTAGACCACGGTAAGATGGTGGAAATTGGTGATATCGATAAAGTAGCAGCTCTTTATGAGTCAAAGATTAATTAATAATATACGTATAAAGTGTTAGAGAAGGTGGGGAATTACTATGTTAGGAATTATTGGAGCTATGGATAATGAAGTTGCCAAATTAAAAGAAATGATGAGCGATGTTGAAATCGTGGATCGCTCAGGTATGGAATTTTACCATGGCAAATTGGAAGGGAAAGAAGTTGTTGTAGTGCAGTCAGGTATTGGAAAGGTAAATGCCACTATCTGTACACAGGCACTGATCGACAATTTTGAAGTTACAGCAATTATCAATACTGGTGTAGCCGGTGCGCTCAGACCTGAAATTGAAATTGGAGATATTATTATTTCCACAGATGCAATTGAGCATGATATGAACGTGATGCCACTTGGATATGAGAGAGGTATTATCCCTGGAATGGAAACATCTATTTTCGTAGCAGATGATGATTTGATTGAACTTACAAAAAAATGTGTTAAGGAAACAGTGGATGTAAATGTATTCGAGGGAAGAGTTGTTTCAGGTGACTTATTTGTCAGTGAGCAGAAAATTAAGGATAAACTCAGCGAAGAGTTTAACGGATACTGCGCTGAGATGGAAGGGGCAGCTATTGCACATTGTGCATGCGTAAACAAAGTACCTTTCGTTGTAATCAGAGCTATTTCCGAAAGGGTTGATAGCAGTGCAGATGTTGATTATCCAACATTTGAAAATATGGCTATCGAAAATTCAGTAAAAATTCTCGTAGATATAGTAAAAAATTATGAGCCAATCAGCGCATAATATGTCGAGCGAATTCTAGTGAAACCACTTCTGTTGTGTGATAAGATATCAAAAACAGGAGGTGGATAATGGACTACATATTACAAATAATAAGACAAAAAAATATTTATATTAATGAAAAATACTTCCTATGGGCTATGGGAAGTATTTTTTTGTTGGGAATCGTCGGGTCAAATATAACCAAGTCGATTTACAGGGGATTAAAGAGGGAAGCTATACGGATAAACAAAAGTGAAGTCAAAGTAATAAAACAGATAAAAATGAAATATGAGCAGTTTGTTCTCATAAACGGAACAATGGTAAATACTTACAGAATGGTAGAGCGGTACATAAGAAATTATAAAGTGGGAAAAATAAAACTGGGAGTTTGGAGAATATTAGTAAATGTATGTGAACTTATTCTTTTGTTGTTTGCGGGAGGAGTGGCAACCTGGCTGTATGTGGTAAATCGTGACAGAGAAAAGGCAGTATTACTTATATTAGTAGGAGGATTTTTCACTCTTGTGTTGGTAATGTATGAGAGAGTTATGAAAGTGGAGGAGACTGAGGAAGATTTAATTTGCAGAATTACAGATTATCTTGACAATACACTTAATACAAAGTCCCAAAGAATTTTAAGAACAGAATGCACAGTAAGAGATATGGAGAAAAGGATGGAGGAAGAGAGGGAGCGAAGCAGAAAGAAAAAAATAATGAAAGAGAACATAATATCGGATATATTGGATAGTTATCTATAGTACAAAATATGTTCACGCACTTGCTAAAATCGTTTCGAGTGTATATAATAAAGTTTAAAGCTCAAAAATCGTATGCTTTAAAGAAAAACAATATAAATAAACAAATGCGGAGGAACGAATAAGAATGGGAAAAGTAACGTTTGATTATTCAAAAGCACAGACATTTATCTCAGAGCATGAGATGGAGAGTATGAAAGCAATCGCAGAAAATGCAAAGGAATTATTGTTATCAAAGACAGGTGCAGGAAGTGATTATCTTGGATGGATTGATCTCCCTGTAAACTATGACAAAGAAGAGTTTGCAAGAATCAAAGAGGCTGCAAAGAAGATCCAGTCTAATTCAGATGTTTTAATCGTAATCGGAATTGGTGGTTCTTACCTTGGAGCAAGAGCTGCAATCGAGTTCTTAAGACATGGTTTCTACAACAATGTATCTAAAGAAATCAGAAAGACTCCAGAAATCTACTATGTAGGAAGCAACATCAGCAGCGCATACCTTGTTGATTTGATGGATGTTCTCAAGGACAAAGATGTATCTGTAAACGTTATTTCAAAATCTGGAACAACTACAGAGCCAGGTATTGCATTCAGAGTATTCAAGAAGTTCCTTGAAAATAAATACGGTGAAGAAGGCGCTAAGGAAAGAATTTATGCCACTACAGATAAAGCTAAGGGAGCATTAAAGAACCTTGCTGACGATAAGGGTTATGAGACATTCGTAGTACCTGATGATGTAGGAGGACGTTTCTCAGTTCTCTCAGCAGTAGGTCTTCTTCCAATTGCTGTTTCAGGCGCAGATATCGACAAACTTATGGAAGGTTTTGCTAGCGGAAGAGAGTTAGCACTCAACAACAAATTTGAAGATAATGATGCAATGAAATATGCAGCTATCAGAAATATTTTACTCAGAAAGGGTAAATGCATTGAGTTAGTTGCAAACTATGAGCCAAGCCTTCACTACTTCAGTGAGTGGTGGAAACAGCTCTACGGTGAAAGTGAAGGAAAAGACGGAAAGGGTATCTTCCCAACTGCTTGTGACTTCACTACAGATCTTCACTCAATGGGTCAGTACATTCAGGATGGACAGAGACTTATGTTTGAGACAGTTCTCAACGTTGAGACTCCAAAGCATGAATTAATCATTGAGGCTGAGGAAAATGACCTTGACGGTCTTAACTATCTTGCAGGAAAGAACATGGACTTCGTAAACAAGAGTGCTATGAATGGTACTGTTCTTGCTCATACAGACGGTAGTGTACCAAACCTTATGGTAAATATTCCGGATCAGTCTGAGTTTACTCTTGGACAGTTAATGTATATGTTCGAGTTCGCATGTGGTGTAAGCGGATATATCTTAGGAGTTAATCCATTCAACCAGCCAGGTGTTGAAAGCTACAAGAGAAATATGTTTGCTCTTCTTGGAAAGCCTGGATTCGAAGCTGAGAGAGAAGAACTCTTAAAGAGACTTTAATATATAGAAAAAAAGACATAACGACATTGTCAGGTTGACAAGTTGTTATGTCTTTTTTATAATAGCAAATGTTAAATAAGAAATAAAAAATCCTTTGAAAAACAATTATAACTTAAATGCAAAATATAATGTTAAGAGAGGATTTTATTATGAAGATTAAAAGAGATTTTTTATGTATGGCAGTAACCGGGGTGATGGCACTCTCGGTTTTTTTTGGTGCTGAAAATACCATTGACCAGAGCGAGGTATATGCAAAAGATACAGTTGCTAATCAGATTTACGCAGGGGAAGCAGTCCATGTGGAGGAAGGCTTTGGCAAGTACTATCTGGAAGTGGAAGAGAAGTGTGAATATATGATTTGTGCATATAATGCAAATCAATGCGATACATTTTTGAAACTTTTTGAGGGTGAGAATTTAATAGAGACTGCCGATGATAGTGACGGAAGATATGGAAAATACGGTAATTTTCTGCTGAATATTGAATTGGAGCCCGGAAAAGTATATTGCCTCGAAGTGAGAGATGATAATGAGTCAGGGACCGCCTTTGTTTTTTCAGTGGTAAAGAAGGGGGCATCACTTCCGGAATATGACGGAAAGGTTGCACAGGGATATACCCCGGAAGAACGAGAGACAGAGAATAATAGCACCACATTTAATAGCAATACTGAAAATGCCACAACTAAAAAAATAGAAATTTCAACTAATTTTAAGGAAAATGTAAACAATAAAGATATTCCTGAGAAAGCAAAAGCCAAAATACAGAAGAAGATTAACTTGAAGGCAACGAAGATAACGGGTGTTAAGATAAATAAGAAGAAAATTATCATCAAATACAAGAAAGTGAAAAATGCGTCAGGCTATATGATTCAGTGGTCGGAAACAAAGACATTTGCAAAATGCGGATATGCGCTGAATAAAGGATTAAAAACCGTTGTTAAATATAAAAATAAATCTGTTAGATACGTCAGAGTAAGAGCATTCTATTTGGGAGAGGATGTTGCAGTACTTGGAAAATGGTCTAAACCTGTTAAGGTTAGATAAATAGTTGTCCCACTTTTCAATAAAAAAAAATACTTTGGTTATTTATGAATAGAAAAAAGTGTGTTATAATCAGATACATCAAAAAAATAGGAGGTCGTCATGAAAACTTGTACTAATAAAGTATTGGCATTATCACTTGCCACAGTTTTGACATTGTCTGCAGGATATGTAGGAAGTGGAATCTGTAATAGGGTAAATGCTGATAGTATCAATGAAGATGGAGATATTGTTACAAATCCTTACGGAACTCTTTTTCAAGATGATACTGATTCAGAAACATTTACTGTTATCCCAGAGTCTACTACAGAAGATGCCGGTGAGACAGGAAACAACGAAGAGACATCGACAGAGATTACATCAGGAGATGTAGAGACATCAACAGAGATTACATCAGGAGATGTAGAGACATCAACAGAGATTACATCAGGAGATGTAGAGACATCGACAGAGATTACATCGGGAGATGTAGAGACATCGACAGAGATTACATCAGGAGATGTAGAGACATCGACAGAGATTACATCGGGAGATGTAGAGACATCGACAGAAGTTACAACAAGTGTTGAAACTACAGTAGCAGTTGAGACTACAAAGGTTGCTGAGACAACTAAAGTAGTAACAACAACAAAGGCAACTGAGAAAACTACTTTGGCAAAAGCAAAAATCAAATCTGCAAAGAGAGCTAAAAACAAAAAGAAAGTTAAACTTACTTTCAAGAAAGTTCAAGGTGCTAAAAGTTATGAGATTATGATGTCTACTTCAAAGAAGTTCAAATCTGTTAAGATTATCAAAGCTAAGAGTACTAAAAAGACTATTAGTAAACTCAAAGCAAAGAAAAATTATTATTTCAAAGTAAGAGCAGTCGGAAAAGATGCAAAAGGAAACGTAATCTACGGCGGCTGGTCAAAATACAAAAAAGCTAAATAATTAGTTGCTGAAAAAGGAGCGTTAGTGTAACGCTCTTTTTTTTTGCAATAAAAAATTATTATCCTTCGTTTAATAGATATAACACAAAAACGAAAAAGCAAAATATAGATAAGGGAGGATTATGTTATGAGAAACATGAAAAAATTTATTATAGGAATGACGGTAATGAGTATGATGGCGAGTGTAGCAACGCCGGTGACTACACCATTCATACCTATGGCAGCTACAAACGTATTAGCTGAAGTTGTAAATCAGGGAAGATGTGGAGATGATGTATATTATCAGTTTGATAATGAAACACATACATTAACTCTTTCGGGTAAAGGTGGAACATGGGACCTCTACCCTATTAAAATCAATAACGATTGGGAAAATCCAATTAAAATAGTAATTGAAAATGGAGTTACAACCATTGGTAATTCATTATTTTCATACTGTAGTAATATAAGTTCTGTAAAAATGGCAGATACTGTAACAACAATTAAAAGTAATAACTTCGACCGTGTGGAAGGAACTATTGAAATCCCGGCATCTGTAAAAAAAGTTGAATCAAATGCGTTTAACGGTGCAGAAAAAATAGTGTTTATGGGTGATGTAGTGGGATATGAAAGCGGAGCTTTGACTTGGAGTGATTCTGGTAGTGGTGATTATGATATAGGTGAAGTATCTTTAAATGGAAGTGCTGATGATTTAGGAAAAGCTCTTTACGGAGCATCTGTTAATGCAATTACATTGTCTAAAGAAAATAAAAAGTGTACTGTTAAAAACGGGTGTTTAACTACTGCAGACGGAAAAGGGCTATATCTTTTAATTCAGCAAGGTGGATCGAAGATGACTATTTCTGATGATGTTGAGACAATTTATCCGTTCGCTTTTGCCGACAGTGAGTTATCAAGAGTTAAATTAGGTAAAAACGTAAAGACTATCGGTGATTTTGCTTTTGCAGGAAGTTCATATCTTAATGAAGTCAAATTAAATAAAAATCTTTCTAAAATTGGCACTAAGGCCTTCGATGGTTGCTATGAACTAAAAACTCTCGATATTCCGGGAAAAGTAAAGATGGGTGTAGGTGCTGTCAGAAAGAATGCAACTATTGAAAATACTAATAAATTCAAATATTCACAGACGATATTAAGTACTGCAAAATTTGCAAAGAAAAAAATAAGACTTGAATTTGCAAAGATTAAAGGTGCGTCAGGTTATGAGATTGTAATTAAGAGAGGTAAAAAAAGCTATAAATACACAACAACAAAGAACATTTTTAAAAAGGCAATGCCAAGCAAGTTGACAAAGAACTATGATGTAGAAATGTCATACTCTTGCATTGGCGATGAATATCTTAAGACATTCGATGATTCTGCAACAGTAAAAGTTCGTCCATATAAGATTGTTAAGAAGGGTAAAAAGACAAAGAAAGCATACGGAATGTGGAGTGCAAAAATGATAATCAGCGATAAATAAAATTAAATAAGAATAGGAAAGAATAAAAAGGGATGTTGCGTTTGTGTGATAATTAAATCACAAACGCAACATCCTTCTTTTATTTTATAGGTAATGCATAAAGGAAAATCGCAAAGAAGTGTAGTACACTTCCGAGAATAATAAACAAATGAAATACGGAGTGCATATATCTCTTCTTAACGCCGACTCCATAAAGTACAGCACCTATAGTGTAGGCAATTCCGCCTAGAAGTAAAAGCATACCTCCATTAAAGGTCATTACCTGGAAGGTCTGTCTGATAAAGAAGATAATACACCATCCCATGGCGAGATAACAAATCATAGAAAAAACATTATACTTCTTTAAGTCAATAGCTGTGAGGGTGCAGGCAACAATGGCGCATCCCCAAACAAGAGCGAAGAGTGACCATGCAATAGCCGGATACATAGGAAGCAGCTTAACTAAAAGTACAGGAGTGTAACTTCCTGCAATTAAGAAGTATATAGTACAGTGATCGATAACCTGCATAACCTTCTTTGCCATTCCGGGCTTCAATCCATGATAAATGCTGGACATAGTATATAAATCAATAAGTGTAATTCCATAAACAATACTGCAGATAACACCCAATGCATTTCCCTTGACTGCAGCCATAATAATACAGAGTACCAATGCCACAACACCAAAACCACCGCCTACAATGTGAGACACCATATTAAATATTTCTTCGCCTTTAGTGTAATCAGGCAACTTTCTATCTTTAAGTTTAGTTCTTTTCATAAACCCTCCTAAAAAATATTGTATGTGTCGGCAAGATGCGACATAAAACAACATGTAGTATTCAATACTACATAGTATAGCTCATAATATGATGTGAGTCAACATATTATGAAGGGTTCTCAGTGAGAAAAAGAAAGTGAGGGCAAAAATAATTTGATGTGAAAAAGTAAGTAAATTCAAGGGAAAATATAAATGTCACATAAGAAATATAAAAAAATACAAAATAATGGTAGACAAAATGAAATGTCGCATATATAATAAGAGAACAAAGACAAACAAAATGTATAGGAGGAATTAGATGATTACAATTGCATATTTTGATGAAGAGACTTTGTTTGCAGAAAGATTTAGCGATTATATTAGCGGAAAGCCCAGGCTTCCATTTAAGATTAAGAGATTTACCGGAAGTGAGGAATTAAAGCGACATTTTGAAAATGATGAGAGTGACATTTTATTGGTGTCGGGCAAGTCCTTTAATAGCCGGATGGAGTCCTTTTGTGTATCACATATTATAGTGCTTGATGAGGGTGAGGAGAGATCATGTGAAATATCACATCCTCAAATATATAAATATCAGTCAGTGGATAATATTATTCGTGAAATGTTGGAAATAATAGCGGAGGTTGATAGCGGAATAAAAAAAACATCGGCAGTACTTAAGAAGAGAGCTCAGATTATAGGTGTGTATTCACCTGTGGCGCGAAGCGGAAAGACTTCGTTGGCGATTACTATGGGACAGTTATTGTCAAAGGAACATGAAGTTTTATATGTGAATTTGGAGGAGTTTTCAGGATTAAGTAACATTTTACCTGATGAACACAAAAGCGATTTGTCAGATTTACTTTATTATTATAAGCAATCACCACAGTTGATATCGGTTAAACTACAGGCCGTAGTAAGAAAATATCATGGAATGGATTATATTCCTCCGATGACTTATCATAATGATTTGAGAAATGTTAATAGCCGAGAATGGGTTGAATTAATAAATGCAATCGCGGAAGAAAATTATGATTATATTATTTTAGATTTAAGCAATATGGTTAGCGATGTTATGTCATTGTTAGAGTTTAGTGATTATATTTATACGCCTGTATGTAACGACAGGATGTCTATGGCAAAATTGAACGAGTATGAGGAGTTTTTATTTAATTCAGCCCGAGAGGACATATTGGAAAAGACAAATAAAATAAAACTGCCGTTAAAGGAACTGCCTGCGTGGGATGAAAATTTTTTAGAGGAACTTATGTGGGGGTGTATGGGTGAATTTGTAAGAAAACTCCTAAAAGAAAAAGAGGCATGTATGGATGGAAGATAATAAAGCTTTAGTGGAAGAACTGCGAAGACAGGTGATTGGTACAGTGGATATGAGTGAGGAGATACAAGATGATGTTCTTCATGAAGTTATTGATTCGGTGATAGATAAAAAGAAAATGGAAATGCCGCTGTCTGTATATGAAAGAATTAGTATTCATAAGCAGATTTTTGATTCCATGAGGGGGCTTGGAATAATTACAGAACTATTATCGGACGACGAGATTACTGAGATTATGGTTAACAGCGCAGAAGATATATTTGTTGAACGTTGCGGATTAATAGAGAAGGTTGACGGATGCTTTTTTTCAGGAGAGCAACTTGAAGATGTTATACAACAGATTGCAGCTATGGCAAATAAAAGAGTTAATCAGACAAATCCTATAGTAGACACAAGACTCTCAGATGGATCAAGAGTCAATATTGTTTTAAATCCTATTTCTATAGAGGGGTCCGCTGTGACAATAAGAAAATTTCCTAAGGAAAGCATTACTATGGAAAAACTGATACTTTTGGGAAGTATTACAAAAGAGGCGGCTGATTTTCTACAATCACTTGTCAAAGCCGGATATAACATTATTATATCCGGCGGTACAGGGACAGGTAAAACTACATTTTTAAATGCTCTGTCGGATTATATCCCGTCAAATGAAAGAATTATAACAATTGAAGATTCAGCGGAACTGAGATTGCATAATGTGGAAAATATTATTCGAATGGAAGTCAGACAACAGAATGTTGAAGGAAAGAATGGAATTAGTATAAGAGATTTAATAAGAACATCATTAAGGATGAGACCTGACCGAATTATAGTAGGGGAAGTCAGAGGTGGAGAGGCTATAGATATGCTTCAGGCGATGAATACAGGGCATGAGGGCAGTTTGTCCACAGGACATGCAAATTCGGCACGGGATATGCTGTCAAGATTAGCGGTTATGTGTCTTATGGGGGCAGATATTCCAATGAGCGCCATTATGGGGCAGATATCCTCAGCCGTTGATATAGTGGTTCATCTCGGGAGATTCAGAGATGGTAGCAGAGGAGTAGTTGAGATTTGTGAAGTTGGAGAGATAAAACATGGAGAGATAGAGACAAATAGTATTTTTGTCAGGGAAAAGGGTGTAGGAGGAAGTTTGAGTTTTACAGGAAATAAACTTGTTAACAGAAAAAAACTTGAGAGGATTTAGATCATATGGACTATGAAAAATATACTTTTAGCAAAAGGGAAATGCTTATTTTGATAGGCCAATTTTGTTTGTTAACAATAATCGTGGGCAAATTGTTTTATGGGGGATATTTGTATGGGTTTATTTTTAGTCCGCTACTTAAATTATTTGTTGAGAGCAGAAGAAAGAATCTCGTAAATAGAAGAAAAAAGCAACTGAAATATCAATTCAAGGATGCAATCAATTCTCTCTCCGATTTGCTGGCGGTAGGTTATTCTGTCGAAAATGCCATTAAAGAGTGTTACAAAGAGATGATGATACTTCATGGCAAAGATAGTCTTATTTGCCGGGAACTAAAAGTTATTATAAAGAAAATTGAATTAAATATTCCGGTGGAACTGGCACTGCAGGATTTTGGAAAAAGAAGTGGTGTGGGAGATATAAAATTGTTTGGACAGATTTTTTACAATGCGAAGAGAACAGGGGGAAATCTTGTTTCGGTAATTAAGCTTGTGTCTAGCACAATCAGTCAGAGTTTTGATGTGGAGGAGGAAGTAGCTCACATAATAGGAGAGAAAAAATTGGAATCACATATTATGAATGTGGCTCCGGTTGCAGTACTTGCTTATGCCACGATGACAGGGGGAGGTATGTTTGATGTTATGTATGAAACCATGGCGGGACATATTTTTATGACCGGTTGCCTCTTGGTTTATATAGCAGTTGTTTGCTTGTCATCAAAAATAATACAAATAGAATGTGATTGATAGTTGATAGTAAAATGGGAGGAAAAATGTGGGGATTTATCATTTGGGATTTGCTCCTGATTGCGCTTTTTATTATAACTTTTTTTTACAGAAGTGATGAACGAAAAAGATGCAAAGAAGAAAAAGCGAAGTTGTGGATGTTTTATGGAGTATCCATGTTTATAGCTGACTATTTTCTGCGGAAAATTGTGGTTTCAAATATTGAAAAGATAATTAAAAGAATAAAGGAAATTAACGCAAAAGAGAGAGTGGAATGGGAAGCATACATATATGTTGTAGATAAAATTGCAATGGCTGTATTTATTATTTATATTTCGTCATTCATGGGGACTGTAATCAAATTTAATTACATAAGAGACAACAAAGAGATAAATGAAATACTGAGGGAAGAAAAGATAGATAAAGAAATGAGGATAAAGGCATATATATCGGGTGAGGAGGAGACTTTACTCATTGATATCATGCCAAAAGAATATACGGAAGCTAAAGTGCAGGAAATACTTCAGGACGTAGGAGAAAAACTAGGAAGGATTATGCTTGGGGCAAATGAGTCATTTGAAAAAGTTGACAGTAATTTGAATTTGTGCAATGTGGTTGGAGATGACAGAGTATCGGTTTCGTGGGAAAGCAGTGATAAGAGTATTATTGATGATGAGGGAATAATTGGCGAAGGAGTATCGGAAGGTGGAACTGAAGTTGAATTAACAGCAGTCTTAACATTCAAAAATTGCACTAAAGAGATAAAGTATAAGCTGGTGGTGTTTCCGGAAAAAAATAATGTAAATTTACCTCACTACGTGCAAAAACAGGTGGATGCATTGGAGCGGTCTGAAAATACAGTAACACTTCCCCGAAAGTACAGAGGGCAAGATATAAAGTACTACGAATACAATGATGATATTGGATTGTTGTTCATAATACTTGGAATTATAACTGCAGTAGGGGTGTTTGTGATAAAGGATCGAGATCTTGATAGTGAAATTCATAAAAGAAATCTGGAGATGGCTGCAGATTATCCTGAGATTGTGAGCAATACGATGTTGTTTTTGAAGGCGGGGATGTCCTTTGCAAATGCGTGGGAAGCTATATTAAAAATGAATAGAGAAAAGAGAGGACGATATGCTTTTAGGGAAATCGAAAATACGTTGAAAAAGATAAAGGGAGGTGTATCTGAGCGAGTTGCTCTGGAACAGTACGGAAGAAACTGTGCAGTGCACAGTTATGTGAGATTTGCAAATATTATTGATCAAAATTTACGAAGGGGCAGCGAAGATGTATGTAAATGTTTAGAGGAGGAATTAATCAGGGCTCTGGGGGAGAGAAAAAGTAATGCATTGAAAGAGGGAGAAGAAGCTGGGACAAAATTATTGGCTCCGATGATAATGATGTTGATACTCAGCATTGTACTAATCATTGTACCGGCATTTATGTCGGTCAATACGAAATTGTAAGTTGAGGAGGAATTTGAAGGATGAAAATGAAAGAAACTTTATTAAAAGGAAAAGAAAAAATAAGAAGCATAGAGAGAAAAATCATATCGAAAGAAGAAGGAATGGGTGTAGTAGAGGTAATCTTGATAGTGCTGGTCTTTATTGGCTTAGCATCACTTTTCAAGAGGGAAATTACTACTGTGGCAAATACCATTTTCCTGACGATAAAGACACAAGTGGGTTCGTTCTAGTATGGAAAAAAGATTGCACGGGAAAGAGAAAGGCAGCATTACAGTATTCTTTTGTCTGACTTTTACAATAATTGTTGCCATGGTGTGTACTATAGCTGAATCCTCCACAGTGTATGTATCTGCGGTCAGGTCAAAAAGTGTTTCGTACATTGCAACGGAGTCAGAGATGGCGTGCTATGCCAGAGAATTATTTGAAGATTATAAAGCTTTGGCGGTATGGGACAAAGATATGGAAGAATCCCTAAGAAGTGCGGTGGAAGTCAACAACACTGAAAATTGTATTGAACTTAAAGATATATCATTAAAGAACTGCAAGAGTGTAACAGGTGACGGAGCAGATGAGTTTATCAGACAGATTATTGATTATGAAAAGTATGAAATAGTTGAAAAGTCGGCAGAGTATATAATTGACTGCCTTAATAAGTATAAGGAAACTGAAAAGAATTTAAGTGATTCGAAGGTAGATACAAAGAAAGTTTTTTCAAAAGAGAATTCGAGAAAGATAGATGAACTTTCAAATTTAGTCAAAAAATGTGATAAGAGATTAAAAAAGATTAAAAAGAAAAAAGGGAAAGGTGCCGAAGAAATCAGTGTAATAGAAGAAATACTTAAACAAAACAGTGAATCACTAACCGCTGATGGAATCAGGGGAATAAAAAAGAGTAAGTCCCGTTTCGATAAATACATTATCTCCTTGGAAAAGCAGATAAAAAAAGCAGAGCAGACAGGCAGTACATACGAAACAAAGAGAAAAACACTGCTATCTGATATCAAAGAGGAGGCGGGATTAGAAGATAGTAATCAAGATGGAGATGTCTGGGATTTAAATAAAAAAAAGTTAGAGGATATAAGCAACAGTGTTGAAAAAATCAAAGAAGATTACAGCATAGAATTGCAAAATTATATCAATAATCTTTCAGAGGGAGAAGAGATTGATATTGAAAGCGTGAAGGCGGAAATATTAGCCCGGATTTATGATGAGTTAAAAATAGTTGATGATAGTATTGATAATTTTATGATTTCTGAGGATGACGAAGAAGGTAAATATAGATCTCTTTATGAAACTGCAAAAAATCTCATACAAAACGGGGTGCTTGGAATGGTTGTACCGGATGTGTCAAAGGTGTCAGACTGCACGATATTGACGGAGAATTTGCCTTCAAAATCTTCGGGAGAACTCAGAAAAATCAGGACACTCAGTAATCCGTTGAATAAGGGGATTTTTGTATCTTACGTTAACAATAATTTTAACTGTTTTACAAAACCGGAAGTGAAAGATAAAACGGCACTTAAGTACGAATTAGAGTACATATTAAACGGGAAGGATTCGGATAAAAGCAATTTGACGTTAACTGTTACAAAAATATTAGGTATAAGACAGTTGGTTAATAATTATTGTATCTTTAGAGATCCGGCAAAGATTACTGAGTGCGAGACTGCTGCCACAGCTATTAGTTTGGTTATCGGACTCCCGGTGTTACAGCCGGTAATAAAAATTCTTCTAATTGAAGCATGGGCATTGGCAGAATCTGTGTGGGAAGTAAGAGAATTACTTAAAGGAAACGGTATTGAGTTGATTAAAACAATATCAGATTGGAAGACCAATCTCCTGGGATTGGGGGGAAATCTGAAAAAAGAAAAAGAAGATAAAAAGTCAGAGGCGAAAAAACTATCAGACATTGAAATTGATTATGAGATGTATCTGGATGTTCTTTTGATGATTGAGGGAAATAAAAAGCTGGCATACAGAACTATGGATCTGATGCAGACCAATATAGCGAAAAATTATAATTCGTCTTTCAAACTATCAGATTGCGTAAATAGAATCGGTGTGGAGTATGGGTACAGGTATAATAATGTGTTTTTGAAAAATCCATTTGGAAAATTAGTTTCAGGAAGTGATTGTCCGGGATATACGTCCACCATAAAAATTAATTATGCCTATTGATATAACAATGTTAAAAAGTGTGGGTTACAAAAAGTGAGGTGAATAAAAGTGTCCTTTTCCAAAATAAATAAAATAATAAAAGTTGTGCTCTCTCCAAGTATCAAGGCTATTATTGATTTAAAAAATAAGGATAAGTTAAAAAATCAAAATGGGAAAAGGACATTTTTATTCACCTCAAAATATGTAAAGGGAAGTTTTACCATTGAGGCAGCCCTTTCTTTATCTGCAGTTATATTTAGCATTTTAATGGTAGTGGGAATCATGATTACCGTTAACTGTCAACAGTGTGTACAGATGTCCCTGGATAATGTTGCTAAGAAGACAGCGAAACTGTTGTATTACAAGGAGCAGGCAGAAACTATTATCAAAAACAATAAGTATTATGATGTAGATTCAAAAATAGAAGAGCTGCTCTTGGAACATGGCATAGAGAAGGATAATGTCTACCTCTTAAGTGTAAAAGAATATTTGTCCGAAAAGTTGCTTTGCGAATATCTGGAAAGAAATTTTATATCTGAAATGGATGACTTAAAGAATGCAGGAATATGTATAGACGGGGGGATGACAGAAGTTGATTTTTCTGAGTCAGGCTACAATAAAAAAAGTGGAGAATTAATGATTATGGCCGGTTACAAAATAAAAGTTCCTTTTGTTCCTAAAAGTATTGGTTTAATTAAAAGTAAAAAATGTACAAAAATAAAAGTGTGGAATGGGAAAAGTGTTTGTAAGGAGTCACGAAAAGTTTACATAACTAAAAACGGGAGCGTATATCATGCCAGAAGGGATTGCTCACATATTACCATTTCGCTGAGAGAGTGTAAGTACAGTCAGATTGCAAATAAACGTAACAGTGAGGGTGGTAAATACTATAAATGTGCATATTGTTGTAGCGACGAGGTCAGTTCTAATCAGATGGTTTTTTATACAGAATACGGTAGCAATTATCATCTTGATATGGGATGTGGAAGTATTACAAGAAATGTTATCGAAATTGATATTGACCAAGTGGGAAATCGTACGCCATGTAAGGATTGCTGCAAAGAAGAGAATGTAAATGAATAGAAAAGGATATAGAGTATGACAGGGTGGATAATGGCTTTTATATTTATTGTTGTTTGTACAGCTATGGATATGAAAGAAAAGAATATTGGTATAGAGTGGCTGGTAATGTTTTTTGTGTTAGGAATTGTGTATTCCATGTATGTAGAAAGGGAAGGAAGACAAATAATATTTTCCATGATTCCGGGCATTATAGTCCTGATATTGGCAATTATAACAAGAGAAAAAATAGGAAAAGGAGATGGGGTTATGATAGTTAATTTAGGAATTTTATTAGGCTTTAAAAATATAATAAATGTTCTTATGGTATCGCTGATTGTGTGCGCAGTAGCATCACTTTTGATGATAGTGATTAAGAGGGTAAACAAAAATTATGAGATTCCGTTTGCCCCTTTTTTAATGGTTGCGTTAGCACTTATCGGAATGTGCGGAGGTATTTAAATGGGAACGCTGAAAGGGAGCCAGACAGTTGAGATGGCGCTTGTCTCACCGATAGTTTTTATTACTGTTATTTTGGTAGTATATATGACATTTTATGTTCATGATATTACAAAGATAGAAGCGGGAGCTTACAGTGCGGCAATTAGTATGGCTTACGAGGGAGAAGAACTGTCGCAAACAAAGGCGAATAATCCAGTGGTTTTTATTTATAAGAAATTAAAATGGAAATCCGACAAAAATACTGTGGAGATTAAGGGGGAGAAAAATATATCGTTTGCGATAGTGGATAATCTGTTAGGAATAAATTCAGTGAGAGAGTGTGTTAGGTCGGAAAGCAGTTTAAATATTAATTACTTGTATGCGTTTAAAACGTTGGAAGATATGGTTTCGAAGGAGTGAGGAAAATGAAAGTCAGCTACAAAGAAGATGTAAATAGAAAATATATTGTGGTTACATTGGAAAGTGGAGAAAATAATTATGAATTAAAAATGATAGAGAGTAATAGGATTCCGGAAATATGTGATTGCTCAATAAGAGAGATTGATAATAAGGAATATATTTATTACGATATTTCGGGGAAGATATCACTTGAAGATAAGGTGCAGAATCAAAAACTTACTCAGAATACAATAGCTAATATTTTTGTCCAAATCGGAAAAATGGAAGAAGAATTATCGCGGTTTATGATTGATATGAACAGAGTGATGATTGATCCGAAATACATTTTTACTGATAAAGCAGGTGATAAGATTCAATTTTGCTACGGATATACTGACAGAGAAAGTATTACACAAAAATACAGAAAACTAGCCAATTTTTTCATAGAGAATGCGGACCATGAAGACAGAGAGACAGTGATAATGGCTTATGGCTTACAGCAGTTTGTGTGTTCTGAAGAAGAAATTGATACAGATGACATTGTAAATTATATTTATAAAAAGGAAAAGGAACGAAACGAGTCAGAAGTATTACCGGAGCATAGAAACTATGATGATGATGCCTATGAAAATTTAAATACCGTGTATGATGAAGGCGATTATTATAATACTGTCGAAGAAGATATGGAGAATAATATCGGAAAGGGTAGCGTATTTTGGAGCAAGGGAAATGGCGATAAAGATAATAAGGAAAAGGGAAAGGATAGGCAAAGTAATAAAAGTACCTTAAGATCCTTGTTCGGAAAATTATTTAAGCGAAATGAAAAGTATTTTACTGTGGATGAGATGGCCTGTGTGATTTCTGAAGAGAATGATTGTTATGGACGCTTGCAGGGTAAAGAGGTAATGGAGCTTGAGTCTGATAATAATAATTACGAAAGTGACAATATTAAAAATGAGGAGGAAGAAGTTGTAGAGGAGACAGTGCTTTTAAGGAGCAATGTTCTTCAGGTGGGAGTGGTACTCAAAAGTACAGATATGGATAATATGGAGACTATCATACCGAATACATATCCATGCATTATTGGAAAGAGCAAAAAGAGTGCGGATTATATTATAGATGAAAAAACAATAAGTCGTGTGCATATGCGGATAGAACAAACCGAGGAGGGATTTGCAATAGAAGATCTAAATTCTACAAACAAAACCAGTCTTAACGGGGAAATTTTGAAGCCTCACGTTCTTACAAACATCAAAATCGGAGATGTAATTTCAATTGCCGATAGGGAATATGTGGTGTGTTAGCAAAAAGCCCGAAAAATTGTTGTAAATACAAGGATATTTATGAAAAAAGATATTGAAACATTACCGTACAACTTTTATAATTAAGTTAGGCTATTATACATTTTGACAAAGTATATTATATAAGGAGAGCGGATTAATGGATGAAAAGATTTTAGAGTTGAAAAAAATCATTGATGACAGTGATAATATTGTTTTCTTTGGGGGGGCCGGTGTTTCAACTGAAAGTAATATACCTGATTTTAGAAGTGTAGACGGATTATATAATATGAAATACAAATATTCACCGGAGGCTATCTTGAGTCGTACGTTCTATAGAGAGCATACGGAAGAGTTCTATGAGTTCTATAGAGATAAGATGATCTTCCCTGATGCAAAGCCTAACAAAGCACATCTTGCTCTTGCAAAATTAGAAGAGATGGGCAAGCTTAAAGCTGTTGTTACTCAGAATATTGACGGATTACATCAGATGGCCGGAAGTAAGAATGTTTTTGAGCTTCATGGAAGTATATACAGAAACTATTGCCAGGACTGCGGAAAGGCATATGATGGAATTGATATTATCTTGAATTCTGAAGGCGTTCCAAGATGTGAGTGCGGAGGAAAGATTAAGCCTGATGTTGTATTGTATGAAGAAGGCCTTGATCATAAGCTTCTTGCAAACGCCATCAAATCAATTATGGCAGCAGACGTTCTTATTATAGGAGGAACCTCTCTTGCTGTGTATCCTGCGGCAGGTCTTATTGACTACTTCAAGGGTAGTAAACTTGTACTTATCAATAAAGAAGAGACTCCTCAGGATAGCAAGGCTGATCTTGTTATTAGAGACAGTATTGGTAAGGTGCTTTCACAGGTGGTTGAGTAACCCTTCAGTGAACAGAGTGCGCTTATGAAAGTTATGTGTGTCGTTAAAAGCACTATTTTATAAAAAAATATATTTTACTATTATTTGGCATCCGATTTTGTCACTAAATTTTAGTTTTCTCATTCTTTGTTTTGACAAATTACACCCGAATGGTTGTGTTATCATTTAGGAAATCAAGACAAGGAGGACTTATGAAAGAGATGATTTATAATGAGAAGGAAACTAATAATTCAGATGAAATTAGGGTGCCAAAAAATATTAGGCAGATAGGGGATGCATCCAAAAACAGAAAAATATACATAGAAGATTATGTCATTAGTACCATTAAAAAGAAAAATGATAATGACTCAATGATAAATTACGGAGTATTGCTGGGCGAGATAAAACGAAACAGAGAGGAAACCTGCATATTTATAAATGGGCTGGTTGAATCGAGAGAGATAATTGAGAACAGTATTATTTTTAATGATGAAATCTGGGCGGATATTTACAAAGATATCAATCATTTTTATGAGGGGCTCCAGATTGTAGGATGGTATGTTTCATCTTCGTATATTTCGGGTAAGGAGATGAAATCCATTAACAAACTTCATATTGACCATTTTGCAGGTAACGATAAGGTGTGCTTTCTTTGTGACAGAAACGAAAAAGAAGAGCAGGCCTATATTTATGAGAATGGCGAGTTGAAAAAACAGAGCGGATTTTATATATATTATGAAAAGAATGACAGGGTAAAGAAGTATCTGAAACAGACGGCAGGGGAGCGAGGCGTTAATATCAGCGCCAAGGAGAGCATTTCTAATAAGGGAGATGTGCAGGAAAATAATTATAAAAATGTGAAAGAAGAGGAATCCGGCAAAAGTGCATTTAGAGAAATAGTGCGACAGTATGTGGATGAGGGTGAGAAAAAGGGAATTAGAAGTAAGTTGTCATTTGGACTGAGCAGTATCCTGATAATTGCATTGCTCCTGTCCACTATAGTAATGTTAAACAACTACGGAGAACTTAAAAACTTGAAATATTCAATAGATACTCTCAATAATTCTGATAATGTTAAAGAGGTAAATGAGATATTGTCCTCTATACTTCCGGAAAAACAGGAAGAGAGTCAGAAGGATAATTCTCAGAAGGATAATTCTCAGATGCAAAGTAATCAGTTTCAGGAAGAAGAAACAAATCCTCAGAGCCGGATAGAAGATGAAGACAGTAGCATTGACCAAAATCAAAGCACAGCGAATGACGGTGGAGAAAGTATCACGAATAAGAGTAGTCAGACAGGTGGAAGTATTTACTCCGGCATGTATCATACAGTTAAAAAAGGACAGACTCTCTATGACATAAGTGTGAGTTATTATGGTACGGGAAAAATGGTGGAACAAATCAAAGCGATGAATGGAATAGACGATGATTACGTCATCAAGGAAGGACAAAAAATATTGTTGCCATAAAATCTCTAAAAAGTGGTATAGTATAAGAGGTTGTACAAATAAATAATAATAGATTATAATAGATGAAATGCTTTTATAAAGGATAAGGTAGAAAGATGGCAGACACAAGTAGTATCGAGCGCAGTCTTGAAAAACACAGAAGAAAAAAGAGAATACAAATTATTGTAGTATGTGCCATAGTATTAGTGGCATCGCTCTCAGTTGCGATATATAAAAAGAATGTGTCATATGACAAGTATAAAGTCCTAAAGACACTTGATACTGATGACGGTAACGGGAATCAGTATGTTGCATTTAGTAATTTCTTTATCAAATATGGTTTAGATGGAATATCCTATGTAAACGGTAAAGAGACAGTTTGGGCTCAGGCGTATGAGATGTCAAACCCGATAGTGGATGTGTGTGGAAACTATGTGGCAGTTGCTGACAAGGGAGGAAACACTATCTACATTTTTGACGAGCAGTCGGAAAGGGGAAAGGTTAATACGGCATATCCTATTGTCAGTATAGAAATTGCTAACCAGGGAGTTGTAGCTGCATTGCTGGAAGAGGACAAGGCAAACTATATTGAGGCTTATGACAAAGACGGAGATCTTCTTATTTCCCACAAGACATTGCTTAGCGGAAACGGATATCCACTGTCCTTTTCATTGTCGGAGGATGGCACTAAGATGATAGTTTCTTATGTCTGCATTTCAAGCGGTTCCGTTGAGTCGAAAGTAATGTTCTTTAACTTCGGAGGCGTGGGACAGAATGAAGTAGACAGAGTTGTAGGTGGAATGAACTATAAGACTTCAGTTATTCCAACTGTAAATTTCCTTCAAAATAATGTTGCAATAGCTGTGGGAGACAATATTCTTTCTATATATAAGATGAGAGAAAAGCCTGTAGTGCAGGAAGAAATTAAGATTAAAAAAGAAATTAAAAAGCTGTTCTATAATTCAGAGTATATTGGCCTGGTGTTTGAAAATGACAGTGGTTCTAAGAAATATAAGGTTGTGGTATATGACCTTAAGGGAAATAAAGTTATGGAGAAATCCGTTGATATGGATTTCAATGACATTAAATTCTCAGGGAAAAATATATTGATGTATGACGATTTGAATTGTAAGATTATTCCTTTTAAAGGAAAAGAAAAATTCTCATACACATTTGATGAGACAATTAATGCAGTGATACCTACAGAAAAATTCAGAGAGTACCTTATTATTAAAAATAATAAGGTGGAAAGAATCAGGATAAAGTAGAGGAGGAAACATGGGTAATTACATTTTTGCCGGAGTGGTTGCGTTTATTATATTAATGACTATAATCGGTTATGTCAGAGGATTGGTTAAGTCCGTATTTTCACTATTGTCGGTGGTTATTGTTTTAACCATAGTGACAATTCTTACACCGATAGCCAGAGATATGGTTAAAGAGACACCAGTCTATACATCGATTAGAAAGAGTATAGTTGTGTATTTCGAAAAGACAGTTGGCGCAGCTAAGGACAATGATGATTTTAAAGGACTTGGAGTAAAAGAGCAAAAGAATGTTATTGAAGAACTCTCGCTCCCTCAGAATATAAAAGATTCTCTTGTGAAGAATAATACAGAAATTGGCTATAAAGAACTTAAGGTTGATAACTTTGTTGACTATATTGTTGTATCTATCACAGATAAAATCGTGGATTCCATTGTATTTATTGTATTGCTGATTTTTGTATCTATTGCAGTAGGCATTGTAATAAATCTTTTGGATCTGGTGGCAAAGTTGCCGGTAATCGATTTCTTCAACAAAGGTGGAGGGGCAATATTCGGATTTGCTACAGCCCTTCTATTTATCTGGATTATATGTATTATTATTACAGCATTTGGTGCAACAGAGCAGGGACAGAAGCTTCTTGCCATCATTGATGACAATGTTCTGTTAAGCCTGATTTACAACTATAATTTATTAGAATTAGCTATATCTTCATTATTCTAAAAAAAACACTTGATTTTATTTGAATTACTTGTTATACTAAACGAGTTCGATGGCGATATAGCCAAGTGGTAAGGCATCGGTCTGCAACACCGCTATCCCCGGTTCAAATCCGGGTGTCGCCTTCATAAGGGCTTAAAAGCCTCTAAATAACGCACCTGCATTGGCTATTGCCAATGCAGGTGTTTTTTTTATTTCATAGGAAAGTTCTTTGAACTTCCCCATGTAATAAAGCTCTGTAGTGATTTGCGGAGAATTAAATAAATCCCGATTGTGCAAATTGCACAATTTTGTAATCGTTTTTATTGAAAACCCCCTTAAAAATCTTGTGTATTATGCGCCTTAGGGGATTATTGACAAACAAATTGGATAATGTTATTATTAGTTTAACGTTAAACCTAGCAAAACTCACTATGGTTTTTATCGGTCGGAGATGTATGTGAAAAAAGGATTAAAAAACGAATAAATCTTTTTATATTAACATATATAAAGTTTAACGATAAACCTTTATAAACGTTTTATTAAGCGGGTTTTTCAAATTTAATTCTACAGTATTCATAATGAGGAGGTTTTTAATTATGAAAAAGAAACTTGTTAGTGTTGCATTAGCAACAGCAGTTGCAACAACTATGTTAGCGGGATGTGCCGGTTCAGGAACAAATACCGGTTCAAACAAGAAAGATGACGGAAAAACAGTGTTATCACTTGGTATTTGGCCATCAGATGATTTGGTTGATGACGTTGCCACATTCGAGGGATACACAGACACAATGAAAGATTTACATCCTGATGTAACAGTTAAACCGGCACACTACACATATGCAACAGATACTTTTGTATCACTTGCATCATCTGGTAACTGCCCAACTATTTTTGAGACATGGTATACAGAACCACAGAAACTTATCAAACAGGGACTTTGCTCAGATATCACTAAAGAACTTAAAGCAAGAGGCTGGGATGCAGATATGAGTGAAGAAGTTAAGGCACTTATGTCAGATGAAAACGGAAACATCTACGGTGTTCCAAGAGACGGATATGTTTTAGGACTTATGTGTAACGTTGAATTATTTGAGCAGGCAGGACTTGTAGATGCAGACGGTATTCCAATTTTCCCTAAGACAATGGATGAACTTGCACAGACAGCAAAGACAATCAAAGATAAGACAGGCGCTGCAGGTTTATGCTTATTAGCTAAAGATGGCGCAGGCGGATGGCATTTCTCTAACATCGCTTGGAACTTTGGTGCACAGCTTGTTACACAGAATGACGACGGAACATATACATCTAACTTAGAGTCAAAAGAAGCTATCGAAGCAATGAAATATGTATATGACCTTAAATGGAAATATGATGTACTTACAGCTGACCCAACAGCAGAAGATTGGGGAACAGGATTCCAGCAGTTAGGAACAGGCGGAGCAGCAATGTACATTGGAGCAAACGATGCTGTTAACCAGCCAACACAGGTAAACGGACTTGCAGTTGACAAACTTGCTATGTGTGCTATCCCTGCAGGACCAAACGGAGATCAGTACTCACTTACAGGTGGTACACCATATATGTTCTCTAAAGATGCAACAGAAAAAGAAATTAATGCAGCACTTGATTTCCTTGAAGTAATGGGTAAATCACCGGTTGTAACAGATACAGTTCTTGCAGGTATGAAAGCAAGTGCTCAGGACAGAGTAAAGAACGGCGTTCCTGTAATCAAATCAGTTCAGTGCTGGACAAACAAAGAATATCTTGATGCAGAAGCAGCAGTTATCGACGAATTCAAGAACGTTGATGCTAAATTATATGATTCATACTTCGAGAACAGCAAGAACATCAAACCTGAAGAACCAGGTGATGCTCAGGAAATGTATTCACAGCTTACAAACGTACTTCAGGCTGTATTAACAGACAAGAATTGCGATATTGAAGCACTTATGAAACAGGCAGATGAAAACTATCAGTCAACATTAGATTCACTTTCCGGAAAATAAGAGAAACGGAATTCAACAAAGCGGAGAGAGGCAGGCTGCCACTGCCTCTTTCCAATAAAAAAGAGAAGGGCAGGGAGGATTATTTTGAGCAAATATCAAGGTAAAATCATTAGCGAAAGAGTAGAAATAATTACAAGAAAGAAAAGTTTTATAAAGAAGAGTGATGTGTTTGCGTGGCTTATTATGCTTCCTGCATTAGTACTGTTTGGATTTTTTGTATGGGAACCATTGCTTGAAAGTGTAAGACTTTCATTATACTCAGCCAGAGGAGTTGAGTTACAGGAATTCGTAGGACTGAAAAATTATGCAACAGTTCTTCACAATGTCAGCTTTAAAGCTGCATTCTTAAACACATTTAAATACATAGCATGGTCATTGATCATCGGATTTGTCGTACCTATAATTTTGGCTATATTCATCAGTGAGACAGTAAGAGGAAAGAGTTTATTCAGAATAGCTGTTTACTTCCCGAATATGATTCCGGGAATGGCAGTTTCACTTCTCTGGGTATACTTCTTCAAACCGGGCGAGACTGGTGTTTTAAATATATTATTATCAAAAATTGGAATTGAACCTCAGGTTTGGCTTAATAATGCGGCATGGGTAGTTCCGCTCATTATCATAGCGATGACTTGGAAAAGTGCAGGTTCAACATCACTTATTTATATGGCGGGAATCAGTGGAATCAATCCGGAATATTACGAGGCGGCAGCAATTGACGGTGCCGGAGTGTTCCAGAGAATTTTCCACATCACACTTCCTTGTATCTTGGATCTTGGAAAGACAATGCTTATCCTGCAGGTAATTGCAGTATTCCAGATATTGTATGAACCACTGGTACTTACAAACGGCGGACCAAATAATGCCAGCTTATCTATTATGCTTCTCGTATACAGATACGCTTTCAGAGATTACAACTATCCATGTGCAGCAGCCCTTTCAGTTATTATCTGTATCGTGCTGATTGCCCTCAGCGGATTGTACATGAAGCTTACAAAGAAGAAAGAAGATTAGGAGGTGCAGGATATTGTTCAACAGACATACTGATGGAACAGAAAAAATCAGGAACGAAAAGTTGGGAAGATTTTTCGAAAAATATGCTGATAAGACAGACGGAGCAATCAGAGGATTTGATGTAAAATCTCCAAAAGTAAAAGCAATCTGCATACTAATCATGATTGTTTGTACGATTTTCGGAATTATAGCAATGTATCCGGCATTCTGGGTAATGTTCTCAGGATTTAAGGATTTAAAAGAGCTTACTAAAGAGGCAACACTTCTACCAAAAAGTTTTAGTGTTAAAGGTTTTATAGAGACTTGGGATAAACTTCAGTTTGCAGTTTTCTATAAAAACTCATTCATTATGGTAATAGGCTGTGTTATCTCAGCAGTTATTTTCAACGGATTGCTTGCATATGGTCTGGCAATTCTTAAACCAAAGGGACATAAAATTGTTACAGGTCTTGTAATGTGGTCCCTTTTGATACCGGCAACTACAAGTATTGTTGCGTTGTTTGTAAATATCAACAAACTCGGACTCAACAATTCTTTCATACCACTTTGGCTTAGTTACGGTGCGAACGCGTTTTATGTAGTCCTGTTCAAAGAGTTCTTTGAGGGACTTCCAAAGGAACTTATAGAGGCAGCCAAACTTGATGGATGTAATGTACTCCAGGTATTCACAAGAATAATACTTCCAATGTCAAAACCAATCATTATGGTAATTGTAATATTCTCAGTGACAGCAGCCTGGTCAGATTTCCTTTTACCTTATCTCGTACTTAACGGATCAGGAAAAGAGACAGTTATGGTTAAGCTTTATGTATATTCAACATCAAGAACTACAGCAATTGATATGATTAGAGCAATCTTCTTCTCTATCATTCCACCTACAATTCTGTTTACATTATTCCAGAAACAGATTACAGATGGTGCGGCCGGTGGAGCAGTTAAAGGCTAAAGTTTTAATTGGTTGAAGTAAAAGAGAATATGAAAAACGTAAAATAAGCAAAATTGGAAAGGTGAACTTATGGCAAAGGTAGCAGATAAATATTTTAAGACAGACAGTTGGAAAGTTATAGAAGAGGGATTCAACCCTGATTACGGAAAAGTAGCAGAGTCAATATTCTCTCTTGGAAACGAATATATGGGGATTAGGGGGTACTTCGAGGAAGGTTACTCAAAAGACAAACTTATGGGTAGTTACTTTAACGGAGTTTACGAAAGAACCAAACCTGAGTACGGACACTACAAAGGTATTACAGACTTTTCAGAGTATATGGTAAATTCAGTTAATTACCTGTACACAAGAATTGTAGCAGACGGCGTTTTGCTTGATCTTGCAGATGCAGATATTACTGACTATGTTAGAGAACTGGATATGAAATCAGGACTTCTCACAAGAAGCTTTGTATGGAATGTGTCAGCTGACAAAAAGGTACTTGTAAAGTTTGAGAGAGTATTGTCAATGACAGATGTTGAACTGGCAATGCAGAGAATAACTCTCACAGCTCTTTCAGGCGATGTGGATTTGAAGTTTACTTCAGGACTTGATTTTGGAGAACTTCACATGATGCAGAAAAAGAACATGTGGAATTGTGCTAAACATGAAGTGGAGATTTCAGATGTTATAACTATGAAAATTGAAGGAGAAACACTTAACACAGATAAGAAAGTGTACAGTGCATGCTCTCTTCAGTGTGTGGCAAACGGTAATGATTCAGCATTTGGAGATGTCTATAAAGCAAAAACTAAAATTGTCGATGAAAAACTTGTAGCGACAGAAATTGAAATGAAACTGGCAAAGGATGAAACAGTTTCCTTTGTAAAGAAGGTTAGAAATATTGCTTTCAAAGACGGTGATAGCAAGGAGGAATACGAAGCATCAACTAAGAATGTTGATATAAAGGTGGAAAGTTTCGACGAGTTTGTGGATACACAGAGAAAATGGTGGGACAATGTGTGGATGCATTCAGACATTGTAATTGACGGTGATGAGGAAAATCAGCAGGGTATCAGATTCTGTATTTTCCAGATGTTCCAGACATACCATGGAGCTGTTAAAGGCACAAACATAGGAGCAAAAGGTCTTACAGGAGAAGCATACAATGGAAATGCTTTCTGGGACACAGAGACATATTGTCTTCCATTCTTTATCTTCAATAATAAAGAGGCGGCAAAGAATCTGTTGTATTTCAGATACAAGACTCTTGATGAAGCAAGAAACAGAGCAAATGCTCTGGACTGCAAGGGTGCATTTTATCCGATAGCAACTATCAGCGGTAAAGAATGTTGTGATCTCTGGCAGCATGCCAGCCTTCAGCTTCAGGCATCTACAGGAGTTGCATATGGCATCTGGTTCTACGAAAAGATTTTTGCAGACAAAGAATTTATGTCTGATTACGGACTAGAGATGCTTATTGAGATAAGCAGAATGCTTGTCTCGCGTGGTGACTATGCTCCGGATGGAAAGTACGGTTACTACGCAGTAATGGGACCGGACGAGTTCCAGATGATGGTTAATAATAACTGTTATACAAATTATATGGGCAAGTTTACTTTAGATTACACTGTTAAAAAGATTGAAGAAGCTATTGAGACTGATTCAGAAAACTTTAAGAAACTTGCAAGCAAGATTGGATATGACTCTTCTGAGATGGATGAGTTTAAGAAGGCAGCAAAGGATATGTTTATTCCTTACCATGAGGATACGAAGATTTTCGAGCAGCATGACGGATTCTTTAAACTACCTCATTTGGATGTGGATGCTATTCCAATCACTGATTTTCCGCTATATAGTAACTGGTCTTATGACCGCATATATAGAAACGACATGATTAAACAACCAGACGTCTTAATGTTTATGTTGTTGTTTAATTCTCAATTCTCCGACGAGCAACTGAGAGCCAATTATGACTTCTACGAACCAAAGTGTATTCATGAGAGTTCCCTTTCACCCTCTGTACATTCCATATTGGCAGCTCAGTTGCATAAGGAGGAAGAAGCTTATAATTTCTTCGGATTTGCAACGAGAATGGATCTCGATAATTACAACAGAAATACAGGAGAGGGTATCCACACAACATCTATTGCAGCAGCTTGGATGAATATTGTGTACGGTTTCGGTGGACTCAGAACAGATGGTGATTGTATTAAGATTGCACCTTCTATTCCAAAAGATTGGAACGGATACTCATTCAAAATTAATTATGATGATGAGACAGTTGAGGTAACTGTTTCCAAGGATAAAGTAAATCTCAAGACCACAGGCGACAAAGCGGTGTCTATGGAGGTTTACGGCAAAATGCAAAATATTGACAGAAACGGCTATGAATGCCAATTGGAGTAGGTAGAATGATTGATTGGAAATTGAAAGATATTTCGTTCAATTCAGATAACATAGCTTGGCACGGAAATAAACACCTCGTTGGTAACGGCTACATGGGAGTTCGAGGAACTCTTGAGGAGTACACAAAAGAGCAACTTGTGGCCGTTAACCTTGCCGGAATATATGACAAGGTTGGTGATGGTTGGCGTGAACCGGTAAATGCACCAAATGGTTTTTACGGATATCTCATTGTTGATGATGAGGTCGTGAAATTACCGGAGAGTTCCGCTGAGGAACATTATGTGGAGCTTGATTACAGATATGGAATTTTTACCAGATGTACTACATGGAGACTTATGAGAGGAAATATCACTCTCAAGAGTACCAGGTTTGTGTCTATGGATGATGTACATGTCGGTGCTATTAAAACCGAGATTTCCGCAGATTTCCACGCCGATGTAAAGTATGTGTTTGGAATTGACGCTGATGTGTGGGATATTAACGGTCCGCATTTCGACATTATAAAAGTAAACAGTAACGGATTGATGACCGTGGATGCGGTGACTCACGAGAAAAACCACAATGTGTCGGTGGCACAAAAGGTTACGGTGGAGTTCCCTTGCGAAGTTAAACGCGAGGAGGAGATAAATAAGGCGGTAGCAAGTGTTAGCTTTATCACAGATTTAAATAAAAAATATGTGATTGAGAGATACTTTGCACTCTATACCAGTCTTGATTGTGAAAATCCACTTGAAGCAGCAAAGGAAGCGGCAGTAACTAAGGCGATTGAAGGTTATGACACACTGCTGGAAAAACATAAAAATGCCTGGGAAAATCTTTGGAGACGCTCAGAGATAATAATTGAGGGTGATGATAAATCGATGGAAGCGCTTAATTATTCTCTCTATCATCTTCATTGTATAGCGCCAAGACATGCAGATAATCTGTCCATAGCGGCGAGAGGATTGTCGGGACAGACCTACAAGGGTGCTGTGTTCTGGGATACGGAAATGTTCATACTGGATTTCTTCATTATGACAGAGCCTGAGGTTGCTAAAAAACTGATAAAGTACAGAATTGATACTTTAGAGGGAGCAAAAGAGAAGGCGAAGGGATACGGATATGACGGAGCATTCTACGCATGGGAAAGTCAGGAAAATGGCTTTGATGCATGCTCTGATTACAATGTTACAGATGTGTTTACAAAGAGACCGATGAGAACATACTTTAAGGATAAACAGATACACATTTCATCGGCTATCGTGTACGCAATGGACAAATATATAAGCCTTACGGGAGATGACTCGATTCTAAAAGAGGGTGGCGCAGAGACTATTGTTGAATGTGCAAAGTTTTACTACAGTGCACTGATTAAAAAGGTTTGTGATGACAGATACGAACTCAGGGACGTAATCGGACCGGATGAGTATCACGAGAGAATAGACAACAACGGCTACACGAACCGAATGGCAAAGAATACATTTAGAATTGCTATTGAAGTGCTTGAAAATGAAGAATATTTGGGAGCGTTTGCAGACAGAGAAGAGCTTATTGGCAAGTTTAGTGACGCTTTTGATAAGATATTTATTCAACAGCCTGACAGCGAAGGAGTTATTCCACAGTTTGACGGATATAAAGAACTTGAAGATGTAACTGTGGATGAAGTTCGAAGCAGGCTCATTGATCCAAAGGAGTACTGGGGTGGCGCTTACGGTGTGGCCAGTCACACAAAGGTAATCAAGCAGGCGGATGTTATTACGTGGCTTGCAATGTATCCGCAGGACTTCGACTTGGAAGTGATGAAACAAAACTGGAATTATTATGAGAAAAGGACGGAACATGGTTCATCCTTGAGTGCATGTATGTACGCACTTGTGGCGTGTATGTGCAACATGACTGAGGAGGCGTTCCCTCTCTTTACAAAATCCGCGACGGCAGATTTGGCTCCGGGAGGAAAAGAGTGGGCAGGCCTGGTGTACATTGGTGGAACTCATCCTGCATCTGCAGGTGGAGCATATATGGTGGCAGTGGAAGGGTTCGCAGGAGTGAACTTTAAGAATGGCAAACTTAATGTTGAGCCAAAACTTCCTGAAAGCTGGAAAAAGATGTCTTTCCATATCACATACAAAAATGTTTTGTATAGGGTGGAGATTTCTGACAATGAAGCTTTGGTCACAGAGGTTGATGATATGTAATTCAGACAAAAGGCAAATATATTGCCGGCGTGACAATTCCCCAATTTGTTAGGAAAAATAATAGGGGCTGTTGCGATAAGAAATCTTATTGCAACAGCCCTTTTTAGAAACTAACGTTTAATTTCAATTACACTTTCACGCTCGGTAATTGATGTAGTCAGATTGATTTCGCTCGGACTTGGTTTTTTATGTTCAAGAAGCTCAAGCATAAAATTAACCGCCGTGCGACCTTTTAGGTCTGTATCCTGATGAACAGTCGTGAGACGTGGAGTCAGGATGTTACATATATTTAAATCATCGAATCCTACAATAGAGATGTCTTCAGGTATTCTGACACCTAAATGGTGGAAGTTACTGATAAGATTTCCGGCAAGGAAATCAGCTGTGGTAACAATACCGGTAACATCTTTTCTGGCAGCAATTGCTTTACAGGTCTCATAGGACTGCTTGGTGTCATTGCTACATTCAAAAACCAGGGACTCATCAAATTTGATTCCGGCTTCTGCGAGAGCGGCCTTGTAACCGAGGAAACGCTCCATCAAAACGCCGCCGTCCTTGATGTGTAAGGTTGCAAATGCAATCTTGCGATGACCTTTGTCGATGAGATATTTGGTAGACATTTTGCTACCTCCGAAATCATCAAGACCGACATTACACATATCGGGATGATGAACGTAACTATCAACTAAAACAGTTGGAATTTTGCCGGCATTTGCTTTAACGGCATCAAAGAATCTGTCGTTGAAGATACCAGTTAAAAACAGACCGTCCAAATTCCAGTTTCTGAGAAAAGCCTCGAATTCTTCAGGAGTTTCAACGGTGCGAAGCATGAGAAAATAACCTGCTTCGCGGAGTTCATACTCAAGTATTCCGATTAACTTAGAGAGAAATGGATCTTCCATGAAGTTAGAATTTTTAGAAGTTAATATGTGATTCACAAAACCGATAACTTTTGAGGAGCGGGAAACCAGAGATTTTGCAGACATATTAGGAACATAACCAAGTTCTTTGATGGCTGTATTAATCTTGTTTATGGTTTCTGCTGATACTCGACCGGCTTTTCCGTTTATAACATTTGATACAGTGGTGGCGCTGACGCCGGTTGCCGCTGCAATATCTTTAATTGTAACCATACATTATTCCTTTCAATAGAGTAAAACCTAAAATATTAACAGAAAAATAGATTAGGTGTAACGTAAAACCTACTAATCATTTTAACACATTTTAAGCATATATCAAATAATTAATGTACAAATGTTTAGTTTGGTATAGCGGGTTTTGCAAAATGTCCTGTTGCAGGAGAAACTGTTTGGAAGGGGAATAGAAAAATATCAGATATAGGAGAATTTTTAATCATGAAGGGAGTCATATTCGATTTAGATGGAGTGCTTGTCTCAACAGATGAATTACATTTTAATGCTTGGGAGAGACTTGCAAAGGAACTCGGTATTAACAACTTTACCAGAGAGGACAACGAGAGACAGAGAGGAGTAAGCCGTATGGCATCTCTGGAAGTGGTCCTTGAAAAGGGAGACAAACAGTACACAGAAGAAGAAAAGATAGAACTGGCTGACAGAAAGAATAATTATTACGTAGAAATGCTTCAGGACCTGGATGACAGTGCAGTTCTTGATGGAGCTTTTGAAACTTTAAAGATGCTGAATGAGAAAGGAATTATGACTGCAGTTGGTTCTGCCAGCAAGAATGCACCACTTATCCTTGAGAAAACCGGGCTTCTTCCATATATAGACAAGATTAGTTGTGGCCTTGATGTTACAAAGTCAAAGCCGGATCCGGAGGTGTTTCTGGTAGCGGCTAAAAAGCTTGACATTGTTCCGGAAGAGTGTCTGGTAGTTGAAGACGCGAAGGCGGGAATTGAGGCTGCTAAGGCAGGAAAGATGAAATCCCTTGGAGTAGGTCCGTTCCATGCAGAACTTGGAGCAGATTATCATTCAAGAACTTTGAAAACAGTTGATAATTGGGAGGAAATATTATGCTAGAAAAAAACAGAAGAGTTGGTGGAAGGGTTGGCTTCATTGTAGGATGCGTATTAATTTATTTATTTACTGTGGGAATCATCCTTGGTGCGGTTAAGGTTCCTGCCACAATGAGTAAGATGAAAGCAAATGAAGTTATTAAGAATTCAAAGGTGGTACTCTATGACGGACCAAAATCTTTGAAAGATGCAACAGAAGATGATTTGAAGTTTGCAACAGAGGAAGGCAGAGATTTTGAGTTAAAGCATTGTGTGGACACAAAAGTAAGAGTAAACGGCGAAGACTGCTACGTTTATGACACTAATGTAAATAATACTCACACATGGATTGAGAGTTATCTTCCGGGACAGGAGAGAACACCAATCACATATTTTGATTTTGACGGAACGGTTGAGATTACAGTTGAGGTTCCAAAGAAGGAAATCAACTATGTAACAATCAGACCGCTCAAATATGGTATTAAACCTGAAATTAATAAAAAGAAACATACAGTGACATTCAGAATTGATACACCTGATGCTTACACTGTGGAATTCAACAACAACGTAAAGAGAGCAGTTCACATTTTTGCAAATGAAATAGAGGAAGATATTCCGGATTTTGACAAAGAAAATGTGTTGTACATTGGACCGGGTGAGTGGGATATCGAGAACATTTCACTTGAAGACAATCAGACACTTTATATTTCCGGTGGTGCGGTAGTTCACGGAATTGTAAACGCAAACTTTGTAAAAAATGTAAGAATTAAAGGACGTGGAATTATTGACGGTTCTAAATTTTCCGGATGGAAGGGAAGAATGGCTCAGATTCCTCTTAAATTTGATAACTGTACAAATTTCTCTATTGAGGGTGTAATTGCATTGAACTCAAATGCATGGGTATTGCAGTCATATGACTCTACCGGAGGAAAAATCAAAAATGTTAAAATTATTTCGTCAAGACCAAACGGTGACGGAATTACATTGCAGTCATGCAGTAATATCACAGTTAAGAATTCTTTTGTAAGATCATGGGATGATTCTCTTGTAGTTAAGAATTATGATGTTAATTCTGATTTGATTACATTTGACAATGTTCAGATTTGGACAGACCTGGCACAGTCAATGGAAATCGGATACGAGACAAACAAAGGAAAGAAAGAAAATTCGAAGATTTCAAATATTAAATTTAATAATATTACAGTGCTTCATAACTTCCACAAGCCTGTACTTTCAATACACAATGCTGACAATGCACTTGTAACTGATATTTCTTATAAGAACATTGTTGTGGAGGAAGCTACAGTGGGCAGAGGTGACGGAACACCGGACCTTATTGATATCGGCATTGTCAACAGTGGAAACTGGTCTTCAACAATGGACAGAGGATATATTGAAAATGTAGCAATTGACGGATTTAAGGTTCTCTACGGAAACGAAAAACTTCCTTCAAAAATCAAAGGCTATGATGCTGATCATTTAGTTAAGGGAGTATCAATTAAGAATCTCGAAATCAAGGGTAAAAAGATTAAGTCACTTGAGGACGGTGAATTTACAGTTGATAAAAACACTGCAGATATCACAATTGAGTAACGGATGATATTGAGATGTTTAGCAGAAAGGAGATTATAAATGAATAAAAAAGGAATTATAGTCGCAATCATTTTACTGGTGGTTGCGCTTGGAATAAATTGTTTTGTTGCCGCAGGCAACAAGGAAGCAAAGATGGATGAAAAGAATCTTCAGATTGTAACTGCACCTGACCAGAAGGAAGCTCAGGAAAATGAGCAGTTTACTATTGCTGAGTATGTGCCTGAAGAAATACCGGGAACCAACGTGGCGAGAAAAGGTCATTGTGAGGCAAACGGATACAACGATGTTTATCCTGCTACATACGCAAATGACGGAAGTCCGGAGGGAACTTCTTATTGGGAAGGTCCTGCAGGAGAGGAAGCAATATTGACATGTGATTTAAAAGAAGCATTTAACATTCACACTATTAAAATGGCACTTAATCCAATGCCTATCTGGGCAAAGAGAACTCAGACAATGTCAATAAGTGTAAGCGAGGATGGAGAAAACTTCAAAGAGATACTACCATCTGCAGATTATGTTTTTGATCCAAAGGCAGGAAATGAAGTGGTGGTTCACATTGATGAGGTAAAGGCAAAATATGTAAGACTTAACATTACTAAAAATACCGGAGCAACATCAGGGCAGATTGCTGAGTTAGAAGTATACAGTAATGATAAGTAAAGCCAGAAACATAAGAAGAAGTTATAGCAAGCGATAAACTACATAGATTATACAAAAGTTTCCTTATATGATACTATTTCAGTGTTGTAGACAAGGGAAACTGACTGGAAAACCAGAGGTTAACATTGCATTGTGCATGTTATATCTCTGGTTTTCTTTTTTTAAAGGAAATTCTTAATTCAAGAAAAATGAGATGGAGGATGAAATGATTGTTAAACAGATAAAAAAAGTGAGCGTGATTATTTCTTTGATACTTGCCATTGCAGTTGATATTGCAATACCGAATTCACCAAGCCAGCCAAAGACAGATAACCCCTACTTTATTTATTTTTTATGCATCGTAGGAATTATAATTGTGCCGGCATATCTGCTGTCGTTTTTCAATAAAAAGATATCTGAAAAAGTAGAGAATATAGGGCCTTTACTGGCAGGAGGAATATTGCTGATAAATGTTATAAATCTGATATGTAGTAAATACGCATTGTTACCGGTTTTATTCTTCCCGTCTTTGGACAGAGTGTTTGCAGTTTTTGTTAATGACAGAAAATTGATATTACAGTGTATTTTGGCATCTGCAAAATTGCTGATTATAGGTTTTTTCGTTGGGGCAACATTGGGATTTACAACCGGTATCGTGGTTGGGTTCAACAAAAAACTGGCATATTGGATCAATCCTTTTATCAAAATAATTGGACCGATACCTGCAACATCATGGTCACCTCTTGTGTTGTCGCTTTTTAGCACATCATATCAGGCTGCGGTATTTATGATAGCCTTGTCTGTTTGGTTTCCGATTACAGTAATGACCAGTAACGGAATTCAGAATGTTCAACAGACATACTTCGAAGTGGCAGATACTTTGGGAGCAGGAAAATTATATAAAATATTCAAAGTGGGAATTCCGGCAGCATTGCCAAGTGTGTTTTTGGGATTTTTCTATGCAACAACAGGTTCTTTTATCACATTGGTAACTGCTGAGATGTTTGGATGTAAGTCGGGAATCGGCTGGTATTTGAACTGGCAGAAAAGTATGATGCTGTATGCTAATGTGTACGCGGGGTTAATAATATTGGCAGTCTTATGTAATTTGATTATTACTCTTTTATTCAAATTTAAGGACAAATTACTGGGATGGCAGAAAGGAGTAATCAAATGGTAGGAGAAATTGTTATTGAGAATGTATCGAAGAGTTTCATCAATCCGGACGGAAGCGAAGTGAAGGCGCTTAACAATATAAATTTAAATGTAAAACCAGGAGCTTTCATCTCGCTAATAGGCCCGTCAGGATGTGGTAAAACAACATTGCTTAGAGCTATTTCAGGACTAAATCTTGCGGATAGCGGAGCCATATTTCTTGACGGTGAAGAAATAAAAAAACCCGGACACGACAGAGGATTTGCGTTTCAGCAGGCAAATTTATATCCGTGGCTGTCCATAGAAAAGAACATATCCTTTGGATTGAAAGCCAGAGGCATATATAAAGAAAAGAAGCAGGATGTTAAAGATTATATAGAGATGGTTGGTCTTAAGGGATTTGAAAAATCTTATCCTCATCAGCTGTCCGGAGGTATGAATCAGAGAGCTTCTCTGGCAAGAGCATTGGTAGGGCACCCAAAGGTTTTGTTGTTAGATGAGCCATTAGGTGCGTTAGATGCATTTACCAGAATGAATATGCAGGATGAAATCCTTAGAATATGGAAGGAACAAAAAATAACAATTATCATGGTTACTCATGATGTAGATGAGGCTGTATATTTGTCAGATCAGGTCGTAATAATGACACCGAGACCTGCGAAGATAGAAAAAGTAATTGATATTGAACTTGGAAGACCAAGAGCCAGAGGAAACAATGACTTTCTTAAATACAGAACTCAGATACTTGAGATACTAAACTATGCAGGGGATAATATTGAACCTGAGTATTACTTATAAAAAAAGAAAATGGAGGAAATTATGATGAAAAAAATGAAAAAAATCTTAGCGCTAGCTGTAAGTGTGGCTGTGATTGCAGGATCATTTACAGGTTGTGGAAAAAACAAAGAAGAGAAAAGTTCAAAAGGAGATAACGTAGTTAAAATTTTGAATAATAAGGAAAGCTTATGTCTTGCTCCGGTACATATTGCAATTATTAACGGATACTTTGATGAGGAATTCAAGGCCATCGGTCAGGAATATAAAATTGTCACATCAAATATTGATACTATTACAGAACAGATTACCAGTGGTGAGATTAATGCGGGTTATGGACTTACCGGTACATTGATGCAGCCAATTTCAAACGGTCTTGAAATTGCCTTTGTTACAGGCCTGCACAGAGGATGTACAAAATTTTATTCAAAAAAAGGAACAGGAATTGAAAGCTTAGAAGATTTAAAAGGTAAGACAATCGGAGTTGCATCATTGTCTGATTCTGCACCTATTCAGTTAAAGAGAAAACTTTTTAGTCTTGGATTCAAGGTAAATGGAAGTGATGCAGATATTCAGTTTGTTACATATGCCATGACAGATCTTCCGACAGCTCTCGATAACGGAGCGGTTGATGCAATAGGTATCCATGATCCTGTTGCTTACAATGCAGAGAAGAATTATGAGTTTAATAAGATTTTGGATATAGGCGAAGACGAGGTGTTCTCAAAAGAATACTGCTGCCAGGCTTATGTTTCTCAGGCACTTATAGCAAACAATAAAGAAGGTGCTGCTGCCTATGCAAGAGCAATTCAGAAAGCGGCTGCCTTTGTTCAGGCAAATCCTGAAGAAGCAGCGAGACTTCAGGTTGAAAATGGATATATGCCATCAGAGAGTAATGAGGATATTGTCAGATATGGGGAAATCTTATCACTCTTAAACTATGAACCTTCAGTAACACTTGGAAGAGAGACTTTTGTGGCTTCTTTCAAGGATTTACAGCAGACAGGAGATTTGGATCCGTCATTGAATTTAGATGATTTCACAAAAAAGGTTTATCCGGATTTAGAAGGAGTTCCTGATTCAGTTGTATATAATTCAGATAGCAAAACATTCACTGAAAAATAGTGAGAGGCATTGGCTTAAAAATCAGTAATAAAGAATATGAGGTGTTAATTAATGAAGTTACATAAGATACTAAATATTTTGGAAATAATAGTTTTGGGAATTATTGTTGCGGGATTGTTTACATTCGCCCATGTCTGCGGAGATATGGGTGGAATGGAGGCCCCTTGTCATAAAACCAAGGCAATAGCATTGGCTGTCGCAGCTGTTTTAATCCTGATATCAGTAATTCAGGTTGCATTATCTAAAGAAGTTATTAACAAAATACTCTCTGTTATCCAGATTGTCGGAGGTGTGGTTATTGCTATTCTTCCGGTTGTAATTGCACCTGTCTGCGGAATGAAGACAATGCATTGTTACGTATATACAAGACCGTTGCTTATAATTGCGGGAATTGTGATCGCAGGTATTGGAATTATCGATACTCTAATTTTGCTGAAGAAGAAGTAAGAGGTGGAATGAATGAAGGCTTTTCATAGATTAATCGCGAAAAGTATCAGTTCAAAAATATATAGAAGTATAGGACTTGTTTTAATTGGTGTGATACTATCTTACGCCCTGGTTTTTGTAGGACTTATTTCATTGGGAATGGAACATGGAACTAAAAATGTAGCCGATCGTATGGGAGCGGATATCATAGTTGTTCCAAAAGGAAGTGGAAAAGATTTAGAGAGCTTATTGCTGACTGCAAAAAAGAATTTCTTTTATATGGATAAATCGGTTCTTAATGATATTGAGAAAACCAAAGGCGTGGAGAAAGTATCAGCACAAACTTTCCTTATGACAATGGAAGCTTCGTGCTGTGACCAGTCCGTTGAAATTATCGGTGTGGATATGGACTCTGATTTTACCATTACTCCGTGGATTGATAAAGAATATCTGAAATCAATTGAGAATGGGGAAATCATAGTTGGAAGTAAAGTTGCCATAAAAGGAAACAAAACATTTAAAATGTTTGGAAAAGAGTTCAGAGTGGCATCGGTGCTTGAGGAGAGCGGTTCATCCATGGATGAGACAGTATTTGTCAGCATAAAGAGGATGGATGAGATATTGTCTGATGCAAAAAAAGCCGGCCAAGGTATGATTAAGGATGTAACCGAAAATGACATCTCTGCAGTATTAATAAAAGTTCAGGATGGAGTAGATTTACAGAGGGTAACAGCAGGTTTGGCAGGAATTGAAGACATTGACATTGTAAATAGAGATACAGTCACAGAAAAACTTACAAGTGGACTGAAGGATATGTATATTCCGTGTGTGATTTTTAGTATTACATTAATAATAGTTACTGTATCTTTGTTGTATATTATCTATTACATTACTATTCGAGACAGAAAAAAAGAAATAGAAATTTTGCGAATTATCGGTGTGAGTAGGAAAAATGTAAAAGGCATCCTAAGTAAAGAGATAATTTTGATTTCAATTGTGGGATCTGCAATAGGAACATTGTTTGGGGCTTTATCGTTTTTTGTTCTGTTTGGAGTGATAGATAATGTGAGTAAAGTGCCGGTAGTTCTTCCGTCTGTCAAAGAAAACATACTTATTGTCGGGTTGGTATTCTTGCTTGCAGCCGGACTTGGACCAATTTGCTCATCCCTTAGTATTGTGAAAGTATGTCCAAAAGAAATATTGAAATAGATGTCTCTCGGAGAAATACATATAAATGACCGTCTTTCAGAGGGCAGAAGGAGTGTGGGATGGAAATAAGGTTAGAAGGGATTACAAAAAAATACCTGAGAAATAAAAGAGAAATATCTGTGTTGGAGAATTTAAATTTAACATTGCCTGATGGAAAGCTTATCGTGCTCAGTGGAGACAGTGGAGTGGGTAAAAGTACATTGCTAAATATAATCTCCGGAGTCAGCAGCCCCACTAAGGGAAAGGTGTTTTACAGAGAAGAGGAAATTACCGATTACGACGAGGAGCGGTTGGCAGATTTTAGAAGAGAGCACTTAGGTATTGTAACGCAAAATTGCGAATTGATTCCTTACTTGACATTGTATGAGAACCTTGAATTATCTTATGAATTGAACAAACAGACTAAGTCAGAGAAGATGGAGAAAGAAATATTAAATGTGTTAGCTGAATTGGGGCTTGATAATCTGGAAAATGAGTATCCCAAAAGTCTATCCAGCGGAGAAATAAAAAGAGCCGCAATAGCTAGGAGCATTATCTCCAAACCTGAAATAGTAATAATGGATGAACCGACTGCAAATCTGGACAGGAAGAATGTCAGGAGAGTTCTTGAGGTGTTGAGAAGATTCAAGGAGTCAGGAGGTATGGTAATAATAAGTTCCCATGAGGGAGAGGCGATTGATTTTGCCGATGTTCATATCAATCTTAGTGAGAGTAAGTGCATTAGCGCTTGAATTTTGTTTTTAATGTATGTTAAGATATTATTCACAGCAGAATGCTAGGAATGAATAAAGTGCCGGAAATATTTTTTAGATTTAGGATATATTAGGCGCTGTGAATATAGGAGAATGTTATGAAGATATCAACAAAAGGCAGGTATGCATTAAGATTGATGCTTGAACTGGCAGCTGACAATACAGGACATCCAAGAAGTATTAAAGAAATCTCCCAGAGTCAGGGGATTTCAGAAAAATATCTTGAGCAGATTATATCCTTGTTAAATAAAGCAGGTATGGTAAAAAGTATTAGAGGAGCTCAGGGTGGATATGTTCTTACAATGAAACCGGAAGAATATACCGTGGGAATGATTTTCAGAGTGACAGAGGGCGATCTTGCACCTGTAAAATGCGTTAGCGGAGAAGAAGCTTGCGATAGAAAGGCAAATTGTATTCCTGCTATGTTATATGAAAAGATAAATGATGCCGTTAAAAATGTTGTAGATACAACAACATTGGAAGATTTGCTGAGTTGGCAGGCGGATAATAATTGAGAAAATGGAAAGAGTAGGATCCTATTATTTATATTTTTTGAAGAAAGGGGCTGTAAAAAAAGTCTCTAAATAGCAGAACTGCATTGGCTATTGCCAATGCAGTTCTGTTTCTCTATGTATAATTATTATAATTGATGATTTTAGAGGCACTTTAATAAGCCCTATGTTAATAAGAGCCTTTTAATTCCCTATTCAATCTTGCAGTTCTGTTTCCTTCTTTTTTCTTACAACATTTTTCTCGATAAGGACAACCGGTACAATCTTTTTACAGTCCATTTTAAAATGCAAAAAAAATAAAACTATATTTCATTTTGTATCGTATATAATAGTGAAAGGTAATTACAATTCAAAATAATCCTGTGGATATTTAGGATTTTGAAATACTTTAAAATAAAGGATTAAGGGAGAATAATTGCATGCAAACTGACGCACAGTTAATCCGGAAAATAAAGAAAAAGCATAATAAAGAAGCTGCAAACGAACTGGTCAATCGATATTACATGGATACATATGAATATGTGTTCAGGCAGGTTGGAGATAAAGAAAATGCCATGGATTTGACTCAGGAGATATTTATTCTTATTCTTCAGAATATTCAAACATTTGATGAAAAGAAAGCATCTTTCAGAACATGGGCGCACAGAATATCATCGAATAAGGTGATAGATTTTTACAGGAGTTCATATTACAGAACAAGGACTAAGGAATGTTCGTTGTACGGTGAAGATTCAGAGGAAGATATCGTAGAACTGATACCCTCAAAAGAGATGGATATCTCGGATATTATTATCAACAGAGAACTGATAAAAATTGTTATGAAAATAGTAGCAGGATATAAGTCGGAATGGATACAGATTTTTAAACTAAAGTGTTTTGAAGAGATGACCTTTGAAGAAATCGCAGGTGAACTTGGTATTTCAGAAGGGACTGTAAAGACGAGGTATTACAATATGGTGAAAAAAATAAAGATGGAGGTAGAGTTGCATGAATATCGATAACAACAATCTAAAAATGTTGGTTGATTATCCTACACAGGAAGAGATAGAAATACAGACAACATTTATTGTTGACACAGCCCTCGGACAGAAAGAAAGCTTATTAGACAGAATAAAAAAAATATATGTTGGCCCGGGATTTAAAATGATCTTTTATAGGAATTACGGTCCTACAATTGTTACATTTCTTGTCTATGCATTGTACGAATTATTATTTTCAAATTATGAATTTTATAATATGTCGGAAAAAACTGTAATGACAATAATGGAATTTCCGATATGCTATCTGGTGTTTGCATTTTTGTCATGTTGGATGGATGAACAGGATGGGGTGATCGAACTTAAAAAGACAATGCATTACACCAATTCATATATAGTGTCTTTGAGAATGTTTTATTCAAGTATAATTCTAACTGTTGTGAATATGATTAATTCAGTGATTATAAAAGGCTATAGCGGAGATTACTTTTTGAATGTTACGGTGGTTGGAATTAGTTGTATGTTTATATTTGCTGTGTTGTCACTTGAATTGATTAGTAGGATAGATAAAAGCTATGGCATTTTATTGCTGATGGGAGCTTGGATGATTTTGGGAATAATCATTTCAAAAATAGATGAGCGATTTACAAAAATTATATTTGAAGTGATTCCGGGAGTGGTGCATGTCTCGGTTGCGGTTATTTGTTTTATTGGCTTTGTGATATACGTTAGAAAGGTGGAGAAAAGAAATGCTTACATTGTCGCACATTAGTAAAAAGTATGGAAAGTTTAGTGCATTGGAAGATATTAATATAGAACTTGATAATGGGTTGTACGGGGTACTTGCACCAAATGGAGCAGGAAAGACAACTATGATTAAGATGATTACAACATTATTATTTCCAAGTGAAGGGATAATAACATATGACGGGGTGGATATTATGGAGATGGGAGAAAAATACAGAGATCTGATAGGTTATCTTCCACAACAATTTGGGTATTACAAAAACAACACCCCTGTGCAATACCTGAGTTATCTTGCGTCTCTTAAAGGAATAAAAAAAGAAGAAGCCGCAAAAAAGGTGAATGATTTGCTGGGGATGGTGGGACTTTCTGATGTAAAAAATAAGAAGATGAAGAAGTTTTCCGGTGGAATGATACAGCGTGTAGGTATTGCACAGGCAATGCTAAATAATCCCAAAATTCTCGTTTTGGATGAGCCTACAGCAGGTCTAGATCCTAAGGAAAGAGTCAGGTTTAGAAATATTATATCTGCCCTGTCAAAGGACAGAATAGTAATATTATCAACCCATATCGTATCGGATATTGAATCAATCGCCAACAAAGTGATAATGATAAAGGATAAGCGCCTGTATTCCATGGATACAGTTGATAACATTTGTGAAAGACTGGATGGAAAGGTATTTGAGAGAGATATAGAGGAAACGGAATATGAGACATTTGAGAGAGAATATTATGTTTTATCGGCAAGACAGGAGCGGGGACATCTTCATGTCAGATACTACGATGATAAAGGGGAAACTGGGGACAATAGTGCCTTCAAAAGTGAAAAAGCAATAGAATGCCTGCCGAATTTGGAAGACGTATTTCTCGTTGTTTATCAAAGTGATGAGGATACAGTATCCACGTCAGATGATATAAAGCATTGTATATAATTTTAAGGCGTTATTAATTGGAGGAAAGAGTGAAAATGATAATATTGCTAAAAGAGTTAAGAAAGATATTTGATATCAGACTTGTAATCGGAATTATTGTATTTACTGTACTCATCTACAATATGTTTATGGAAATTACCAGACATCCATGTGGCGGGCAGTGTACGGATTCATCTTATGATATTCCCTTTGCAGCCAAACTGGTTGATGAGTTTGGCCCCAAAATAGAATTTGACGAGTGGTACAAATTAGAAAATAAAGAAAAACAGATAGAAGAAAAAATAGAAAAAGAAATAGCCGGTAATGAAATACTTAACAGTAATGGAATAACAACATTGAAAGAATTGTATGAAAAGAAAAATGAATTGTATGAAAAGGCGAGTCTGAATGAAAATGAAAAACTATTGGAAAAGAAAATAGATGAGTTCACATTGTACAATGAAAAAACAGGAAAAATGTTTTTTGAATTACAGCATTTAGAAAACATTAAGGAATTTAGGGGGATAATATACGGAGTCTCAAAAAAGGATGTTGCAAAATTGGATAACAGAGATGCGAAGAGGATGACAAAGCAGTATGTTTCTCTGTTGCCCGAAGGTGTCTTATATATATTTGAAGAGGATATGAAATATATGAGTGCGCTTATTATTATAATCAGTTTTGTGCTGATATGTGCATATCAGATACGAGAAAGACTTAGCGGTGTTATGCCATTGTATGTTTCAACGAAAGTTGGAAGAAAAATATTTTCAGTCCAGTTGTTTGCTTCAATAATTGCAGTGTTGATAGTATCCGCATTGCAATTGGGTATTTACACATTGATGTACTATCCAAAAGGATTGGCGATTTTTTGGAGTTGTGAAAACTGGTCATGTGCCAGAAACTCATTTCTTTTTGATGGAATCAGTTTTGGAACTTATATGTTTATATTTGAAATGGCAGTACTTATGTTTTGTGTTTTTGGAGCTATTTTCGTTTATTGCATTGCAAGACTGGCAGAAAACTATATATGGGGAATTATTTTTTCAATTATATGTGGAACGGGCATGTTTTTTACAGTCAAAAATCTGACATACGAAATGTTTGATTATGAATTGAATACCGGGATGTCAGTGTACATAAAACCGATTATGATTGTAATAATATGCGTGGCAATGTGCCTGATCGCAAAAATCAGAATAAATAGAGATAAGGCGAGGGATATATATCAGATGTGATATGACTACTGTTTCGAGTGCGTATGTGCTAAGTGATTATTATCAAATCGAGTATGAATCGCAAAAGAGAAGATTATCAAATCGAGTATGAACCGTAAAAGAGAAGATTTTTAAAATGAGTATGAGGAAAGGAAATGCGATGATTTTAATTGAGATGAAGAGAGGTTTCAAAAATATATTTCTGTGGATATTGATTGCTTTCTTCTTGGTATTCAATTTTCTGTCTATATTTGAAAATTATGCTGAAAATGATAAGAAAAACGAAATGTCTTTTATGCATTCAGTTATGACAGGCACGGGCTCGAGTAGTGCAAAAGACAATCAGCAGAAAGATGAAATTGCATTGTATAGTGAAGTTGAAAAAGCATATATAGATTATAAAGAACAGTTTTCAACTCTTTATGATAACCTTGATATGATGAAAATTCTTAAAATCAAAGAGGCGAAAACCGGTTATAAGCCACAGGGAGAATATAAGAATTTTATTGAAAAAAACTACAAAAAACTACAAAAAAGAGTGGAGCAGATAAAAAAAACAAATGAGTATGAAGGAAACTTTTATCCGGGTAATATATATAAAACACATGGCTTTTTGTACGGGAAATTGAAACGAAGCCTTATGATTCAGACTGCGATTATTATGATGTTGAGTGTTTTTTATCTCCTCGATTATGAGAGGATAAATAAGACAAGGGATATTGTGTTAGCTTCCAAAAGAGGAAGAAAGGTAGCCATTGATAAGGCTGTTGCGGGCATAATGGTGGGCATTATAGATAGTATGTTGTTAATGACATTAACGTATGTCTACTATTTTATAAATGTGCCATATAAAAATCTTTGGAATACTGCGGTTAGTGCTGTGGTCATGGCAGAGTCAAGGATGCAGATGACATATCCGTTTATTACATTTTGGGATATGACAGAGAGAAAATATTTTATCGCTACAGTGATTGTCATGATATTGTTTATTATTGCAGTAGGATTGTGTTCGGTGGGAATATGGTTCATTTTTGAAAATAGTTATTTTTCTTTTATTTTTCAATGCATTATTTATCTGTTAATGATGACGATAATAACTTACAGCTGGTGCAACTTTTTTGATGTAATCAGATTGCTTATAAATCCTGTGACTTTGTATTGTACCGGTGGTGGTTGGTTTATGGAGAATGATATGGCATTATCATTTGCAAACAATGAGTTTTATTGTCTGATGGTTTTGTTTTTTGAAATGGGAGTATTATCTGCGACAGGTTACTGTAAATACAGAAGGAGAGATAAGTAGGTATATATGAGAAAAGAAAATCTGATATAAAAAGAAAATCAGATATATATAAAGAAGAGCAGATATACATAAGAAAAGCAGATACAAAATAATAGATATTAAGATAAAACAGCTGTGCACCAATTGGTATGAAAGTGCACAGCTGTTTTTTATAAATGAAATCTGTCGTTATACGATAATTTCTATTATCTCAGTCGAATAAGACTCCACTTCTATAAGTAGTGAGTAAAAACGCCGAGAGTGTTCTTGAATTAGTTAATCACCTCTGAAACTGTATATGAACCGCAATCAACCTGATCCAATTTCTTAACACCGTCTTTCTTCATTTATGTTGGGGCTTCAGCCATGTGAGCATAGTTGACTTGGGTGGGCTATAGCGTCGAGCAATCTATCATCTTGATAATGGCTAGAAAGTGTAATGTACATATTATATAATGATAATATATAACTAAGAAGTAGATGTCCCCCTCCTCTAAACAAAGTGAAGGTGGGGGTAAGAAAATTTACTGAGTAGGGGTCCAATCTCCTTCTCAGTTATAAGCCTCCGGCGGATTGCAGAAATGCGCAGATGAAAATGTCAGCATGAGATAACTTACAGAGTAAATTATCTCATGACTGACGCGCATTTCGCAGCAAGAACGCTGAGGCGTTCTTGAATGATGCGCCAAAAAAATGGTGCATCGTTCAACAAGTGGGTGGAAATATGATTGAGAAAAATATGAAAAAAATAATAGGAATTTTGCTAATTATTGTATTGGTGTTGTGTACTCCAGCTTCAGTGTATCATGTCGAGGCAAAAACTTTAAAAAGGACAAAGAAGATTACATTAAATAAGAAGACTTCTGAGCTTGAAATTGGACAAAGGATAAAATTAAAAGTAAAAAAAGTAAAGCCTGCTAAATCACTGAAAAAAGTTAAGTGGAAAAGTAATAAACCTAATGTAGCTATTGTATCAAAAAAAGGTATTGTTAAAGCAGTTGGGATTGGAACAGCGAAGATTACAGCTACATCGGTTTCAAATAAAAAGGCGAAAGCTGTGTGTAAAATCAAGGTTAAATCTAGTATTAATGAAAAGATTAATAAAGTTTCAATTCCTCAAAATACTAATGTTAATCAAGGGATTAACCTAAATCTAAATAATAACAAAAGCAATAGCACGAATACTAAAAATAATCAAACTAAACAAGAACAAAACAATGAGGACAAAAATGAATTTTATAACAATCCTAATATAAATTCTATTAATCACAGAGGTTATAATAATATAGCACCAGAAAATACTTTGGCAGCTTTTGCTATGTCAAAGAAACTGGGGTTTTCATGTGTTGAAACAGATATTGCATTTACATCAGATGGCGTTCCGGTATGTATTCATGATGGAACTGTAGATAGAACGTCTAATGGAACTGGAATAGTTAGTGAAATGACTTTTGATGAAATTAGGCAATTGGATTTTGGCTCTTGGAAATCACCAAACTATGCGGGTGAAAAAATACCTAGTTTTGAAGAATTTTTAATATTATGTAGAGATCTTGTCTTACATCCATATATAGAAATTAAAAATATCGACGAGGATTCTACAGAACAAATTGAGAATTTGGTGTATTTAGTTAAAAAATGTGGTATGAAGGGAAAGGTTACATGGATTTCATTTAACATTAATCACTTGCAAAATGTAAATAATTTTGATGAATCTGCAAGATTAGGTTATGTTGTCAGTCAAATTACAGATGAGTCCATATCCCAGATAAATGAACTAAAAACAAATTCTAATGAAGTGTTTATTGATGCACAGTATGATAAAGTTACAAATGAGAATATTCAACAATGTATTGATGCAGATTTACCTCTAGAAGTCTGGGTGGTCAATGAGGTTGAAATTATTTTGGCATTAGATCCTTACATTACAGGAATAACAAGTGATTCATTGGTTGCTGAAAGAATACTTATTGATAATATAACTAAGTAGTAGATGTCCCCCTCCTCTAAACAAAGTAAAGGTGGGGGTAAGAAAATTTACTGAGTAGGGGTCCAATCTCCTTCTCAGTTATAAGCCTCCGGCGGATTTCGCGATTAGTAACTAATCTCATACATTGACATTATCCAATCTGTGAAATCTTTGACAAGTTCTTTTCCATTGGCCACACTATTTTGGAATGCAATTTGATCATAGTATTCAAGTTCATGAATAATTATCGGAAGTTCCTTTCCAAACTTTTTGGTTAATATTCCCTCGTCGTGAATTTCCTGAACAACCTCAACAAGTAACTCCACAAATTCTTCTGTTATTACTTCTACATCATCCGGCACTCCATTTTCATTCAAATCCTCATCATCCCATAAATCAACTTCTTCATAATAAGGAAATCCGCTTGTGAGTATCCATTTTTTGACTATGTCTGCTGTATCATCCTCGCCAAAAACGAAAGTACTATTTTGAAGCCAAAATGCATAATTCCATCTAGCCTCATCTGCATTAGATGCATTGCTTATTTCTTCCTGCACCTTCCTCTCTGTATTGTAACCAAGTCTAACAGTTGGCTTGCAAGGATTATCGCAATCATCATATACAAAAAGAGATAATGCGTAAATATCGGTATCTGCCCATGAATTGATACCATTTATAATGAGTTCTTTTAATTCTTTTTTCATAAGTCCTCCTACAACGGTTTATTATCAAAACTAATTAATCATTAGTTCAAATAAGATTATACGTTTTTAACACTCCTATTGTACTACGAGTGAGTTAGTAAAAAAAGAATAATATTCAAGAATTTCCTTCAATGATTTCGGTTCATAATCAATCCATGGTTTCATACAACCAACATTAATCGCCATCACGTCAGCATTTTGCAGATGTCTGCAATCATTGTCAACCATGTCGCTCAGGCATTTCTGATAATAATCATCCTCCGCGCTATTATGGGTATGCCCGTACAAAAGAACTGCCCCTCTTCCCATCTTCTTCCAACTAAATATGGGATAATGGCAGAGTACAATATCATAATTTTTTCCCTCATAAGAATCATGTATTTCTTTGTAATCACACACTTCATCAAATAGTTGTCGATACCTGTAATCTGACAAATCGTCATGATTTCCCTGAATGAGAATCTTATGTCCCTTAAGTGTGGAAACATAAGCTATCAAATCTTCGTTCTTCCCCTTGAGACTCATATCTCCAAGTATATACACTCTATCTCCATTGGTAATTTTACTATTCCATTTTTCTTTGATGACTTGATGCATTTCTGCCATGCTGCTAAATGGTCTGTTGTCAAATTTAATACAACCTTCATGAAACAGATGCAGATCGCTTATATAATAATTCACTTAACTCACTCCTTATAATATTCTAAAGATTTAGATTATTCTTATGAACTACCTGAAAATATATTGGAGCAATTATATCATACGATTTGTTATTATATCAATTGTTGTTGTGCCCATTGACAAATGAAAGCTATAAAAATTTCTTATTGACATATCGTGAGAAGATGATAGAATGTGTATATCATAGTAATTGACTAGGAATTAAAATGATAGAACAAAATATTGAAAGAAAGAGGTGTGTGATATGAGTAAATTAATATATTTAGATAATGCAGCAACTACGCAGGTGTATCCGGAGGTGGTTGATGCGATGAAACCGTTCTTCACTGAGTTTTATGGAAATCCGTCATCGGTTTATTCCTTTGCGGCAGAGGCAAACAGAAATGTTTTAAAGGCCAGAGAAACTATTGCTTCAGCTCTTGGAGCAAAAACTGAAGAAATTTATTTTACAGGTGGAGGAAGCGAATCAGATAACTGGGCGCTGAAAGCTACAGCAGAAGCATATGGAAATAAAGGAAAACATATTATCACAACAAAGATTGAACATCATGCTATTCTTCATACAGCAGAGTATCTTGAAAAGAAGGGCTTTGAGGTAACATATCTTGATGTTGATGAAAATGGTGTAGTCAAGTTAGAGGAACTTAAAGCGGCAATCAGACCTGATACTATTCTTATTTCTGTTATGACCGCAAATAATGAAATAGGAACTATTCAGCCGATTGCAGAGATTGGAAAGATTGCGAAGGAAAATGGAGTGTTATTCCATACTGATGCGGTTCAGGCATTTGGACATATTCCAATCAATGTAGACGAGATGAATATTGATATGCTCAGTGCAAGTGGTCACAAAGTTAATGGACCAAAAGGAATTGGAATTATGTATATAAGAAAGGGTGTTAAGATTCTTTCATTTATACATGGTGGTGCTCAGGAGAGACAGAGAAGAGCCGGCACCCACAATGTTCCGGGAATTGTTGGTTTTGGAAAGGCAATTGAACTTGCAACAAAAGAGTTGGACAGCAGAATTAAGTATGAGACAGAACTCAGAGATCATCTTATTGACAGAGTGCTGAATGAGATTCCTTATGTGAGACTTAACGGACACAGAACAGACAGACTTCCAAACAATGCGAACTTCTGCTTCAGATTTATTGAGGGTGAGTCATTGCTTATTCTTCTTGATGAGAAAGGAATCTGCGGCTCAAGTGGTTCGGCATGTACTTCAGGATCTCTTGATCCATCACATGTTTTATTGGCAATTGGGCTTCCTCATGAGATAGCTCATGGTTCTTTAAGACTTACATTATCTGAAAAGACTACAAAAGAAGATATTGATTATACAGTAGATGAACTTAAGAAAATAATTGAGAGACTTAGAAGTATGTCTCCATTGTACGAAGATTTTTTGAAACATAACAAGTAATAGAAAGGAGCAGGATGTATGTATAGTGAAAAAGTAATGGATCATTTTATGAACCCAAGAAATGTGGGAGAGATAGAAAACCCAAGTGGTGTGGGAACAGTTGGAAATGCCAAGTGTGGAGACATTATGAGAATGTATCTTGATATAGATGAGGATGGAGTTATAAAGGAAGCAAAATTTAAGACATTTGGCTGCGGTGCGGCTGTTGCAACCAGCAGTATGGCGACAGAATTGGTAGCAGGAAAGACTGTTAAAGAGGCATTGGCAGTCACAAACAAAGCAGTTATGGAAGCTCTTGACGGACTTCCACCTGTAAAAGTTCATTGTTCGCTTCTTGCAGAGGAAGCAATCCATGCAGCACTTTGGGATTACGCCCAGAAGAACGGAATCGAAATCGAGGGACTCGAGAAACCGGTAACTGATATAGGAGAGAAGGAAGAAGCCCCTGAAGAAGAATATTAGACGTGAGAGGACTTACAACGAATATTCGCTCCGCGAAGATTGAATAGGAGGCAGTGATATGACAATACTTCAATTGAAATATGTTATTGAACTTTCAACAGCTTCATCAATGAGGGAAGCGGCTAACAGACTGTTTATTACCCAACCCGCTTTATCTCTTGCAATTAATGATTTGGAAAAAGAACTTGGAGTTGTACTTTTTGCAAGAACAAACAGGGGAATAAGTCTCACAAAAGAAGGTGAAGAGTTTTTAGTATATGCGAAGCAGGCAGTAGGGCAGTTTACATTAATTGAAGAAAAGTATGACGGAGCTAAGTCAGGAAAAGAAAACTTTTCTGTTTCAATGCAACACTATGTTTTTGCAATTCACGCTTTTGTCGAAACTATTAAACAGTATGATTTTGAAGAGTACAACTACTCTGTTTACGAGACAAGGACAGACGAAGTTCTGGAAAATGTCAAGAACTTACGAAGTGAGATAGGAGTTATTGCTTACTCGTCAATTAACGAAAAGATTTTCAAAAAACTGCTTAGAGAATATCAATTAAAATTTACACCGCTCATGGTTAGGGAGACATTTGTGTATGTATGGAAAGATCATCCGTTAGCAGGCAGAGAAGAATTGTCGCTTGAAGATCTGGATCCATATCCATGCGTATCCTTTGATCAGAGTAGTGACAGCAACTTCTATTTGTCAGAAGAAGCTTTGGGTGACTATAATTTCAGGAAATTGATAAAGTCTACAGACAGAGCTACCTCTGCAGAAGTAATGTCTGCAATGAATGGGTACTCAATCGGAACAGGTATTATGATAGACAGTCTCGCCCTGAAAGGCGGATTTGTCGCAATTAAATTGAAAGAAGAAGATCCGCTTACAATTGGATACATAGTAAAAGAAAATCACTTCTTAAGTGAGATTGGTGAGACATACATCAATGAACTGTTAAAGTACAAGGAGTAATCAGTGCTAAGTAAAACTAATTGCGGAGGATAAGAATAACTAATTGGAAAATAATAGATTTGCATGGTATACTACCGATATAACATATTTAAGAAACTGACTGGAAAACCAGAGGTAAATGTAATTTACCTTTGGTTTTTTTTGTATACACGACGAGTGAAAATTGAGGAGGAGTTATCCTACTCGATATGGCGGAAAATGCAATAAGCAAAAGTTATCACTAACGATAAGTATAGGAAAATTTTCAAAATCATATAGATATGGTAGGATATAGTCATTCCAGTAAGGGATGGCTTTAAAGCAGTTGCCCTTATGGGGTAACTGCTATTTTTATATTATATTTTAAAGGAGGACTTTATTATGAGCGAAATTAAACAGAGTGCATTAGACTTAATTGGAGGAACACCTATTTTACAGGTAAACGGTTATTCAAAGAAAAGAGAAATTACAGAGGCAACAGTACTTGCAAAACTCGAGTACTTAAATCCGGCAGGATCAGTTAAAGACAGAATCGCACAGGCAATGATCGAAGATGCAGAGGCAAGCGGAATATTAAAACCTGGAGCAACAATCATTGAGCCTACAAGCGGAAATACAGGAATCGGTCTTGCATCAGTTGCAGCAGCTAAAGGTTACAAAGCAATTCTTACTCTTCCGGATACAATGAGTGTTGAGAGAAGAAATCTTCTCAAAGCATACGGAGCACAGCTTGTTCTTACAGAAGGAGCTAAGGGAATGAAAGGTGCCATTGCAAAGGCAGAGGAACTTAATAAAGAAATTGAAGGATCTGTTATTCTCGGACAGTTTGTAAATCCTGCAAATCCAAAGATTCACAGAGAGACAACAGGACCTGAGATCTGGAAACAGACAGAGGGTAAAGTTGATATCTTTGTTGCAGGTGTTGGCACAGGCGGAACAATTACAGGTGTTGGTGAATACTTAAAGGAACAGAATCCAAACGTAAAAGTTGTTGCAGTTGAACCAGCTACAAGTGCAGTTCTTTCAACAGGTACACCTGGAGCACATAAGATTCAGGGAATCGGAGCTGGATTTGTCCCTGATGTACTTAATACAAAGGTATATGATGAAGTCATCGCAATTGAAAATGAAGATGCATTTGCAGAGGGAAGAGCATTTGCTACTTCAGAGGGAATTTTAGTTGGTATTTCTTCAGGAGCTGCGTTAAAGGCTGCAGAAATCCTTGCTAAGAGACCTGAAAATAAAGGAAAAACAATTGTGGCATTGCTTCCTGATTCAGGAGACAGATATTTGTCAACACCATTGTTTAATGAGTAAAAGAGGTGAAGCTAATGGGAAAGAATATTTCAAATTCTGATTATATCAAAGATGTAGAGAAAATGGTCGATGAGGTGGAATTTGGAAATGTAACCTTGATAATACAAGATGGAAAAGTAATTCAGATTGATAAGACAGAGAAACATAGAATACAGCAATAGAAAAAAAAGATTAGTAATACTCTTTAGGGCTGCGCAGAATGCGAAACTGCATTCTGTGTAAAGCCCAAGAATATGATGCCGTAGCCGTTGGAATGGCATAGGTTTGCAAAACTGAAGTTGATGGTTCGAATCCATCCGGTATCGTTTTAGCATACCAACTTTAATGTGCATGCTAACTAGTTACAAAAAAGAAAGAAAGAGGGTGGCATATGAGCAATACATATAAAGACTTGCAGAATTCACATCCTTGTTTTGGAGGCCACAAAAACAACGCAGGAAGAATTCATCTTCCGGTAAGTCCGGGATGTAATATAGCCTGTCGATTTTGTGACAGAACCATAAATGATGTAGAAGAAAGACCGGGTGTTACTTCTAAAGTTTTAAAACCAGCAGATTGCGAAGAAATCTTAACAAAAGCTTTGGAAATATGCCCAGATATAAAAGTAGCAGGGATTGCAGGTCCCGGTGATACATTGGCAACTGATAACGCGTTTGAGACATTCAAGATTATTAAAGAAAAATTTCCTGACCTCATAAAATGTATGAGCACTAACGGACTACTTTTAAATGAGAGGGCACAGGATGTGATAGATGTGGGGATAGATTCTCTCACAGTTACAGTAAATGCAGTGGACCCTGAAATTGAAAGCAAACTTAATGCATTTATTATATATCACGGTGAAAAAATCGAGGGCGTTGAGGCAGCAAAGATTCTTATAAAAAATCAGATTGAAGGAATTAAAAAAGTTGCTAAAGCCGGAATTACAGTAAAGATTAACACAGTTTTAGTTCCTGAGATAAACGGTGATCATATTGAAGAAATTGCCAAAACAGTTAAGGAAGCGGGTGCAAGTATTTACAATATTATTCCTTTAATCCCACAGCATGAGCTTAAAAATCACAGAGCACCTGTATGTGCTGAGATAGATGAGGCAAGAACAAAGGCTTCAAAATACATAGATGTGTTCAGACATTGCCAGCACTGTCGTGCAGATGCAGTGGGAGTTCCCGGCAAATCCGAATTTGGGGATCAGATTTATCAGAGGAAACTGAATGTAAAGGAGACATTTTCACATGGCTAATGACAGTTACAGGATAGCGGTTGCTTCCAGTGATGGAATAGTTGTAAACAGTCATTTTGGGAGAGCCGGAAAATTTTATATTTATCAGATTGATGAAGAAGAAAATTTAAATTTTATTGAAGAGAGAAAAGTGGTTCCGGTTTGTGAAGGTGGCACACATGATGATGAAAGATTGGATGAAAATCTAAATCGATTGAAAGACTGTGATTTCATTTTAGTTAGCAAAATAGGAGAGGGCGCAGCTTTTGCAGCAAGCAAAAAGGGAATTGAAAGTTATGAAATTCCGGGCGTTATAGAAGAATCTACCTTGCAACTATTGAAATATATAAAATTAAAAAAATTATTTGAATAAGAAAGGAAGGAATTATGAGCGAAATTAGACAGATAGCCATATATGGTAAAGGTGGTATTGGAAAGTCAACAACTACTCAGAATCTTACAGCAGGATTGGTTGAACATGGAAAGAAGGTAATGGTAGTTGGATGTGATCCAAAAGCGGATTCTACAAGATTATTACTTGGAGGTCTTGCTCAGAAGACTGTACTTGACACTATACGTGAAGAAGGCGAAGATGTAGAGCTTGACAGAATTTTAAAAGAAGGATACGGCGGAACAAGATGTGTTGAGTCCGGTGGACCTGAACCAGGTGTTGGATGTGCCGGAAGAGGTATTATCACTTCAATAAATATGCTTGAGAACCTTGGTGCTTACACCGATGATTTAGATTACGTATTTTACGATGTTTTAGGTGACGTTGTTTGTGGTGGTTTCGCAATGCCTATCCGTGAAGGTAAAGCAAAAGAGATATATATTGTAGCAAGTGGAGAAATGATGGCCCTTTATGCGGCAAACAACATTTCAAAAGGTATTCAGAGATATGCAAGAACAGGTGGAGTTAGACTTGGTGGAATTATTTGTAACTCAAGAAATGTAGACAGAGAGCTTGACTTATTACGTGCATTCTCTAAAGAACTAGGAACAAAACTTCTCTACTTCGTTCCTAGAGATAACATTGTTCAGCATGCAGAGATTAATAAAAAGACAGTTATTGAATACAGACCTGATTCTAACCAGGCACAGGAATACAGAAATCTTGCACAGGCTGTAATCGAGAATGAGGACTTTGTAATTCCAACACCTATGACACAGGAGAGACTTGAAGAGATCCTTATGGAATATGGAATGATGGAACTTGCAGACGATTATAAAATTTAATGAAATATGAGCTGACTGGACAACCGGAGGTTCGGATTGATAGGAGGAAAAAATTATGGGAATTTATAATTCAATTACAGAACTCGTTGGAAAGACACCTCTTCTTCAGTTAAATGGTTTCCAAAAGAAGAATAATATTGAAGCAAATATCATAGGAAAGTTAGAGTACTTTAATCCAAACCAGAGCGTTAAGGATCGTATTGCTCTCGCAATGATTGAGGATGCAGAGAGCAAAGGACTTTTAAAACCGGGTGATACGGTTGTTGAGACAACAAGTGGAAATACAGGTATCGGTCTTGCAGCAATTGCTGCAGCAAAAGGTTATCCTTTCAGAGTTTATATTCAGGATCAGGTAAGTGAAGAAAGATTTAAAGTTATCAAGGCTTTCGGTGGAAAGACAATAAAACTTACAGAGGAACCTGCAATTGCCAGAACATTAGAGGCAACAAACGGTGACTTTGTAGCAGCAATCAAGAGCTTAAAAGAAGAAGTATTAGACAAAGAAGACAATGTGTTCTTCGTTGACCAGTGCTCTAACCCGGCAAACCCAGCAGTTCATAAGAGAACAACAGGTCCTGAAATCTGGGAGGACACAGAGGGTAAAGTAGATATTCTTGTTGCATGTGCAGGAACAGGCGGAACAATTTCAGGTGTTGGTGCTTATCTCAAAGAAAAGAATCCAAACATCAAAATTGTAGGTGTTCAGCCGGGGCCAAACTCACTTCCAAGTGATGCAGTTCCACAGCCTGAAAATGAAATAACAGGAGTTCATCCATTTGTTGGAGTACCTGATAATTTGATTCCATCTACACTTGATAGAAATATTTATGACGAGTACATTGCAGTTGAAGCATTAGATGCGTATGAGGCAGCTCGTCAGGTTGCAAAGACTGATGGTATTCTGGTTGGCGAATCATCAGGAGCTGCACTTTTTGCAGCAAAGACAATAGCTGAGAAGGAAGAAAATAAGGGAAAGAATATCGTGGTTATTTTCCCTGATACAGGACTTAGATATCTTTCTACCGGACTATTTGATTAGGAGGAATAGTAATGGCAATAAATACAAGTAATTCTAATGTGGCAACAAGAGAAAACCGTATTGGTTCAATTACAGGCTACGTTGGAACATTAAAAGATTTGGCATCTCAGAGTGAATGTGGAACATTGAAAGGATGTTCAAGATGTTTTTCTCAGTCTAGTACATGTCTCTCAACATGTGGACTGGGTCAGTTAGCAGGAATCAGAGATGTGGCAATAATACATCACGGACCTGCCGGATGTTCTGTGGCAAGTGCTAATGCATACTACATGTCAAAGGTAATGTCAAAGAAAAGAGGAGTTACAAGCAGTACTGTATATGTGGGAACTGATATGAATGAAAATGATACTATATTCGGTTCTACATCAACACTTAGAGATGTAATTTTGGAAGTAAATAAGAGATACTCACCAAAAGCTATTTTTGTATCAAGTTCATGTGCCACAGGTATTATAGGTGAAGATATTGACAGTATTGTTGACGATGTAAGAGAAGAGGTTGGAGTGCCAATCGTTGCCGTTCACTGTGAAGGTTTCAAATCAAGAATATGGGCTACAGGTTTTGATATTTCAGATCATGCCGTTTTGCAGGAAATCGTACAGCCACCTAGAGAGGGAGTTAAGACAAACAAAATTAACTTTAAGAACTTCTTTGAGAGTGCAAGACCTGAGATTATTGAGATGTTTAAAGAATTTGATCTTGAGCCGGTATTTTTATACTGTAACTCAACTATTGAGGAGTTATCACATCTTTCAGAGAGTATTGCTACAACATGTATCTGCGGTACTTTAGGTAACTACCTTGGAAATGCATTGGAGGAGCAGTATGGAGTTCCTTACGTAAGAAGTATTAACCAGTGTGGTATCACAGGTTTTGAAACATGGTTGAGAGAGATTGGTAAGGTTACAGGCAGAAGCGATAAGATTGAAAAATATATCGAAGAGCAGCGTGCAATCTACATTCCACAAATTGAGGAAGTTAAGAAAGAGTTGAAGGGACTTACAGCAGTACTTGGAATGGGTCCTGGATATACATTCGAAGTATCAAGAGTTTTAGAAGAACTTGGAATTAAGGTTGTGTGGGCACTTGCTTGGCATTATGACAAGAAATACGAAGACGGTAATGTTCCACCGTCAATGAAGTATCTTCTTGACAATGATATCGACTTTGAGGCGAGTGTTGCCGATCAGCAGAATTATGAAGTAATGAATATTTTAAATAAATATCAGCCTGATATGTATCTTTCAAGACATCCGGGCTCAACAGTTTGGGCAATTAAAAACGGTACACCTGCTATCTATGTAGCTGATGAGTACATGATTTTTGGTTACAAACATACATTGGAATTTGCAAAGACAATCGTTGATGCAATCAAGAACAGAAGCTTTGAAGAAAACCTTGCAAAGCGTACTAAATTACCATACACAGATTGGTGGTATAAGCAGAACGTTGATACATTTTTGGAAGAGGTGAAGTAGGATGGCAAAATTATTAGATAAACAAAGATATAAATGTGCGTTAGGAGCGATGCAATCTGTTCAGGCAATTACCAGAGCTTTGCCTATACTTCATTCAGGTCCCGGTTGTGCGCAGAAATTATCTGAATCAATTGGTAGTTCAGGATATTTCTCACCTAACATTTTCCCATGTACAAGTATTAATGAAAAAGACGTTGTATTTGGTGGCGTTAAGAAGTTAAATTCAACAATCGAAAATGCATTGAAAGTAGTAGATGCAGATTTATATGTGGTATTAACAGGTTGTATTCCTGAAATCGTAGGTGATGATTCAGGGGAAGTAGTGTCAAGATTTGAAGATGCGGATAAACCTGTAATTTACGCACCAACTGCAGGATTTAAGGGAAATAACTACAAGGGCCACGAGCAGGTAGTTGATGCAATTGTAGATCAGTATCTCAAAAAATCAGAGACAAAGCAGAAAGGTTTGGTCAATATCTGGGCAGATGTACCATATCAGGATTTGTTCTGGTTAGGTAACTTGAGAGAACTTGAAAAACTCGTAAGTGAGTTAGGATTAACACCAAACACTATCTTTGGATATAAGAGAGGAATTGAAAACATTAACAAAATTCCTGAAGCAGAATTTAATTTGCTTGTATCTCCTTGGGTAGGTTTAAACAATATGAAAAAGATGGAAAGGAAGCTTGGAATTCCTTACCTTCATTACAAGACATTGCCAATTGGAGCAACTGAAACCAGCAAGTTTTTGAGAGAAGTAGGAAAATTTGCCGGCGTTGAGGAGGAGAAAGTTGAGGCAGTTATTAAAGAGCATGAAGATTATTACTACTATTTAATAGAAAGATATGCTGACCTTTTCCTTGAAAACAGAGTTATCAACAAGCAGTTTACTGTTGTATCTGACGCCCAGTATGCTCTTGGTATTACAAAATTCCTTGCAAACGATCTGGGCTTGGTTCCTGCTAAACAGTTTGTTGTAGATGATACTCCAAAGAACAGACGCGAGGAAATAACTGAAGAATTTAAGAAACTCAATTTCGGCTTGGAAGCAGAAGTTTCTTTTGAGACAGATGGCTTTAAGATTCACGAAGAAATCAAAAATCATGACTATCACGGCTATCCACTTATTCTTGGCGGTTATTACGAGAAGGAAGTTACAGAGCAATTGAAAGGTAATTTCCTTAATGTATCATATCCGGTTCAGGATAAGGTAGTATTGAATAGTTCATATGTTGGATACGCAGGTGGAATTCGTCTTATTGAAGATATTTATACAGTAGCTGTTCAGAGATTTAACTAATGTAATTGCCGGATGTTTTGGAAATAAAAAGATGAAGAAACGATAGAGGTGAGAGGATGGCATATAAAATAGCAGTAGGATCATCTGATGGTAAAAATGTAGATTTAAAATTCGGCGAAGTAGAAACATTTTTGATTTATGAGGTGACAGATCAGATTAACCTTATTGAAAAAAGAGATGTTCCCGCTAATGATCAGAAAACTCAAAATGAAAAATTGAATACAGAAAATAACTGTGAAAACAATAATTGTAAATCATCGGGCTGCAGTGGAAACGGAGGCGGTTGCGGAGGCGCCGAGGGTGTTCTCGCAATAGTCTCTCTCATTGAAGACTGCAGATGTGTAGTTTGCAAAAAAGTCGGATTTCAGGCGCAAAAGCAGTTTGAGAAGAAGGCTATTTCCGTATTTGATGTAGAGGTTTCCATTGAGGAGGCATTAGCCAAGATTACATATTACTACGACAAGATTGATAATCACAAAACATTGAGATCATAAAGACTCGCAAGCGAGTCTTTAATCTTAATACGATAAAAAATGAAACGGAGAAAGCTTATGGAATTAGGAGACAACACAAAATGTTTGCATCTGGCAGACGAAGACACAAAAATACATTATGGAGCTATAAGTTATCCGATATATCAGACTGCAACATATGCTCATCCCGCTGTCGGGCAGAGTACGGGATATGATTACAGCAGGCTTCAAAATCCTACAAGAGAACATCTTGAAAAGTATATTGCGCAGTTAGAGGGTGGAAAAGAAGCTTTTGCGCTGTCCACCGGAATGGCTGCAATTACACTTTTATTTGAGATTTTTAAACCGGGAGATCATATTATTACGGAAGCAGATCTGTACGGAGGAAGTATCCGCTTGTTTGATAATGTATCCAAGAAAAATGGATATGAATTTACTTATGTAAACTGCGCGAAAGATGACATACAAAAGCATATTAAGGAGAATACGAAAGCTATTTATCTGGAGACGCCAACCAATCCGATGATGGGGGTATCTGATATTGCTGCAATTGCGCAGATAGCAAAAAATAATAATATTCTTCTGATAGTTGATAACACATTTCTGTCACCGTATTTTCAGAATCCATTGAAACTGGGGGCAGATGTGGTAATTCATAGCGGTACAAAATTCCTTGGAGGTCATAATGATACACTAGCCGGCTTTATTGTGACAAACAATGATGCAATCAGGGAAAAACTCAGATTTTTAATAAAGACCACAGGAGCAGGGTTGGCACCTTTTGATGCCTGGCTGATTTTGAGAGGAATTAAGACTCTTGGAATAAGAATGGAGAGAGCAGGTGCAAATGCAAAGATAATTGCTGAGTGGTTAAAAAATCAAAAGCATGTGACAAAGGTTTATTATCCGGGATTACCGGAACATCCGGGACATGAAATAATGAAAAAACAGGCAAAAGGTTTTGGCGCAATGATAACTTTCAATGTGGACAGCAAATATAACGCACTGAAAATACTTGAAAAAGTCAATATTATCAAATTTGCTGAGAGCCTTGGAGGAGTGGAAACATTGATTACTTATCCAACCACTCAGACTCATGCAGACGTACCGGAAGAAGTCAGACTTAAAAACGGAATCACCGAAACCACATTGAGACTTTCAACAGGTATTGAAGATTCTGTGGATTTGATAGCAGAACTTGAGTCCATATTTAACCAACTGGATTGATATGAACCGTTTGACAGAATAAGAAAACAGAGATGAGGTGGTGTTTGATGGCAGAAAGAAATTTAAATTTTGGTGCTGTAATAGACAGGCGAGGTAAAAAAAGTTTAAAATACGATTTCGCAAACAGACGAGGGTATCCTGAAGATGTGTTACCTTTGTGGGTGGCGGATATGGACTTCAAAACATCATCTTACATAGAAGATGCTCTCGCAGAAGTAGTATCCCACAATATATACGGATATACGAATATACAAAGGGGAGACGGTTTCTTCGAGGCAGTAGCCGGCTGGATGAAAAGGCATCACAACTGGGAGGTTAAACCGGAATGGCATGTTGTAACCCCGGGTGTGTGCTTTGCAATTGGCTGTGCCATAAAAGCATACACAGATGTTGGTGAGTCAGTTATTATCCAACAGCCGGTCTATTATCCCTTCAGTAATCTGATAAGAGAGAATAACAGAAATCTTGTAATCAACGAGTTAAAGTATGACGGCAAAGGACATTATTCAATTGATTTCGATGATTTTGAGAGAAAGATAATAGAAAATGAGGTGAAACTTTTTATTCTCTGCAATCCGCATAATCCGGTGGGAAGAGTGTGGACAAAGCAGGAACTGGAGAGGCTTGGAGATATTTGCCATAAAAATAATGTTATAGTTTTCAGTGATGAAATTCACTTTGATTTTATTTGGAGTGGAGAGCATCAGATATTTCAGGAGATAAAACCTGAATTTAAAGAATTTACAATAACTGCAACCGCGCCGACAAAGACGTTTAATCTGGCGGGGCTACAGCAGTCGAATATTTTTATTCCAAACCGAAATTTAAAGCATGATTTCATAAAAGAGTATGATGCTACCGGTATGGATGAACCGAATATTTTCGGTATTGCAGCAGCTGAAGCTGCTTATACTCACGGAGATGAGTGGTATGAAGCTTCACATAAATATATAAAGGACAACATAGATTTTGCTGACCGCTATATTAAAGAGAATATACCGGGAGTGAAACTTGTACCTACAGAGGGAACATACCTAATATGGCTTGACTTTACAGATACAAAGATTGAGCCGGAAGTAATTGATTCCCTGATAATTAACAAAGCAAAGCTCTGGTTGGACAGTGGAAAAATTTTCGGAAAAACCGGAGAAGGCTTTCAAAGAATAAACGTTGCTTGTCCGAGATGTGTTCTTGAAAATGCACTCTCAAGAATACAAAAATGTCTGTCCGATGTGGTGTAAATTCCGTTGGCCGGACAACTCGCTCATAAAATTAAATAAATGTAAAAGAAAAGGCGTGTGAAAAAACTTGTGTTTTTCACACGCTTTTTTTCCGCCATCGGGAGATGCTCTAATAAGATTTCAGCCCCCCTGTTACCTGTGGTCTATAATAGGCGTACACCTATAGCACAGTTTCTGCATAGAAACCTCCGGGAACACCCCCGATAGCGTTTTTGTTTTAGCAATAATAAATGTCATTTACTGCTAAAATAAATTCAATATTTCATTAATCTTTTCTTTTGTGGCAAGTCCCGGCAATAATGCAGTTGCATTTCCGCAGGCACTGCCCAATTTTAAGGCGTATTCAAAGCTGTTTGTTTTTTCGTATCCGGCAATGAAGCCTGCCACCATAGAATCCCCGGAACCTACTGTGTTAATAACCGGCTGATCAACTATTCCGGCCTCATAAAGGTTCTCATTTTCATCTATAAGCATTGCACCATCGCCCCCAAGAGATATAAGAACATTTCTTGCTCCGGATTGTTGGAGTAATTTTGCATATTTAACAGCGTCGTCTTTTGTGTTAATATCAACTTCAAATATTTCAGAGAGTTCCTGTTTGTTAGGTTTAATAAGGAAAGGATTGAATTTAAGAGAATTAAGCAGAAGCTTTTTAGAGGCATCTACCACAATCCTGATATCTCTGGTCTGAAGTTTTTCCATAATCTTTTCATATATATCTTCAGGTACACTTTTAGGAACACTTCCGGCAATAATAAGAGTGTCCTTGTCTTCTATTTGGTCCAGTTTCTTGAACAGAGCATCCAGTTCATCAGCATCAACCTGAGGCCCCTGACAGTTTATTTCAGTTTCTTCCATTGCCTTTATTTTGATATTGATTCTTGAAATACCGTTTTTAAGGCGAATGAAATCTGTTCGTATGTGTTCATTGGAAATACCCTTGTCAATTGCATCCCCCGTGAAACCTGCAATAAATCCCAAGGCAGTAGAGTTAAAACCAAGTTCTGAAAGGACGCATGAAACATTGATGCCCTTGCCTCCGAAGTAGTATTCTTCGTTGCTTGAGCGATTTGTGGCGCCCATAATAATTTCATTGGTTTTGACAACATAATCTATAGAAGGATTCAGCGTTAAGGTGTAAATCATCTAGTTACCTCCTTGCTATTTCGGATTAATATCATCCGTTAATTTAAGTATGACACAAAAATAATCAATGTCAATTGCGTATACTAAAAAAGTCGAGTACTTTCTTAGATAAAATGAGTATTGACAAAGTGATATGAATTGCATACAATTAAATGAATTAAAATTAAAATGGAAAAGCATAAATAAAGGAGATTATTTAATGAGATACGATTATAAGACACAGGGCACTTGTGCACAGATGATTAGTTTTGATATTGATGGAGATGTTATCTCGAATATTTCATTTATGGGAGGATGCAACGGAAATCTTAAGGCTATTTCTAAAATTGTGGATGGATGGACAGTTGACCAGATCGAATCAAAACTTTTAGGTAACACATGCGGACCTAGAAAGACATCCTGCGCGGATCAGTTGGCAAAAGCAGTTAGAGCTGCTTACGAGGTACAATAATAATGAGTGATAAATATGATTCTTTGAAATTGGAAAATCAGATATGTTTTCCTTTATACGCCTGCTCAAGAGAGATAATAAGGAAGTATAAACCTTTTTTGGACGAGTTGGATTTAACTTATACACAGTACATAACTATGATGGTTATGTGGGAGGAAAAGGAGATAAATGTAAAGGAACTGGGAGAAAAATTGCTTCTTGATTCCGGAACACTGACTCCGCTACTGAAAAAACTTGAGGCAAAAGGTTATGTAGCAAGAGAGCGCTCAAAAGCTGATGAGAGAAATCTCATAGTGCGCTTGACCGATTTAGGAGAACAACTCAAAGAGTCGGCAGTTTTTGTGCCACAGAAAATGGCAGAGTGTTCAAAACTTACTGCAAAGGAAGCGGAAACACTTTACAAATTATTATATAAGATGCTGGATGAATAATTGTCCGGGAAAAGGGATTCATGGAAGGAGTAATACGATATGATATATTGGATGAAACCTTTGCCGGAAGAAAAAATAGATGAATCAGTTTATAAACCATTTATAAAATATGAATGGTTTAGAAATAGATTCATGTTGTTTGTTTATGCTTTACAAATATGTATAGTTATAAGTTCAATGTATTTAAAAGTTTGGGAGTGTTCAAGTTATATTGAAATAGTATTAATAATAATAATTACTTTTTTAATTCATGAGTTTCTACATCTTGTGGTAATTTGGGGTAGGGGAAATATAAGCTTGACGCATTCTGGCATTTTTTTCTGGATAAATACGGATGCAAAACTGTCAAAAATAAGATTTTGGATTTTTATGACATTACCAATAATTATGCTTACAATAACACCAAGTTTTATATTATTAATATATGATGAATCTTTTGCGTTATAGAAGTATATGGTTTTGATAATTTGGATAAATGCAGTGATAGCAGGTTCTGATATTATTAATTCAGTTCTAATACTATTGAAACCACATAACTCTATTTTTTTTCGTGGATATTATAAGTGTTGAATTAAAGGTGCGCCTAGCGGTGCACCTTTACATATTTGTTCAACATCTTCTCGATAGCTTTTATTGTTTTCTTTTTGATTTCTTTTGAGTATCTTACTTTATACTTTACTTTTTTCGGATTTGGAAATGCTTTCTCACCTATGTAATTAATTTTAGAGGATTTGATGTTCACTGTTTTAAGTAGTTTCAGCCCGGAGAAAGCCTTTTCTCCTATAGCTTCAATGTTCGCTCCTATTGTGATTTTAGTAAGCTTACTGCAATTAATGAGGGCCTTGTCATCAATGGCTATGACATTAAATTCCCTGTTATTGACAGTTATCTTGTCAGGAATATTTATTTCAGTATATTTACTCGGATCAACATAATTGCTGTCAAAGAATGTATTGCAAACCGCAGTGGAATTAAATGAAATATTGTTGATTGTTTTATCCAGAGAGATAACATGATCTGCTATCTTTGAGGTTAACACACCTGCAAAAGAAACAGAGTCCTTTGACAATATTCTGTAAATGAAGTTGTTATCCACGACGTAAGAATCATAGGGATTGATTGGTGTAATCTCGCCGTCGTACCAGGATACTTCACCGAAGGACAATGCATTCAAAAATGTAGTTTTAAGAGGCGCCTTGCCACCAAATCTTTTGTACCACTCATTGCCATAGAATGGTCTTGCGTTTACAGTAGTCAAATTATAATTCTGTTTGAGTTTCTCACCTTTTCGTTTCTTTCTTGCCACAATAACCGTTCTGTAATTATCAAGTTCATAAGAACAAGTCGAGAGCATAACCAGTGAATCACGCTCATTGACGGTAATAGGAATATTGTAAATGGATCTTAATTTAATCTCATAAAGAAAATTAAGATATTCATCAGAATTATTAAAACTACTTTTTATATAGTTAAAGCCACCGGCGGTGGAAAAATCACCTGGGAGTTTCATAATGGAAATAATAATCCACTTTGACTCGTCAAAAAGTGTATCGAAAGTAAAGTAAGGATGCTTTAGGTAATAACTGATGTTGTTGTATTTTTCCAACTCATGAAACATCATTCCGGTACTCTTCATATTGTGACCGTGAATCACAAGATTTTTAGAAGATATATGAGTGTTGCCGTCAATGTAAAGGCTTCCGTTTTTGTCTTTGTTGCCCTCGAAGTCGTGAGTGAGGTAAAAATCTGAACCATTGATGGCCTGAAGCACCGGGTAGTCTACATTGGTGCCGTCAATGTGAAGCCAGCCTCTGATGTCAGAGTTGTATTCATAGAGCTTAGAAAATTTAAGAAGCATTCCATTTGCGTCAACAGCTCCCTTTGAAAATGAATTATCTAAGGATACATCAAAGGAAGTTTCAAGTTCTTCAACGGGTCCTGTGTATATGGAGGCGTCAGCATAAGGGAATTCCAGCGGATTAGAAAACTCGAGGCTGGGAACAGAGTCTGAGTAGTAGAGCTTTCGGTATTTATCAGTTACTTTTTTTGAGTAGTAGGGCTGTATCCCAAGGTAATAAATCAGGAATGCAAAACTACATAAAAAGAGTGCTATAGAGAAGTAAGTAACAACCCTTTTTTTGGAAAGTTTTCGGGTAAACATACAGAACTTGATTCCGAGCTTCCTTTTTTTCATAATTAGCGACCTCCTTTCTGTATCAAATGTACAATCCTACAGCGGATTGAAAGGTTTTTTTGTGCAATATATATAAAAAATGGTGCATTTTTTAGTGATTTAGTTTCGCCCAAATGCGTTGACAAAGCAAAATAAATCGTGTTACCATTAGTTTAACGTTAAACCGAATAATAATCAAGTGTCAAAAGGCAGGAAATATACCAAAAGAGCTTCATTTTACAAGGTAAATATGCCGGGCACGTAGTTAGAAAAGGGGAAAATCTAACAAGTTTAACGATAAACTTAGCAAAGAAAGGCAAGGGTATAATATGAGAAATTTATTTAAACGTGTATTGGCAGTAGCGGCAGCTACGGTTTTAACATTCACAATGAGCAGTTCAGCATTTGCAGCAGAGGACATCGTTCTTGATGATTCCGGAAGTCCATTTATTAAGACATTTGATCCGGGAGATGCAGGAGACTACAAGTATATGGGATATGTATACTGTTTTGAAGCACCATCTGAATACAAGTATTTACAGATTACATACACAGGTGATGCAACAGCTTTTGAAGAACTCAGATTAGAGTTTGTTGTTAACTCAGATCCGGCTGAAGAAATCAAACTTACTCCATGTTGGTTCAGTGAAAATGATGAAGGTACTTTTAAGACAACAGACGGTGGACTTGTACCGGCTCCTTCTTCAAAAGAACAGACTGTAACAATTGATCTTGCAGCTTCAGGAATTGATTTATCAACAGGTATCAGAGCATTCCATGTACATGATACACCTGGCAAGGGAACATTCACTATTACAGATGCCAGATTATTGACAGAAGTTCCCGGTGGTAGCAAGGCAGTTGCTGATACAAATACAAAAACAGATAGTAAATCATCTGATGATAAGAAGACAGACAGCAAGTCTTCTAAGTCAGATTCATCAAAATCAGCTGAAGCACCTGCTGAGGATGCAGGTTCAGGAAGTGGCTCACAGGCAGGCGCAACAACAGGCGGCGGATCTACAGCTGCACCTGCAACGGGATCAGCTACATTGCCAATCGCAGTTGCACTTGGCGGAATTGCAGTAGCAGCAGTTGCATTTGTTGGATCAAGAAAGATGAAAGAAGATTAATCAGAGCAAATAATTTTGAAATTATAAAGGAAAATAAAAGCATACGAGGAGGCTATTATGAGAAAAAAATTATTAATTAAATCTGCGGCATGTGTGTGCGCAGGAGTATTGGCGGTAAGTTCAATTTCAGCAACAAATGTATTTCAGACTTTTGCATATGAAGATGCATCAGAGTCAGATTTAACAGTTGGAGCTTTAATCACAACTATCGATTCAGGAGAAGGTGAGGGGTATACATGGCTTGGATATATTGGTTGTGATGCAGATTCAACTTATAAGTATTTGAAGTTTACATATTCCGGCGACGCTACAGCGACAGAAGAAATGCGCTGGGAAATGAAAAACAGTTTTGATGAAACAATCGGAGTATATTGGTTTGCTGAGAATGCAGAAGGAACTTTGAAGACAGTAGAAGATACTTTGATTCCTGCACCGACAGAGGAAGAACAGACAGTTATCATTGACCTTGCGGCATCAGGAATTGATACTTCAGACGGAATCCAGGCATTCCACATTCACGGAACAAAAGGAAAAGGAAAGCTTGTAATCAGTGATGCGGCATTTCTTAAAGAACTTCCTTCAGAAGGCGAGACAACAGGAGAAATTACAACAGCAGAAACTACAACTGTTGAAGATATTATATTAGATGGTGATGAAACAGGTGCAAGCTCTATGGTGGGCGAATACAAGGCGCCAACAGTAAAGGGTGTGCCGGATGACAAATACAAATATCTCGGTTTTGCTACATTAAAAGATGTAACAAGTGATTACAAATATCTTATTATGACATTCGACGGAAATATCACACAGTTACGTTTTCAGTTTGCAAATGTAGTAGACGGAAGTGAAACAGCAATCACAGAGCCATACTGGTTCAATCCTGAGGGACAGACATATTTCTTTGTTACACCTGATGAATCAGCTATTCCACTTGAAGGAACAAAACAGACAGTAGTAATCGATCTTGAAAAGTCAGGAATTGATTTAGGACAGTATAATTCAATTCATATGCATTGTGATCTTATGGCAACATATGGTGACTTCAGTATTGTCAATGCCAGATTATCAAGTGCACCTGAAGTAAAAGAGTCCGATAAGGAAACTCCTGTTAAACCGGAAGTTCCTACAGAAATTACTACAGAAGTAACTACAACTGTAACACCTACAACAGTAGCACCTACAACTGTAGCGCCTACAACAAAGGCTGTTGAGACAACAAAGAAAGCTGTAAAACCAGAAAAATCTAAAGTAAAAACAGCAAAGAGATTAAAGGGCGGCAAGAAAATAAAACTTACATTTAAGAAGGTTAAAGGTGCAGATTCTTACCAGTATCAGTGCTCAACAAGCAAGAAGTTCAAAAAAGCTAAAACAGTAACAGTTAAAAGTGTTTCTACAACAGTTAAGAAACTTAAAGCTAAGAAAGTTTACTATGTAAGAGTTAGAGCAGTGAAAGCCGGCGTAGTAGGAGACTGGTCTAAAGCTAAGAAAATTAAAGTAAAGAAATAATAGTTTCAAATACAAACCCTTAAAATGTAACCTTGCAGCATATATTTACGGACGGACTATCGAAAAGGCAAATATTTGTCTATAATATGCTGTAAGGTTTTCAATTTGGAAAAAGTGAATATATTGGAAACATTTAAACCATAGATATAGGAGATTATCTAAAGGAGAAACAATTAATGAAAAAAAGTATTAAGAGAGCAGTTGCATTGATGCTCACCGGAACGTTGATTATTCAACCAATGCATGGAATAGTTAAAAAAGACACAAACTCAGAAGTACAGGCCGCAACAGGATTGGTTACTGTACAGCCACGTGATCCATATGTTGTAATACAGCCGGATGCAAGTGGCGAATGGGGTACATATGGAGCGGCAGTACCTTATACCAGATATGACTCAGAGAAGGCAGTTATCGGAGGCGGAGCACAACTTAAAATATCTACTGACTGGAACAGAAAAAATATTGCGACTCAGGCTTCAGAACAGTCCTATGTGGCTCTCCCTGGAAACGGAGCCTATGCAGAATGGACTATGCCGGATATCGATAAGGAAAAAGTAGATATCGCCGGAGACGGTGTAACTATGAGATTTACTATGCCGGATTCATCAGACGGCATGGGACTTAAAGGATCATTGGATGTTTATGTAAATGGTTCAAAAGTAAAGACAGTTGATCTTACTTCTTATTATATGTGGCAGTATTTTGGTGACGGTGGCGGAAATCCACAGGATACACCGGCAGATATCGGATGTTTCGCTTTTGATGAGGTTCATTTCAGATTAAATACACCTCTCAAAGAGGGCGACAGAATAAGAATTCAGAGCTCAGGTAAAAACGGTCTCGAGTACGGCGTGGATTTCCTTGAAATAGAGACAGTTGGTGATATGGTTGATCAGCCGAATAATTCAGTTAGTGTAGTTGAATATGGAGCTGTTCCAAATGACGGAAATGATGACTTGAATGCATTTAAAAACGCAGTTAGCTATGCAGACAAACATAATATGGATGTATATATCCCTGAAGGAACATTCCATTTAAGCGGAATCTGGGCAATCGGATGTAGTGGTATGAAGATTACAGGTGCCGGAATGTGGTACACAAATCTTCAGTTTACAAGTGATCAGAAATTCGGTGGTGGTATTTCAGGCGGAAATTCAAGTTATGTTGATGATGGATACTGTACAGACCTTGATTTCTCAAATGTGTACATCAACTCAAATCTTCGTTCAAGATATGGTGAACAGGCAGTTTACAAGTGCTTTATGGATGTGTTTGGCGGTCACTCAGTAATCCATGATATTTGGGAAGAGCACTTTGAGTGCGGTTTCTGGTTCGGTGATTACAACGGAAAGATGGATTATAGCGACAATGTATTGGTAAGTAATTCAAGAATCAGAAATAACCTTGCAGATGGTGTAAACTTCTGTATGGGTACTTCAAATGCTGCAGTTTATAACTGTAATATCAGAAATAACGGTGATGACGGTCTTGCAATGTGGAACAACAGTTCCGGAGCGAAAGACGAGAGCGGCAACATATTTGCATACAATACAATTGATTTGATTTGGAGAGCAGGTGCCATCGCAATTTACGGTGGTAATAATCACAAGATTTATAATAACTATATCTGTGATACATTTATGGCATCTGGAATTCATTTAAATACAACATTCCCTGGATATGCATTCAGCAACACAACTAAAATTGAGTTCTCTAACAATTATCTTATAAGAACAGGAACAAACAAGGACAGCTGGAATGAAGATTTGTCAGCTGTTGATATCAAGCAGGCTGTAAAGAATATTGTTTTCAATAATACACAGATTTATGATTCACCAAGTACAGCAATAAGATTATTGGACAATAATTCAAGCGGAGTTGTATTTAATGATACAAAGATTTATGGTGCAGGACTCTCAGGACAGGATGTTACTTTTTCATGTAACAAGCACTCAGGTGTTGCAATCAGAGAACAGGCAAACTCTTCAACAGTATTTAACAGACTTGATATCAGAAATATAGCTCCTGATAAATATGCTAACGATGCAGGTCAGAAGAATACAACATGGCCATATTGGACAGACAGACAGGCACCGGGAAATCTTAACAGCAGTAATGTGACATTTAACAATGATGCTAGTTACGAAGTTCCTCCTTATCCACCTGCATATGGAGTAAATCCTACTCCTATTATAAAAAATGAAGGTACAGATCTTAAAGTTCTCGGAGTTTCGTGGGAAAAAGTTGATGCAGCCGTAAATGAGAGCAAAACTGACTTGAAAGAAGGAGACAAAGTTAAATTTACTGTACTTATTGCAAATGACAGCGACATACCTGTTGAAGAAAATTCAACAATAACAGCTAAGATAACTATTGATGGTGGTGCAACATACAAATGTGCAACATACAGAGGAAGTCTTAGTGATAGAGGAACCTACAGATTATCTACAACTACTACTTGGACAGCAACTGCCGGTGGACACACGGTAGAGGCTAAGGTAGATGATGAGAACAAATTTAATCACGAACTTAGTGAAGACAATAATACAAGAACAAAGAAATTTAATGTAGCAGTTAATAACTATGATCCTGATCCTGTACGTGTGACAGGCGGATACGATTTGGTAGTAACCAAAATCTCTTGTGGACAAGAGACGATTAGCGTTGGCGACAATTTAGTGTTTACAGCAACAATAGCAAATGCAGGAGATCAGGATATCCCTGCAGGAACAGTAATAGGATATCAGCTTCAGATTGATGGAAATAATTCTGATTTCCTCTGGTGTGATACATACTCAGCAGGCCTTAAAGCCGGAGAAAAGAAACAACTCACAGTTAACTCAGGAATTAAGGGTATCAATTATTGGACCGCAACAGAAGGAAACCACAATGTAATGGCATGGGTTGATGATGTTGACAGATTCCCTGGAGAAGTTGATGAATCAAACAACAAATTTACTACAACAATAAAAGTTCCATACTCTATTACATGGGTAACAGCAGATGCAATTGACGATCTTAATGCAATTGAAATTGCTTACCATAATGGTGAGACAGTAACTACACCAGAGACAACAACACAGCCGGAGACAACAACTCAGCCTGAAACTACAACACAGCCGGAGACAACAACTCATTCAGAAGTTAAGGCTCAGATTGAAATTAACGGCTATCAGGTTAGTGCAACAGCAAAAGGTATGAGAACAGTATACGCAGTAAGTGATCCTGAGGGAGAAGTTGAGGCAGTAGGACTTGTTTACGGTCTTAAGAATAGTACTTCAGAATCAGATATGGTTGTAGGAAGCACAAACAGTGATGTTCATTCATTCGCAGGAACAGATACAGGTAAGATTACAACACATTACGGAAATCTTCCAAATTCACAGAATTATGCAATGACTTTGATTTTCGGAGATGTTGTACCGGAATTCTTCACAACAGATATCCGCGTAAGAGCTTATGCAAAATTAAAGAATGGAACATACATTTACACAGGTGTAGAAGAATTCAATACATATGAAGTAGCAGAGTTCTTGTATACAAACAAAAGAATGGGCAATAAGGCGTCTCACGACTATCTGTACAATGAGATCCTTTCAGTCGTAACACCGGGATATGCAAAGGTGGATTTTGACTGGGCCAACGCAATTGTAAAACCTGGAGATATTAACTAGTTAACAATTCATATTGAAATAAATTGTTCTTCTCATTTTTAGGCCGTCCTTTTGGGCGGCCTTTTTTTGCACATATTAGTAAAGAATGGTATAATAACACGGAATGTCCGGGGGTAAATTTCGGATATAGAATATTATGGAGGAGATTTTTTATATGAATGGTTTGGTAAAGGGTAGAGTTGATATCAGAAAAACTCTGATTTCACTCGTATTGATAGGAATTGTTGAATTTATTGCATTTTACATGTTTATTCCGGCAATTAATATTAGTAGCATTGGTTTTTGGTTTTTTCAGGGAGTTTTTGTACTTCTGTTTTTTTTGACAACATTTACTGCAAAATCAAATGACGTTTTAGGATACAATATACTGACGAAAATAGTCGGTATAGCGATGGTAGTTGCAGTTGTACTTGTTATAGTAGGAAGTTTTTTCTCAGCTAAAATTTTTAATGCATCTAAGTATGCATCTCTTATAGAAGTAGAAGAGAGAGAGTTTGCCGCTGATACACCATCGGCAGAAAAAACTGTAAATGATATTGCGCTGATGGATACAGCCAGCGCAAAAGTAGTGGGACAGAGAGCAATCGGTTCCCTGTCTGATGTCATCAGTCAGTATGAGATTATTAAATCTTACAGTACCATAGATTATGATGGGCAGCCTATGAAAGTGGCTTCCCTTGGTTATGCGGGATTTTTTAAATGGTTTAACAATAGAGATAAGGGTGTTCCCGGATTTGTGTTTGTAGACCCTGTTAAGTTTGAGGCAAGATATCAGAAGCTTGATAAAGCGATTAAATATTCGCCATCAGGATATTTCAATGACAATCTTTACAGACATTTGAGATTTAAGTATCCAACATACATTTTTGAGGGATATTATTTTGAAGTGGACAATGAAGGTAATCCTTATTATATTTGCCCGGTTATCAAACCGCGTGTTGGACTTTTTGGAGCATTTGACGTTAAAGGTGCAGTAATCTGTGATCCTTGTACAGGTGATTGTAAATACTACAAAGTAGGAGATATTCCAAACTGGGTTGACCGTGTTTACGACGGTGATCTGGCTACAAGAAAGTACAACTGGTACGGAACTTTAAAGGGCGGTTTTATTAACAGTATTATCGGACAGAAGGGCTGTAAGATGTCTACAGACGATTACGGATACAAAGTAATTGATGGAGACGTGTGGGTATACACAGGTGTTACATCTGTTATCGGAGATCAGTCAAATGTCGGCTTTGTTCTCATCAATGCAAGAACATGTCAGGCAATCTATTATACAATTGCAGGAGCTGAAGAATATTCTGCAATGGATGCTGCTGAAGGTCAGGTTCAGAATCTCGGATACAAGGCAGCTTTCCCGTCTCTTATCAATATTGACGGAGAACCAACTTACTTTATGGTATTGAAGGATAAGAGTAAACTTGTTAAAATGTATGCGATGGTTAATTATAAAAAATACAGTATTGTCGCAACCGGAACTACTCAGAAAGATGCATTGTCTAATTACAAAAAACTGTTGAAGACAAATGGCATTGTCAAAGGAATCTCTGAGGATATGTATAAGACAAAGCAGACTGAGGTTGCTAGTATCCGCTACATTGACCTGTCGGGAGATACTTACTGCTATATCACAGACGGTGAGGGCAGTGTATACAAACAGCTTTTTGCGGAAAATGAGAGCCTGATCTTTATTAAAGAAGGCGATATGCTGAATGTAACATATGAAGAGAGCGAAGATAGAATTAATCAGCTCATATCATATGATAAAATAAATAATTAATTAGACTAAAAATGTGAAAGAAAGAGGGTTAAAACCATGAAGAACAAAGGCTTGAAAAAAGACGTACAAAAAGAAGTACCAAAAGGCTTAACAACCGAAGAAGTTCTTGAAAAACAAAAAGAGGGCAAAAATGTCCTCACTCAGGGTAAGAAAAAAAGTATATTTGCAATGATTATTGAACAGTTTGCATCACCACTTCTGTTGCTTCTTATAGTAGCAGCGGGTATTTCCATTGCAAACAAAGAACTTGTGGATGGAATTATTATTATAGTAGTAGTTCTTGCAAATGTTATCATTGGAACTGTACAGGAAGTTTCTGCAGAAAAATCAGTGGAAGCGCTGAAACAGATCAATGCCTCTACGGCAGTAGTTATCAGAGATGGTCAGCAGAAGGAAATACCGTCGGAAGAACTTGTTCCGGGCGATTATGTTGTTCTTGAAGCCGGAAGAGTTGTTCCTGCAGATTTGAGATTGGTTCAGACAAGTTCCCTTAAGGTTAATGAGTCTGCATTGACAGGTGAGAGTGTTGCAGTTGAAAAAGACAGCACAAAGAAAAGTAATGAAAAGACTCCTCTCGGTGACAGACAGGATAAAGCGTTTATGTCTACTCTTGTCGAGTACGGACGTGGTGAAGGTATTGTAGAAAAAATCGGTGACAATACAGAAATCGGAAAGATTTCAAGTATGCTTCACAAGATTACAAAGCAGGATACACCACTTCAGAAGAACTTAAACAGCATTTCAATGGTTTTAGGTATTGCAGGTGTAGTTCTCTGTATTGTTATGGTTTTATGCCAGATATTCATATATAATACACCAATTATTGAAACATTAATGATTTCTATTGCATTTGCAGTAGCAGTTATTCCGGAGGGACTTGCAACAGTAGTTACTCTCGTTCTCTCATCAGGAATTCAGAAGATGAGTAAGAGAAATGCAATTGTAAAGCAGATTCATGCAGTAGAGACTTTAGGTGCCGTAAATGTTATCTGTTCAGATAAGACCGGTACATTAACTCAGAATAAAATGACTGTTGTTAGATGGTATCTTTTAGGAGAAGAGAAGGACACTTCTGAAGTAGAACTCAATGATCCTATTTTCGAGCAGCTGCTCACAGGATTCTTAGCATGTAACGATGCTAAATACTCTTCAAAAACCGGAGAAGAAATCGGTGATCCTACAGAGACAGCATTCATTAAGTACGCAAAAGACAATCACTTAGGATACGACAGAATTATGGAGGGAATCAAGAGATTTGATGAGATTCCTTTTGATTCAGACCGTAAGATGATGACTACCCTTGATAAGGTTGAAAAAGATGGAGAGACAAAGAACGTTTCATTCACAAAGGGTGCTATTGATTCTGTTATCGTAAGATGTAATCGTATTTTAGATGAAAACGGTGTAAGAGAAATTACAAATGAGGACGTTCTTTTGGCAAGTAAATCTGCAGAAAAGATGAGTTCTGAAGCACTTCGTGTATTAGCTCTTGCATATCGCGAGGGAGATACAAAGCCTCAGGAGGAAGACATGATCTTTGTGGGTCTCTCAGCTATGATTGATCCTCCAAAGGAAGGTGTTAAAGAAACTGTTGATGAATGTCACAATGCAGGAATCGACGTTGCCATGATTACAGGTGACCACAAGATTACAGCATTTGCTATCGCAAAGGAATTAGACATTGCAACTGATATTGAACAGTGTATTTCCGGTTCAGAGATTGATGAGATGGATCCTGAAGTGTTTAGAGAGAAAGTTCTTGATTACCGCGTTTTTGCCCGTGTTTCACCTGAAAATAAAGTACAGATTGTACAGGCATTCCAGTCACACGGTAAGATTTGTTCTATGACAGGAGATGGTGTAAATGACGCTCCATCACTTAAGGCGGCAGATATCGGTGTTGCAATGGGTATCGGTGGTACAGAGGTAGCGAAGGATGCTGCAGAGATGATTCTTGTTGATGACAACTTTATCACTATCAAGAACGCCGTTATGGAAGGGCGTAATCTTTTCAACAACATTAAGAAATCAGTAGTTTATCTTTTAAGATCAAACTTTGGTGAAGTGGTACTTATGGCTTCTGCTATTTTTGCGGGATTGTCCTCACCACTTTCTACTATACAGATTCTTTGGGTTAACCTTTTGACAGATACAGCTCCATCCCTTGCCCTTGGTATGGACGTGGGATCTGATGCTGTAATGAATGAAAAACCTAGAGATGTAAAAGCAGGAATCCTTGACAAGGGTGATTATATCAATATTGTTATTCAAGGTTTAATCAGTGGTTCAGTTGCGTTGCTTGCATTCCTCCTTCCTGTAATTACAAAATACGGAACTGGTGACATTCTCGGCGATTTGGCAAGAGATAAAGGGTTGCTCACAATGTGTAGAACATACTGCTTCAGTACACTTGCTATAAATGAGATGCTTATGGCTTATGTCTGCAAGACAACGGGACATATGGCGTTCTTCACAAAAGAATCTTGGAACAATAAGGCGCTCAACATTATCACAGCTGTTGGAATTTTGATGCAGCTTGGAGTACTTGTAATTCCACCTGTTCGTTCGTTGCTTAAACTGGCAGTTGTAGATGTTGTGGATGTTGCAGTTATCGTAGGCATCGCGGTTGCGGGAGTTTTAATTAACGGAGCTATCACATTGGCAAAAGAGAGACTTCAGATTATGAAGGACAGACATATCTAAAAAAGTAATAGATGAAATTAGATTACGATAATAATTTAACGTAATAACATTAAAAACAAATGTCTTCAAGGCAGATTTGGTATATCAGATTTAAGGTGAATGCCCAATTTGCATTGGAGACATTTTTTTGCTTAGTGCATACTCCCGGAGCAGGGAGTGGATTCACAGAAGCGATTAAAATCAGATTACCCCTTGAAGTTTTTTGAAATAGAATGTAGAGTTAATATCAGAGTGTATTGAACGAATAAGACAGAATAGAGGGACTAATATGCAATTTGAAATCGGAGACGTAATCAAATTAAAAAAAGGACATCCATGTGGAGGAAATGCGTGGGAAATTTTGCGTGTGGGCGCGGATTTTAAATTAAAATGCAGACAGTGCGGACACATGGTTATGGTTCCAAGAACTATGGTTGAAAAGAATTTCAGGGGAAAGATAGAAGAATAAACAGCGGAATATCAAATAATTGAATATTTATGTGAAAAACGCAATTCGTAATTGAATATTTTGCGGTTACATTGTGCAGTAGGGACAACTGTACTTTGAAAAGCATGATAAGGTGTGCTTTGTTAATCCGCAACATATATATAAGTCTTAATATGCACAGATGATGGGAGAACATTTGGCGCGAAAAAGAAAGGGGTAAAAAATGCGCAAAGTAACAAAAAAATTGCTGACATTTGGATTGTCAGCATCGATGATTGCAGGAGGACTTGCAATTGATGGGATTGCACCCAAAAAAGTAGTGGCAGACGAAGGGTATCCGGGATACACTTTGGCTTGGAGCGAGGAGTTTGATGGAAGCTCCCTCAACAGAAACGTTTGGAATGTTGAAGTAAACGGATACGGTGGATGGAACGAGGAACACCAGTATTACAAAGACGGAGACGATACCATTCAGGTCAATAACGGAACTCTTAAGATTATAGCTAGAAAACAGACAGTTTGGGGTACGGATGCAGAGGGTGTGTACAAGTCATATGATTACACATCAGGACGTATCAATTCTCAAAACAAAGTTAAACTTGGAAACGGAAAGATAGAAGCCAGAATCAAATTACCTATTTTCAAGGGCACATTTCCAGCATTTTGGCTTATGGGCAACAACGGAAAGACATGGCCTGAATGTGGTGAGATTGACATCATGGAGGCGGTAAATACTGAGAATGTTGCTTACGGTACAGCTCACTGGCCAAAGAATGTCGGAACCGGAAGTTCTGACGTAAACAGCAAAGGTAACGGAACTTACGGATGGAATCTTGATCTTACTCAGTGGCATACATACGGGATAGAGAGAACAGATACAGCAATTACATGGTATGTTGACGGTAGAACATATCACACAGTTGATCTCACAACTGATGCTTACAACAAAGCGCCACTTAAATTAGAAGCTTATATCTTATTAAATCTTGCCATTGGTGGAGAGTGGCCGGGACATAGCATTGACAATTCGGCATTCCCTGCAACAATGGAAGTTGATTATGTAAGATACTACACAAAGAATTCGGGCGAAGTGGTTACAACGCAGGCGCCTACTACAAAGGCTGAGGAACCAACTACAGCATATGTAGTGACAGGAACAGATCTTTTGGAAAATTACAACGGAACATGGCAGTGTTCTCTCGGCACTTGGTCAGGCGCAGCAGGAACAAGCAGTGTATCAGCAAGACCAAAAGATGGATTTACATATAATCTCACAAAAGTGGGAACTGATATGTGGGGTGTAATGGCACAGCTTCCAAACATTAGCTATGTAGCCGGAAATACCTACAAATTCCATTGTACAATGCTGTCCAATATAAATAAGACAGTTTTTGTTAAGGCGGAGGGAAGTAACAATGCAGCCCTTGCTGAAAGTTATGTGAATTTAAAGGCGGGAGTTCCATATGACTATACTATGGATGTAACAATCCCTGCCGGATATACAGATCCGCTTATGATGCTGATAGCACCAGCCGGAATTCAGAATAATGAGTCAGTCAGTGCGGATTCTTCAATGACATTTAAAGTTACAAATGTTTCACTTGCAACTGACAAAGTAATTGAGACACCAACAGAAGCGCCTACAGAGGCTCCAACAGAGGCTCCAACAGAGGCACCGACAGAAGCACCGACAGAAGCACCAAAGGTTGTGACTCCAAAAATTTTAGGTCTTCAGATAAATCCTAAAACAGAGGGAATGAGAACAATTTACTATGTAGACAATTACGAAGGAAATGTAAATGAGGCAGGACTCATTTACGGACTTAAGAGTGGTTGTACAACAAATCAGATGGTAATTAACAGTAACAGTGCGGATGTTCATTCTTACAAAGCTACATCAAAAGGGATAGCAATTAATGACTACGGTGCACCTGCAACTGCCAAAACATTTATTATGACAATGAGTTACGGTGATGTAAGTCAGGAATTTTTAAATGAAGAAATATATATCAGACCGTATGTTAAATTGAAAGACGGAACTGTCAAATACGGCGACATAAGAACAATCAGTGTGTACGCATTGGCAGATGATCTTTACCAGAAATCAAGAATGAATACAGTGGAGAATCACAACTATCTTTATAACAACATTTTAAAAGTAGTAAATCCAAACTATAAGCCTGTGGATTATTTGTGGAGTGATATAGTACCGTATTAATTCGGATTTAGTTTAGTTTCATTTTGGGACTTGAAATTGAATTTGATTTGTGATAAAATGTCAATTCGTGATATAAAATAAAATTCCTTGCTTTTCCCAATTTGAGGAAAGGCCAGAGACCACAAGGAGGTACTAAGCATGAACAAATATGAATTAACAGTTGTTGTTAGTGCAAAACTCGAAGATGAAGAAAGAGCAAACGTAATCGAAAAGGTTAAAGAACTCATCGCTCGTTTCGGTGGCACAGTAACTGATGTTGATGATTGGGGTAAGAAGAAGTTAGCTTACGAAATTCAGAAAATGTCTGAAGCTTACTACTACTTCGTACACTTCGATTCTGAAGACACAGATTGTCCTAACAAAGTTGAAGAACAGATTCGTATTATCGAGAACGTTGTTAGATTCTTATGCGTAAAGGTAGAAGCATAATTTAACAACAGGAGGTAATAGGATGAACAAAGTTATCTTAATGGGTCGTTTAACAAGAGATCCAGAAGTTAGATACTCACAGTCAGGCGACGGACAGTTGGCAATTGCCAGATATACATTAGCCGTTGACCGTAGATTTAAGAGAGATGGTGACCAGCAGACAGCAGATTTTATTTCATGTACTGCTTTTGGCAGACAGGGCGAATTTGCTGAGAAGTACTTACATCAGGGTACAAAGATTGTAGTTGAGGGAAGAATTCAGACCGGCAGCTACACTAACAAAGATGGTCAGAAAGTCTACACTACAGACGTAGTAGTTGAGAACTCAGAATTTGCTGAGAGCAAAGCTACAGCTGCAGGAAATGGAATGGGCGGCGGATTCGCAAGCCAGGCTCCACAGCAGCCTATGTCACCTGTAGGCGAAGGCTTTATGAACATTCCTGATGGAGTTGAAGACGAAGGATTACCATTCAACTAAGAACTATTAACATTTTGTTGATAACAATTTATAGGAGGTCAAGTTATTATGCCATTTAATAAGAGTGAAAGACCAGATTCTCCAATGAGAAGAAGAGGCGGTCGTAGAAGAAAAAAAGTTTGTGTATTCTGCGGTACAGAAAATAACACAATCGATTATAAAGACGTTGCAAAATTAAAGAGATATGTATCTGAAAGAGGTAAAATTCTTCCTAGAAGAATTACAGGAAACTGTGCTAAGCACCAGAGAGCTCTTACAGTTGCAGTTAAGAGAGCACGTCATATTGCATTAATGCCATATACAGTAGAGTAATACATGCGATATACAAAAGGGACTATTCCAAAAGGAATGGTCCCTCTTTTGTTATCCACGACGAGCCAAGCGAAAATCTGTGCTATCGCGATTATAAATAATCGCTGTCGCAGTCGATAACTTACTAAGTAAGTTATCTCATGGCTCACAAAGGAATATCCATCAAACTTTCTTGTTGCGATATTGTGAAAAATGAATAAAAATAATGAAATAAAAAGATTTTTATGCATTGATTAAACAAAATTATTGTGATATATTGATGCTAGTGTTTAATATGAACGTTGTTTGTATGAACTAACCAAACTATAATTATTTATTAAAAAATTAAAAAAGGAGGCTTTTTAAAAGTGAAAAAGAATTTTAAGAATGCAGTAGCAGGCGTTACTACATTAGCTATGGTTGCAACTCTTTTTGCAGGAGTAGCAGTTGGCGCCGATGAAGAAGAAGTAACAGGAACTCAGGTTGAAGTAGGTGCATGGACATTTACTCAGGGTGGAGCTTACTCAAGCAATCAGGAAACAGAGTGGGGAAACTGTGGTTACCTTAACAGTGTTACTATGATTGGAACAGATGAGCTAATCACAGGATGGCTTAGAGGTGTTGGAAAAGAGACACAGGATTCAACAGGAGAGCCGGATTTATCTGAAAATCAGTCACAGACAAGCGAAGCTCCTGCAAATGGTGCAATTATTGATATTGCAGCTACAGGATGGGATAGAATATGGGGAGAGCCTACAATCATTAACCCATGGTCTATTATGGCTTCTACAGAATTTGAAGGTGAGTTTGAGCATAACTACACTGTAACATTTAAAGCTAAAGCTTCTGCAAGAAAATTAGCAGTAGTTGCTTTCACAGGTTCATATGGAGTAGCTCCATGTGATCAGGATCCAATTTCCGGAGACAACACACTTATTGAGATTGGAACAACAGAAAAAGAATTTACATACACATTTGATAACTGGGTATATGATGGGGAACCTATTATGATTCAGTTTATGTTAGGTTGTGTAGCAGGACAGAAAGATCTTAACGGAAATGATTTTACATTGGCTGAAGATGCTTCATATACAGGCGTTGTTACAATTTCTGATCTTACAGTAATTGATAATACAGCTGAAATTGAGACAGAGACAGAAACAGAGACAGAAACAGAGACAGAAACACAGATAGAGACAGAGACAGAAACAGAGACAGAAACACAGACAGAGACACAGACAGAAACACAGACAGAAACAACAACACAGGCTGTTACTACACAGGCTCCAACAACAGTTGCACCTACAACAGTAGCTCCTACAACAAAAGCTCCAGAGACAACAGCAAAAGTTGTTAAGCCAGGAAAATCAAAAATCAAATCTGCAAAGAGAGCTAAAAACAACAAGAAAGTTAAACTTACATTCAAGAAAGTAACAGGTGCTGACAGTTACGATTATCAGGTTTCAACAAGCAAGAAGTTCAAAAATGCTAAGATCCTTAATACAAAGAAGACTTCTCTTAATGTTAAACTTAAAAAAGCTAAAAAAGTATACTATGCTAGAGTTAGAGCTGTAAAAGCCGGCGTAGCAGGTGACTGGTCAAAAGCTAAGACAATCAAAGTTAATAAAGTTAAAAAATAATTTAACTAAATACTATAATAAAGATCAGAAATGATCTTAGACAGAGAAACCTGTAGTGGTATTTCCACTGCAGGTTTCTTTTGTTCTTATCCACGACGAGCCAAGTGAAAATTCGTGGTGGATTATTTTTAGATTTAGTAGACATATTGTTTAAAAATATTTCAAGCCATTTTTTGCCTGGAAGAAGCAGGTTTATTTCTTTTGGTAAATATGATAAATAAAGTGGGTGCAATAATGGTAAAATCCAACATTATATGATGAAAAATCACGATATTTAAAGGAAAACTTGAAGAAAACATTTTTACTTGATAAATTTCAAAATATAAGAAGCGGAGAGTGTCACGTAGCGGGGTTGGTGACGATTTTGAAATTAATTTAGGAGGGAAAAATGAGAAAGAATGTTAAGAAAGCCCTTGCCATATCATTGGCAGGTGTGGTTTTCGTATCAGGTTTTGCAACGGAGAAAGGAGCAGTCAAGGCAGCTGATGGTAATGTTCCTGAAGTAATTACCACAGAGTACGACGAGGGAACTATCACAATCAATTGGAATGACGTTAACAACGCACAGAGCTATAATGTCTACAGAGCTAAAAGCAGATTCGGAAATTATGAGTTTATAGCCAACACAAATGAGAGTAAATTCACGGATACAACCATAGGAAAATCCAAATATGAAAATTACTATAAGGTGAAGGCCGTAGGAACTAATTTTGAGAGTGACTATTCCAAACCTGCATCTTTGGAAATACAGATGTTTGGAGAAAATACTTACGTTTTTTCCGATGGTGATAACAGAAATGATATAAACACAGTTACAGAGAATGTATTTTCAAAACAAAGATTTAATCAGTTTGGAAAAGACAGATATCTCTTTGCTTATAAAAAAGGTGATTATACAAATACTGATACTGTAAACATCGGGTATTATACTCAGATGATGGGACTTGGAAAGACACCTTATGATGTAAAAATTAGAAATGTTAAGACGCCGAGTGCTTTGGGAGAGGACAGCACAAATGCAACATGTAACTTCTGGGTAGGAATCGAGAACCTTCTCGTTGCGGATACAGATCACAATGATGATGTTTATTTTGGATTCCAGTGGGCAGTTTCACAGGCAGCTCCTGCAAGAAGATTATACGTTGAGAGAAATGCAGTGTTCGACTGGTACTGGGGCTGGGCCAGCGGAGGATATGTAGCAGATTCATATTTTGAAAAAGCAGCAGGTTCTTATTCGCAGCAGCAGTACTACTACAGAAACTGTTATATAAATGACGGCGCATACGGAATTAACTGGAATAAAGTTATTCAGGGATGTACCGGAAACACAGTCAATACAGCCGGAATGGATTCCTTAAAAGGAACAAACGGTAAAACTGACTGGGGATACAATAAGGCTACAACTATTATTGATAATACTGATAAACTTAGAGAAAAGCCATTTCTGTATTTTGACGAGACAGATGATGAATATAAAGTATTTGTTCCGTCCTTAAAATACAACACATCCAATGTTTCATGGTCTTTCGAAAATATGGGAGATGGAATTTCTCTAAGAGTCAGCGATTCATTTTACATTGCAAATGCAAAAAAAGATACTGCTGACACAATCAATGAACAGCTAAAAGCAGGAAAGAATATTATATTCAGTCCCGGAGTGTATTATGTGGATAAGCCACTTGAAGTAAAATATGCAAACACAATTGTGCTGGGTCTTGGACTTGCTACAATTATTCCAAACAATGATGTGGCGGCTATGAAGGTTGCTGATGTGGGAGGAGTTAGTATTTGCGGACTTATTTTTGATGCAGGAAACAAATCGGAGGAATTGCTTGAAGTTGGACCAAAAGGTTGTAATAAAAATCATGACAGCAATCCTACAGTCCTTCAGGATGTATTCTACAGAGTTGGTGGAACAGGAGAGCTTGGAAGATGCGGAAGCTGTCTTGTCATTAACAGTAATGATGTAATTGTTGATCATACCTGGATCTGGAGAGCAGATCACGGAAATAATACCGGATGGTATGCAAACACAGCGAAGAACGGCATGGTGGTAAACGGTGACAATATCATTACCTACGGACTTTTCTGTGAACATTTCCAGGAGTATGACATTCTCTGGAGAGGTGAAAATGGAAAAACATATTTCTTACAGAATGAGAAATGTTATGACCCGCAAAAACAGGAAGAGTGGAGAAGCCACGATGATACAGTGGATGGATATGCATCATATAAAGTTGCAAATAATGTAAAGAAACATTATGCGGTGGGACTTGGAATGTATGACGTATTCATTTACACAAACGGAGCAAGCATTCACCTTGAAAATGCCATTGAGGTGCCAAACAGCCCTGACGTTTTAATTGAGAATGCATGTATAGTTGAAATTGCAAACGGAAACGGACCTTTAGTTGGTATTAATCATATTATTAACGGAACGGGTTGTGGTATAAGAACAGGTGCAGGCTCAGGCGGAGGTTATGCAGTTCAGAGACTTTTAAGCTATCAGGGAGGACAGTCAGTAGCCATTGATGACTATTACAGAGATCAGAATACTACTGCTAAAATAACAGAGCAGGGTGCTGTTATGAGCAATGATGATGCAGCAGATGTTGTGATAGAAAAAGAAAATCCATCTGTTGATGATGAAATTCCGGTTTGGAATATGACCGATGAATTATATATGAAGAGAATTGAGTCTCATGTAGGAAATGAGCATGAGCATCAGTATCAGGACGGAATTGAAATTACAGATAAATTGAAAGTAGATGGAATGCAAATAAATATGACTGCAATGGGAATAAGAACAATTTATTCTACTGCAGACAGAATTAATGGTCACAATGTGGAAGAAGTGGGACTTGTATACGGAATAGAAGATGAATTCTTCAATGTCTCAGATATGTATGTGGGAAGCAATAGTGCTAGTGTAGCAAGTTTTGTAGGTACAGAGAATAAAGGAAGAATGAAGTACGTTCAGAGTCTCGACAGAACATATGCGATGACGATGATGTTTGCATATGGAATTAAGGAAGAGTATTCTTCGGTGTTCTATGTGAGAGCATATGCAAAGCTGGATGACGGCTCATACATCTACTCAACAGTGGAGAGATATTCAGCTTATACAGTTGCAGAAAAAGTTTATTCAGAGATGCTTTCAGGCTCAGCTGAAATTCACAACGCTATTTATGAAAAGATTATAAGAGTGGTTAATCCTGATTATCAGATGATTGACTACATTAAATAAATAAATTTGCCTCTATATTTTTTTGGACGGTTGAAACATTCCCGCTGTTTCTTCCGTCCTTCCTTATTTTATGCCGGAAGAAGTTTCAGGTTTTTCGACTTAAAATACAATGAAAAATATTTTATTTTTGAGAAAGAAAATATTTTTACAAATATTGTCTGCAAATAATAAAAATAAAATAGATTTATTCAGATTCAAGGTATTGCTTGAAAAAGTGAGCAAATGTCGGCGGCTTAAGGGCTTCGAAAAGCTAGTATTTATAACGGTAAAAACGATTTTTAGAAAACGATTTAAAAACTTAAATAAAAGTATTTTTATGTGCTCTGATTATGGAAATGCAAATATGTATATGCTATGATGAAAACATAAATCCTGAAATGTCACACGGTGGCATTGGTGGGTACGACGAGGTTATGAAATTGAAAGGGAAAGTACGGAGGTAGATATGAGCAATAAACTTACAGCAGAACAGATGAAAGTTTTTACAAGTAAGAGTAGAGAAGCCGCAGTTGAAGGAGCAGTACTCATCAAGAATGAAGATAAGGCATTGCCTATCCTTTCAAATGAAAAGGTTTCTGTTTTCGGAAGACCGCTCATTGATTATTACAGAAGCGGAACAGGTTCCGGTGGAGCGGTAAATGTAGAATATGCTACAAACATATTAGATGGTTTAAAACAGGATAATATTAACTACAATAAAGAAATTACAGATGCATATGAGGAATGGCTTAAGGATCATCCATTTGACAATGGTGGCGGTGGCTGGGCTTGCGAGCCATGGTTCCAGAAAGATATGCCTATCACACCGGATATGGCAAAGAAAGCTGCGTCTGAATCTGATAAGGCAATTTACGTAATCGGTAGAACTGCCGGCGAAGATAAGGATAATGCAGTTTGGGAAGGAAGTTACATTCTCACATCAGAAGAAAAAGAAAATATCAAAAATATTACTGATGCGTTTGAAAATGTAATTATTGTTCTCAATGTATCAAACATCATTGATATCAGCTGGATTGATGCTCCTGAGTACAACGGACATATCAAATCTGTATTGTTTGTATGGGCAGGTGGTATGGAAGGTGGATGTGCCGTAGCTGATGTTATTTCAGGAAAGGTTTCTCCTAGCGGAAAGCTTCCGGATACTATAGCTTACAGCATTGATGATTATCCGGCAGCAAAGAACTTTGGCAGTGAGACAGACAACTACTACGAAGAAGATATTTATGTGGGATACCGTTATTTCGAGACATTCTGTCCTGATAAGGTTCAGTACGAATTCGGTTTTGGTATTTCATATACAACTTTTGAATATGAGGTTGTTGAAGCAGTAGCAGATGAAAAGGAAATTACAGTTTCTGTAAAAGTAACAAATACAGGAGACCAGTATTCCGGTAAAGAAGTTATTCAGGTTTACTACGGTGCACCTCAGGGAGCACTTGGAAAGCCGGCAAAAGAACTTGCAGGGTTCGTTAAAACTTCTGAGTTAAAACCTGGTGCATCTGAAGTCGTAAGCGTAACATTCCCTGTTAAGCAGATGGAATCTTACGATGACAGTGGTGTTACAGGAAACAAGTCATGTTACGTTTTAGAAGCAGGTGAATATGAGATATTCGCAGGTAACAGTGTTAGAAACGTACAGAAGGTTTCATTTAAGTCAGGATCAAAGGCTGCAGACGGTTCAGAGATCTCAGATGGCAATTACATCACAAGCAATCTTGTAGTTACAGAAAAGCTTGTTGAGGTTATGGGACCTATTGATGATTTGAAGATTATGAAGCCGGGAGCTAAGAAAGCAGACGGTACATATGAACTTACATATATAGAAGCATCTAAGAGCACAGTTGATATGGCAAAGAGAATCGAAGATGCTCTTCCACCATCTATGGAAATCACAGGTGATCAGGGTATTACTCTTCAGGATGTCAGAGATGGAAAGGCAACTCTTGATGCATTTGTAGCTCAGCTCACAGTTGAGGAGATGGCTATATTGGTTCGTGGTGAAGGTATGAGTAACCCTAGAGTAACACCGGGTACAGCATCTGCATTCGGAGGAATGTGCGATTCACTTTTCAACTACGGTGTTCCTGCAGCATGTTGCGCAGACGGACCTTCAGGACTTCGTATGGAGGCTAAATCAGTTCAGCTTCCTATCGGAACATTGCTTGCAGCATCATGGAATGTTCCATTAGTAAAAGAATTATATACTTTTGAGGGACAGGCTCTTCTTGCAAATGAAGTAGATACATTACTTGGACCTGGAGCAAATGTTCACAGACATCCACTTAACGGCAGAAACTTCGAGTATTACTCAGAAGATCCATACCTTACAGGTATTATGGCAACAGCAACTTGTCTTGGTATCAAAGAAGGCGGCGGATGGGGAACTATCAAGCACTTTGCATGTAACGGACAGGAAGCTCACAGATTTAAAATCAACGCTATTGCTTCAGAAAGAGCAATCAGAGAGATTTACTTAAAAGCATTTGAGATGGCAGTAAAGGCTGACAGTATCAGATCAATTATGACATCTTACAACCCAATCAACGGACATTGGTCAGCATCAAACTATGACCTTAACACAGTAGTGCTTCGTGAAGAGTGGGGATTCAAAGGTATCGTAATGACTGACTGGTGGGCACGCATGAACGACGTTGTTGACCGCGGTGAGGATACAAGAGAAGATACAAGAAATATGATTCGTTCACAGAACGATGTATATATGGTAGTAAATAATAACGGTGCAGAGATTAACTCTCTCGGAGACAACACAGAGAAGTCTGTTGCAGAGGGAAGACTCACTATCGGAGAACTTCAGAGAACTGCAAAGAATATCTGCTCATTCCTTCTTGACTGTGGATGTATTCACAGAGAACTTGTTGATCCTGATGTTGCCGTTGAATATCAGCCGGCTGACAGCGCAGAGTGTGATGTTCAGAAATTGGCAGATGACAACAAAGTTAAGATTGGAACAGATGTGGTATCTGCAAGCTTCGAAGTTGATGAGGAAGCAGAGTACTCAATTATTGTTAACATCATGTCACCGTTCTCTAACCTTGCACAGTCTACATGTAATGTAAGCTTAAACGGACAGACTGCATTCATCATCCAGACTAACGGAACAGATGGAAACTGGAACTTACAGAAACTTGTTAAAGTTAAATTACACAAGGGTATTTACAATATTGGACTCGAGCATGTGCTGGCAGGACTTAATGTTGACTACATTCAGTTTAAGAAAGTTCCAAAGAAAATAAAGAAATAATATTGAACTTAATCTATAAAAAGGCAAAAAGGAGCTGTTGCGTTAGTGATTAAAAATCACAAGCGCAACGCTCCTTTTCTATTTGTGGTACAATAATAATATCTTTGAGATAAATTTTAAGAACGAGGTGAATTAATATATGAAGTTTAAAAACTACAATATGAAGAAAAATATTATTATCAGAAATCTTAAAAACACCTGTGTTACTTCTCTTATATTTGCAATGATGATTTCGGCTGAGGCCAGTGCAGGAAGTGTCTCAAAAGCTCAGATTACTACTCTGACTTCTGATGTGGCAGGAAGTGCCACATTAAGTTGGAAGCAGGTAAAGTCGGCAGACGGCTATGAAATTCAGTATAAAACCGGAGGAACATGGGCTAAGGGGAAGACGCTTGTAGTCAAAGGCGGAAATAGTACATCAAGGGTTATAAAGAAAATTTCAAAGAAAAAAGATACTTTCTTTAGGGTAAGAGCATACAGTGATAATGCAGGCGTGAAAGAATACTCAAAATGGAGCAGAATAGTTAAGAAGATTCAGTGGAATAAAAGGTGGAAATACGCCAATGAATCACTGACAAACAGTGGAAGCGCCGCTTTGTTTTATGCAAAGACATCTTCAAAGAAAAAGAATATCACAGTTTGCGTCAATGCAGGCCATGGTTGCGCAAGAGGTGCAGGACTTAAAACAAAATGCCATCCTGATGGAACACCAAAGGTTACCGGTGGAAGTACATCAAGCGGTTCAGTCTATGCCTCATCAATTAACGGAGGAACATCGCTTCTTAACGGATATTCTGAAGCGGCTATGAATCTAAAGGTTGCAAAAGCGGTGAAGGCAAAACTTCTTGCAGAGGGGTACAACGTTTTGATGATTAGACAGGAAGGAAATGTAAACCTTGATAACATAGCAAGAACAGTGGTAGCAAATAACTGCGCAGACTGTCATATTTCCATTCATTTTGACTCATCTACAAACGGAAAAGGCGCCTTTGCAATTACAGTTCCAAATGTGGTGTCTTACAGAAATATGGAGCCCGTAAAAATGAATTGGAAAAAGCACAATAAATTGGGAACGAATCTGATTGGTGGAATGAGAAAAAGCGGTGTGGGTATTTTCGGAAATGGAACAATGGCTCTTGATTTGACCCAGACATCTTATTCAACGGTTCCGTCAGTTGATTTAGAAGTGGGAGACAGAAGCTTTTCCGGCAGTTTTACAGAGATAAATAAGATTGCAAAGGGAATAGTTGAAGGAGTAAACACATATTTCAATAAATAGTTTTGTAGAATAACAATAAAAAATTTGCAATATAAAATTTTGCTGTATAAAAATTTCCCGTGCGTCAATACTAAAAGGGTAAAAACATTTAGGAGGTATGCAATGGGAGATTTAACAGAACTTGAACTTCAAAATATCAGACATCTCATTATGGGATATGAGACAAGTTACGACAAGATGACCACTTACGCTAAAGAAGTGAGTGATTCTCAGTTTAAACAGTTTTTTGACAAGGCAGCTAAGGATGCCGAGAACAACAAACAGATGTTGCTGAAATATTTGGGATAATGAAATATTGGGATTAATGAGATTTGAAGTAAAGGAGATTGTTATGCAGGAAAAGTATATGGTTACAGATGCTCTCGCATGTATTAATGCAGAGCTTGGAAAATACGCAAACATGATTGCGCAGACAGATAACAAGCAGTTAAAGCAGACACTTAAAACATTCAGAGATAATTGTGAAAAGTCACAGGAAGATTTGTACGAAATGGCCAGAAGCAAAAATTATTACATTCCGGCGCAGAAAGCAACTGAGCAGGAAATTCAGAGAGTGAAGTCGATTTTTACGGCTACATTATAGAAGTGTTGAGAATATAACTATATTTTGAAAATCGGGACTAATTGCAAAAATCAGTTAGCCTCGATTTTTTGCTTTTTTTTTGCAATTATATTTCATTAATGGAGTTGCGGTTAAAAAATCGAAATGTTAAAATTAGAGGTAGTATTGTGGGACGGAATCCATGTGTCGGGGACACATTTTATAAAATTGAAAGAGTGGAGGAAATTGAATGAAAAAGGAATTTAAAAGGATTATTGCAGGCATTACGTCTGCAACATTAGTAGTATCTACATTTGCAGGAATTAATACTTCAAAGAAGATTAATGCAGATGAAACTGTACTGACTCTTAAGCAGTGGAAGTTTACACACCAGGGAGTAAATACCTGGGGAGAACCAGACAATGTTGGAATAATTGAGTCGGTTTCGCTTACGGAGACAGAAGAAACTCTTACTAACTGGCCATTAACCAGTCATAGTGAGGAGGCAACCGGCGTTTCGAACGGCTTTGATATGACTATTAAAAATACCGGATGGAACCGTGATTGGGGAACTAATACAATTGAGCCTAGCCAGGTTAGAGCCGAGATGTCTGGGTTTAATGTTGAAAAGGGTCATCTCTACAGAGTGACTTTCAAGGGATGGTCAGAGCCTGCTTCAACTTCAGAGTATACTTCAAAATATTGTTATGTTGATTTTAATCCTTCTCCATTTGGTGAGTTGGGTATGCAGGAAGGTAGTGACGGACAGATTATATCTTTAGGAACTACAGAGAGTACATATTCATTTGAGTTTATCAATTGGATGGATCAAAGCAGTATGGCAATCAGACTGTTATTGGGTGCTTTTGGAGGCAAGAGAGATTTTGCAGGTAATGAAATTAATATACATGAAGAGTCAAAATGGAAAGGAACTGTCCATATCAGAGACTTCGACATCAAAGACTTGGGATATACCAGTGAATATGAAGAGAAAGAGTCACGCCTGAATACTGGCTCACAGGAAGAGGAAGAGGAAAAGATAGTTACACAGACACCTTACTCAGGAGTGGAATATACCAATGATTATGCAAAATCATTTGGTTATACAGGCGGAGATTTAGTGTGGAGCGATGAGTTCAGCTCAACTTCGCTCAATGATAAATCATGGAATATTGAAACCGGCGGTGGCGGCTGGGGAAATGAAGAAAAGCAGATATATACAACAAGTGAAAAGAATCTTTATATAGCGGATATTTCAGATGATAGTTCTTCAGATGACGGAAAGGCATTAGCTATTCATGCTCAGCGCGATGGAACTAGTACATATACATCTGCAAGAATTCAGACATCCGGAAAACACAGCTTTAAGTATGGACGTATGGAGGCTAGAATTAGATTTGACAACGGAATGTGCAGAGGTGTTTGGCCGGCATTCTGGATGTTAGGTGATAAAGATCCTATGGGATGGCCATACTGTGGTGAGATTGACATAATGGAACACAAAAATGCTGATACTAATATTTTATCTACACTTCATTGGAATAATGGAGATGACAGTAAGAAACCGTATGAGCATGATATGAGTGGAGGAAATGCTCAGATTCCAGGCGGAAGCATAAATGATTGGCATGTATATGCAGTTGATTGGACATCGACAAAGATGATTTTTTACATTGATGATGTTAAGATTGCGACAGTTAAGATTTCAGATTCAATGAAGAAAGAGTTTACAGAACATGAACATTACTTCGTTCTCAATATGGCTATTGGAGGTAACTTTATAGGAGGAGCAATTCCTAGCAGTTCATGGGAAGGCTCTACTATGTACGTTGATTACGTAAGGGCATATCAGAATAAGTCAAAGGTTCCTGAGGCTAAGAATTCAGGTACATGGGATAAAGATGGACTTTGGGAGAATGAGCCTGAGACAGAAGAGCCTACAACAGAGGAACCAACAACAGAAGCGCCTACAGTTGCACCAACAACAGAAGCGCCTACAGTTGCACCAACAACAGAAGCTCCTACAGTTGCACCAACAACAGAAGCGCCTACAGTTGCACCAACAACAGAAGCTCCTACAGTTGCACCAACAACAGAAGCGCCTACAGTTGCACCAACAACAGAAGCGCCTACAGTTGCACCAACAACAGTAGCGCCTACAGCAAAACCTGTGGAGACAACAAAGGTTACACCTGCAACTACAAAAGCTATAAAAGTTACTGTAGGAAAGTCAAAGGTTAAAAGTGCAAAGAGAAGCAAGGACAGAAAGAAAATAAAACTTACATTTAAGAAAGTTGCCGGAGTGGACGGATATGAATATAAGATTTCCACATCAAGTAAATTCAAGAAGAAATTGACTAAGACCGGTGACAGTTCTAAGACTACAAAGACAGTTAAAAAACTTAATCCTAAAAAGAAATATTATATAAAAGTAAGAGCATATATTTTAGATAATGACGGACAGGCAACATACAGTGGCTGGTCAAAAGTAAAGAAAGTTAAATAAAAATAAAAAGTGATGATTGTAGGGCTGCAATGCGGCCCTATAATTTTTTGCATTTTTTTTGCTTGTATAAAAACATTTTGCCCTATACAATTAAAATGAATTTACTGGTGAAACACGGAACATATCAATATTAGTAAAGGGAGATTATTATGAGAAAGATTAATTTGTTACCTGCAAAGAAAATCGCATCTGCAGGTATGGTGTTTGTACTTGCAGCCTCGATGCTGTCAGGTTGTGAAAAAAAGGATGGAAGCAAGGCTGAAAAAGATCCTTATGCAAAAGCAGTATTCAGAGATGCAAAAGCATCTACTGAAGATAGAGTTAAGGATCTTATGTCAAAGATGGACATCAATGACAAGATAGCTCAGATGATTATGGCGGAGAGAAATGTTGATGGTGGTGGAGCTGCATATGCTATGGTTAAGCAGTATGGTCTTGGAGCAATGCTCAGTGGCGGAGGCTCTGCACCAACTAGCGGAAATAATCCGGAAAACTGGTCTGAAGAGATTAATAATTATAAAAAAGCGGCAAGCGAGAGCAAGTTCGGTATTCCTATTCTTTACGGTGTAGATTCTGTTCACGGAAACAGCAATGTATACGGAACCACTATTTTCCCACACCAGATCGGACTTGGTGCAACAGGAGATGCAGAGCTGGTTGAAAAAATCGGAACAGTTACTGCGTCAGAGACAAGAGGAATCGGTTCAAACTACGCATTCTCACCTGTACTCGGAGTTGCTTATGATGAGCATTGGGGAAGATTTTATGAGTGCTTCGGCGAGAATACAGATTTAGTTACAGAACTTGGAACAGCGTATGTTAACGGACTTCAGGGAAGAAAAGACAGTGATGATTTCTTATCACAGAATCATCTTCTCTGTTCGATCAAGCACTTTGTAGGTGAAGGTCAGGTTAAGAATGGCTACAACCAGGGCAATGTGGAGATGGATGCAAAAGAGTGGGATGATAAGTTAAAGAACGACATTATCAAACCTTACGTGTCAGCAATTGAAGCAGGTGCCCAGACACTTATGGTTTCATATAACTCAATCAACGGAGTAAACTGTCATGAAAATAAAGAACTCATCACAGATTATCTCAAAGGTGAGCTCGGATTTAAGGGAATTGTTATTTCGGATTACGACGGAGTAGAGCATTGTAAGGGTGCAGAGTACAAGGTTCAGCTTGCTGAATGTGTAAATGCGGGAGTTGACATGCTTATGGAGCCTCTTGACTGGCAGAACTGCTACTACACTATGATTAACCTTGTAAATGACGGAACAGTTTCTGAAGACAGAATTAATGATGCGGTATCAAGAATTCTCACAGTAAAATTTGATGCCGGATTATTTGAAGAAAAAATCAATTCTGATATAGAAAAAGAACAGTTAAAACAGATTGGCAGCGAGGAGCACAGAACACTTGCAAGACAGGCCGTTAGTGAATCCCTCACATTGTTGAAGAATGAAAAGATGAGTGATGATAAGACTGCAATCCAGACACTTGCAGCTGCAAATAAGATTGCAGTAATGGGTGAGGCAGCAGATGATATCGGAACTCAGTGCGGCGGATGGACTATCAGCTGGACAGGAAGTAAAGGAAAAACCACAGAAGGAACCACTATTCTTGAAGGCTTTAAACAGGTCGCTTCTGATAAAGAGTTTGAGTATGTGGATTCCGCTGACAAAATATCAGCAGATACACAGGCAGTTGTAGTTGTGGCAGGAGAAGATCCATATTCAGAGACACAGGGAGATTCTACAGGATTTGGTTTATTCCTTGATGAAGAAGGAACTACATTGATTAATGAAGCGAAGGCAAAAGTAGGTGACAACGTTCCTGTTATAGTAATCCTTGTTACCGGAAGACCTCTCACACTCAGAGATTCATATGATAACATCGATGCACTTATGAGTGCATGGCTTCCGGGAAGCGAGTGCGCAGGAATTGCGGATGTGTTATTCGGTGAAAAAGAATTTACAGGTACTTCACCTGTGACATGGCCGGTAACAGCATTTGATATTTCAAATAAATTAGTAGATGACAGTGTAGTTTTATTTAAGTATGGAACAGGACTTAAGAAAGACGGAAGTTCTATAAAATAAATAAAATCAATAAATAAAAGAAAAACAATTAATAAAAAACGCGGGAAAAGATTTGAAACAATAATTTTTCCTGCGTTTTCTTTTATTCATAGGAAAGTATTGTGCTCTTATGTTTTTTCTGAAGGTGGCGATTTAATGTGGTGTAATTCGCCATTTTTTCTTAAATATATAAACGACATTTTTAATAAACTGTATATACTTAAAGGATGAAATAATGGTATAATAAAACTTGTGTTGTGCACTTGTTGCACAGTATGAATTGCTTAGACTATCAGAGAGAGGGAGGTTAGCAGTGGTAAAAGAAATCATGGACGAGATTAAGAAAGCTGAACAGGAAGCTGAAAAATCTCTTGAAGATGCCAAATACAAGGCAAAGTATATGGTTGATAACGTAAAAACTGAATGTGATGAGTACAAAAAAGATGCTCTTGCAAAACAACAGAAAAACGCTGATGCTATGATGGAAAAAGCCAAAGAAGAAGGCGATAAGTACGCTTCAAAAGTAGAGGAAGAAGCTGTAAAAGAAAAACAGAATGTCATAAAATTAGCGCAGAGCAAAGAAGCAGGGGCTATTGAATTAGTCATTCAAGAATTAACAAAATAGAGAGGAGGGGGTTTTCATGGCAGTATTACAGATGAAAAAAATCTGTATATGTGCACTAAAGAGTGAAAGAAAACCTATCCTGGAACAAATTCAAAAATATGGAGTAATGCAGGTTTGCCAGATAGAAGATCAAAGTGGTGAAGATTTTTTCAGGAAAACAGAAACCCAGACTTCTCAGGCAGGATTTGAGAGAAATGCGACGAATATTGAGCAGGCTCTTGAAATTCTTGATTCACAGTGTCGTGAAGAGAAAGGAATGTTTGATGCATTCCGGGGCAAACCAACTATGAATGAAAGTGAATTTGCGGAAGTAGTAAGAAGGAGAGACGAGGCAGTGAGAGCCGCTGATGTACTTCTAAGACTTAATAAACAACTAACCGCAAAACAGCTGGACATAGCAAAATTGCAAGGTCAGATTGAAGCAATCAAACCTTGGCTTGCGATGGATGTGCCCGGACTTACTACGGGAACTCTTAGGACTTCATATTTTTACGGATACATTCAAGAAAAATTGTCCCAGGAAGAGCTTTACAGAAAGATTGAAGAAAACGGAACATTTCCGGAAGCGTCAGATGTACGTATTTTCTATACAGATGAAAAGACGGGTTTGATAAGCATAGCCGGATTTTGTATGAAAGGTGATGAAGCTGTATTTGAGAGTGCACTTCGTTCAATAGGTTTCACTAAACCACCGGTCATTATCCGTAGTGTTCCGGAAAAGAGTTTGGAGAAATGGAATGCCAGACTTGTAACTTTCGTGGAAGAGGAACAGAAGTTAATAGATGAGATAAGGTCTTATGCAGATAAGAGACAATTGCTTAAATGCGCGGCGGATTATTTCAGAGCCAGAGCAGAAAAGTACAAAGTATTAGGAGAATTATATCAGTCACATCACACATTCTTTATGACAGGATATATCCCAAAAAGTATTGAAGAGGAATTTGTTTCATCTATAGAAGATAAGTTCCAGACGGCAATCGCTACAGAGGATGTGAAGGAAGGTGAAGAGGCACCGGTACTTCTTGATAATGACGGAATTGCAGATTCCCTTGAAGGAATAGTAGAATCCTTCGGTCTCCCAAAGAGCAAAGAGTTTGACCCTAGTGCACTGATGGCACTTTCTTACTATTTCCTTTTTGGATTGATGCTTTCAGATGCAGCCTACGGATTTATAATGTTTGCTGCATGTTTTGCAATGATAAAGGCCTTTCCTAAAATGGAAAAAGGACTTAGAAAATCCCTGAAAATGTTTATGTTCTGTGGACTTTCAACAACATTCTGGGGAGTGATGTTCGGAGGATATTTCGGTGACGCGGTTCAGGTTATATCAAGAACCTTCTTTGGAAAAGAAGTGGCGGTAAAACCTGTATGGTTTGATCCACTTCAGGAGCCTATGAAACTTTTGTTGGCATCATTGTGCATAGGTTTAGCGCATATGCTTCTTGGATTGTTTATTAAAGGTTACATGCTATTAAAAGATAAAAAGTATTTTGACTGCTTCTGTGATGTTGGCTTTTGGCTGATGTTGCTTGCAGGTCTGATACTGATGCTTGCATCATCTGACATGTTCCAATCTATTTTCGGAATCGGAATACAGATTCCTGCGACAGGCCAGACAGTTATAAAAGCATTGGCTATTGTGGGAGCTGCAGGAATTGTATTTACAGCCGGAAGACGCAAGAAGAACTGGGCTCTTAGAATTGCTCTTGGACTTTACGACTTGTATGGAATTTCAGGATGGCTTAGTGATTTGCTTTCATACTCAAGATTGTTGGCCTTAGGACTTGCCACAGGAGTTATCGCAAAGGTTGTAAATCTGATGGCGGCAATGCCGAGTAAATCACCGGTTGGCCCGGTGGTATTTATAGTTGTGTTTATCTTTGGGCATACACTCAATATGGGTATCAATCTTTTAGGTGCATACGTTCACACTAACAGATTAGAGTATGTTGAGTACTTTGGTAAGTTCTACGAAGGTGGAGGCGAGAGCTTCAAACCATTCAAACTTAACAACAGGTATGTAGAAATAGAAGAATAAAAATCAAATATTATAAACGAAATTAAAAAATAAATATTTAAACAGATTAAAAAATTATTAATAGAAAAAAATTAACTTAGGAGGATTTATTATCATGAACGAATTAGGAATGTTTTTTGCAATATTAGGAATGGCACTTGCAGCTATTTTAGGAGGAATCGGATCAGCAGTTGGAGTTGGACTTGCAGGTCAGGCAGCAGCAGGAGTAGTAACAGAAGACCCATCAAAGTTTTCCAAGGTATTGATTTTACAGTTGCTTCCTGGTACACAGGGTATTTATGGTTTCTTAATTGCTTTCCTTGCAATGTCACAGTTTGGAATTTTAGGCGGAACACCTGTAACAAGCACAAAAGACGGATTAATCGTATTAGCAGCTTGTCTTCCAATTGCAATCGTAGGTCTTTTATCAGGAATTTATCAGGGAAAAACAGCAGTATCAAGTATCGGTCTTGTATCTAAGAAGCCTGAGCAGTTTGGTAAGTCACTTTTATTCCCAGCTATGGTTGAGACATACGCTATTCTTGCACTTTTGATTTCTATTCTTGCAGTATTTAATGTAGGTAAGTTTTTCTAAATAAATACACATAGAACGGAGATTAAAATATGGGCGGATTAGAAGAAATAATTAAGCAGATTAATATTGAAGCATCTCAAGAGGCAGATGACATTCTCAAGTCTGCAAAAAGAGATTGTGATAAATTAAAAGCCGACAATAAAAAAGAAGTTGATGCCCTTATTGAGACAAAGAATAATCAGTCAAAGGCTGATGCAAATCTGGCACTTGAAAAAATGAAATCAGGTGCTGAGGTTAAAAAGAAACAGGATGTCTTAAGAATAAAGCAGAAACTTATTGTAGAGACTATCGAAAAAGCGCATGCTAAGATGGCGAGTCAGGATGCTGACAAATATTTTGATATGCTACTTGAGATAGCGAAAAATAACGCGCACAAAGAGGCGGGAGAGATTGCCTTCAACGCAAAAGATCTTGCCAGAGTTCCGGCAGATTTTGAAAAGAAATTAGCGGCTTTGGGACTTGAGCTTAAGGTGGCAAAAGAGGCGGTTAATATTGAGGATGGTATGATATTATGCTACGGCGATATCGAGGAAAACTGTACTATCCAGGCATTGATAAATGAAAAGAAGGAAATCCTTCAGGATAAAGTAAATAAATATATCTTTGGGTAAGGAGGAAGACTATGGCAGATACAGCTTATACCTATGCGGTGGCACGTGTTCGTGCAAAAGAAGTCTTTCTTCTGTCAAACGCGGATATTGAACAGCTTATAGCATTAAAAACAGAGGAAAACTGTTTGGCATTTCTTAGAGAAAAGGGATGGGGAAACGGTAGCCTCGAGGAGAGTGCGGATGAAATGTTGTCAAACGAGATGACGAAGGCCTGGCGCGAAGCTAAGGATTTGGTTATGGACAGAAGCGTTTTTGACGTGTTGATGGCTCCGAGAGAATACCATAATCTTAAAGCGGCAATCAAAAAAGTCTGCGCAGGCGATAAGGCAGAGAATATTTTTTTCGACGATACATTGTATAATCCAGACGAGCTGATGATAATGATTGCAAAACGTAAATTTGACAAACTTCCTAAAGAGATGGCAGAGGTTGCTTCCGTTGCAGTTGAGACATTGCTTCAGACAAAGGATGGGCAGATGTGCGACATCCTAATTGACAGAGCAACACTTGAAGCCATTGCAAAAATCGGAGAAAACAGTTCATCTGCATTTGTTAAGGAATATGTCAAAGACACATTAATGGTAGCAGATATAAGAATTGCAGTGAGAAGCGCAAAGACCGGAAAATCCAAAATGTTTATGGATAAGGCTATGGTCGAATGCGAGGGCATCAAAAAGAAAGATCTTATTGATGCTGCAGTGTCAGGAATAACCGGTGTATGCGATTACCTGGAAAAAATAGGAAAGACAGAAATTGTTGAGGCAATCAAGGAATCACCTTCGGCGTTTGAAAAGTGGTGTGACAACAAAATCATGGACACAATAATGAGCCAGAAATACAATTCATTTTCGGAAGGTCCAATACTTGCATATATTCTCGCAAAAGAAAATGAAATTAAAACAGTCAGAGTAATACTGACAGGAAAAGTAAATGAATTAGATGAAGACTTTATCAGAGAAAGGGTAAGGAAGATGTATGTATAAGATAGCGGTTATGGGTGATTACGACAGCATATACGGCTTTAGTGCATTAGGAATGGATACATTTCCTTTAACAGATGCGGAAGAGGCGGCAAAGACTCTTCGAAGACTTGCCAACAGTGAATACGGAATAGTCTATATCACAGAGCAATTGGCAGATATGATAAGTCGTGAAATACAAAAATACAATGAAAAATTACTACCTGCAATAATCCTGATTCCGGGACTTATGGGAAATACCGGAAACGGAGTAAAAAACGTAAAGAAGAGCGTAGAGCAGGCAGTCGGAGCAGACATTTTGTTCGGAAACTAATCTGAGCCGTAAGGCTTAAGAGCCATATGTCTGAAGAAAACAGTAATAAAGGAGATAGTTATGAGCACAGGAGTTATTAAGAAGGTTGCAGGACCTTTGGTAATAGCGCAGGGAATGAGAGATGCCAATATGTTTGACGTGGTTAGAGTTTCAGAAGAACGTCTTATTGGCGAAATCATTGAGATGCACGGTGATGAAGCGTCAATCCAGGTTTATGAAGAGACCTCCGGACTTGGACCGGGTGGAGTGGTTGAATCTACAGGAAGTCCTCTTTCAGTAGAACTTGGACCTGGACTTATCCAGAGTATTTACGATGGAATCCAGAGACCGCTTGATGATATTATGAAAGTATCAGGAAACAGCCTTAAGAGAGGCGTTGAAGTGCCATCTCTTAAGAGAGATATTAAATGGGATTTTGTCCCTTGTGCCGAGGTGGGCGACCAGGTTGTAGCCGGAGATGTTATCGGTACAGTTAAAGAGACAGAAGTTGTAACACAGAAGATTATGGTTCCTTTCGGAGTTGAGGGAACTATCAAATCAATAAAAGAGGGAAGCTTTACAGTAGAGGAAGTAGTTGCAGTTGTAGAGACAAAGAAGGGTGACAGAGAGCTTACTCTTATGCAGAAATGGCCGGTTCGAAAGGGAAGACCTTATGCAAAGAAACTTCCACCTGAAAGACCACTTGTTACAGGACAGAGAGTTGTAGATACTCTTTTCCCTATTGCAAGAGGTGGTGTTGCATCAGTTCCGGGACCATTCGGTTCAGGAAAGACAGTTATCCAGCATCAGCTTGCAAAATGGGCAGAGGCGGATATCGTAGTATATATCGGATGTGGTGAGCGTGGAAACGAAATGACAGACGTTCTTAACGAGTTCCCTGAACTTAAGGATCCAAAGACAGGACGTTCACTTATGGAAAGAACAGTACTCATTGCAAATACATCAGATATGCCTGTTGCAGCCAGAGAGGCTTCAATTTACACAGGTATTACAATAGCAGAGTACTTCAGAGATATGGGTTACTCAGTAGCCCTTATGGCAGATTCCACATCGAGATGGGCAGAGGCGTTAAGAGAAATGTCAGGTCGTCTTGAGGAAATGCCTGGTGAGGAAGGTTATCCTGCATACCTTGGAAGCCGTCTTGCTCAGTTCTACGAGAGAGCCGGAGACGTTATTTCACTTGGTAGCGAGGGAAGAGAGGGAGCACTTTCTGTAATCGGTGCTGTATCTCCTCCGGGTGGTGATATTTCAGAACCTGTATCACAGGCAACACTTCGTATTGTAAAAGTGTTCTGGGGACTTGATTCAGCGCTTGCTTACAAGAGACATTTCCCGGCTATCAACTGGCTTACAAGTTATTCACTCTATGTTGACAATATCGGTGGATGGTTTGAGAAAGAAGTATCCCCAGAGTGGATGGATCTTCGTCAGAGACTTATGTCACTTCTTCAGGATGAGGCAGAGCTTGAAGAAATCGTTAAGATGGTAGGTATGGATGCACTTTCAGCACCTGACCGTCTTAAGATGGAAGCTTCAAGATCTATCAGAGAAGATTATCTTCACCAGAACTCATTCCATGAGATAGATACTTACACATCAGTTAAGAAACAGTACTTAATGATGAAGCTGGTTATTTCATATTATGACAAATCAGCAGATGCACTTGGAAATGGTGCATCTATTGATAAGCTTATCAGCCTTCCTGTACGTGAGGCTATCGGCCGTTACAAATACACAGAGGAAGCAAACATTGAAGAGAGATTTGATGAGATTGTAAAACAGCTGGATAAGGAAATACTCACAGCATACGAGAAGGAGGATTTCTAAAATGGCAAAAGAATATAGAACTATAGAAGAAGTTGCAGGACCTTTGATGCTCGTAAAAGGTGTTGACAACGTAAAATATGATGAGCTTGGAGAGATTGAACTTGCAAGCGGAGAGGTTAGAAGATGTAAGGTCTTAGAGATTGACGGACAAAATGCCTTAGTTCAGTTATTTGAGAGTTCTACAGGTATCAACCTTTCAAACAGTAAAGTTAGATTCCTTGGAAGAAGTATGGAACTTGGAGTTTCACCGGACATGCTTGGACGAGTATTTGACGGTCTTGGAAATCCAATTGATGACGGTCCTGAAATTCTTCCGGTTGAGAGAAGAGATATCAACGGTGTTCCAATGAACCCTGCAGCAAGAAATTATCCATCTGAGTTTATTCAGACTGGTATATCAGCAATCGATGGACTTAACACATTGGTTAGAGGACAGAAGCTTCCTATTTTCTCAGCGTCAGGTCTTCCACATGCCCAGCTTGCAGCACAGATTGCAAGACAGGCAAAGGTTAGAGGAAAAGACGAGCAGTTCGCCGTTGTATTCGCAGCTATGGGTATCACATTTGAGGAGTCGAATTACTTCATCGACAGCTTCAAGGAGACAGGAGCTATCGACAGAACAGTATTGTTCATCAACCTTGCAAATGACCCTGCGGTAGAGCGTATTGCCACACCACGTATGGCACTGACAGCAGCAGAATATCTTGCTTTTGAAGAAGGTATGCACGTACTTGTTATTCTCACAGACATTACAAACTACGCGGATGCTCTTCGTGAGGTATCGGCAGCAAGAAAAGAAGTTCCGGGACGTAGAGGTTATCCGGGATACATGTACACTGACCTTGCTACAATGTATGAGCGTGCAGGTCGTCAGAGAGGAAAAGAAGGTAGTGTTACTATGATTCCAATCCTCACAATGCCTGAAGATGACAAGACACATCCAATCCCTGACCTTACAGGATATATCACAGAGGGTCAGATTATTCTTAGCCGTGAACTTTTCAGAAAGGGTGTCACACCACCGATTGATGTACTTCCATCACTTTCACGTCTTAAGGATAAGGGTATCGGTGAAGGCAAGACAAGAGCAGATCATTCAAATGTAATGAACCAGTTGTTCTCAGCATATGCCCGCGGTAAGGACGCGAAGGAACTCATGGTTATTTTGGGAGAGGCAGCTCTTTCGGAAATAGATTTGATATATGCAAAGTTTGCTGAAGAATTTGAAAAGAGATATGTTTCTCAGGGATATTTGGCAGACCGTTCAATTGAGGATACCCTGAAGATAGGTTGGGAATTATTGTCAATCTTACCTAGAGCAGAACTTAAACGTATCGACGATAAGTACCTGGACATGTATTATATACAAGATTAAATTGCGAAGCAATTTAATCGGGAGCGATAGCGATTATGAATTGCGAAGCAATTATAATCGCGAAAGCTACAAGAGGGAGCGATAGCGATTATGAATTGCGAAGCAATTATAATCGCGAAAGCTACAAGAGGGAGCGATAGCGATTATGAATTGCGGAGCAATTATAATCGCGAAAGCTACAAGAGGGAGCGAAAGCGATTACTAATTGCGAAATAATTATGGAGGTAATCTATGGCTAGAACGCAGGTTAATCCAACGCGTATGGAACTCACAAAGCAGAAGAAAAAGCTTGTCTCTGCTGTGAGAGGCCATAAGCTGTTGAAAGATAAACGTGATGAGCTTATGAGACAGTTCCTAGAACTGGTAAGAGAGAATATGGAACTCAGAAAAAAAGTTGAGCAGGGAATAAAAGGAGCCAACGTAAACTTTGTTGTAGCAAGAGCAGGAATGTCGCAGGAGACACTTACAACTGCTCTTATGGCATCGAAGCAGAAACTTGATTTATTCTGTGACAGCAAAAATATTATGAGTGTAGAAATTCCTCAATTTACTGTAAAGTCAAAGACTGCAGATCCAAATGATATTTATTCTTATGGTTTTGCATTTACCACAGGCGATTTGGATGACGCAGTAAAATCTCTGGCAGATATTCAGAATGATATGCTTAGACTTGCAGAAGTTGAGAAGGCGTGTCAGCGAATGTCTATAGAGATTGAAAAGACCAGACGTCGAGTTAATGCTTTAGAGCATGTACTTATTCCGGAAGCAAAACAGAATATCAGATACATTACAATGAAGCTTGACGAGAATGAGAGAAGTACACAGAGTCGACTTATGAAGGTTAAGGATATGATGCTTGAAGAAGCACATCACTACAAAGAAAAAGCATATGAATAGTATAATATGTCCACCATAATAAGGGTGGACATATTTTTATCATAATTGTATGATATATGAGATGTGATAGTGTGTCGGAAGAATGGCAGATTTTGTCTGACATTGAATTTTGAAAAAGATAACTGTGCATTTTACATTAAAATAAGAAAGAGAGAATGTTTAAAATGGATAACAAGAGAAATAATTTTACTTCATCTATCGGTTTTATTATGGCAGCGGCCGGAAGCGCGGTTGGGCTTGGTAATATCTGGAGATTTCCTTACCTTGCGGCCAAAGATGGCGGCGGACTTTTCTTAGTAATTTACATTATATTGGCTCTTACTTTTGGTTTCGCACTTCTTACCACAGAAATAGCTATCGGTAGAAGAACTGCTCAGGGACCACTTACAGCTTATGGAAAAGTTCATAAAAAATGGAAATTTTTAGGATGGTTAGCATGGATTGTACCGGTTCTTATTCTTCCATATTATTGTGCTATTGGTGGATGGGTACTGAAATATTTCGTGGTATTTGTATCAGGTGCAGGAAAAACAGCAGCAGAGGATGGATTCTTTGGAGGATACATTACTAGCGAAGTTGAGCCTATTGTCTGGTTTATAATTTTCCTTATTGCCACAGCAATAGTAGTACTCAAGGGCGTAAATGATGGTATTGAAAATGTAAGTAAGATTTTAATGCCGATTCTTATAGTATTAATTCTTGGTATCTCAGTGTTTTCGATTACAATAAGCAAAGATGGAGTGACAGGACTTGACGGGCTTAAAGTATATTTGATTCCTGATTTTACAGGGTTGACTTTCGATAAGTTTTTGGTAATTTTAACGGACGCAATGGGGCAACTTTTCTTTTCGATAAGTGTTGCCATGGGTATTATGGTAGCCTACGGCTCTTATGCAAAGAAAGATGCGAACCTTATGAAATCAATTAACAGAATTGAGTTTTTTGATACATTAGTAGCAATGCTTGCCGGTCTTATGATAATACCAGCCGTATTTGTATTCTTTGGTAGAGAGGGAATGTCAAAGGGAGGTCCTGGACTTATGTTTCAGTCGCTTCCAAAAGTATTCGCTGAGATGGGAGGAGCAGGAACAGTAATAGGAATAGTATTCTTCCTTACAGTAATATTTGCAGCTGTCACATCTTCAGTATCCGTGATGGAAGCAATTGTATCAGGTCTTATGGATAAGTTTAATCTTTCAAGAAGAGTCAGTGGTTTAATAACAACTTTATATTCGCTTATACTTGGAGTGATAGTATGTCTTGGATATAATAAACTTTACTTTGAAGTGACATTGCCAAACGGTAGCAAAGGTCAGATACTGGATGTAATGGACTATATTAGTAACAGTTGGCTGATGCCGTTGGTTGCATTCCTTACATGTATACTTATTGGCTGGGTGGTAAAACCGGATTATGTAATTGACGAATTGGTTCAGGGTGATAATAAGTTTGCAAGAAGACGTATATATAAACTCATGATTAAATATATTGCACCAATAATGTTGTTTGTATTATTGCTTCAGTCATTCGGAATTATAAAATTGTAGGAGAAATTCTTATGAGCGAAAAACCATCTATTCACTTAAACATGGATGATGAAATACAGGTGAAAGCCTTTACCTGGGCCATGAATTTGGCACAGATGTCAGAGCTGGACAATGAATTCCTTGCCGGATTTTGGAATAAACTGATATCTTATGATGATGTTTATGAAGAATTTATATATTATATGGACCACAACGATTTTCTTTGCAAAGCGGAAATTAAGGGCTATACTTTGGCGGACGTTTTAGTATATCAGGTGGATCATTTTAAATCACTGTTAGATCGTCCGGATTTGAGTAAATATAAAAATAACGGTGCGTATATGTTGCTTATGGCCTTTGACACATTTATTAAAATGAAATCGGACCCTGAAAATTTCATTTACAAGATGCAACATGACACCGGCACAGATTTTCCGGAAAAAGATTTCAATCTGATGAATCATAAAAAGAGTTAGAGTGGTTTGTGCATAAAAAAGAAATAAAATGATTAATTCATACAAAAAGAGCGAGAAGCGGAACTGAAAAATATCAGTTCGCTTCCCGCTCTTTTTATAAACTTATTATTGTATTTACAAAGATCGTCTAGCCTTACCAATTAATGAAAGGGTATTTGTGAAAGAATCGGGAATATAAATTTTATATGAGAAATAATTATCTTCCCCATATTTAGTACTATTTGAATAATATAATTCAATCGTATAAACACAAGTATTCTTCTTGTAGTCGTATGGGCCGTTTTCAGTATAGTCTTTTAATAAAGCATCGTACAATTTATCTTTTGCATTCTTATTATATGAAAAATAAAAATCGATGTCATCTGAACCGCCATCTCTACCTTTATTAATTCCTATACTTTCCAAATTATCTTTAGGAATTGAATATAAAACCTGCTTTTCGCGCTTAGCTAATACACCTGATAATTGCTCAGTATCAATATCATCGTCATATGTATAGTAATATGTTCTTTTGATAGTGCGTCCGTTTTTTAATTTATACTTTATTTCAATTGGAAATGACCAATTATCTATAAAGGTACTTTCATAATAGAATCCATTGGCAGGATTTAAAATGTTGTACAAACCATAGTGATTATATCCACTATATGAATTGGCATCATTAACTATTTCCTGGTGGAATGAGATAAGGGCCTCTATGGATTCTTTGTCTGAATATTTCATTTCAGCAATATTTTTACCGTTAACTGTAAATTTATGGTATTTTTCCGATATGGATATATTTTTTACATCATCTGCTTTTGGCACCTGAGATACATAACCAAATAATCCTGAACCGGCAATTATAATATAAGCAAAGCCAACGACAACAACAATTGCACATTCCTTTAAGCTTGCTTTAAATCCTTCAAGTCCTTTGTGGAAAATCAGATGAATTAAAAAGTGTACAAGTAATGCACCGAGAATGAAATCAATTCCCAGAAAAATGTATTGTCCTCTGATTCCAAAAGAATGTATGACAGCAAAAAAGAATGTTATTAAATAGCCCACAAACAATCCACCTGTGAAGCAGGCAAAGAATTTGATTATTTTTTCAACAATACTAAATGCAAAACCTGCCTGTGCCACTTCAGCTTTTCTTTTCTTATATAATAAAGTGGAAAGAACAGTTAATATTACACTTAAAGCACTCCACCAGATTATGAAAATAACGGTGTGGTCAAGGAATAAATCACTTGCCTCTGATCCGGTATAATATGCGCCTAGTGGGCATAATAAAGTATACAGATTATACGGAAGCTGGTGCATATCCATTCCGGGAATTATCGTGGATGGAAAGTATAATGTAATAAAAATAAACAAAGGATACACTATACATAAAATGAGATGTGAAATTATAGTATCCAATGTTAAACCGCAGCATATTGATATAAATGCGATGAGGCTTACATTTCCAAGTGTTACCAGTGAGAACTTGAGTGTGGATAGCAGAATTGCCAAGGCAAAACGTATTTTAAATGAAATAATAGCACCGACTATTCCGCTTCCAATAACAGGGACAATGCTCATGACAGCAGCAGAAAAATAGCAGGCTAAAAACATAGACTTTTTGCTTATTGGTAATCCGCCAAATAAATCTGTTAATCTTTTATTATGGAGAAATCTAAAACATAATATGGCTAATATAGATGAAAATATAAAAGCAATCAACGGAGTGACAGATACCTGAATTAGTATTAAATCAACTTCCGCATAATCTAAATATGCCGAAAAATCAAAGCCTGAGTTAGTTTTTGCATTAAGTAATATTGCGCACAATTCAACAAAAGGGAAAGCCAATAGCATTAATATCCAGTAGGCAATCATTGCAGGTTTATATTTTTTTAAGAGCCATTTGCAAAGGGCTATACTTTTTTGCTTTTCTGAAAAAACATTATTATTTTCCATATCCTACATCCTCCATTTCACTGATAAATGCCTCCTCGAGAGTGGCAGGTAATACTTCTATAAATGCAGGATTGAGGCTGTTTAATTTATCTAAAATTACGTCTTCATCACCCTTTATCATCAAAGAGAAATAATTACCCAGATGGTTTAAAATCTGAACATCAAGTCCTTCAAAAATATCCTCTCCCGGTGTTTCGTTAAAGGCAATTTGTATTTTGTGAATGCGGTTCTTGATGTTGTCTGTATCATCAGAGTCAACAACATTACCCTGATGAAGAAGAATGATATTATTGCAGATATCATCAATTTCTCTCAAATTGTGAGAGGCAATTATGCAAGTTAAGTTGTTATCGGAAACCTCACTGATCAGTAATGTTTTGAGAGTTTTTCTGATAACAGGATCAAGTCCGTCAAATATCTCATCCAGGAAAAGATATTTTGGCCTTGTTGAGAAAGCAAGAATAAGAGAGGCTTGTCTCTGCATTCCCTTGCTCATAAGTATAATTTTTTTGTTACTATCTAAATGAAATAAAGAACATAATTCTTTGTAGTGTTCTTCGTCCCATCCAGCGTACATGCCACGATACAGGGATGCCATTTTATCTAAAGTGCTGTCATTAAAGAAAAATGGAAAATCTGAGATGAAAAAACATTGTTCTTTTATTTTGGCATCATCAAATGCATTTATTTCATCAATAAGGATTTCTCCTCCGTCCGGCGCATATACACCTGAAAGTGTTCGAAGAAGAGTACTTTTTCCACTTCCGTTACTTCCGGTGAGTCCCATAATTGTGCCCGGATTGATTTTGCAATTCAGATTATTAAGGGCAACTGTATCATCGAACTTTTTTGTTAGATTTTTTATTTCAATCATATTAGTTTTCCACCCTTTCTATATTATCTACCATTTGGTGCATCTCCTCTTTAGAGAGTCCGTTTTTATAAGCTTTCGACAAAGCTTCATCAAGTTCTTTGCGCGCAAGTTGTTTTGCGGCTTCGTTATTATCTAACTTATCAGAAACAAAACTTCCGCTTCCCACAGTTGAGTAAATATAACCTTCTTCTTCCAGCATTTTGTATGCTTTTTGCACAGTGCTTGGATTAATGCCAAGGTTAGAAGCCAATGTTCTAACCGGTGGAAGTTTGTCATGAGGTTTAATTGCTCCCACTGAAACCATACGAATGAAATTTTCGTAAAGCTGGATATATACGGGAGTTCTTGATTGGAAATTAACTGTAAGCATAAGTAAATCTCCTTTTTAACAAAATTGTATTACTTGGTACCATACAATGTATGGTAAACATATTAATACAAAAAGTCAATAGATTTTGAAAAAATTGTATTATTTTGTGCCATACAATTTTCAAAAGGTAAAATTTAATCGGAAAATAGCTGAAAATTAGCCTAATAATCCCATTTTGTAGTATAATTGACTTACAGTATTTTGTTCGGAAAGTAGGTAAGAAGTATGGCAAAAAGTAAAAAAACGAATAAAAAGAAAAAGACTCAAAACAAAAATACTCAAAATAATAATATAAATCAAAAGACTTCCCAAAATATCAAAAATGAAGTTAAAGAGGAATATAAAGATAACTTAGAAAGCATCAATGACATTGCAGATGAAATTAAGAAATCAGATACTGCAGGTAAAAATGTAAAATCAGAAGGAACAGATAAAAGCACAAAATCAGAAACTGTGGATAGCATAGTGAAAAAATATGGAGAATACAAATCCATATTAAATATTTATGTTCTTGCAGGTGCAGGAGTTGTATTATCTTTGTGTGTTCTTATTGCTATGATTTTCTCTATTAAAACTTTCAGCATAGTTAATAGGTATATCGAAAGTCAGCAAAATGATAAACTTGACGAAACAAAAGAAAATGATGTAATTATTTCAGACAGATATGTCATCAAAGATACATCAAACATTTCCGATGCATACAAGAGTGGAAGTGATAAGGGACTAAGTGATAGAGACAAGGAAATTTATTCTCTCGCGGCGGAAGTTATTAAATCAGAAACAAATGATAAGATGACTGATTATGAGAAGGAGAAGGCCATCTATGATTGGATGGTCAAAAATATTGGCGGAGACAAAGGAATGCTCACGGTAATTCCAACTAACAGTAAGGAAAGTGATAATCCTTTAGGAACTATCAAATACAAAAAAGCGGTTTGCGTAGGATATGCAACCACCTTCAGATTATTTATGAATATGTTGGGAATCGATTGTATGGTAGTACATAATTTGGACTGCTACCACTCATGGGATTTGGTCAAAATTGAAGGTCATTGGTATCACACGGACGTATATGCAGATACTGAGACGAAAGATTACAGTCATTTTAATATGTCGGATTCGATGCGTTGTGTGGATCAGGAGTGGGATACAGCATTCTTCCCTGCGGCAGATTCGCTGCAGTACAATATGGCTTGTCAGAACATAGAGGAAGTGAATAGTCCATACGAAATCCCTGCAATTCTTAAAAAGAATATTGATAGCGGTGTTACATCTTACTGTATCAGATATAACGGAAAAATTGATGATGAAACAGAAAATATCATTAATGTTATTATGGCAAGCTTAGATGATGCGCTATCAATCGCAGATAAGGTTCCGTATTATATCAATAATCGCGCATGGATTAGTGATGAGGAAAACGGCGGATACCTTTATTGGATTAATTTGATTAAAAATGCAGATGCAGCAGTGGATTCTCTCACAGATGACCAAAGGAAAAAACTTCAAAAAGCCTTTGATGAAGCTTTTGGAGATACGCTTACAGTGTATATAAATGACAATTATGAAGAAGATAATGGCGAAGATTATATAGATGATAGCAACAAAGAAGAAAGCTACAAAGAAGCCGGATGACGGATAAGTGAAAAAGAGAAATCAAATACCAAAAGGTGATGTTATGAAAATAAATAGAAAAATAGTGGTTAAATTTACCGCAGCTTTGCTTGCTATGTTTATTGCTTTGGGAGTAACCGGATGCAACAATAACCAGAGCAATTTGGCAAGAGTTGATATGGAAAAAATGCAAAAGGATATGCTTGAGGCGGATTCGTCTCTTCCACAGATGGAAATAATGAATTCTAAGAAAGCAGAAGGAGAGAGTTCGTTTAAATATTTGTCTAGACTCGATTACAGCAAGGTGTCTGATTATTTCCTTCTATACTCGTCAGAGGGAAAAGCAGATGAAATAGCAGTTATTGAGTTAAAGTCAAAGTCGGATATGGCGGGGGCAAAGGCGAGCCTGGAGGAACATCTTAAGAAACGCCACAACACATTTGAGCAGTACGAACCATCGGAAGTTCCAAGGGTAGATACGGCAAAGATAGTTGAAAAGGAACAATATATTGCACTAATTATCTGCAATAATGCTGATAATGTTAAGAGTGCTTTTTTAAAAATGTTTGAAAAGTAACTTAGATTTCGCAATAAGACTCGTAAGAGAGTCGAAAAGAAAAGTGCCTGCTTCAATATAATTATGGACCCGGGATTCAGGGAACAAATCATATGTAGCGGGCACTATTTTTATCTCAGTCGGATAAGACACCCACTTCTATAAGTGGTGAGCAAAAATAAAGTTGAAAAAATTTTTTTAAAGTGTAACATATTGTAAAAAAGTCGGGTTTATATATATGAGACATAAAAAAATATGTCTGTACGGAAGAAAGGATAAAAATGATAGCGCTATATTTATCTTTAATTGAGGGGGAAGAGGAAAAAAGTAAATTTGAAAAGTTGTATTACAAGTATCGAAATTTACTATATTACATAGCTAGTCAGATGCTAAACAGTGAGCATGATGCAGAAGATGCTGTTCAGGAAGCACTTATAAGAATTGCAAAGAATATGGATAAAATCGGAGATGTAGATAGCTCTGAGACCAAGAATTTTGTAGCCGTAATAGTGAAGAGAGAAGCTTGCAGAATTGCTGATAAAAATAGCAAATACGCTGTTGTCAGTGATGAGGCATTGGAAAATGTCAGCGGCAACAGTTCATCGAATATAGTTAATGATGTGGTGAAACTTATCGATATGTTGCCGGGAGAAATGTCATCTTTGATGCAGCTAAAATATGTGTTTGGCTATTCGGGAAAGGAGATTTCCGAGATAACAGGACTCACAGAGGTAAATATCAGACAGAAGCTTTTCAGAGCAAAAAAGATGTTAGAAAAAATGATGGAGGAGTGATGAAATGGAGCTTGATGATAAAATTTTAGAAGAAGCAGTTTTACGTTATAACTCCATTTATATGGAGCAGATCCCTGAAAATGTCAAAGGACACATTTTTTCTGAACCATTTGAGAAAAAAATGAAAAAACTTATTAAGTGGAATAATCATTATGGTAAAAATATTTGGATAGGGCACTTTACAATGTATGCAAGCAGAATTGCAATTGCGGCGTGTTTAATTGTAGTATTCAGTACACCAATATATTTAGGAATGTTAGGACCAAAGATTGGATCGCTGTTCGAAAAAGTTAATGGGACATTACCGGATGGGGACTCTAATCCTTGGGATAATTATACCTCGCCTAAAAAACCAAATATTATTAATATGCCAAAATACAGACTTGCTGTACCGGATGGCTATAAAGAAGGACCGATGCAAATAATTAAAGATGATAACTATTTATGGATTCAGGAATTTGAGTCAGATGATTCAAAAGTGACTTTCAAGCAGGATTTACTGACAAAATATGAGCCGGAGGAAATGACACCAAAAGAGACAGTAGAAAAAGAGGTGGCAGGACGAAAGATAGTAATAAGCTCATATGAGGACAAGGTTATCGCTGAATATAAAGGAAGTAACTATTATATAGACATCATAATCGAAGGTAAGGATGCGACAGTTGAGATGGCTGAAAAATTTGCGGAGAATATAACGGACAGATAATTGTCAAATCGGAATACCGCGGACGTTCTTGGATATTCAAAATTGGAGGAGAGCCTATGAACAAAGAGATTATAATTTCAATAGCACTAACGTCATTAGTTATTTTGGCTTTTAGTCCTGTAGGGGCAAGTGTGGCTTTAAAACTGGCTGTTGAAATGGGGTTTTCGAAATACTGGAAAGCGGAGAATTACCAACTTCCTTATGACGGTATAATGGGGGAGCTGCCAACGCGAGCACCATATAATATGACAAAGTATAAACTTGCTGTACCGGATGGCTATAAAGAAGGACCGATGCAAATAATAAAAGGTAATTACTATTTATGGATTCAGGAATTTGAGTCAGATGATTCAAAAGTGACTTTCAAGCAGGACTTACTGGATAATTATTCGCTGGTGCAATTGATGCCGATAGAGACCGTAGAAAAAGAGGTGTCAGGCCGAAAGATAGTAATAACCTCATATGAAGACAAAGTTATCGCCGAATATAAAGGAGATAACTATTATATGGATATCATAATCGAAGGTAAGGATGCGACAGTTGAGATGGCTGAAAAATTTGCAGGGAATATAACGGACAGATAATTAACAGCCAAAGTTTCGACATTCAAGAATGGAGGCGAGTGAAAATGAAAAAAGAGATTATAAGTGTAATATTTCTATGTTTAATAATTATTATAACTTGCGTTCCTGATGTAGCACGTTTGGCGTTTGTTTATGGATATAATGTAGTTGTTGATGTGGCAGATAGATTTGGTATGGTGGAGTACTATGATATGAATGAAACGTTGCCAAATTATGATTCTTGGGTTAAGGAAGATCAGACAAAGCGAGAACCGTTTAAAATTCGTGTGCCAAAGAAAAATGAAGATACAACTCGTGAGACAATCGTAATCAGAAGCACTGTTGAAATGCCAAAATACAGACTTGCTGTGCCGGATGGCTATAAAGAAGGACCGATGCAAATGATTAAAGATGATTACTATTTATGGATACAGGAATTTGAATCAGAAGATTCAAAAGTTACATTCCAACAGGATTTACTTGAAAAATATGAGCCGGAGGAAATGACACCAATAGAGACCGTAGAAAAAGAGGTGTCAGGCCGAAAGATAGTAATAAGCTCATATGAGGACAAGGTTATCGCTGAATATAAAGGAGATAACTATTATATGGATATCATAATCGAAGGCAAGGATGCGACGGTTGAGATGGCTGAAAAATTTGCAGAGAATATAACAGACAGATAATTATCAGCCAATTCAATAGCTGAGAATGGAGGCGAGTAAAAATGAAAAAAATAATCGGAATTATTTGTATGGCGCTGGCTTTAACAATAGGTGTCATTTCAGTTAGGAAAACAACAACAGAATACAAGTACAATATTAATGCAAAATCGAGAGTTGAAGACACAGAGTATGCTGAGGCAAATATAAAGAGAGCAACAGAACTTGTTGATTTGTTTGAGTCTAATGGCAATATTCTTGTCAGTCCGATATCATTAAATTGTGTTCTTGGAATGGTAGCAAACAGTTCAGATGAAAATGTGAAAAAGGAAGTGAGTGATTATTTAGGCATAAATGTTGATGAATATAATGAATATGTAAATGCATTGATAAAATCAGCAAAAGCTAAAGGTGTTTTAAATATTGCAAATAGCGTATGGTATGACAACAAATATAAACTGAACGGAAGTTTTAGCAAAAACGCTAAAAAATATTATGTTGCAAAAGTGTATAAGGAGCCTATGAATTCATCGACAGTTAAAAAGATAAATAGATGGGCATACAAACACACTCACAGATTGATTAAACAGGTGGTTGATAGTCCTCCTGAGTATATTGCAATATTTAACGCAACAGCCTTTGATGGCAAATGGACAAAGAAATTTAAGAAGTCTGATACAGAAACTGAAGATTTTACATTGGCAGACGGTTCAATAAAACAGGTCTCAATGTTGAATTCAGAAGAATCTATTTATTACGAAAATAGATACGCTCAAGGATTTGAAAAAACATATGGCAAAAAAGGGGAATACTCATTTATTGCAATTCTTCCAAAAGAAGAAGGGGAGTTCAAATTAGCAGATCTGGATATCAGCTCATTTATGGCATCAAGGCGTGAGTTTGATGATGTATCAATAAAACTTCCAAAGTTTGAATATGAATGGAAATCAGATGATTTAAGAGTAAATTCAAAGACATTGGATAATGTTCTTGATGAACTGAATCTTTCCGGCGTAAAGACGTGTAAAATGCTTGAGAATTGTCCGGCTGAAGAAATGGGAACACTCTTTCAAAAGACCAAAATTACTCTTGATGAAAGTGGAACCAGGGCAGTGGCAGTTACAAGTTTTAAAAAAGTAAGCGCAGTACTTGGTGATTATGAAAAAACGGTATACCTTGACAGGCCTTTTGCTTATATGATTAAAGATAACATATCCGGTGAGATATTATTTGTCGGAAAATATGTTAATCCTGAAGAATGATGTCAAAATTTTTGAAAAAACTTGAAAATTGAATATTAGTAATTTATCCAACAGTTTTTTTATGGTGGATGAATAATATGCAAAGAAATTGGTATGATTAGTTTGTGAATAAGAGAAAAACGGATATGGACTTTAAAAATAAAAATAAAAAATTAATAATCTAAACTTGGCAATTAAAAAAATTAAGAAATCAGAAAAAAACTTGACAGCAGTTTTTTTTGTGGCTATAATTCACGACATAAGACAAAGGCGTCTTGGAGATTGAACCTCCGAGGCGCCATTTTTTTGTCTAAGGAAAGGAGAATATGTTATGAATACACAAAACGTACCTGAAATGTTTGGAGCTCTTGTCTTTGATGACAGAGTAATGAGAGCAAGATTATCGGAGGATATTTACAGTTCTCTCAGAAAGACAATAGATGAAAATACCAGATTAGATGATAAGGTAGCAGATGCAGTTGCTACAGAGATGAAGAAGTGGGCAGTTGAAAACGGAGCTACACATTATACACATTGGTTCCAGCCACTTACAGGAATCACAGCTGAAAAGCATGACAGTTTTATCACACCTTCACCTGATGGCGGAATCATTATGGAATTCTCAGGTAAGGAGTTGATTAAGGGTGAACCTGATGCTTCATCATTCCCTTCAGGAGGACTTAGAGCAACATTTGAGGCACGTGGTTATACAGCTTGGGATCCTACATCATATGCATTTATCAAGGATCACACACTTTGCATTCCAACAGCATTCTGTTCATACTCAGGAGATGCTCTTGATAAGAAGACACCACTCCTTAGATCAATGCAGGCACTTAACCGCCAGGCAAAGAGAGTATTAAAATTATTTGGAAATGACGTTAAGTACGTTAGAACAAGCGTAGGTCCTGAACAGGAATATTTCTTAGTAGATAAGGAAATGTTCGAAAAGAGACCTGACCTTGTATATACAGGAAGAACACTTTTCGGAGCAATGCCTCCAAAAGGACAGGAACTTGATGATCACTACTTTGGTGTAATCAAACCTAGAGTAAACGCATTTATGGAAGAGTTAAACGAGGAACTCTGGAAACTTGGAATCCTTGCAAAGACAGAGCACAATGAAGTAGCACCTGCTCAGCACGAGCTTGCACCAATCTTCTCTACAACAAACGTAGCTACAGATAACAATCAGCTTACAATGGAGATTATGCAGAAGGTTGCAAGAAAGCACGGTATGGTTTGTCTTCTTCATGAAAAACCATTTGCAGGAGTTAACGGATCTGGAAAGCATAACAACTGGTCAATGGCAACAGATACAGGAGCAAACCTCCTTTCACCTGGAGATACACCAAGTGAAAATGCACAGTTCTTACTTATGCTCTGTGCAGTAATCAAAGCTGTTGATGAGTATCAGGATTTACTTAGATTGTCAGTAGCTACAGCAGGAAATGACCACAGACTTGGTGCTAACGAGGCACCTCCTGCAATCATCTCAATCTTCCTTGGAGATGAGCTTACAGCAATCCTTGATTCAATCAAGAATGACACTCCTTATGAAGGAACAGAGAAAGTAATTATGAAACTTGGAGTACATTCACTTCCAAGATTCTCTAGAGATACAACTGACAGAAACCGTACATCACCATTTGCATTTACAGGAAACAAGTTCGAGTTCAGATCACTTGGTTCAGCAAACAGTATTGCTTGCTGTAACATCATGTTAAATGCAGCAGTTGCAGAGAGTTTACAGCAGTTTGCTGACAGACTTGAGGGAGCAGCTGATTTTGAAAGTGAACTTCATGAACTTATCAAAGAGACAATCAAAGCTCATGAGAGAATCATCTTCAACGGAAACGGATACGGTGAAGAGTGGATTGAGGAAGCTACAAAGGTTAGAGGCCTCTCAAATCTTAAGACAACAGCTGATGCTATGCCACACTTATTAGATAAGAAGAACATGGATATGCTTATCGCTCACAAAGTATTTACAGAGTCAGAGCTTCACTCAAGATGTGAAATTATGTTGGAGAACTACTGCAAGACAATCAACATTGAAGGACATACAATGGTTGATATGGTAAGAAAGAATTATCTTGCAGCAATCGAAGGATATCTTTACAGCCTTGCAAAGACTACATCACTTATGAAGTCAGTAAGCGCAAATGTAAAATGTAATTATGAGATTTCTACTATGGAAAGACTTTCAGAACTTACTGATTCTATCAACGAAGCTACAAAAGCTTTGGAAGAGAAACTTGCAAGTCTTGTAAATTATGACAACATTATTAAGACATCAGAAGCAATGAGAGATGAGATTCTTCCTGCAATGGAAAACCTCAGAAAATATGTTGATGAGGCAGAAATGCTTACATCTGAAAGATACTGGCCATTCCCAAGTTATGGCAAGTTATTGTTCAGTGTATATTAAGATATAGATACCAATTTTCATCCGGGTTGGAGGTAAAATGCCAACTCGGGCAACTAAAAACAGGTCATCCCACAAGGGCGTGGAGATTTCAAAGGATTTAATCCGATGATATTAAAAGCTCTTTGGGATGGCCTTCTTTGTTATCTGCGACGAGCAAAGCAGATTCGATGTGATTAGCAAATCGTAGATATTGAATATAGATATAAAGGATAGGAAAAAGGAGGAATTACTATGACGGAAGAAATAATGAATGCAGTTAGCGGAGAGGTATTTGCCGTATGGTTTTTAATCGGAGCTGCCCTTGTATTTTGGATGCAGGCAGGATTCGCAATGGTTGAGGCAGGTTTTTCAAGAGCTAAGAATGCAGGTAATATTCTTATGAAAAACCTTATGGATTTTTGTATAGGTTGTGCAATGTTCATCATAATCGGATTTGGATTGTTACTAGGAGAAGATTTGTTTGGATTTATCGGGAAACCGGGATTTGACATTCTAACAAACTACCAGAATTTTGACTGGTCAAACTTCGTATTCAACTTAGTTTTCTGTGCAACAACAGCAACAATCGTTTCAGGAGCAATGGCTGAGAGAACAAAATTCTTAAGTTATTGTGTATACTCAGGAATTATCTCAGGACTTGTTTATCCTGTAGAAGCTCACTGGATTTGGGGTGGCGGATTCCTTTCACAGATGGGATTCCACGATTTTGCAGGATCATGTGCAATTCACATGGTAGGTGGTATCGCAGCTATTATCGGTGCTAAGATGGTAGGCTCAAGAATCGGAAAATTCGATAAAGATGAAAATGGAAAAGTAGTAAAAGTTAACGCGATTCCGGGACACAATATCGTAGTCGGATGTTTAGGTGTATTCATCCTCTGGTTTGGATGGTACGGATTTAACGGTGCAGCATGTACTTCTACTGATCAGCTTGCATCAGTATTTGTTACAACAACAATTGCACCATCAATTGCAACAGTAGTATGTATGATTTTCACTTGGATTAAATATGGTAAGCCTGATGTATCAATGTGTTTAAATGCTTCCCTTGCAGGACTTGTTGCTATCACAGCTCCTTGTGATGTAACAGATGCCTTTGGTGCAATCGTAATCGGAGCAGTTGCAGGACTTTTAGTATGCTTTGGTGTTTGGCTTCTTGATTACAAGCTTCACATTGACGACCCTGTAGGTGCAGTTGCCGTACATATGATGAACGGTATCTGGGGAACAATAGCAGTTGGTTTGTTCGCAACAACTTCAGCTCCCGGAAACGATGAGTTAACAGGTTTATTCTACGGTGGTGGATTAAAATTATTATCAATTCAGCTTATTGGTTTTATTTCAGTAGCAGCATGGACAATTGTAACAATGGTAATTGTATTCTCAGTTATCAAAGCAATTTTCGGACTTAGAGTTGAAGAGGATGAAGAGATTGAAGGTCTTGATGTTAAAGAACATGGTCTTACATCTGCTTACGCAGGCTTCTCAATTGTTGATATTACAGAGTCTGCAATGTTTGCAAATGAAAACACAAAACTTGGTGTTGATGAATATGAAAACGCAAGTGAGGCTATGAAGAAAGCTTCAGTAAAAGTAGAAAACAATGTAACTCCTCTTCAGGGAACAACCCTTGATACAGGAATTTATAAAGTAGTTATTATTACTAAATTATCAAGATATGACAAGATTAAGAGAGCCCTCAACAACTTAGGTGTTACAGGTATTACAGTAACTCAGGTCAGCGGTTGTGGTATTCAGAAAGGTGCCGGACAGATGTACCGTGGAGTTGAGATGGACCTCACACTTTTACCAAAAATCAAATTGGAAGTTGTTGTCAGCGACATCCCTGTAGACAGTGTTATTGAGACTGCTAAGAAGACACTTTACACAGGAAAAATCGGTGATGGTAAGATCTTCGTATACCCTGTAAGCCGTGTCGTTAAGATCAGAACAGGTGAAGAAAACGAAGAGGCATTACAGGATGTTGAGTAATAGCATCATATAAGCGGTATTAATAATTGAAAAATTATTGATATAAATCTTTACACGTATGACAAATGTTTCTTAAAAGAAACCAAGGCACTTTGGGTATTGTACTCAAAGTGCCTTCTTATTTACTTTACCGTTGTACATGGCAAGATTTATTTAATAAATAGATTTTATAAATTGTTATATAACAATATTAATTAATTAAAGTTTTTTTTAACACTATTTGTTAAATGGCATGATAATTCTTTACAATGTTAACATTTGTTCGTTGCTCAGATGTTGATTGTTGACATTCGTTTTTCGTGGTGCTTATAATTTGAAATGTGGGAATAATACAATTATCCCAAGTTAAATAAGAACAATAAGAAATAAAATGATGATTTAGAGAAGCAAAGGCGCTTTGAGTATAGTACTCGAAGTGTCTTCTTTTATTTTTAAGGAGGCACAAAGTGCAAAACGAAATTTTATCATGCAAAAATCAAATGGGCGAATGTGAAAAGAATTTCTATGAAGTTGGTGATTATGATGACAAACTTCATGAAGAATGTGGAGTGTTTGGAATCTATGCACCTGAAGGAGTAAATGTTTCAAAGGATATTTATTATGGATTGATTGCATTGCAGCACAGAGGGCAGGAGTCGGCAGGTATGTCAATCTCAGATACGACAGGACCTATGGGAAATATCAAAACAAAGAAAGGTATGGGACTTGTCAGCGAGGTTTTTGATAATACTGATTTTGACGGAACGGCAGATGCCAATTCGAAAAAATTGGTCGGAAATATTGGAGTGGGCCATGTCAGATACTCAACAACAGGAGGAAGTACTCCTGAAAATGCTCAGCCAATAGCAATGAATTATATCAAGGGAAGTCTTGCCGTAGTGCATAATGGCAACATTGTAAATGCCGGCGAAATAAAAGAAAAACAGATGTACAGAGGACAGGCGCATTACACGTCGTCTGATTCAGAAGTACTTACCTATGAAATTATTAGTGAGAGGGTAAAGTCTGGCTCAATTGAAGAGGCGGTTGAAAATACTGCTGATAAAATTCATGGCGGTTACGCAGTCATTGTGATGAGCCCGAGAAAGCTTGTGGGAATGCGTGATCCGCAGGGAATAAAGCCTCTAGTTCTTGGAAAGAGAGATGATACATACATTTTGGCTTCTGAGAGTGTGGCAATTACAACAACCGGAGGTGAAGTTATTCGTGATGTGAAGCCTGGAGAAATCATAACAATAACTCCGGAGGGCATCAGCTCAAATGAGGATTTGTGCAACAAGAAACATGCTCACTGTATTTTTGAATACATTTATTTTGCAAGGCTTGATTCTGTAATTGACGGTATTGAAGTACATGAGGCACGTGAACGTGCAGGAAGAGCACTTGCCAGAAAATCAAAAATAGATGCAGATATCGTAGTTGGTGTTCCTGACTCAGGACTTGCCGCTGCAGCAGGTTATGCGAAAGAATCCGGAATTCCGTTTGCATTGGCATTCCACAAAAACAGTTATATAGGAAGAAGTTTCATTAAGCCTACAGATGAAGAGCGAAGAGAAGCTGTTCATATGAAACTTAGTGTTATAGATAATGTAGTTCGAGGCAAAAACATAATTATCATAGATGACTCAATAGTCAGAGGAACTACAATGAAACAAATTATAGAGATGCTTAAAAAAGCCGGAGCAAAAGAAGTGCATGTAAAGATTAGTTCACCACCTTTTTTGTATCCTTGCTATTACGGCACAGATGTACCAAGCAGTAAGCAACTGATTGCATCAGAACATTCCGTTGATTTTATATGCCAAAATATCGGCGCGGATTCGCTACAGTATCTTGAGATAGAAGATTTTAAAACAATGGTCGGAGATTTGCCGATTTGTAAGGCGTGTTTCGATAACAACTACCCGGTGTAGTTTCAAAAACTATACTTTTTGAAACGGACATACGTCTTTAGAAAGTCTATACAATAATAATCTGAGACACGCATCGTTTTCTATTCCTCGCATGCGCTTATTAGAAAATGCTCCTGCGCAACTCGTCCTTCGGACTCAAACAGCGCCCGCATTTTCAGCTAGCATGCTCGTCATAACGAAAGCCTCGCTATCGTCTCATCTCATTATTGCATAGCCTTTCCATATAACGATGCTGTGTTTCATAAATTACAATTTTCATAAAGTATATTTGGGAAACGAAGATACAAGATAGAAGATTACGTACAAAAATCAAGAAACTATAAAAAGGTACGTAAAAGTGTCCTGGGGATTACGTACAAAAATCAAGAAACTGTAAAAAAGTACGTAAAAGTGTTCAGAGGATTACGTACAAAAATCAAGAAACTACAAAAAGGTACGTAAAAGTGTTCAGAGGATTACGTACAAAAATCGAGAATTTAACAGAAAGTACGTAAAAGTGTTCAGGGGATTACGTACAAAAATTAAGAAACTGCAAAAAGGTACGTAAAAGTTTTCTGAGGATTACGTACTAAAATCGAGAATTTAACAGAAGGTACGTAAAAGTGTTCAGGGGATTACGTACAAAAATCAAGAAACTACAAAAAGGTACGTAAAAGTGTCCTGGGGATTACGTACAAAAATCAAGAAACTACAAAAAGGTACGTAAAATTGTTCAGGGGATTACGTACTAAAATCGAGAATTTAACAGAAGGTACGTAAAAGTGTTCTGGGGATTACGTACAAAAATCAAGAAACTAACAAAAACGGACGGAATTAGTTATTAATTGTTATCATGATAAGGAGAGTGGATATTATGAAATTTACTAAAATGCATGGATTGGGAAATGATTATATATATGTGAATGGTTTTGAGGAAAATGTGGATAACAAGTCTGAACTTGCCATTGAATTGTCGAAATCTCACTTTGGTATTGGGTCTGATGGTATTATTTTCATTAATCCTTCTGAGGTTGCTGATTGTGAGATGGAGATGTACAATGCCGACGGTTCAAGAGGTGAAATGTGTGGTAACGGTGTGAGATGTGTTGCAAAATATGTTTACGACAATGGTATTGTTGAAAGCAAGACTATAAATGTTGAGACTTTGGCAGGTATTAAGAAGATAGATGTTACTGTGGATGAGGAGACAAATAAGGTTAAGTCAGCAAAGGTTGATATGGGTGCTCCGATTCTTGAAGCAGAAAAAGTGCCTTGTGATCCTTCGTGTTTTAAAAATAACAAGAGTGATGATAGATATAACAATATGATTAAGAGCGCAGAGCTTGAGGTTGTGACAAGGAAATTCAAAGTTACCTGTGTTTCAATGGGAAATCCTCATGCTATCGTGTACATCAATGAGCCTGTGGAGGAATTCTTGCTGGATTATTGGGGACCGTTATTTGAGAGTCACCCGGCATTTCCAAACAGAGTAAACACAGAGTTTGTACGTGTGATTGACAGAAATACTGTTGAGATGCGTGTGTGGGAGAGAGGCTCAGGAGAAACTCTTGCCTGCGGAACAGGTGCAACAGCAGTTGCGGTATCAAGCATTATCAATGGTTATACTGGCAACGAAGTTACTGTGAAATTGCTTGGTGGCGATTTGCTAATTGAGTGGGATGGTAATGAAAATCATTCGGCATTTATGACAGGACCTGCAACAAAAGTTTTTGACGGCGAAGTGGAGATATAAGAAAATAATAAGAAAAAATCCTTTTGAAAGTATGGAACGTTTCTTTTGAAATAAATGGCATTCCTTTTGCAAATGTTTTACACTTATGACGGACAGGCTTGTTCTATGGCAATAGTATTTGTGCTAAAATAGTCGTTAGGGAGAAAGTACGGATCAAAAGGAGAAAAAAGGTATGAAAGTATTAAAAGTAGCGACTGCAGTTTTGCTTACTGCAACATTGTTGGTGGAACCGACACATATGTATAGTGCCACTGCAGCTACAGCAACATCAATTAAAATTAGGAATGGTAAAGCTCACCACTTAACAGTAGGGGAGTCATTCAAGATAGTATTAAAGAAAAATGGTACCGTAAAGTTTAAATCAAGTAACAAGAAAGTAGCTAAGGTAACAAAAAAGGGAAAAGTAAAAGCTCTTAAACCGGGAAAAGCTACCATTACTGTCAAAGGAGCAAAGAAGACACAGAAAGTCAAAGTTACAGTTAATCCAAAAAGTGTTAAGGCAGTAAAAGCAGCAGCAAAAGAGGATGGAACTGTTAAAGTCTCATGGGCTAAGGTGTCTGGAGTTACCGGATATGAAATCTATATTTCCAAAGCTGAAAACAAAGGTTTTAAACAGGTAAAAACAGTAAAGGATAAAAATGCTACCGAAGCAGATATTGCTAATCTCGATTCGGGAACATACTATTTCAAAGTAAAAGCTTACAAAAAAGTAGGAAAGAAAATGTTGAGAAGTTCATTTGGCTCTAAGGTGGTTTCAGAACCGGTAAAGATTTGGAAACTGGCATGGTCTGATGAATTTAATGAAAAAACAATAGATACAAATAATTGGTCATTTGAAACATGTGATGGAATGGAAACCTGGGGAAGTACGGAATGGCAAGAATATACAGATTCGGAAGGCGATAATTATAAGCTTGAAGATGGAAAACTTGTTATCATTCCAAGAATAGATTACAACAAATCCACAAAAAAATTTTTGTATGACACGGCTACATCCGTAAGAATTCATACAAAAGGCAAAAAAGAATTTAAATATGGTAAAATGGAGCTTCGTGCAAAGGCTGCAAAAGGAGTAGGTAATTATTCGTTTGGATGGATGATGGGCGCGGATTGCGATACAAATATTTGGCCAAAATGCGGTGAGATTGACATTATGGAAGTGTTCGATCAAGGTGTTCCACAGACTTTTCACATTCCATATTATAACAGTAGTTATAGTCCGTGGGGTGGAGTTAAGAACTACGACACAGGACTTACAAAGCAAATGGCAGCAGATGAGTATCATACATATACAGTTGAGTGGACTGATTCATATTTGGAATTCTCTGTTGATGGCAGATATGTAGGTAAATTTGATCCTTCAAAATATACGGCTGAACAGAGAAATCATTACTGGGTATTTGATCATGAGTTCTTCTTTGTTTTGAATTGTGCATTATATGGGATATATCCAGAATTGGATAATACTGAGGGACATGAACCAACGGGTTGGACAGTTGTAAATGAAGAGGGAGATATTCAGACATTGGAGGATTACTTCTATGTTGATTATGTGAGAGTATATAAATAGAAGATTGAACAGTAGAACTATCATTGCAACACTAGTAAAGAAAATGAAATAAAGTATATTAAAAGGACAGTTGAAAATATATGAGTACAAAAGATCTAATTATTCAGGCATTGGAACAGGCAAAAGGTGAATATATTTCCGGAGAAAAACTGGCGGGTGACTTGGGACTGTCTAGAAATGCAATCTGGAAGGCTGTTAATGAACTTAAGAAAAAAGGATATGCCATTGATTCTGTTAAGAACAAGGGCTATATGCTTTCGGAAACTTCTGACATTATCAGTAAGGCAGGAATTGAACTTTGCCTTCGTGATTTGAAGGTGAAGGGAGATGCAAGAGCAATTATCGATAATCTTTTCGTATATGACAATATTGATTCAACCAATACACAGGCTAAGAGAGAGATTTTAATCGATGGTTTTGACGTACCTCACAAGACTACAATTGTGGCAAGGGTTCAGAGTGATGGTAAGGGACACGGCGGCAGGAATTTTGACTCGCCGAATGGTGGTATTTATTTAAGCATGATTCTGACTCCTTCCGAACTGGTAACCAAAAAGCCGGTTAACCGTGTGGTGTCAGAAATGGTTGTTGATGCGGTTGAGAAACTTTATGGTGTGAAGGCAGTTAAAAAGGAGAATAATTCTCTTTATGTAGGAAATAAGAAAATCTGTGGCATGCTGACTGAAGCTCTCTTAGATTTGGAGACAGGAGTATATTCAAGATTTATTGTGGGTGTTGGAATTAGAGCAGATATCCTTGAAAAACTTAAGGATCACCTCCCTTCCAAGAATCAGGTAATTGCAGCCCTTATTGCAAGATTTGCTGAACTTTAGGACTTGGTTGACTGTTTGAAACAGTCAACCGTAATAATAAAATAGGTTGACAAACAAGCCTCTTCATTGTATAACTTTATTTGGTTATCACAAAGAAGAGGTTTTTTATTATGAATTATATTTTCGTTATTGCATTACTTTTATATCTTGTTATTTTTATTTCTATCGGTATTCTTGATATCAGAAATATCAAGTCTTTTACAGATTATTCCGTTGCAGGAAAAAAGCAAAATTCCCGCTCAGTAGTAATGACCCTCCTTGCCACAGTTGTAGGAGCTTCAACTACTGTAGGTATTACAACAACAGTTTATAATATAGGTTTCCCGGGTATTTGGTGGCTGGCTTTTGGCGCTATCGGACTTATTCTTCAGTCAGTATTTCTTTCTGAAAAGGTAAGGAATATTGGGGCTGATACACTGCCTGATCTGGCAGGAAGAATCGTGGGAAGACCTGCGGAGATTATTATATCTCTGATAATTGTTATATCCTGGATTGGTGTTATTGCAGGTCAGCTTGTGGCCATGAATTCTCTCATAACCTTCGCTCTTGGAAAGAGCAGCACCTTAATCTTTGTTATTACATCCATTATTGTAATTGCATATACTACCATCGGCGGTCAGATGTCTGTTGTAAAAACTGACAAGGTTCAGCTTTTTATTATTCTTGCCGGCGTGGCTATCTGCATGAGTTACCTTTATATTACTAGGGGTGAGAATAATGGAACAATTATGCAGAATGTGGAACTTCTTAATGAGAATTATAAGGTTTCAAATCTCATTACACAGTTTTTTGTAATTGGAGGTGTGTATTTCCTGGGTCCTGATATTATGTCCAGAAACTTCATTGCCAAGGACAGCAAGTCAGCTAAGAGTGCAGCCTGGATTGCAGGTATGGTTTTATTTGTTTTCTCGGTAATGATTACCTTAATTGGTATGTGGATTAAATATAATATTACTCCGGAAGAAATGGGTGACATGGGTGCCCTAATGTATGCCATCTCCATTATGCCTAAGAGGGTGGCTGTGCTGTTGATTTTTGGACTTCTTTCAGCAATTCTTTCATCCACGGACACCTGTATAATTAATGCTTCCACAATTTTTGTGAAGGATATATTAAAAAAGGAAAGCGTAAAGTGCGTAAGAATTACGGTTGTTGTAATTGGCATTATCTCCCTCCTTCTGGCAGTCCTGGGGCAGGGTGACATTATGAGTCTTCTTACCGGCGCTTACAGTATTTATACTCCCGGCGTTATATTCCCGCTTATGATTGCAATTTTCGCATATAAAAAACGCGGAATTAATTTGGGATTATGGATTGGAGCCGTAGTTCTTGGAGGTCTCTTTGGCATCCTTGGAAATTATTTTGGTAATACCCTTACAAGCCTTGGAGTACCTGCAGTAATAATGAACTACTTAACTATAATCGGTATGGGATTATCTCTTGTATTTTCATTAATTTCAGTTAAGTGGAAGGAGCAAAAATAATGAATACGGATGTACTTAAATTAGCAGAAGAAATTATAGATGGATACAGACTTTCAAAGGATGATGATTTATCTTTCCTAAAAGAAGCCCCTCTTGAAGATTTAATGGAGGGAGCAGATAAATTGAGAGAATACTTTTCCGGAGACAGAGTTGATCTTTGCTCCATAATTTCGGGTCGGAACGGCGCCTGCTCGGAAGATTGTAAGTACTGCGCCCAGTCAGCCCATAATCATGCAGACTGTAAAGTTTATGACCTTTTGGAATATGATGATATTTACGCTCGTGCTTCCTATAATGAAAAAGCAGGAGTGGACAGGTTCGCAGTTGTTATATCGGGGCATGGACCTTCGGACGGAGATTTTAACAGGATAATTGATATATATACAAAGTTAAGGGAAAACTTAAAGATTGAACTTTGTGCGTCTTTGGGATTTCTTACAGAAGAGCAGTTTGCAAGGCTCTACGAGGCTGGAGTTAGGAGTTATCACAATAATGTGGAGACCTCCCCGAAATTTTTTAAAAAGATTTGTACAACTCATACTTTTGAAGATAAGGTAGCCAATATAAAACGTGCCCAAAAGGCGGGGCTTAATGTATGTTCCGGAGGAATCATCGGAATGGGTGAGAGTATGGATGACAGAATTGACATGGCTCTGGTGCTGTCAGAACTTGGGATTGAATCAATTCCAATTAATGCTCTGATGCCAATTAAAGGAACGCCACTTGAAAATCTGCCTCAGCTTTCTAATGAGGAGATATTAAGAACCATTTCCATATTTAAATATATTAATCCTGAAGCGGATATCCGTCTTGCTGCCGGCAGAAAACTAATCGAAGGTAACGGCGAGGCGGCATTTAAGGGAGGAGCTAGCGCAACCATTACAGGGGATATGCTTACAACCGTCGGATCAACCATAAAGAGCGACAGAGAGATGCTTACCAAAATGGGAAGAATAGTTAAATAGAAGAATTTAAAAATGATGAAATAAAGTCTGGTATCCTACGCTCTATTTCTTGTAGCTACTTCAAATGTGTATTTTATAATTCCAAGGTCCACCTTGCTATAAGGTCCACCCTTATCTATAAAATCAACAGTTCCATCTTCATTTAATACAATTAAGAACTTCTGCTGGTTGATTGCTGTTGGAGCTAAGAGTGCCATCTCAACACCTTTTTTAAACCACTCCGGGCAATCACCTTTTACTTCACTTACTTGTTCAGCTGTTTTTGATTTGCGTATTCTTCCTGGATTTTCACCATAACCAATGGCAATTGAGATAACAAGTTTTTCATCGTCTTCCACTACGGCGCCGATGTTTTTCTTATTAAATGTACCAGCCCAACATGTGTTGAGTCCTAATGTCTGAGCGTAAAGTACTAACTGCTGACCATAGTAACCGATTCGTTTGTCAAGATCCTCAGACTTCTTGCCAACGCAAGCGATAACGCTAGGAGCTGAGCCTAATCCCATAGCTTTGTTGAGTAATCTGTTATAAGTATTTCCGGCATCCTCAATGAATTGTAAATGAAGATTTCCGGCTTTGTTGAGTTCTTTAATTTTCTCATTTATTTTGATGACAAGTTCTTTTGAAATCTTTTCCGGCTTATAATTTCTAACGGAATGTCTTTCCACAATAGCTTCAAGTTCTGTCATAAAAAATGCCTCCTCTAATTAATATGCTATACCAAGTATATTAGTAGGAATTGATGTTTTTTTTGTGTTCTTTTTTCTGTAAAGCAATCATATTCTTAAATACAAATAATCGTATAATTGTGAAGGGAATTGTCGTTCCAATCATGCCGGTGTTATTAAGCTTTGCAGCAGGAGCAATGATCTATGTGGTAGTGGAAGAACTGATTCCTGAAATGTCTGCAGGCGAACATTCAAACATAGGTGTTATCATGTTCTCGGTAGGATTTGTAATTATGATGGCACTTGATGTAGCCTTGGGGTAAGAAGCCTCTGAAGTGTTTCATAGTTTTATGAAAGGATTGGTGGTGGAATGGAGATGATATCAGGTTGTGATTTAGGATGTGAATTCTTCATGCTGATTAATTATCATAAGTTATAGCTATATAAAACATTATTTTATTAAGTCTAAAGAGAAAGAGAATTTGATTAATTAATTTTGACTCTTAACATAATTAATTATTTTCGTGGGTTTTGCTGAGTGATATTGACTTTCATTTTTAGTGGTGTATATAATTAATCATGTTTAAAAAACATATTTGTTAGTCATATTTCAAATTTGACTAATTTAAAACTAATATTGATTTTGAAAAGCAAGGGCGCTTTGAGTAATGGACTCAAAGTGCCTTTTTTGTTATCCACGACGAGCCAAGTGAAAATCTGTGCTATAAAATGTAAATCTTTAATTTTAGGAGGACTGAAATATGGTAAATCAATTAGAAAAAATTGAAAAAAACGGACTGTATAGCAAAAGTTTTGAACATGACAATTGCGGTATAGGAGCTGTGATTGACATTAAGGGAAAGCCGGGACATCAGCTGGTGTGTGATGCTCTTTCAATTGTTGAAAATCTTGAACACAGAGCAGGTAAGGATGCTGAAGGAAAAACCGGTGACGGTGTAGGTATTCTCACACAGATTCCACATAAATATTTCAAAAAGATAATGAAAGAAAACGGAGTTGATTTACCGGAAAAGAGACAGTACGGTGTGGGAATGTTTTTCTTTCCACAGAATGATCTCGACATGAGACAGTCAAAATCAATGTTTGAGATAATAGTAAAAAAAGCAGGACTTAAAATTCTTGCATGGAGAGAGGTAAACACAACTCCTGACGTTCTTGGAAATACAGCAAGAGAGTGTATGCCTCACATTTCTCAGGTGTTCATTGAGAGACCTGAGAGTGCGCAGACAGACCTTGAATTTGACAGAATGCTCTACATTATAAGAAGAGAGTTTGAACAGAGTAATGTAAATACTTACGTTCCGTCTCTTTCATGTAGAACAATAGTATATAAAGGAATGTTCCTTGTAGGACAGCTTAGGACATTCTTCAATGATTTGCAGGATGAAGATTACGAATCAGCCATTGCCATGGTTCATTCAAGATTCTCAACAAACACAGCCCCAAGTTGGAACAGAGCTCATCCAAACAGATTTATTGTTCACAACGGTGAGATTAATACAATCAAGGGAAATGCAGACAAAATGCTTGCAAGAGAAGAGACAATGCACACAGATACATTTTCTGATGAAGACATGACAAAGGTTCTTCCCGTTATTTCCCAGAGTGGTTCAGACTCAGCAATGCTTGACAATACACTGGAATTTCTTGTGATGAGCGGACTTGATCTTCCGCTGGCTGCAATGATTGCAATTCCTGAACCATGGGCTCATAACGATACACTTTCACAGGAAGAAAGAGATTTCTATCAGTATTATGCAACAATGATGGAGCCATGGGATGGACCGGCATCAATTCTTTTCTCGGATGGTGATGTGATGGGAGCAATTCTTGATAGAAACGGCCTCAGACCTTCAAGATATGTCATATGTGATGACGGAAGACTTATTCTTTCATCAGAAGTGGGAGTACTTGATATTGCTGAAGAGCACATTGTTAAAAAAGAAAGACTTCATCCGGGTAAAATTCTTCTTGTAGATACGGTGGAGGGAAGAATTTACGAAGATTACGAAATAAAAGAAAAATATGCAGGAAAGGAACCATACGGCGAATGGCTTGATATGGGGCTTATCCACCTTGCAGATATAAAGATTCCAAACATGAAGGTACCTGAACTTTTAGGAGAAGAGAGAAAGAAACTTCAGAAGGCATTTGGGTACACATATGAAAACTATTACGAAGGAATCAGAAACATGGCACTTAACGGAACTGAGAAAATCGGCTCAATGGGTGTTGACACTCCGATAGCTGCACTCTCAGAACAGTATCAGCCATTGTTCTACTATTTCAAACAATTATTTGCGCAGGTTACAAATCCACCAATCGACGCACAGAGAGAGGAGATTGTAACCTCAAGAACAGTGTATGTGGGAAAGAATGGTAACCTTCTTGAAGAAAAGCCGGAGAACTGTCATGTGCTTGAGATTGATAATCCTATTCTTACAGATCTTGATTTGCTTAAGATTGAGCATATGAAGAAAGAGGGATTCAATGTAAAGAAAGTTCCTATTATTTACTACAAGAGCACACCTATGAAAATGGTGCTCAAGCATTTGTTCGTTGAAGTTGACAAGGCATACAAAGAGGGAGCCAATATCATAATTCTCTCAGACCGAGGTGTTGACGAAAATCACGTGGCTATACCATCCCTCCTTGCAGTTGCGGCAGTGCACAAGCACCTTGTTGAAACAAAGAAATGTACAGCAATGTCACTTATTCTTGAATCCGGAGAGCCAAGAGAGGTACATCATTTTGCAACTCTTCTAGGATATGGTGCCTCAGCAGTTAATCCTTATCTTGCGCATGCAACAATCGCAGAACTAATTGAGGATGGAAATCTGGACAAAGATTATTATGCAGCAGTTGATGATTATGACAATGCAATATTATTCGGAATCGTAAAGATTGCATCAAAGATGGGTATTTCAACAGTTCAGTCTTATCAGGGAAGTAAGATATTTGAAGCAATCGGTATTTCAGATGAAGTTATAAATGAGTATTTCACAGGAACTGTAAGCAGAATTGGCGGTATTACGCTTGAGGATATAGAGAAGGCTCAGGATGCTCAGCACAGTCATGCCTTTGATCCTCTTGGACTTTCAGTAAATCTTGAATTGTCCGCAACAGGAAGACACAAATTAAGAAGCGGAGGAGAAAATCACAGATATAATCCTCAGACAATTCATATGCTTCAGCGCTCAGTAAGAGAGGGAAGTTATGAGCTGTTTAAAGAATATACAGATATGGTTGACTCTGAAAAGACAGGTTACTTAAGAAGCCTTCTTGAATTTGAATATCCTAAAAAGGGTGTTTCAATAGATGAGGTTGAGAGTGAAGAAGAAATTGTTAAGAGATTCAAGACAGGAGCCATGTCTTACGGTTCAATTTCAGAGGAAGCCCATGAAACATTGGCAATTGCCATGAACAGACTTCACGGTAAGTCAAACAGTGGCGAGGGCGGTGAGAGTGAAGAGAGAATTCTCTCAGCAGGAACAAAGAATGACAGAAGTTCTGCAATTAAGCAGGTAGCCAGCGGACGTTTCGGAGTGACAGAAAGATATCTAGTAAGTGCAAAAGAGATTCAGATTAAGTTAGCGCAGGGTGCTAAGCCCGGCGAAGGCGGACATCTTCCGGGCAAGAAAGTTTATCCATGGATTGCAAAGACCAGACATTCAACACCGGGTGTGAGCCTTATCTCACCACCACCACATCACGACATCTATTCAATAGAAGATTTGGCGCAGCTTATATACGATTTGAAAAATGCAAATAAGAACGCGCGTATTTCAGTAAAACTTGTTTCTGAGTCAGGAGTAGGTACAGTTGCAGCAGGTGTAGCAAAAGCAGGAGCGCAGGTTGTGCTTGTATCGGGTTACGACGGAGGAACAGGGGCTGCGCCACTTAGTTCAATACACAATGCGGGACTCCCTTGGGAATTAGGTCTTGCAGAGACACATCAGACACTTATCGCAAACGGACTGAGAAATCAGGTGGTAATAGAGACAGACGGTAAGTTGATGAGCGGAAGAGATGTTGCAATCGCAGCAATTCTTGGTGCCGAGGAATTCGGATTTGCCACAGCGCCACTGGTAACAATGGGTTGTGTCATGATGAGAGTATGCCAGTCGGATACATGTCCAATGGGTATTGCAACACAGAATCCTGAACTCAGAAAGCGATTTGCAGGAAAACCTGAGCACGTTGAAAACTTCATGATTTATGTGGCAAGAGAACTCAGGGAGTACATGGCAAAATTAGGAGTGAGAACAGTTGACGAGTTAGTCGGCAGAACTGATTTACTCAAGAAAAAAGAAAATCTTGCAGAAGATGAAGCAAAGATTGATCTTTCAAAAATTCTTTATGACATGTCAGAAGTTGGAAGAGAAAATGTTACATTCAATCCTGATTTTGCATATGATTTCAAATTGGAGGAGACAAAAGACGAGAGCGTTCTTTTGAATTCAAAAGAGATTAAGGAGTCAATCAAAAAAGGAAAGAAGAGTGAGATTGACATTGATATTACAAACACAGACAGAACTTTCGGAACACTGCTTGGAGCAGAGATAACAAGACAACATCCTGAAGGCCTTGAGGAAGATACAATTACAGTAAATTGTAAAGGTTCCGGCGGACAGAGTTTTGGAGCTTTCATTCCAAAAGGACTTACACTTAAGATAAGCGGTGACAGCAATGACTATTACGGAAAAGGATTGTCAGGCGGAAAGCTTATTATAAATGTTCCAAAGGAAGCAAAGTACAATCCGGGCGAGAATATAATTATCGGAAATGTTGCTCTCTACGGTGCAACATCCGGTGAAGCATATATCGCAGGTATGGCAGGTGAGAGATTCTGCGTAAGAAACTCAGGAGCACTTGCAGTAGTTGAAGGTGTTGGCGAACACGGATGCGAATACATGACAGGTGGATGTGCAGTAATCCTCGGACCTACAGGCAAGAACTTTGCAGCAGGAATGAGCGGCGGTATCGCATATGTTTTAGATGAACATAACAAACTTTACAGAAACCTCAACAAGCAGCTTGTAAGCATGGAGAATGTGGAAGATAAGGGCGATATAGAAGAATTAAAACGCATTATCGAAAAACATGTTGAAAACACAGGATCTAAAAAGGGAAAAGAAGTACTTGATGATTTTGATGAGTACATCAAACACTTCAAGAAAATCATCCCAACAGATTACAAGGAAATGAAACGACTGATTTCAGAAGCAAAGCTTGCAGGATTTGATGATGAGCAGGCAGCAATAGAAGCATTCAAGAAATTTAACAATTAAATGTTTCAAAACCTATACGTTTTGAAACAATCCTCTGCTTAAGATTCAGTCTTTTACCGTATACCTGCAAATGTTTTTTCTGAAACGCAAACAAGCACTAAGGTTATATCTTCAAAAGAATATTAATTCCTCGCCCGCATACATACGCGGGTTCTCTTGATGACAACCCGCGTCGAATGCTAAATTTCGAGGACTTGTAATCCTCGAAATTTGACTCGGATTAATCTTCTTTTATCAGATAACCTTAAAGTACTTGTTTCAATGTTATCAGAAAAAACATTTGCAGGTACACGGTATCAATCCTGAATCTTGCGCAGATTTACGTTTCATAAAGTATAGGTTTTGAAACAAAGAATTGTCATGAGAATTACCTTCCAAATAAGATATTTGTTAGTTTGGAAGGTATGGAGCAAGAATGGCTTGTCATGAGAATTACCTTCCAAATGTGATATTTGTTAGTTTGGAAGGTATGGAGCAAAAATGGCTTGTCATGAGAATTACCTTCCAAATGTGATATTTGTTAGTTTGGAAGGTATGGAGCAAAAATAGCTTGGCAAAAGAATTACCTTCTAAATAAGAGAATTGTTAGTTTGGAAGGTAATTGACAAAATTATGACAAACTTAATTTACCTACCAAATAGTAAATATATTAGTTTGGAAGGTAATTGACAAAAAATAGACAAACTTAAATTACCTTCTAAACGGTAAATAATTAGTTTGGAAGGTAATTGATAACAAATTAACAAATTTTCCTTACCTTCCAATGCAAGAAAAAACTTAAATGGAAGGTAAAACGGTAAAATATAGTGTGTCACGGATTGTTTCTTTGTGCGTGTCTCAGATTATTATTGTATAGGCTTGCAGGTACACGGCATCAATCCTGAATCTTGCGCAGATATACGTTTCATAAAGTATACGTTTTGAAAAATTGAAATTATAAAGGAGGTTGCTATGGGAAAACCAACGGGATTTTTAGAATATGAGAGAGTTGACGCTCCGGTTATAGAGGAAGAAAAAAGAGTTAAGAATTTTGATGAGTTTCATGGAAAACTGTCCCTTGATAAACAGCGCGAGCAGGCGGCAAGATGTATGGACTGCGGCGTTGCGTTCTGTCAGGCGGGATTAATGATTGCAGGAATGGTTTCAGGTTGCCCGCTTCACAATCTTATTCCGGAAACTAATGAACTTGTCTACAAGGGGAAACTTGAGCAGGCATACAATAGACTTGCCATAACACACAGTTTTCCGGAATTCACAAGCAGGGTTTGTCCTGCACTTTGCGAGGCAGCATGTACATGTTCGCTTCACAATGAGGCTGTCACAGTAAAGGAAAATGAGAAAGCAATTATTGAATATGCTTTTGAAAACGGACTTGTTAAGGAAGAAATTCCTAGTTCCAGAACGGGAAAGAAGGTTGCTGTTGTAGGTAGTGGACCTTCAGGACTTGCGGCAGCACAGCTTCTCAACAGAAGAGGTCATGAGGTGACAGTATACGAGAGAAGTGACCGCGCCGGTGGACTTCTTCGTTATGGAATTCCAAACATGAAACTTGATAAGAAGGTAATTGATAGAAGAATTGCAATGATGGAAGAGGCAGGAATTAAGTTTGTTTACAATGCAAATGTAGGAGGAGCAGATATTAATTCAGGTGTCGATAAACTGACAGAGAATACAGCAACTTTTGTGGATGCAGCTAAGCTTAAAGAAGATTATGACAGTGTAATTCTCGCATGTGGTGCTTCAAATCCAAGAGATATTGCGGCTCCGGGAAGAGAGGCAAAGGGAATCTATTTTGCAGTAGATTTCTTAGGTACTGTCACAAAGAAACTGCTTGACTCTGATTTTAAGGATTATCCATACGAATTGGCAAAAGATAAAGATGTTATTGTAATCGGTGGCGGAGATACAGGAAATGACTGTGTTGGAACTTGTATGCGTCTTGGAGCAAAGAGCATTCTCCAGTTAGAGATGATGCCACAGGCAGCAGCAAAAAGACTTCCAAACAATCCATGGCCTGAATGGCCAAAGGTCCTTAAAACAGACTACGGTCAGGAAGAGGCTGCATGGAAATTTGGCTCCGACCCGAGAATGTATCAGGCAACAGTAAAAGAATTCATCAAAGATGAAAAAGGAAATCTCAAGGAAGTTGTTATTGTATCTTTAGAGCCAAAGAAAGATAAAAAAACAGGAAGAGTAATAATGGCAGAAAAGCCGGGGACAGAAAAAACAGTACCTGCACAGTTAGTGCTTATTTGCGCAGGTTTCCTTGGAAGCGAGCAGTATGTGACAGAGAACTTTGGGGTGGAGACAGATCAGAGAACAAACGTTAAGACTGCATGTGGTAAGCACGAAACTTCAGTGCCGGGTGTTTACACAGCAGGAGATATGCACAGAGGACAGTCCCTTGTAGTCTGGGCAATCGCTGAAGGTAGAAGTGTGGCAAAAGAAGTGGATAAAGCATTGATGGGCTACACAAACTTATAGAATATCGGCAAGAAGGATTAGAAAATATTAACTGTAAATATGAAAGAATAAATTGTAAAAACAATAAGGAGCATATTATGGTAAAAGTAAATGATAATTATTTAAAATTACAGGGAAGTTACCTCTTCTCAAATATAGCAAAAAAAGTTAACGGATATGTTGAGGCACATCCGGAAGCTAAAATAGTAAGACTCGGAATTGGCGATGTTACACAGCCGATTGCACCTGAAATAATTAAAAATCTTCATGAAGCAGTTGATGAGATGGGAAATGCAGCGACATTCAAGGGCTACGCTCCGGATCTTGGATATGAATTTTTGAGAAATGCAATTTCAGATTACGACTATAAAAAAAGAGGATGTGACATTGCTCCGGATGAAATCTTTGTATCCGATGGAGCAAAGTGTGATTGCGGAAATATTCAGGAAATATTCAGTATTGAAAATAGAATTGCAGTGTGTGATCCTGTATACCCTGTGTATGTTGACTCAAATGTAATGGCCGGAAGAGCCGGGGATTATGACAAAGCCTCTGAAAAATACAGCAGAGTTATTTACATGCCATGCAAGGAAGAGAACGGATTTATGCCGGAATTTCCGACAGAAGTTCCTGATTTGATTTATCTTTGCTTCCCAAATAATCCTACCGGAGCAGTAATGACAAAAGACAAGTTGCAGGAGTGGGTTGACTATGCAAATAAGAACGGCTCAATAATTCTCTATGACTCAGCTTATGAAGCATTTATCTCAGAGGAAAATGTGCCACACAGTATCTTTGAATGTGAGGGCGCAAGAACCTGTGCCATCGAGTTTAGATCATTCTCAAAGACAGCAGGATTTACAGGCTTGAGACTTGGATACACAGTAATTCCAAAAGATCTTGTGGTTGATGGAGTTAAACTTTGGGACTTATGGGCAAGAAGACACGGAACAAAGTACAACGGAGCACCTTACATAATACAAAAAGCAGGCGCAACAATTTACACTCCGGAAGGAAGAAAACAGATAGAGCAGCAGATTGCATATTATATGGAAAATGCAAAGTACATCTACGACGGACTTAAAGCTGCAGGCTACAGTGTATCCGGCGGAGTGAATGCACCTTATATCTGGCTTAAGACGCCGGACAACATGACCAGCTGGGAGTTCTTTGATTATCTTTTAGAAAAAGCAAATGTGGTAGGAACACCGGGCTCCGGATTCGGACCAAGCGGTGAACACTTCTTCAGACTCACAGCATTCGGTAGCAAAGAGAACACAATCGAAGCAGTGGACAGAATCAAGAAACTGTAGAAACGTACGAGCATGCTCGTCGTAACGAAAGTCTCGCTATCGTCTCATCTCATTATTGCATAGCTTTTCCCGTTACGATGCTGTGTTTCATAACGCATACTTTTTGAAACTGACGCTCATACCGAGATGTAATGTACGTATCAGAAACAAAAAATGAATATGAAACGTATGAGCAAGAAGAATAACTTGTAGATGTGTACGTACCAGAAACAGAAAATGAATATGGAACGTATGAGCAAGAAGAACAACTTGTAGGTGTGTGCGTATCAGAACCCAAAAATGAATATGGAACGTATGTGCGATAAGAATAACTTGTAGATGTGTACGTACCAGAAACAGAAAATGAATATGGAACGTATGTGCAAGAAGAATAACTTGTAGGTGAGTACGTATCAGAAACAGAAAATGAATATGGAACGTATGAGCAAGAAGAATAATTTGTAGGTGTGTACGTACCAGAAACGAAAAATGAATATGAAACGTATGAGCAAGAAGAATAACTTGTAGGTGTGTACGTATCAGAAACAGAAAATGAATATGAAACGTATGAGCAAGAAGAACAACTTGTAGATGTGTACGTACCAGAAACAAAAAGTGCATGAGAAATGTACACACGAGAAGATATTTTTGGAAATGTCTACGGACGAAAATTAAGGAATAGGAGTTTAACCATGGCGAAGTATATTTTTGTGACCGGAGGTGTTGTGTCAGGCCTTGGAAAAGGAATAACAGCAGCATCACTTGGTAGATTATTAAAAGCAAGGGGACTTAAAGTTGCAGCGCAAAAACTGGATCCGTATATCAATGTTGACCCGGGAACTATGAGCCCATATCAGCACGGTGAAGTGTATGTGACGGAAGACGGTGCGGAGACAGATTTGGACTTGGGGCATTATGAGAGATTTATAGATGAAAACCTCAACAAATATTCAAATCTCACTTCCGGAAAAGTATACTGGAATGTTTTAAATAAGGAGAGAAGAGGAGAATATCTTGGCTCGACAGTTCAGGTTATCCCTCACATCACAAATGAAATTAAAGAGTTTGTGTACAGAGTAGGCCATGAGAGCGATGCCGATGTGGTTATCACAGAGATTGGCGGAACAATCGGTGACATTGAGTCGCAGCCATTTTTGGAGGCTATCAGACAGATATCTCTTGAGGAAGGAAAAGAGAACAGTCTGTTCATTCATGTGACTTTAGTTCCGTATCTTCGCGGTTCTGATGAGCATAAGTCAAAGCCGACACAGCATTCAGTAAAAGAACTTCAGGGAATGGGAATCAATCCTGACATAATTGTACTCAGATGTGATGAGCCGTTAGAGGAAAATATATTCAAGAAAATATCCATGTTTTGCAATGTTAAGGAAGATTGCGTAATTGAGAATATTACATTGGACAGTCTTTACGAGGCTCCGCTAATGCTTGAAAAATCCGGTTTCTCAGAAGTTGTATGCAGGGAACTTGGTATTAAGGCTAAGGCGCCTGACTTATCCGAATGGCAGGGGCTGGTACATAATATCAACAACATTAATAAGGAAGTTACAATTGGTTTAGTCGGAAAATACGTTCAGCTTCACGATGCTTATCTCTCTGTTGCAGAGGCGCTTCATCATGCCGGATTTTTGTATAATGCTCATGTAAATATTGAGTGGATAGATTCAGAGGAACTAAATGAAGAGAATTACGAAGAGATACTGGGCAAGGTTAAGGGAATAATTGTACCGGGTGGTTTTGGAAACAGAGGCACGGAAGGTATGATTCTTGCAGCAAAATATGCCAGAGAAAAGAAAGTTCCATATCTTGGAATATGTCTTGGAATGCAGATTGCGGTAATTGAGTTCGCAAGAAATGTGGCAGGAATCGCTGATGCATGCTCAGGAGAATTCGATGATGCGTCAGATAATAAGGTAATAGATTTTATGCCTGGACAGTCTGATGATGTAAATAAAGGCGGAACCTTAAGACTTGGAAGTTACCCATGCCACATTGCAGATGATACTGTGCTTAATCAGTGTTATGGACAAACAGATATTAACGAGAGACACCGCCACAGATATGAGTTTAACAATGATTACAGAAATGTTCTTGAAGAAAAGGGCCTTGTAATTGCAGGTACTTCACCTGACAATAGTTTAGTTGAGGCAGTGGAAGTAAATGAACACCCATTTTATGTGGGAGTACAGTTCCATCCTGAATTTAAATCAAGACCAAACAGACCTCACCCGCTATTCAAGAAATTAGTGGAGGAGTCTATCAAAAACAGCTAACATATTTTTTTACTAGAGCAGTTGAGATGAAGAAATTATTCACCCAACTGCTCTTCTTTTTGGTAAAATGGAATTAATAATTTAAATTGAGCGGAGAAATAATATCAGAGAAAATGAAAGAGAGGTCGTTTTATGATTAATCAGGACAGTAGCGGAAATCTTTTTGGAAAGTGGGAAATCGCAAAAAATACATGGTGCATAACAAACAGGTGGAGTAATTTTATGTATCTGCTGATAGGTGAAGAAAAAGCACTTCTTATAGACAGCGGAACCGGTGAGGGCAATATCAGAAAGTTTGTTGAGCAGATTACCGACAAACCTATAATGGTTGTAAACACACACGGTCATTTTGATCACACCGGAGGAAACTTCTGGTGGGAGGAAGTATGGATGCACAGGGAATCTGAAGAATGTGCGCGAAATGCTTTTAATGATTGGGGTGAGGATTGGTTAAAAGACAAAGATTATCCTAATTACAAAATAAATTATTTAAAAGAGGGAGATGTGATAGAACTTGGAAACCGCAAGGTAAAAGTATTGCACATTCCTGCACACAATGAGGGAAGCATAGCTTTTATCGACGATTTTACCAGAGGGCTGTTCTGTGGAGATGAGCTTGAGAGTGGCCAGGTACTTTTATTTGTAAGAAATGAAAATATTCCCCTTAAAGAAGTTGCCGCAAATCACAGAGCAAATATGGAACGTCTGAAAAGTATGAGACAAGAGTATGACATGATTTGGCCTTCACACAATGGCCTGCCGTTGCTTCCGGACAGATATCTGGAGGATTTCATTACTCTCGACAGTCAGATTATTGAGGGTACTGCGAAGGTTTGTGAGAATACCGGTGGATTTGGTTGGGGAACCGGTGAGGAAAAGAATGAATTCTTCGAAAGATTCGGCGAATTGGAAAGAGTAAACTATGGAGTTGCATCCGTGGTATACCAAAAAGAAATATAACTAAAAAAATTTTGGGTAATTGGTTATTATGGCCGGTTACCCATTTTTAATTGAAATTAAACGGTTTTTTTGCTACAATGGTGTTTAAGGTGTGTTTTTGCGCCCTTTTTACGAAATATTCAACACTTAGAGGAGCTTGAAATGAAAAAAATAATAAAAAATATACTTAGACCTTTTTATAAAATGTATAAGAATGGTGTTATTGGAAATTCAATCAGAAAAAAAATGACACCGGACTTTGAACTTAAGTGTGTAAATAATAAAATTATTTGTAATGCAAAATCAGGCGATAAGTATGTATATAATATTATAATAGGAGAAAAGAAGTATTTTGTTGGAAAGAATGGAGCAAAACTTCCTCTCGACAAGCAGACATTAAAAGCTATCAGAAATAATGATTTCACAGTCACAGCCTGGGGATATCACTTACTTATGAATTACCGGGGTGAAGAGTGTGGCGTTAGTTTTTCTGAGGACAGATACATTGTTTTAAATGAAAAAGAATACACAATTTCAAATAAAAAATATATTGATCTCTCATTCTATAGAAAAGGTTATGATCTTACTCTTGCAACTAATTTAATCAGTGCAGATAAAAATGATGATGATGTAAGATTAGTGTTGGCAAACAGAGCATACAAGGTCTTAGACAAAATTCACGTTAAAAAGAACAGGGCTATCATCAAAAATGTAGATGCGTTCTTCGAGGAGAATGACTTATTAAGATTAATATTTATTTCAGGTGGTAAGGTTATTAAAGCGGTTGCTAAACCATTTGAGGATGACGAAGTCCAAACTTCATTCTACTTCGATTTCGTTAATATCAAAAAGAAATTGAGAGATTACTCTTTTGAAACACCGGCATTGGAAAATCCTGTACCGGCTATGCTTAAGGGGTATAAGAGATTAAATACAGTAGAGTTTGAAGCTAATAACAATTCATTGGTTTTGACATTTAAAAAGAAATATGCGGACTGTAAGTTCTATTTGTACCTTAAGAGTCTCAAGACTAACGATGTTGAACTTGTGGTTGAAAAAGATTTAAAGAAAAAGATAGTAATCGATAACTTAGACGAGATATTAGACAGAGAAATCAACCTGATTGACAGATATGTTTTAGAATATGAAGTTAAGAACGCCAAGGGAAAGTCAGTTGATAAGAACTGGTTGAAAATTGTCAAAGTTAAAACCAGAAATATCGAGGACTACAAGTTGATGGAAGCACATGGTAACAGATTAGGCTTCCTGGATAATCAGATATTGGTAGTGGAAAATCAGAACAATCATTATACATATGATGAGGTTTATGATTTTGATTTGACTAACCATACATTCTCTACAGATTTAGAAGTTATCAATGATGAAAACGGAAATATTCTTTTAGATTTATCAATCTACTCATTGTTGTCCAAAGTTAAAAAGTTCACTATTTATTTGGAAGATAAATATATGAAGGAAAGCTTCAATCTATTTGAAAAAGTGTTAGATACACCTAAAAAGATGATAGAGATGAAGGTGCCTGTGGATGTTGAAAAGATAAAAGAATATCTTTACTATAATGCCAGATTAAATTTTAAAATCGGTGTTGAGTATGTGGGAGACTATAAAGAGTCAGGTTTTTTGACTAAGAAAAAAGGCACATACAGCGTTGGGGACAGATATTTATACAGACTTGATTTAGAGGATGATTTAGTAATAGCATTCTATATTGGTGGCAATATTTACAATCTTAATGTTTGGCATACTTCAGTGGATGAGTATATGAAGGGAGTAAAATTCCAGACCGGCAGGGAAAAATACTTTGAGACATTGAAGAATGAAGACTCCGATGAGAATTTGATTTTCTTCGAGGCAAATTTAGGAAAGAACTATACAGGAAATCCTAAGTATTTATATGAATACATGATTAATCATGATGAGTATAAGAATTTTAAGTTTGTCTGGGCATATCCGGATGTGAACACAGATAAGATACCTGGAAATCCAACTATAGTTGAGAGAGGAAGTTCAGACTATTTCTATTATTTGGCAAAGGCTAAATATTGGGTAAACAACATTCTCTTCCCTGTTAAAGAAAAGAGACATGACACTATTTACTTGCAGACATGGCATGGAACTCCACTTAAGAAATTGGGATTTGACATTGAGTGCGAAGGACCTGAAAAGCAGGCTTTCGGAAATTTATATAAAGAGAGTTTGAACTGGGATTATTTCCTTACTGACAATGATTACGGTGAGGAAAAATTAGTAAATGCATTCAGATTCAAAAAGCATGTTATCAAAAAAGGATATCCTATTAATGATATCTATCATGTGGATGAATTGAAAAACAGAGCCGTTGAAAAGCTTCACAAAGAATATCCTGTTACAGAGAAAAAACAGGTTATCCTTTATGCACCTACCTGGAGAGATTTACAGGGAGATTATGTAAGAGGTTATGATTTCAGCCTTCCGTTTGACGTGGAGGAGTTATATCAGAAATTCTCAGATAAGTACGTTATTTTAGTTAAACTTCATCACCTGATAGCAGATAGCTTAGAGATTGATGAAAAGTATAAAGACTTTTTAATCAACGTTAGCGATAAAGAAGATGTAATGGAATTATTATGTGTGACAGATGTGTTGATTACAGATTATTCCAGCGTATTTTATGATTTTGCCAGTGCTAAAAAACCTATCTTATTCTACATGTATGATTTAGATGAGTACATCAATGAGACCAGAGGATTGTATGTGGGAGTTGAAACTCTTCCGGGTCCTATCATTGAAGATAAGAGTAGTTTAGTTGAGGCAATAGAGAATATCCAGCAGTATACCTATGATAACAGCGAGAAGTTAAGAGACTTCTGCCGGGATATGGCAAAATACTGCAAGGGAACATCTTGTAAAGATGTATTGGATATTGTAATTAAGAAAGAAGAGGCATAAATGATTAATGTATTAGTATTCCCATGCGGATCTGAAATAGGACTTGAAGTTCACAATGCAATGAAATTTGACAAGCATATTAATCTTGTGGGATTAAGTTCAGTACCTTGTCATGCAAAGATGGTTTATAAGAATTATATCGAGGGTATTTCATTTATAAATGCCCCGAATTTTATGGATGAGCTTAATAAGATAATCGATGACAATAACATTGATATCTTAGTTCCTGCTTATGACGATGTAATCTTATTCCTGGCAAAAAATGAGGATAAAGTTCACTGTAAACTCGCAACCTCAAAATATGAGACTTGCGATATAGCAAGATCTAAAAAGAAGACTTACGAGATACTAAAAGATGAGGCTTTCACTCCAAAGATGTATGACATCGATGAGATTAAAGAGTCAGATCTTCCGTTATTTGCAAAGCCTGACATCGGGCAGGGTTCTCAGGGTGTTACTAAGATTGAGACAATGCAGGATTTGGAGAAAATCAGACCTGTGGCAGATGAGTATGTAATCTCAGAAATGCTTCCGGGTGAGGAGTACACTATCGATTGTTTCACCGACACAAAAGGTGAATTATTGGTGGCTTCAATGAGACAGAGAAAGAGAATAAGAACCGGCATCAGTGTTAATTCAATAACCTGTGAGGCACCGGCTGAAGTGGTTGAAATTGCCAAGAAAATAAATGAAAAATTTGAGTTTGACGGAGTTTGGTTCTTCCAGGTTAAGGAGGATAAAGACGGAAACTTTAAGATTTTAGAGATGGCTCCGCGTGTGGCAGGAAGCATGTCTACCAGCCGTGTTCGCGGATTCAACTATATACTCAACACAGTTTATCAGAAGATGGGATACGAAGTGAGCGCTATTCCGCATTTGATTAAGGCAGCTGAGGTTGATAGAGCATTATCAAATAAATATTACTTAGACATTGATTATGATACAGTTTATATCGACTTTGATGATACTGTAACATATAAGAACACTGTAAACGTTGAGACAATTGCGTTTATTTATCAGTGCCAGAACAAAGGAAAGAAACTTATTCTTTTAACCAGACATGAGAAAGAGATATATGAATCTCTTAAGAAATACCATATAGATAAGGATGTATTCAGCGAGATAATCCATATCAAAGATGATACTTTAAAGAGCGATTATATTGACAGCAAAAATGCTATATTTATAGATGACTCATTTAGAGAGAGAAAGGATGTATCCGAAAAATGCGAGATACCGGTATTTGACAACGACGGTATATCAGCATTGATGGATTGGAGGTATTAAAATGGGAAAGATATTGGTAACTAAACCTAGTATTCCTACGTACGAAGAGTACTGTGAAGAGATTAAGTCAATTTGGGAAACAATGCATATTACAAACTTTGGACCGCAGTATCAGAAGTTTGTTAAGGCTATCAAGGACAGATACAATTATGAAAATGTTGATTTCCAGTGCAATGGACATATGTCTCTTCAAAACATTTTGTCCTGTATAGAACCGGGTGAGATAATAACTACTCCTTTTACATTTGTTTCAACTACATTAGCTATTAATAATACAGGACACACACCTGTATTTTGCGATATAAAAGAAGACGATTATAATATCGACCCTGATAAAATTGAGGCGTTAATAACAGATAAGACAGTGGCTATAGTTCCGGTTCACGTTTACGGTTCGCCTTGTGAAGTGGAAAAAATTCAAGCCATTGCTGATAAGTATAACCTGAAAGTAATTTACGATGCAGCTCATGCTTTCAATGTAAAATATAAGGGCGAGGACATCGGATGCTTTGGTGACGCGTCAATGTTTAGTTTACATGCCACAAAGGTATTTAACTCTATTGAGGGTGGTATGATTGTATCAAAGACCAAGGAAATGTTAGACCAGGTTATTGCCAGATCAAACTTTGGATTGAGTGACGGCGTGACTGTTTATGACGGCGTGAATTCCAAAATGAATGAGTTTAGTGCATCTATGGGATTGGTCAATCTGAGATATTTAGATCAGAATATTGAAAAGAGAAAGAAAATCTCTGAGAAGTATGACGAATTATTAGGATCAGTAGAGGGTATCAAAATTCTCAAGAGAAGAGATGATGTTGAATACAATTACGCATACTATCCTGTATTGATTGAAAAGGAAGGCGTAGATGGAGGAGACTTGTTAGATTATCTTGCAAAGTCAGAAGTTTATGCCAGAAGATATTTCTATCCTGCTATAAATGAAATGCCATTATTTAAGGGCATGGGAGATACACCTGTAGCGTACAATGCTTCACTTAATATGGTTTGTCTTCCAATTTATGCGGATTTATCAGAAGAGGAAGCTATTATGATTTCCGATTTGGTAAAGAAATTTATTCAATAACACTAATTACTTAAAAAGTAAGCCAGGAGGAAGAAGTGAATAGAGATAATAATGTAACTCTTTCAGTAGTAGTTCTAAGTTATAACAATGAGCAATATATATATGACTGTTTAAGTTCAATTGCCAAGCAGGGAATTGATTCTTACGAGGTGTTAGTAATTGATGATTCAAGTACTGACAATTCGGTGGAGGTTATCAATGATTTTATCAAGGACCATCCGCAGTTTGAGTTGATTCAAAAGCCTAACTCAGGCGGAGCTATTTCATCTCAGATAGGAATCGCCAGAGCTAAAGGTAAATATTTAGCCCTTGTGGATTCTGACGATATAGTTGCTGACAATGCATACAAAAAGCTTATAAAGAGAATAGAGGAGGACGGTTCTGATTTCGCATCAGGTCTTCCAATGAAGATGGTAAATGGATTTATGCATACATTCCTAAATTCAAATAATGAGAGAAACGTCTTCGTGGAAAACAGAGTATTGTCCACACCTCAGGAGTTAGAATCATATACTAATCAGGTATTCTACTGGAATGCAGTATACAACACAGAATTTTTGAGAACTAACAAAATCGAAATGCCTGCCAATTTGTTGATTGCAGATAGAATATTTGTCTATAAAGCAGCTATGCGAGCTAAAAAAATCAGTGTTATTAATGATGTGGTATATTACTGGAGAAAAAAGGAAAACAGCGACAAGATTTCTATTACAGACCAGACAGCTGAGTTCCATATGATAGCTGACCGCTGCGATTCTTTTCAATCTCAGATTAAGCTCTGTATCCAGGAATTTAAGAATAATATCAAGTACAATAAAGCAATTTGGGAACACAGTTTTGTCAGACTGTATTATCCTCTGTATGATATTGCAAATCCGGAAAATGAGGCGAAAGATTACAAAGATTTCAAGGAAGCCTGTGAGAGATACAGAAATTTCCTGTTGCAATATAAGGCGTTTTTTGTTCATTTAGTAGCTAATTCGGATGTGCCTGTAAATTCCAAGTTTATAACTGAGAGAATTTTAACAAAGCACTACAAACAGTTATACAATTTTATCGCTGATGAGATGAGGTTTGAGGATTTAGATCCGCAGACATTAGATATTAACGTTTACAATACTCTTTTAAGAAACAGACAGCTTATTTCGGTTAAGAACATTGTGGAAGAGGAAGGAAGAAGATATATCAACTTCCAGTTTTTAGTCGGTACTGAAGACAGAGAAGAATTCAATATTGAGGAAGTCTTTGTTTACAACAGATACTTCAGACAGGATAAGTTTATTCTTGAGTATGATGATGTTAAGAGAAGAGTGGATATTACAGATTTGCCGGATGGAACCTATGTGATTCACGTTATCTGCAATCTGCGCGGAAAGAAACAGTATTATACTCCTGCTGTAAGAGAAGAATTAGCAAAGGTTAATACTTACAAATTCGGTGAAAAGATTATTACTTACAATACTCATTCTGCTATATTGACATTGCAGAAGAAGAACAGATTCACAGTGCTTTACCAGGGAAATGATGAGTATTTGCTAGGTGTAAATTATCCGGAAGACATTAAGGAGATATTCTTCTTTAATGTAAAAGAAAACATAAGAATACCGGTTAAGAAACAGGGAGATTTCTATAAGATTAGTATTTCAGAGTTGCCTGAAGGTGATAACGTAATGATTTACAAAAACAGCGATGGAATGTACACAACAGTGAGAAAAATAGAGTTCTCAAACAGTTCCGTTGACAAAGAAATTATGGACAGGATTATCATACGTGGTAAGATTGAAATAGAGATTGAACCTGAAGGTAAAAATAGTGTGGAAGCAGACGAGTAGGAGGTAGTTGCATGAAGGGAATCATTTTAGCAGGTGGAAGCGGAACCCGCCTTTACCCTCTAACTAAAGTTACAAGTAAACAGCTTTTGCCGGTTTATGATAAGCCAATGATTTATTATCCCCTTTCAACATTGATGTTGGCGGGAATAAGAGATATTTTAATTATCTCAACACCTCAGGATTTACCTAACTTCAAAAAGCTTTTAGGAAACGGTGAGAGATTTGGAATTAACTTATCATATGCAGAACAGCCGTCCCCTGACGGATTAGCTCAGGCGTTTATCATCGGTGAAGATTTTATTGGCGATGACAGATGTGCCATGATTTTGGGTGATAATATTTTCTATGGTCACGGTTTGGTAAAAAGATTGAAAAAAGCGTTTGAGAATGAAGACAGAGCTACAATTTTCGGCTACCTGGTTGCTGATCCGGAAAGATTTGGAATCGTTGAATTTGACGAAAATCACAAGGTTCTCTCTCTGGAGGAAAAACCTGAAAATCCTAAGTCAAACTTTGCCGTAGTCGGATTATATTTCTACGACAAACACGTAGTTGAAATGGCAAAGCAGGTTAAACCAAGTGCCAGAGGTGAATTAGAAATCACAGATTTAAATAAGTTGTACTTAGAGAAAGGCTTATTGGATGTTGAATTACTTGGAAGAGGATTCGCATGGCTTGACACGGGAACAATGGATTCTCTGTTGGATGCTTCTAATTTCGTTAAACAGATTCAGGATTTCCAGGGAATAATTATCTCGGCACCTGAGGAAATAGCATACAATAACGGTTGGATAGATGATAATCAGATTAAGGAGGCAATCGAAATGTATGGAAAGTCTCCTTACGGAAATCATCTTAGAAAGGTATTAGGAAAAAGTATTTTTTAGAAATATATATTTCAGAAAGGTTATAAAATGAAGATTTTAGTGACAGGCGGAGCAGGATTTATCGGAGGAAACTTTGTACATTACATGGTGGATAAATATCCTGAAGATATGATTGTAAATTTAGATTTATTGACTTATGCAGGAAATTTGGAGACATGTAAGCCTGTAGAGAATAAGCCAAATTATAAGTTTGTAAAAGGTGATATTGCCGACAGAAAGTTTATCTTTGATTTATTTGAAAAAGAAAAGTTTGATGTGGTAATTAACTTTGCAGCCGAGTCTCACGTAGACAGAAGTATCGAGGATCCGGGAATCTTTGTGCAGACTAATGTAACAGGAACTACAGTGTTGATGGATGCCTGCGTTGAGTACGGTATCAAGAGATATCATCAGGTATCAACAGATGAAGTTTACGGAGATCTTCCATTGGACAGACCTGACTTATTCTTCACAGAGACAACACCACTTCATACATCAAGTCCATACTCAAGTTCAAAGGCTTCAGCAGATTTATTTGTAATGGCATACCACAGAACATACGGATTGCCTGTGACAATCAGCAGATGCTCAAATAACTACGGACCATATCAGTTCCCTGAGAAATTAATTCCGTTAATGATTTCAAGAGCATTGGCAGATGAGGCATTGCCTGTATACGGAGACGGAGCTAACGTGAGAGACTGGTTACACGTTTACGATCACTGCGTTGCTATTGATTTAATCGTTAGAAACGGAAAAGTCGGTGAAGTTTACAATGTAGGCGGTCACAACGAACGCAGTAATTTAGAGGTTGTTAAGACTGTATTAAAAGCATTGGATAAACCTGAAAGTTTAATCGAGTTTGTTGAAGACAGAAAAGGGCATGACAGAAGATATGCCATCGATCCGAAGAAGATTGAGACAGAGTTAGGATGGAAACCAACCTACAATTTCGACACAGGAATTCAGCAGACAATTCAGTGGTATTTGGACAATAAAGAGTGGTGGGAGAACATCATCTCAGGAGAATATCAGAAATACTTTGAAAAAATGTATAACATGAAATAAAATAAGGCAAAAAGTACCTTTGACGAGGTGTGCGAAACACTGTGTCAGGAGGTACTTTTTTTCTTGCAATAAAGGGCTAATGACGGTATAATAAAACAGAGTTATACTCGCTAGAAGTATGCCCAAAATCAGTGCTTTGGGCTAATTTATATACCAGGAGGAAATTATGATCAAGTTAAGTAACGGTGGCGCTTATCTTTTAGGCGGCAATGAAGTAGTTGAAGTTAGTGCAGAGTCAGAGGCTATGCTCAAGAGTAAGTTAGGTGACAAGTACCTCACAAAAGAAGAGGCAGCAAAGAACACTATGGCTTACAACATTTTAAAGGAGCACAATACTTCAGGAAACATGGACAAGCTTATGATTAAGTTCGATAAGCTTACATCACACGATATTACATTCGTAGGTATTATCCAGACAGCAAGAGCGTCAGGATTGGAGAAATTCCCTATTCCTTACGTACTTACAAACTGCCACAACAGTTTATGTGCAGTAGGTGGAACTATCAACGAGGATGATCATATGTTTGGTCTTACATGTGCTAAGAAATACGGCGGAGTGTATGTACCACCTCATCAGGCAGTTATTCACCAGTTTGCAAGAGAGATGCTTGCAGGCGGCGGAAAGATGATTTTAGGATCAGATTCACACACACGTTACGGTGCCCTTGGTACTATGGCAGTAGGTGAAGGCGGACCTGAGCTGGTTAAACAGTTATTATCAAAGACATACGATATCAATATGCCTGGAGTAGTTGGTGTTTATATGACAGGTACTCCGGCGAAGGGTGTTGGTCCTCAGGACGTTGCCCTTGCTATTATTGGTGCTGTATTTGGAAACGGTTATGTAAATAACAAAGTAATGGAGTTCGTAGGACCTGGTGTTTCAAACTTAAGTGCTGATTTCAGAATCGGTGTTGACGTTATGACTACAGAGACCACTTGTCTTTCTTCTATTTGGAGAACAGATGACAAGATTAAAGAATTCTACGATATTCACGGAAGAGTTTCAGAGTACAAAGAACTCAATCCGGGAGAAGTTACTTACTACGATGGCATGGTTTATGTGGATCTCGATAAGGTTAAACCTATGATTGCTATGCCATTCCACCCAAGTAACACATACACAATCGATGAGGTTAATGCGAACCTTGAAGACATCCTTGCAGATGTTGAGAAGAGAGCTCTTGTAAGTCTAGATGGTCAGGTTGACTTTAAACTCAGAGATAAAATCAGAAATGGAAAATTATACGTTGAGCAGGGTATCATCGCAGGATGTGCAGGTGGTGGATTCGAGAACATCTGTGAAGCCGCTGATATCTTAAGAGGAAAGAATATCGGTTCTGATGAGTTTACACTCAGTGTATATCCGGCAAGTATGCCAGTATATATGGAACTTATCAGAAACGGAAGCGCTGCAGACATTATGGCAGCAGGTGGTGTTATGAAGACAGCATTCTGCGGACCATGTTTCGGTGCCGGAGATACTCCTTCAAACAACGCATTCTCAATCAGACATTCTACACGTAACTTCCCTAACAGAGAGGGCTCTAAGTTACAGAATGGCCAGATTTCATCAGTTGCACTTATGGACGCTCGTTCAATTGCAGCTACAGCAGCTAACAAGGGATACCTTACATCAGCTACAGATATTGATGTAGAGTACACAGGTAAAAAGTACCACTTCGACAGTAGCATCTATGCAAACAGAGTATTTGATTCTAAGGGAGTTGCAGATCCTTCAGTAGAAATTAAGTTTGGTCCAAACATTAAGGACTGGCCTAAGATGGAAGCACTCACAGATCATCTTATTTTAAAGGTTGTATCTGAGATTCATGACCCTGTTACAACAACAGATGAACTTATTCCTTCAGGAGAGACATCATCATACCGTTCAAATCCTTTAGGTCTTGCAGAGTTTGCACTCTCAAGAAAGGATCCTGAATATGTAGGTAAGGCAAAAGAAGTTCAGGGAGCTGAGAAATTAAGAGTTTCAGGAACATGCCCATGCGAATACTCAGATGAATTTAAGAAGGTTTGGGATGATGTAATTAATGCTTTCCCTGATATGAATTTAAACAAAGACACAATTGGAATCGGTAGCACAATTTATGCAGTTAAACCTGGTGACGGTTCAGCCAGAGAGCAGGCAGCTTCATGTCAGAAAGTACTTGGCGGATGGGCAAACATCGCTCAGGAATATGCTACAAAACGTTACCGTTCAAATCTTATTAACTGGGGAATGCTTCCATTTATTTACGAAGATTTGGACATCCCATTCAAGAAAGATAACTATCTTTTTGTTCCAAATATTGCAGATGCAGTTAAGGAGGGAAAGACAGATATTAAAGCGTATATCGTTGGTGATGAGATGAAAGAGTTTACACTTAAGCTTGGAGAAATGACAGACGATGAACGTGAAATTATATTAAAGGGCTGTCTGATTAATTACAACAGAGCCTAGCACGGGGAGGTTCTCTATATGGAGAAAAAATTTATAACAGATGATGACTGCTATTTGTTCGGCAAGGGCAGTCACTATGAAATTTTTGAAAAACTCGGCGCTCACGTTATGACAGTAGATGGTGTGAAGGGAACATACTTTGCCGTATGGGCTCCTCACGCAAAGTCAGTAAGTGTAGTTGGAGATTTTAATGATTGGATAGGGTATAATCACAATATGGAAATGAATAATCCCTCAGGTATCTGGGAATTGTTCATTCCGGAAGTGACAGAAGGTTCATTATACAAATATGTAATAGTGACACAAAACGGAGACGCACTTTACAAAGCAGATCCATATGGTTTCTGGGCGGAAAAGAGACCGGGAAATGCTTCTAGAATTGCAGATATCTCAGGATACAAGTGGGGAGACAAAAAGTGGATCGATGAAAAGAAAAATAGTAACCACTACGAGAAACCAATGTCTATCTACGAAGTACATCCGGGATCATGGCGCAAAGAATATAAGGGCGAGGGAGACGAAGACGGCTTCTATGATTACAGACGTCTTGCAGATGAACTTGTTGCTTACGTTAAAGATATGGGTTACACACATGTGGAACTTATGGGTATTTCAGAATACCCATTCGATGGATCATGGGGATATCAGGTAGTTGGTTATTATGCACCAACTTCAAGATACGGTGAGCCAAAAGATTTCATGTATCTTGTGGATACACTCCATAAGAATGGCATTGGAATTATACTTGACTGGGTACCGGCTCATTTTCCTAGAGATGCACACGGACTTGCTATGTTTGACGGAACACCTCTTTACGAGTATGCAGATACCAGAAAGGGAGAACATCCTGACTGGGGTACAAAGGTATTTGATTACAGTAAGACTGAAGTATCAAACTTCCTTATTGCAAATGCGATGTTCTGGGTAGAAAAGTACCATATCGACGGACTTAGAGTGGATGCAGTTGCATCAATGCTTTACCTTGATTACGGAAGAAGAGACGGACAGTGGTGTCCGAATAAATATGGCGGAAATGAAAACCTTGAAGCTATAGAGTTCTTCAAACATTTAAGCAGTATTATGCTTCAGAAACATCCGGAAGTATATATTATTGCGGAAGAGTCAACAGCATGGCCAAAGGTTACATATGCACCGGAGGAAGGCGGACTTGGGTTCTCTTACAAGTGGAATATGGGTTGGATGCATGATTTCCTTGACTATGTTAAGCTTGACCCATACTTCAAAAAATTTAACCACAATAAGATGACATTTGGTATTACTTATGCTTTCAGTGAAGACTTTATTCTTGTGTTGTCCCATGATGAGGTAGTGCATCTTAAGTGTTCTATGCTCAACAAAATGCCGGGACTAACAGGAGATAAGTTTAAGAACTTAAAGACAGCATATACATTTATGTTTGGACATCCGGGAAGAAAACTGCTCTTTATGGGACAGGAATTTGCCCAGCTCAATGAATGGTCAGAGAAGAGAAGTCTTGACTGGTACTTGCTGGATGAACCGGAACACAAAGACGTTCAGGAATACGTAAAGAAACTTCTTCATATATATAAAAAATATCCTGCACTCTACACAGAGACTAAAGGATATGATGCTTTTGAGTGGATTAATGCCGACGATTGCGATAGAAGTATTTTCAGCTTTATCAGAAAGACAGGTGAGGAAGATTACAATAACGCAGTTGGATGTGTTTACAATTTCACACCTATGGAGAGACCTGATTATTTATGCGGAGTTCCAAAAGCAGGTACATACAAGCGTATAATCACTACAGAATCGGGTGATACTAAAGAAGTGAAATATAAAGCAGAGCCTGGTGAATGCGATGGATTTCCATACAGAATTTCGATACCACTCAGACCTTTTGAGGCAGTGATGTTTGAATTCCCAAAAGCAGTAAAGAAGAGTAATACAAAAAAGAAAGATGTTAAAAAGACATCAACCAAAAAAAATGATGCAAAAAAGACAGGAGCCAAAAAGGCTAAATAATTGCAGATTGAATAAAGTAGAAACGGGATGTTGCACATAGTGTGACATCCCATTCGAACTTTATATCATAAGATAGTATTAGCGAGATTACATCCTCTCTTCCGGCGCAGATGCCGGTGGAGAATAGAATAATAATGGAGGATAGATTACATGGAGAAACTCAATGATTTACTGGCAGATATTTTAGATGAGAATTTAGTCAAAATAATTATTAGCGGTAAAAAGAATAAAGAGTCAGATACTGACAAAATTAAAGTGAGAGCCGTTGCAATTAAGGGTAAGATTGAGTTTCAGATTACGAGATATGTGGGCAAACAGGTCCTTCACAGCAATGAAACGAAAAATGATGCAATAAACAAAATTCTTAACGAGATGAATACCAATTTCAAACAGTGTCAGATTGAGACTGTAGATAAGGATTATAGCGTACTCGTTAGCAAAAAAGGAAAAGTAACTATCTCTTCAAAAAATAAAAAGGTGAGAGCTGCGCAGTGCGACTTGCATCATAACAGAAGTAAAAAATACCTTTTAGATCCGGGTGTTAAAGTAGATTTTCTTGTGGATTTAGGAGTAATGACACAGGACGGAAAAATAGTAAATCAAAAGTACGATAAGTTCAGACAGATTAACAGGTTCCTGGAATTTATCAATGACATTCTCCCACAGTTGGATAAGGACAGAGAATTAACTATCATCGATTTTGGATGCGGAAAGTCTTATCTTACATTTGCAATGTACTACTTCCTTAAGGTATTGAAGGGATATGATATCAGAGTTATCGGTCTGGATTTGAAAGAGGACGTAATCAATAACTGCAACAAGCTTGCAAAAAAATACGGATATGAAAAAATGGAATTTATAATGGGCGACATAGCGGACTTTACCGGTACAGATAAAGCAGATATGGTGGTAACTCTTCACGCTTGCGACACAGCTACCGATTATGCTTTAGATAAGGCGGTAAAATGGGGAGCTAAGGTTATTATGTCTGTTCCATGCTGCCAGCATGAGGTTAATGCCCAAATTAAAAATAAAGAACTTGAGCCAATACTCAAATATGGAATATTAAAAGAAAGGTTATCAGCCATTGTGACTGATGCCATCAGAGCCGAGATACTTGAAGCAAACGGCTACGAGACACAGATACTTGAATTTATTGATATGGAACATACTCCTAAGAATTTGCTCATCAGGGGTATAAAAACAGGAAAGAAAAATAAATCAGAAGATTACAAAAAATTAATCGATGATTTGAATATAGATCCGACATTAAACAGATTACTGTAACACTCGAGAGAGTCTTGAAAGATATGAGGAAGATTTTGATATGAAGAAAATGATTATAGCACTGCTTATTATCGTTGCGCTTGGGTCAGTGACAGCAGTGGGAATTATGATTAACAGAGATAACAAAGAAAAAGTTACTGTGGATACTCCAAAAGAGGTGGGGTACAAGGAAGTAAAACTCCCGAAGATTAATGCGTACCTTAAAGATAAAAAAATCGGAGAGATTAAAGGTTACGTAGATGAAATGAACATCACAATGATGAGAGACAACCTTGTAGTTACTACACAGTCTGACAGAATGGTTACCTTTGGGATTGATGATGAAAAGAGTAATGTGATTTCAGCAAAATATGAACTCAGAACTGTTGATGGAGACAGACTTGTAGACGGCGGTGACATTACTGATATTTCAAAAGATAACAAATTTGACGTAAAAATCAGCTCAATTGTAAAGAACAATGAAGAATTTATTCTGGTTATTTATCTAAAGACCGATGAGGCGGATGAAATCAGGTATTACACCAGAGTCATTGTAGTTGAGGAAGATTTGATTTCTGCGCAGATGAAATTTGCAGAGGATTTCAGTGACACAACGATTGACGGAGAGGGAGCAGTGGAAATTGCCACCTATATGGAGCCGGATGAGGATTTGTTAAATAATTCTCTTGGAACTGTAACTCTTGCAAACAATTATACAGTGATTACATGGGGTGATTTAAAGACTAAAAAGATTACTGATACAGAAATAAGCCTCGCAGATATCTATGTTAAAGAGACAGGAGTATCCGGAACCTATATTATGAAATATCAGGTTGAAGCTGTAGGTAATAATGACATAAAAGATGTCTATGATGTAGAAGAGCGAATTACAGTTTGGACATTTAACGAAAACCAGTACGTGCTTGCATACGAGAGAAAAACAAATCAGGTTTGGAAAGTTGACGATAATACAGTGCACAAATCTTACATCGACTTGGGTATTCAGGAAACTACTGATATTAATTTTAATTACAGCAACAATAATCAGTACCTGGCCTATGAGGTTAACGGACAGATTTGGACAGTTGATATTAAAAATAAAGAATTTACAAAACTTTACGAGGCTGACACAGACAATCTTGAAGTTCTTACATCAAGAGTGTATGACAACGGAAATGTAGTTTTTGCAGCCTGCGGCTACAGCACAGGAAGTGCTCATTCGGGAGAAAACGGAGTGTCTATTTTCAGGTTCAACAGAAAGGACAATAAAATAGAAGAACTTACATTTATCAAAAATGATACTCCAAAGAAGATACTTGCAGCTCAGGTAGAAGAACTTTGTTATATTAATGATGACGTTGTGTATGTAAAGATGAACAACGGAATTTACTACGTGAATATTAAGACAAAAGAAACAGGAACCTTAGTGGAGGGACTCGCTGAGGGAACCTATGCAATTAATAAGTCTAAAAATGTAATTGCCTATAACACAGAATGCAGTCTCTACGACAGCAAGAGCATTACAGTGTACAACTTTGAGGATGCTTCAAAAACAGAGATTAAAGCTGATGGCGAAGATACAGTAACAGTATGTGGATATGCATACAATAATCTTATTTACGGAACCACAACCAAAGAAGTCAGAAACAAGAAAAAGAACAAATTCGGACTCTCAACTATGGTTATTTTAGATGAAAAATTAGAGGTGATGAAAACTTACAGTCAGGACAAGGTTGTAATTACAGGTCTTGATATTTTAGATACTGTAATTAAGATTCACAGAGAAAAGAAAGGTGCTCCAATTGATGATGACCAGCTTATTGACAATACGCAATATGATGATGGAGCGGCCTCACAAAGCTACTATGATGACGACAAAAAGTTTAGAGAAGCAGCTATTTCTCTCAATGTAGAATTTGACGGAAATATGGAAACAAAGAAAGGAAAAAGACCTTCTGTAAGTCAGATTTCCGAAGCCACAGAGATAGCATTTTCAAAGGATTCAACAGATAAATATTATGTTTATTCAATAGGTATATTAAAGGGAATATATCAGGACAAAGCTCAGGCTGAAGCAGACGCCAAAACTTTTTCAGGACTTGTTACTGATTCGAGTGGGAAGAAGATATGGACATTTGAAGAAAACTATGACTAGGACACCAAATATTCATTTTTTTTCGCATTAATTAACTTGATTTACAGATAAAGAATAACTATACTGAAAAAAACTAAAGGTTGATTAGCTATTATAGAGAAAGGGAAAGTATGGACAATAATAATAAAAACGAAAAAGACAACAAGAAAAGGTTTTTAAATTCTCCGTGGGGACTCATTCTGATTGCGTTGTTGCTTACATTTTTAGTGACTAATTTAATGACATCACTTTATACAAAGGCTACATCTAAGCAGATTAGTTACAGCAAATTCATCAATGCAGTTGAGCAGGGAGCAGTTAAATCAGTTCTCATAGACAACGAAAAAATAATTATCACTCCTATTGAACAATATAGAGAATTTCCGGGAATGACATACTGGACAGCAGAAGTTGAGGAAGATGATGCTCTTATTGCCACACTGAAAAAATACAATGTGGATATAGATAAGAAGTACATCAGTCAGTCTTCAAGCCTTCTCGGTTCACTTTTGTTTATGATGATTCCGTTTATTTTCTTCTATGGAATTTTATTTGCGGCATCCAAGAAAATGGGTGGGGAGTCCGGCGGATTTTTCGGCGGAGTCGGAAGAAGCAACGCAAAAGTGTATGTACAAAAAGAGACAGGAGTTTTGTTCAAGGATGTTGCAGGACAGGATGAGGCTAAGGAATCAGTTACAGAGCTGGTTGACTTTCTACACAATCCTGAAAAGTACGCAAAAATCGGTGCAAAATTGCCAAAGGGGGCACTTTTAGTAGGACCTCCGGGAACCGGAAAGACATTGCTTGCAAAGGCGGTTGCCGGTGAGGCAAAGGTTCCGTTTTTCTCATTATCCGGTTCGGATTTTGTTGAGATGTTCGTAGGTGTTGGTGCTTCCAGAGTAAGAGATTTGTTTAAACAGGCACAGGAACAGGCACCTTGTATTATATTTATAGATGAGGTAGATGCAATCGGAAAGAGCCGTGATTCAAGATACGGCGGCAATGACGAGAGAGAGCAGACTCTCAATCAGCTCCTTTCAGAGATGGATGGATTTGATTCATCAAAGGGTGTTCTTATTCTTGCAGCTACTAACAGACCTGAGGTTCTTGATCCGGCACTATTAAGACCGGGACGTTTTGACAGAAGAGTAATTGTAGACAAACCTGATTATAAGGGAAGACTTGAGACTCTTAAGGTACATTCGGCAAATGTTGCAATGGATGAGACTGTTGATCTTGAAGCGATAGCTATGGCAACAAGTGGAGCAGTTGGTTCAGATCTTGCAAATATGATAAATGAGGCTGCTATTTTAGCGGTTAAGAATAATCGACAGGCAATTTCTCAGGATGATTTATTTGAATCTGTTGAAGTGGTAATTGCCGGTAAAGAGAAAAAAGACAGAATTCTTGGCGAGACAGAAAAGAGAACAGTTGCATACCATGAAGTTGGTCACGCACTTGTCACGGCAGTTATGAAAGATACAGATCCTGTTCAAAAGATTACTATCGTACCTAGAACTATGGGATCTCTCGGATATGTAATGCAGGTTCCTGAAGAAGAAAAATATCTTATGACACAGAAGGAACTGGACGCAGAACTTATTACATTGCTTGCCGGACGTGCGGCAGAGGATATTGTATTCGACACAGTAACCACAGGTGCCTCAAATGATATAGAGAGGGCCACAAAGATTGCGAGAGCTATGATTGCACAGTATGGTATGTCTGAAAAGTTTGGACTTATGAGTCTTGAAACTGTTGAGAATCCATATCTTGGCGGAAACACAAGTCTTAACTGCAGTGATAAGACAGCTGCCATGATTGAAGAAGAAGTTAAGATAGTACTCAAAGACAGATATGAGCAGGCAAAGAAACTTCTTTCAGATAACAGGGAAGCACTTGATAGAATTGCAGATTACCTCTATGACAAGGAAACTATTACAGGAAAGCAGTTTATGGAAATCTACAGAGAAGTTAAGGGGCAGACTTCAGAGGAAATATCATTATAATTGAGAAGCAGGAAGAAAAATGAAAGATTTATTTAAATACGACAAGGGAATATGGAAAGTATTTGGAATAATTACAGACGTATTAATTCTCAACATAATTTTTATGGTGACATGCATTCCGATTATTACAATCGGAGCGGCAAAGACAGCACTCTATTCCCAGACAAAGAAGATGATAAAAGGTGAAGAAGGTTATCTTGTAAAGGATTACTTCGATCAGTTTAAGGAAAACTTTAAGGCATCAACAAAAATGTGGCTTATATTTCTTTTGGCAAGTGCATTGCCGGTTATCGATATATGGGCGTGCACCATTATGGACGCAAACTTTTTTGTGACATTTTGTATGGTATTCATGCTGTCGACATTGATTGTATTCACTATGACTATCATATATGCACTGGCACTTCAAAGTACATTTGAGAACTCAGTCAAAAATACACTAAAAAACGGATTGCTTCTGTCTATAGGTAATTTTCCTATATCAGTGATTATTGTGGTGGTAGATCTGTTGCCGCTGTTAGTTTTTGGCTTTTTCCCATCAATGGCAGGAGTTGCAATTACAGCAGCTATTTTCGTTTGGGGTGTTGTGGCAGGTTGCATTAATTCATTTTTCTTCAATAAGATATTTGAAAAATTAATAAATAATAATAATTAATAAAAACGCAAAGTTCGTTGATGAGATAAAGGGGCTGTAGTTAACAGCCCCTTTGTTGTACAATAAGATTAGTGAACGGTAAATTTGCGAGGGAGAAATTATGTTTAATTTTAAAGAGGAACTGGCAAAACTTCCGGATTCTCCGGGTGTTTACCTAATGCACGGCCAGAAAGATGAAATTATATATGTGGGAAAAGCAATCAGTCTGAAGAAAAGAGTGCGTTCTTATTTCAGAGAGAGCACAAAGAAATCTCCAAAAATTGAAAAGATGGTTACTCAGATTAAGCGCTTTGAATATATAGTTACGGATTCGGAACTGGAAGCGCTGGTTTTAGAGTGCAATCTCATAAAAGAATACAGACCAAAATACAATACAATGCTCAAGGATGACAAGTCATATCCTTTTGTCCGTGTGACGGTTAATGAAGCTTTCCCGAGAATTATAATGGCGAGAAAAATGAAGAAGGACGGCAGCAAATATTACGGCCCTTTTACCAGTGCAGGTGCGGTGAAGGATACCATAGAGCTTCTTCAAAAAACATACAAGATCAGGAATTGCACAAAGGCCATTACAGTAGATGGCGAGGGAATGTCAGTTCAGAACAAAAGGCCTTGTCTTAATTACCACATTGGGCAGTGTGAGGCGCCCTGTATGGGAGGTATGCCTAAAGAAAAATACGCGGAAAATGTAGCAGGTGTGATTTCTTTTTTAGAGGGAGATTACAATAAAACCATAAAGGAGCTTGAGGCAAAAATGGCAGAAGCTTCAAATATACTTGATTTTGAAAAGGCGATGGAATACAGAGACCTTATAGCCAGCATCAATCACGTGGCGGGGAATCAGAAGATTACCACAAAGAATTTTGAGGACAGAGATATTATTGCTTACGCAGAAGAAGGATTTGATGCAGTTGTCCAGGTATTCTTTGTGAGAAACGGTAAACTTATCGGAAGAGAGCATTTCTATTTAAAGACAGCACCGGGTGATACAGGATCAGATATTTTATCGAGTTTTATAAAACAGTACTACGGAGGAACACCGTTCATTCCAAGAGAACTTCTGCTACAGGAAGAGATTGAGGATGAGGAAGTTATAAGCAGATGGCTTAGCAGAAACCAGAGTTTTAAGGTTAAGATAGTTTGTCCAAAGAAGGGAAGCAAGGAAAAACTGATAGAATTGGCAAGAAAGAACGCTGAGATTTTGCTTGAAAAGAATAAAGAAAAATACAGAAGAGAGCAGAAACGAACTGTCGGTGCAGTGGCGGAAATCGAAGAATGGCTGGGACTTACAGGACTTTCCAGAATGGAGGCTTACGATATTTCTCATATCAGCGGATTTGAGACGGTATCATCAATGGTAGTTTATGAAGATGGAAAGCCAAAGAAAAATAATTACAGAAAATTCAGACTTCAGTGGGTTAAGGGAGCGGATGATTACTTAAGTATGGAAGAAACTCTCACCAGAAGATTTACCCACGGGCTTGAGGAAATAGAAAAAATCAAAAAAGAAGGCGGGGACATTAACCTGGGTAGTTTTTCAAAATTGCCGGATATTATTATGATGGACGGTGGAAAAGGTCAGGTCAATGTAGCGCTTAAAGTTTTGGAAAAATTAGGCCTGAATATTCCGGTGTGCGGGATGGTCAAGGACGACAATCACAGAACCAGAGGACTCTACTACAACAATGTAGAGATACCTATAGATAATCATTCTGAGGGATTTAAGCTGATTACACGAATCCAGGATGAAGCTCACAGGTTTGCCATTGAGTATCACAGAACTTTGAGAAGTAAAGACCAGGTTCATTCTATACTGGATGATATCGAGGGAATAGGTCCTGCCAGAAGAAAAGCATTGATGAGAAAGTTTAAATCAATCGATGCAATTAAGGATGCAAGTGTTGAGGAGTTAAAAGACACACCGTCCATGAATGAGGCGGCAGCAGAGAAAGTATATGCATTTTTCAGAAGCTAAGTGTTATAATCCGGATACCGTAAATTGTTTACAAAAATAGGTGTAAATGGTATCCTAAAAATAGTGTCTAAAAGTAAAGGAGGGAGCAGATGTCAAAGATTACTCTTACAAAAATTATTGATAATTATAAGCTGGTGAATCATACACCGGATATTGATACTGATAAAATATGGATTAACATTCCTGATATCAACAGACCGGCTTTACAGCTGGCGGGATTTTTTGATCACTTCGATAAGGAGAGAGTTCAGATTATCGGAAATGTTGAGTGGGCATATCTCACAAGTATGACCAGAGAGAGAAGAAGCGAAGTATATCAGATGCTTATGTCTTCAGGTATTCCATGTCTTATTATCTGTCAGGGGATTTGTCCTGACGAGGATATGATTAAGATTGGAAATAATTATGAGGTGCCTATTCTCACTATAGATATTGCGACATCGAGATTTGTGGCAGAGATAGTTAGATGGCTCAATGTTCAGCTTGCTCCTTGCATCTCTATACACGGAGTTCTCGTCGACGTATATGGCGAGGGTGTTCTCATTATGGGTGAGAGCGGAATCGGTAAGAGTGAAGCTGCTCTTGAACTTATAAAGAGAGGACATCGTCTGGTTACAGATGATGTTGTTGAAATCAGAAAAGTTAGTGATGAGACACTTATTGGAACATCACCGGATATCACAAAGCATTTTATTGAACTTAGAGGTATCGGAATTATAGATGTTAAGACATTGTTTGGTGTACAGAGCGTTAAGGATACACAGAACATTGACATGGTAATTAAGATTGAGGAGTGGGACAGAAACAAGGAGTACGACAGACTTGGGCTTGAAGATCAGTACACAGAATTTCTTGGCAACAAGGTAGTATGCTATTCTATCCCAATCAGACCGGGACGTAACCTGGCTGTTATCGTTGAGTCTGCATCAGTTAACCACAGACAGAAGAAGATGGGTTACAATGCAGCAAGAGAACTTTATAACCGTGTTACAAATAATATTATGAACAAAAACGCAGACGGCGAATAATTAACTATCAGGAGGAAAGAAAAAGTGAAAAAATATTGTTTCGGTATAGACGTTGGTGGAACTACAGTAAAGATGGGATTTTTTGAGACATCAGGAAAGCTCATTGATAAGTGGGAGATTAAGACAAACACAGAGAATTATGGTGAGAACATCCTTGCAGATATTTGTGATGCCATGGATATGGAACTTGCAAAACAGGGTGTAAGCCTTGATGATATTGAAGGTGTGGGAATCGGACTTCCAGGACCTATCACTGCAGACGGAACAGTTATTCAGTGCGTAAACCTTGGATGGGGTACATTTAACGTAGAGCAGAAATTGTCAGAGATGTACCACGGAATCAAGGTTAAGGCTGCAAATGATGCCAATGTAGCAGCCCTTGGTGAAGCTTGGCAGGGAGGCGGAAAAGATTTTGACAGCCTTGTTACTATTACTCTTGGAACAGGCGTTGGCGGAGGAATTATTCTCGATGGAAAGATTCTTACAGGTGCTAACGGTGCAGCAGGAGAAGTGGGTCATATGCACGTGGCATATGATGAGCCTGATTTCTGTAATTGCGGAAGAAAAGGATGTCTTGAACAGAAGGCATCGGCTACAGGTATTGTAAAAGAAGCTAAGAGATATATGGAAAGAACAGATGCTCCAACTAAGATGAGAGATTTCGATGAAATCACAGCAAAGGATGTATTTGATCTTGCAAAAGAAGGTGACGAGGGAGCCATTGCAGTTGTTGATGAGATGAGTAAGTACTTAGGACTTGCCATGGCTCATATTGCAGTTGTAGTAAACCCTGATGCATTTATTATCGGTGGTGGTGTAAGTAAGGCAGGACAGTTCTTACTTGATCACGTTAAGGTAAAATACCGTGAGAGCTGTTTTGGCGCATGTGGTGATGCGGCACTCAGACTTGCCACACTTGGAAATGATGCGGGAATGTACGGAGCGGCTGCTCAGATTGTACTTTAATCTGCAGTTCACAATGGAGATTTAATTCTATAAATATGATTTAATTTCATAAGTATGATTAAATTTCATAAATAAGATTAAGAGAGAAGCATTCAATTACGGAGTTTTGTATGAACAATATTTTTTATGAACAGCTCAAAGAAATAGTCGGGGAATTAAATGTGAAAACTGACGAGCCAATGAAGGGCCATATCACATTTAAAGTTGGAGGCCCTGCTGACTACTATATATTGCCGGAAAACAGTAAGCAGCTTGCACATATAGTCAAACTTTGCAAGAAGAATGACGTGCCGTATTACATTATAGGAAATGGAAGTAACCTTATTGTAAAGGATGAGGGATACAGAGGTGTAATTATTGAAATCGGTGCTAATATGGCAGAGATTGAGGTTGAAGACAATGTTGTGACTGCCGGTGCAGGAGCGATTCTTTCAAAGATTGCGGCCAAAGCATTGGATAATAGTCTTACCGGTATGGAGTTCGCTCACGGTATTCCGGGGACTCTCGGCGGCGCAGTTACTATGAATGCAGGCGCATACGGTGGCGAGATGAAGGATATACTTGTAAAAGTTCAGGTATTAAATGATGACGGCGAGGTAATCACTCTTCCGGCAGAGGAACTTCATCTCGGGTACAGATATAGTGTTGTACCGGAAAAAAGATATATTGTTCTTTCAGCAACCATGAAATTAGAACATGGAGATAAAGAGGAGATAAAGTCTTATATGGCAGAACTCTCTTTAAAGAGAAGAGAAAAACAGCCTTTGGAATATCCGAGTGCAGGTTCTACATTCAAGCGTCCGGAAGGGTATTTTGCCGGAAAGCTTATTCAGGATGCGGGACTTAAAGGATATTCTGTTGGTGGGGCTATGGTATCAGAGAAACACAGTGGCTTTGTTATCAACTATGACAATGCCACAGCACAGGACATTCTCACCCTTATTGACAATGTCCGTGAAAAAGTGTATGAGCAGTTTGGCGTAGAACTTGAAACAGAGGTAAAAGTATTATGAGACTTGTGATAGTTACCGGAATGTCCGGCTCAGGTAAAAATACAGCACTAAAGTTTTTTGAGGATAATGGATATTATTGTGTAGACAATCTCCCTATCCCTCTTATTGTCACTTTTGCGGAATTTGCAACTGAACAGTCTGAAAAAGGTGGAAGAGACAAGGTAGCTCTCAGTGTAGACATAAGAAGCGGACATTTGGATGAAGTGGGCGAAGTACTTAATACTCTTACCGATAAGGGCGTCAAATATGAGATACTATTTCTCGAGACAGGGGACAGTACTCTCATTAAAAGATACAAAGAGACAAGAAGAAATCATCCTATGAATGAACAAAAAAGTATTATTCACGGGATTCACAAAGAAAGAGAAGAACTGACTTTTCTTAAGGAAAAGGCAGACTGTATTATAGATACAAGTAATCTCTTGGTCAGAGATTTGCGAATGGAGCTTGAAAAGATTTATATTCAGAATAAAGATTTTAAGAATCTGTTCGTGACAATTTTATCATTTGGATTTAAACATGGAATACCTTCTGATTGTGATTTGGTGTTTGATGTGAGATTTCTTCCAAATCCTTACTACGAGACAGAACTCAGGGAAAAAACGGGCAATGACAAAGAAGTGAGAGATTTTGTTTTGGATTCAGAAGTTACAACAGAGTTTTTGGATAAGCTCTGTTCAATGATGAAATTTTTGATTCCAAATTATATAAAAGAAGGAAAAAATCAGTTAGTTATTGGAATAGGCTGTACAGGTGGACATCATCGTTCAGTAACCATAGCAAGAAAACTGTTTGAAGAACTAAGCGAATGTGATGAATATGGATTGAAACTTTCGCATAGAGATATTAACAGGTAGGAATTATATATGTCATTTACAGGCAAAGTTAAAGAGGAACTGTCAGGGGTTATTTCCGGCGCACAGCACTGCAGAGTTGCAGAGATTGCAGCCATTGTGAGTATGTGTGGAAATATCATAATTACAGAAACTGACAGGTATATAATAAAGGTATATACAGAAAATATTTCTGTGGCAAGAAAGTTTTGCAGTCTTGTGAAAAAATCCTTCAAGATATCGCCGGAAGTGTCTGTAAGAAATAGCGGACGTTCAGGAAAAAGTAGAACTTACACAGTAGTAATCAAAAAACACGAGGACAGCAAAAAAATTCTTCTGGCCACCAAACTTATGGATCATTACGGCAATATTGAAGAGAATATGTCTATTACAGACAATATTGTAATAATGAAGAATTGCTGTAAAAGAGCCTTTATCAGAGGGGCTTTTTTATCCACAGGATCTATGACAGACCCTAACAAATCTTATCATTTTGAGATTGTATGTAACTGCGAAGAAAAGGCAGATCAAATTGTAAAAATTTTGAAAATTTTCAATGTTGATGCAAAAATAGTTGCGCGAAAGGGTTACTTTGTGGTATATATCAAAGAAGGCGAGCGCATAGTGGATGTGTTAAACGTAATGGAAGCCCACGTATCATTGATGGAATTTGAAAATATCAGGATACTGAAGGATATGAGCAACTATTACAACAGACAGGTAAATTGTGAGACAGCAAATATAAAAAAGACAGTCACCACAGCTGTGAGGCAGATTGAGGCGATTAAGTATATTGAGGACACAACGGGGATTGACTACCTGCCTGACAATTTAAGGGAGATAGCCATTGTTAGAATGGAAAACCCGGACACACCGCTTAAGGACCTGGGAGAATTACTCTCCACTCCAATTGGAAAATCGGGAGTGAATCACAGGCTTCGAAAAATATGTGAAATCGCGGAAGAACTTAAAGGTCATAATTAAGGAGGAATGAAATGACAACTAAGGATATTACAATAGGACTTAAAACAGGATTGGGAGCGGGCCCGGTAGCTGTTTTTGTACAGGTAGCAAGTCAGTATGAGAGTTCTGTATACGTTGAATATGAGACAAAGAAGGTTAACGCTAAAAGTCTCATGGGAATGATGTCTCTTGGAATTGCAACAGGAGAAACAGTAAAAGTATCAGCTGACGGTAATGATGCTACAGAAGCAGTAGCTGCAATCGAAAAATATTTGTGCAGTGAAGCATAAGTTTAATATTCTTAATTTGAATTAATCTAAATAAATGCGAATCAGAGATTTGATTTGTATAGAGAGTTAGGCGCCGATGATTTATAATCATCGGCGCCTTTCTGCAATCCGCCGAAGGCTTATAGGGAACAGTTGCGGCGGAGGTGTGAGGTGTGAGAAATTGTTAAAAAATTATCAGTTACCATCTAAATTGAGATTTAGTTGAAATGGAAGGTAAGGAGAAATTGTTAAGAAATTATCAATTACCATCCAAATTGAGATTTAGTTGAAGTGGAAGGTAAGGAGAAATTGTTAAGAAATTATCAATTACCATCTAAACAGGGAAAATGTTGGAATGGAAGGTAAAAAGAGAAAAGTAGCAAGATAACAAATTACCATCCAAATAGGGAAAATGTTGAAACGGAAGGTAAAAAGAAAAAAGTAGCAAGATAACAAATTACCATCCAAATAGGGAAAATGTTGAAACGGAAGGTAAAAAGAGAAAAGCAGCAAGATAACAAATTACCATCCAAATAGGGAAAATGTTGAAACGGTAGGTAAAAAGAGAAAAGTAGCAAGATAATAGATTACCATCCAAACAGGAATATTGTTTGAATGGAAGGTAATTTGTAATTAGTGTGACTTGATTTTGTGGGTACCTCTCTTTTGTTGTATTGTTAATCGTATTCGCTCCGGCTAGCTAGGTTCGGCGGGAGCAGGAGTGTATTGGATGCGAGAGACTATGGTGGGAGTGCGAGTGTATCGGAGGCGAGAGGTTGCGGCAGGCCCGGAAGTTGTTTTAGTTGCTTTTTTCAGGGGGTTAGATGTGATGACAGTTTCGGTTAAGGTGTTCATTATTTAGGTTGGGGTGTTATTTTTTATAAAAATCATTTTATAAAAAATGCTCCTGAAACAAAAATTGGAACCCTTTCCAAAAAAATAGTTTTAAGGCATAATTGACTCATACGGTGTTAAACCAAAGGACCGGACTTTACGTTTAATATCACGGGTTTTGAAAAATGAGAACAGGTTTGAAAGGAGACTGTAAATAAGGAGCGGTTCATTACAACTGAATATTGGATTTTGGTCTTGAAGACTATTTTTTATTATTAAGGAGGGTTATATATATAATGAAAGGGTTTAGAGATTTCTTCAAGAGAAGCTTTGCTATGCTTCTAGCATTTGCGTTGGTAATAACAACAGTTGCGCTCGGAAATATGCAGGAAGTTAAGGCAGCACCTGCAGCACCATTTGGACTTGTAGTTTCCAGTCCCGCAAATAATACAATCGGGGTAGTATGGGGACGTGGCGAGATAGATAATTACAATGTCTACATTGATGGTAACAGGGTAGCAAGCAACGTTGTTTGTGCATACTATGAGTACAAGAATATTGCAGCAGGAACTCATACAGTAGGTGTAACTGCAGTGAGCGGAGGTACTGAATCAGCACAGACTACAGAATCTGTAACAGTGGGCGGTTCGTCTAACACAGGTTCAAATACAGGTAGCAACTCAGGTTCAACTAACACAAGCCAGGGCGGAGTTATCGTATATGCAGATGCTAATTACAGCGGCAAATCAGCTACTTTTGGTGTAGGTCAGTACAATATGGCTGACATGCAGAATAAAGGAATCGCAAACGATTCTATTTCTTCAATCAAAGTACCTTTAGGATATAAGGTTACATTCTTCGCTGATATCAATTTCAGCGGAAGTAGTAAAGTATTCTCAGCAGATTCATCATATGTTGGAAATGACTGGAATGACAAGGTTACATCTTTCATTGTAGAAGAAGCAAAATACTTTATTTACAACAAACACAGCGGATTAGTATTAGATATCGTAAATGCCGGAAGAGATAACGGAACTAACCTCATTCAGTACACAAATAACGGTGGAGAATGGCAGCAGTGGAAAGTTATCGGAGTAGGCAACGGTTATTATAAAATTGCCAGTGCAATGCACAATAAGGTAATAGATGTTTCTGATGTTTCAACACAGGACGGTGCAAACGTTCATATTTGGGAGTATGTAGGTGGAGCTAACCAGCATTGGAAAATAGATTTTGTTGACGGAGCTTATGCAAACATCATCAGTCAGAACAGCGGAAAAGCATTAGATGGTGATGCATGGTCTACAACACCTGGTGGAAATATTATCCAGTGGGCAAAGGGAGATAAGCAGGCTAACCAGTTATGGAAATTTGAACTTGCAAATACAGCACCAGCAACAGGATCCGGAAACAACAACAACGGAAGTGGAACAGGAAGCGGAACAATTATCAGCAACGGAGAAGCTATTCCACAGATTCCAAACTTAAGTGCAAGATCAGACAGAATGTACTTCAAGATGAACAACAAGACAAATGGCAAATATCCAAACAACAAAGTATATTGGTGTATTCTTGGATATGATTCAAATATGAATCTTTGCTATGTTGATAAAAACGGAAATTTAGTTAGAGCAAACACAGGTATGAACACAATTTCAAAGAACGGTAGAATGTGTGCAAATATCTGTTACTCACTTGCAGATGCTGATTATCTTTACATGCCTGACATTATTTCAGGTAGAATGTATATGAGTTACGGAGAACAGGTATACATTACATTTAATATGGCAGCAGACGGAAGAATCGGTTATGCAGGTCCTGACCTTAACAATACAACAGATCCTAACCAGGATGTATTGTTCGAGTTCATTGAGTTTACTATTAAAAATAAAGAATACTGGGGAAATACAACAAGAGTTGATTTCTACAGCTTCCCAGTAGCAACAAGACTTATCGGAACAAACGGTTCAACAAACGGAAAATATTATGCAAATTACGACAGAACAGTTGGTGATATTGGAACAAGAGATTCAGTATTTGCAGCATACAAAAACGAAGTTCCAAGTGAATTCAAGACACTTGTTACAGACAAGAGAATTATGGCACCATGTAAGTTGACATTCAACGAGGGTGCACAGTATGCACATTACTACGATAACTATATCAACCAGTTCTGGAGCAAATATTCTTCACAGGATTTAGTATTTACATGTGAAGCTGGTACATTCAGAGGTCACGTATACGGAGATTATATGAGATTCACAAAAGATGGTGATGGTGGAACATACTACGTATACAAACCAACTACACAGGATGTACTTGAAGGAAAAGGAAACTTCAATAGAGGTAATTCAACAGAGTTAGTTATCGAGGCTCAGCTTTGTGCAGCATTCAACAGAGGTGTTGCTACTCAGCCAGAGAACTATGCAAATGAGAGCGCTTACTACAAGAACAGCGTATCAAACTTCTATTCAGGATTCTTCCACAATCACGCATTTGACGGTTACGCTTATGGATTCTGTTATGATGATGTATTTGATCACAGTACATTACTTCATTTCACAAACCCAACAGGTTTAATTATTGACCTCAAGTGGTAATAAACCGTTTTATGAATAATTCTTCATAGTCTCCGAGAAACTATGGAGACTGACCATTGGTCGGACGGGACAACGCAAGTTGTCCCGTTTTTCTGTTTTCGCGCCATGGGCGCGCTATAACGGGTGAAAGTCTTGAATATGTTAAAGGAAAGAAATAAAATATATGCAACAAAATAAGCATACAACAGTTAAAATCAGACCACCGCTTATAAAAAGTAAGGTGAATATCGGTTTGTCTATATTGAGTTTTTCCTCGAGTTTATTTACACGGGTTGATATAACGAGTGCTAGTGGGAAAGAGATAAAAGTACCTATTAAGAACAATATTGCTAAAATACTGTACAAATTATCCCTTTGGGCTAAGGTGTCGACATAATAATCTCTGATAATCGGTTGATCAGTCTCTAAACTATCAGATGATTTGGTGAAGGCATTTCTTACTTCAGTACTGGTTTTTTTTACCTGACCGGTCAAAATCATATTTGTCAGTGGTTGATTAGTTTCAGAGTCAAAGTTATCAGCCCATTTTTTGTTACTTCTTATGATGATACCTTTTTCCTCGCCTTTCAGAAAAACAACATAGAAGTAATTTTTGTTACCATAGAGGTGGCTTATCGAGCGTAAGAGTGAACGGCGTTTAGGGTGATCGGAATTTTCAATAAACGTCATGTAAAAGCATTTAGTTGAAGACACAATTTCACCTTTAACAAATTGGTCTTCAATTTTGTCAGATTCAAATAATTGTTCAACAGTAGTATCTGCGTTTTCTATTCTTTTTAGATTATTTATTGTATCGAACAGCATGGAAATAGCCGCAAATAAGAATAGTATTGCTACAAAGGTAGTGAGTGCTTTTTTCATTTTATCAACCTTTCTGAAATTAAATTAGTGTATATTTGGTAGTTTCCCTATTTTAGGATAAAGATCTTGTGGAGTCAAGAAAACTTAAGAGGCTGTCGTGCCAGCGATTAAAAATCGATAGTGCGACAGCCCTTTTTGGAGCTAATAAATAACATTTCTGTGTTATCTATTGAAACTTAAATATAAAAGAATAGTCATAAGAAATATAATCATCGTTAGAGGCTGAGTCAATATAACCGTAAACAGTTTTTAACTCGCGCAATTTGTTGATATCTATATTACGATTGTTATCAGTGTATGTATACTTTACTGTGGCAGACAAAGGCGGAGTTGAAGAAGCTACCAGCACACGTTCACTAAAATAATCAATAGGATCGAAATTAATAGTTTTTACACTTTTTGGAATATAAATATTAACACTATTTTTTTTATCATTATATTCATATTCATCTTCACAAGAAAGTGCAAAACTTGAAAGAGCAATTGTTTCAACACCATTTTCCAGAACAACATTTTGAAGGTAATAGCTTCTAACAGCTCCTGGACCTATATTTTTAATAGAACCCGGAATTGTAATATTGTATATACTTGTGTTATAAAGCATTTTCTTAGGAATACTTTTCATATTTTTAGAGAATGTTATGTTTTGTAAAAGTCTGCATGATTCAAAACAGCTTTCCCCACATTCAACAACTGAATCAGGAAGTGTTATATCTAAAAGTTTTGTTTCTGCAAATGCGTAGGCTCCAATTTTTGTAATACCATTTGGAATATTAATATTTACTAATCCGGAATCATATAAAAAGTGATCAGGAATTTCAGACATGTTCTTTGATAATGTAATGCTTGAAAGTTTATAACATGATGAAAAACAATAGTTACCACATGATTTAACTGAATCCGGTAATGTTATTGAAGTAATATTAGTAAGACAAAATGCTTCGCTTCCAATATTGGAAACTTTATTATTCCATTTGATTTTATTAAGCTCATCGCAATAATCAAATGCGTTGTTTCCGATTTTAGTTACATTTTTAGGAATAACTATGCTTTTAAGGTTTGTACTCTTAAAACAAGAATCACTAATCTCTTTAAGTTTAGAAGGAAGTTTAATTTTAGTGATTTTTGTGTATCCAAAAGCACCCTTCCCAATAGATTTAACAGTTTTTGGTATTTTTATTTCTTTTACATTGCTGCTGTAAAATGCTCTGTTTCCAATTGAAGTAAGTTTAGAAGGAAGTTTAACTTTTGAAACATTTGATTCTGCAAAGGCTTTTGCACCTATAGTTTTCATTTTAGAAGGAAGTGTTACTTTTTTTACTTTTGTATTTTGAAAAGCATAAGGTGAAATTCCCTTGATTTTTTTGGAAATAGTCAATTCTTTTTGCTTTCCTGTATACTTTACAAGTTTTTTGTCATATGAAATGTACATATTATTTTTCTTTGTGATTCCATATTTTGATGACAGATATTTTTTTTGTGTTTTTTTGTCAGTGGTATTTGCAAGGACAGCGATTATATCTCCGGATACTTTTTTCTTTGATTTGAAATTCCATTTAATATTTGAATACTTTTTCAAAGATTTATCATAAACCCAGCTATCCTCATCGATGGTCCTAACAGACGAAGGTACACTTATTGATACAAGATCATCACAATAATAGCGGCGTGAGCTTGAAGTGTAGGTAAATGACTTAAGCGAAATTGTCTCACAGCCTTTTCGAATCTTTAATTTTTTGGTAAATGCAGGAACAAATATCAAAGTTTTTCCGTCCTTTGTATAAATATTATTCCCGTAAGTTTTGTAAGTGTTATCATTAGGTGAAGTTATAACCTTTTGTGCAGTGTGGAAAAACTGAATGTAATCAGTATTAAAATCAGTATTTAAATATACAGTTTTTGCTCTTGGCAGGATAGTGTAAATAGGACTATCTAAAATAGATTCATCATCATAACCCATCAGAGCACCGCTATTTGCAAGTGGATCTATACTAAAATCAAATGTGCCCGGCATTGTGAGTGAAGTAACTGATGAATCGCTCATGCATCTGAACCCGATATTCTTCACGGAAGAAGGAATTACCAGACTGTCTAGAGAGATGCCTGAAAGACATGCTGTTCCAAGAGACTTTACAGTATCAGGAATAGTCAGCTTATTTAAGTTTTTAAGTTTTGCAAAGGCTTCATCACCGATTGCAGTGATTCCGGGCTTGATAATAATCTCATGAATGTCATCCGCCTTACAAAGATTTAAATATGATTTGTCGGCAACACCTGTCCCACTCAATGTGAGAATATGATTGTTGTATTCATATTTGATGTTGTTATTGTCAATGATTTTACTGAATAAAACACAGTTTGTTGAAGTCTGGGCAGCGTAAATGTGGGCTGTTGGAACGGCAGGATTCACACTGACAGAAGATAATGTGATGGCAGCAATTAATGCCAATGTAACTTTTTTCATAATAGATAACCTCCATTGTTTTTCTTAGTGTTTATTTTATATAATTGTAAACGGGCGTACAATACTTTTTATTGCACAGAAATAAAAAATATTAAAAAAAGCAGACATACTGTTTGGACATACCATTTTGGAAAAAAGAATGTAGATATGTTATGGATTTTCTATTACAATAAGAAGGTAGGGCAAAAAGCCCCGGAAGGAGATTTGCATGGACTTTACACATTTACACGTGCATACAGAATACAGTCTGTTGGACGGTTCGAGCAAAATTAAAGAGATTACTAAACAGGCCAAGGAACTGGGAATGGATAGTCTTGCCATTACAGATCACGGTGTAATGTACGGTGTTATAGATTTCTATCGTGCTGCCAAGGATGCCGGTATCAAGCCTATTATCGGATGTGAAGTTTATGTGGCGCCGGGTTCGAGGTTTGACAAGGAAGCAGGGCAGAGTGAGGATAGATATTACCATCTTGTACTGCTTGCAGAAAATCAGACCGGATATGAGAATCTGGTAAGAATTGTATCCGCAGGTTTTGTAGATGGTTTTTATTATAAGCCGCGAGTGGATTATGAAATATTGGAAAAATATCACGAGGGCATTATTTGTCTCAGCGCATGTCTTGCAGGTGAAGTTCAGCGATTTCTTGAAAGAGGCTTGTACGAAGAAGGAAAGAAAGCAGCCCTTAAGTATCAGGATATTTTCGGAAAAGGCAATTATTTCCTTGAACTTCAGGACCATGGAATTCCTGAACAGAAAAATGTCAATCAGCAGCTCCTCAGAATGAGTCAGGAACTGGGCATTGATTTGGTATGTACCAATGACGTTCATTATACTTTTGCAGAGGATGCAGAGGCACACGATATTCTTCTTTGCATTCAGACGGGCAAGAAACTTACAGACGAGGACAGAATGCGCTATGTGGGTGGACAGTATTATCTCAAATCTCCACAGGAGATGGCTGAACTGTTTAAGTACGTACCACAAGCTCTTGAGAATACACACAAAATAGCACAGCGATGCAATGTTGAATTTGAGTTTGGTGTTACTAAACTTCCAAAATATGAAGTGCCGGCGGGTTATGACTCGTGGACGTATCTTAATCATTTATGTCTGGAAGGTCTTAATCGCAGATATCCGGAGACAACTGAAACAAGTTCCAATACAACTGAAACAAGTTCCAATACAACTGAAACAAGTTCCAATACAACTGAAACAAGTTCCAATACAGATGAAACAAGTTCAGGCGCAACAGAAAGCTGTCCGCTTTCAAGGGAACAGTTGTTGGAGCGCCTTCATTATGAGTTAGATACCATTCACAATATGGGATATGTAGATTATTTCCTTATTGTGTGGGATTTTATAAATTATGCCAAGAGTAATGACATTATGGTGGGACCGGGAAGAGGTTCAGCTGCAGGAAGTATTGTGTCATATTGTCTTGGAATTACAGATATTGACCCTATCAGATACAATCTCCTCTTTGAGCGATTCCTCAATCCGGAGAGAGTCAGTATGCCCGATATTGACGTGGACTTCTGCGTTAACAGAAGGCAGGAGGTTATAGATTATGTAGGGGAAAAATACGGCAAAGACCATGTGGCCCAGATTGTTACCTTTGGTACACTGGCTGCAAGAGGTGTTATAAGAGACGTTGGGCGTGTAATTGATATGCCTTACGCCATGACAGATTCCATCGCAAAGATGGTGCCCCAGACTCTTCATATTACATTGGAGGGAGCATTAAAAGAAAATAAAGATTTAAAGAAACTCTACGATGAGGATCCCCAGGTTAAGTACCTTATCGATATGTCTATGAGACTAGAGGGACTTCCGAGACACGCTTCAATGCATGCTGCGGGAGTGGTTATCTGTGGCAAGCCTGTTGTGGAATATGTTCCTCTCTCGAGAGCGTCGGACGGTTCCATAACGACACAGTTCATTATGACAACATTGGAAGAACTGGGACTTCTCAAGATGGACTTCTTAGGACTCAGGAATCTCACGGTTATTCAGAATGCCACAAAGTTTATTGAAAAAAACAGAGGCGTTCATCTTGATATGTTAAAAATAGATTATGATGACAAAGCAGTTTTCGATTTGATTGGAACGGGAAAGACCGAGGGAATATTCCAGTTAGAGAGTGGCGGTATGAAAGGGTTCATGAAAGAACTAAAGCCGTCAAGCCTGGAAGATATCATAGCCGGAATTTCATTATACCGTCCGGGGCCTATGGATTTTATTCCCAAATATCTTGCCGGAAAGAATCATCCGGAAGATATTACTTACGATTGCCCTCAGCTCATACCTATACTTGAGCCTACATACGGATGTATAGTTTATCAGGAACAGGTAATGCAGATAGTTAGGGATTTGGGAGGATTTACTTTAGGGCGAAGCGATCTTCTCAGAAGAGCTATGTCAAAGAAAAAGCTCGGGGTAATGAACGAGGAGCGAAAGAACTTTGTATATGGAAATGAGGCTGAAGGCGTAAAGGGATGCGTCAACAATGGAATCAGCGAGGAAGTGGCAAACAAAATCTACGATGACATGATTGATTTTGCCAAGTATGCGTTCAACAAATCCCATGCGGCAGCCTACGCTGTTGTAGCCTATCAGACTGCATACCTTAAAAAATATTATCCTGTGGAGTTTATGGCAGCCATGCTCACATCCGTTATGGACAGAACGGACAAGGTGGCTGAGTACATTTATTCCTGCCGTTCAATGGGAATCAACATTCTCCCACCATCTATCAATGACGGTGAGAGCGGATTCTCGGTATCGGGAAACAATATCCGATACGGACTTACAGCCATCAAGAGTATTGGCCGAACGGTCATTGACAATATTGTGGCTGAGCGAATTGCAGGTGGCGTTTACAAGACTCTGGACGATTTCATTAAGAGAGTGTCGGATAAGGACGTCAATAAGCGTGCCATCGAAAATCTTATTAAGGCAGGAGCCTTGGATTCCCTTGAGGGAACCAGAAAACAGTTTATGATGGTGTACGGGGCCATCCTTGATAATGTAAACTACGAGAGAAAGAACAGTATGACCGGTCAGATGTCACTTTTTGATATCGCGCCGGAAGAAGAAAAGAAAAAATACGAAATAAATATGCCTGATGTGGGCGAATACGAGTTGGACCAGATGCTCCAGTTTGAGAAGGAAGTGCTGGGAATTTATGTCAGCGGACATCCTCTTCAGGAACAGGAGGAAAAATGGCGAAAGCATATCACTCATATGACAAATGCCTTTGTGGCAGCAGATGCCGGGGATGATACGGAAGTGAGTGACATGGTTGAGAACAGAGAAAATGCTCTCAGGGATAAGCAGAAGGTTACCGTGGGTGGAATCGTCACGGGAATAACCAGAAGATATACAAAAAACGGCGAGCCTTGGGCGATTGTTGTTATTGAGGATTTGGTAGGTGCTGCGGAGGTGCTTGTATTCAGTCGACAATTTAATAATTATCAGGCTATATTAAAGGAAGATAATAAGATATTTATTTCCGGTTACGTTCAGCTTCAGGAAGGAAAACAGACCTCCATTATTGCGAATACCATTGTGGAGTTTAGTCAGATTCCGAATGAATTATGGCTTAAGTTTGCAGATAAAGAAGCTTACGATGCAAACCTGCAGAATATCAATAATTTCATAATTGCAAATCCGGGAAATGACAATGTGGTCATTTACTTGGAAAAGGAAAAAGCAAAGAAGGTACTGCCTTCTAATTATAAAATAAACGCCCATAAGGGGGTTGTTATTTCGCTACAGGAATTGTTCGGAGAGGATAATGTCCGACTGGTTCAGAAATAACATAAGAAAGGTGACTCATAATGAAACAGGAAAAATTTCATCCATTGTTTAATACCACACAGCTTATAGTTGGTGGTTTCGCGGCAGTGATATTTGTGGCAACGCTGATTTTAATGTTGCCCATATCTTCAGCTACAGGAGAGTGGACAAATGTGATTTCGGCATTGTTTACTGCCACAACGGCGGTGTGTGTTACGGGACTTGTGGTTGTTCCAACATATCTGCATTGGAGCTTATTTGGGAAAATAATAATTCTTGTCCTCATTCAGCTGGGGGGACTTGGAATCATATGTATTACAATGGGATTGTTTATTATTTTCAAGCGAAAGATAACTATCAAGGAGCGAAGGCTCATTCAGGAGTCATACAATCTTGATACCGGTGCCGGAATGGTAAAAACCATCATAAAAGTATTCAAAACAACATTTATAATAGAAGGAATAGGCGCATTTCTGTATACTTTTAAATTCATTCCTGAGTTTGGAGTGGTTAAGGGATTGTGGTTTTCAGTGTTCCATGCCATATCTGCATTTTGCAACGCGGGGCTTGATTTGCTGGGAGAGAACAGTCTTGGACCATATGCCACAGACTGGTATATGAATCTTGTTACGATGTTTCTTATTATAAGCGGAGGTATCGGATTTCTCGTATGGTGGGAAATATTGGATATTTTAAAGCGCATAAAAGATGGGAAACTTGCTTCTAACAAATTTTTTGAGAGACTGTCCCTTCATGCTAAAATTGCACTGTTTGCCACCGGAGTAATGATTGTTTCCGGAGCGGTAATTGTGTTTGTGTTAGAGTACAATAACCCTGAAACTATTGGAAATTTAAATCTTTCCGAAAAGATTATCGTTAGTATGTTTGAATCGGTTACATTGAGGACCGCAGGTTTTGCTACTGTTTCACAGGCGGGATTTACAAACTCCAGTATCATAATGATGTGTGGATTTATGCTGGTGGGAGGTTCTCCTATGGGAACGGCAGGAGGAATAAAAACAACGACAGTTGCCATTCTTCTTATTGACGTATGGAGTGCTATTAAAGGAAAGAAGCATGCGGAAGTGTTCCAGCGAAAAATCACAGATCAGAATAGGCGAAATGCAATCAGTGTTACGGCAATAGCGATTTTTGTTGCATCAGTTGCATTGATTATATTGTCGTACACAGAAAATATTCAGTTTAAAAAGCTTTTGTTTGAGTCGTTCTCGGCTATAGGAACAGTGGGACTTAGCATGGATATAACATCATCCCTTTCAAATATCGGAAGACTGATTATCACCTTTTTGATGTTTGCGGGAAGAATAGGGCCTATCACACTTGTTATGGCATTTACGTCGAAATCTACAAATGCTGTGGAAAGAGATTACCCTGAAAGAAATATAATGATTGGATAATGGAGAAATAAAATGATTAATAGAAGGAAGAAAATTAAAGAGATAGTAATATTTGGACTTGGAAGACTTGGAAATGCATTGGCGGAGGACTTCTCTTCAAGAGGAGGGCAGGTAGTTGCCATTGACAATGATCAGAAGAAAGTTGACGAAATTGCAGACAAAGTAGCTTATGCATTGAGAGCTGATGTTATGGATACGGATTCCATAAAAGGTATTTCATTTATTAAAAATGTAGATGCAGCAATTATCGCAATGAGCGGTAATTTTGAGGCGACTATTATGGCAGTTATCCTTTGTAAGGAACTTGGAATTAATAAAATAATAGCAAAGGCTCAAAATGAAATCCAAGCTAATGTGCTTGAAAAAATGGGAGCGGACAGAGTAATCTTCCCTGAAGAAGAAGTAGGAAAGAGATTGTCATTGGGACTTCTTTACGGAAACTTTATTGACATTATGACATTGTCAGATGATATAAGTATCGTAGATATTGATATTCCTTCAAAGTGGATAGGTAAGACTCTTATTCAGCTGGATTTAAGAAGGAAATATGGATTTAACGTTATTGCTATAAGAGAAGAGAATGATATTACCACAGATATAAAAATAGACGAACCACTCAAAGCGGGAATGGAAATGGTTATAGTAGGAGAAAGTAACAAGTTGAATACTCTGCTTAAGAAGGAGAAAAGATGATAATAACTTCTGCAAGTAACGAAAAAATAAAGAATATAATTCAGTTGAAAGATAAGGCTAAAGTAAGAAAAAAAGAAGGCTGCTACATTGTTGAGGGAATCAAGATGGTTCTTGAAGCGCCAAAGGAAGATTTGGTAAATGTCTTTATTTCAGAGTCATTTGACAAAGAAAAGCCTGAACTGGCAAAAGAGTTTGATGCGCTGACTGTAAGTGACAGTGTATTTAAGAAGATTTCAGATACTGTGACTCCGCAGGGAATTCTTGCAATTGTAAAGCAAAAGAAATACACCCTTGATGAATTGTTTGATACTGTAAGACCGGGAAAGAACTGCTTCGTAGTATTAGACAGTCTGAGAGATCCCGGAAATATGGGAACAATAATCAGAACCGGGGAGGGCGCAGGAATAAACGGTGTGATAATGAACAGTTCATCAGTTGATGTTTATAATCCAAAAGTTATTCGTTCCACAATGGGGTCAATTTTCAGAGTTCCGGTTGTGATTGTGGATAACCTTCCGGAAACAGTAAAACAGATAAAGGAACAGGGCATTGTTACATATGCAGCCCACCTAAAAGGAGAAAACTACAGCAGGGAAGAATTTCCCGACAAGACAGCAATATTGATTGGAAATGAAGCAAACGGACTCAGTGATGAGGTGTCAGAGGAGGCGGACAGACTGATAAAGATACCAATGCATGGACAAGTAGAATCTTTAAATGCAGCTATTGCCACTTCAATTTTAATGTACCAGATAATGAACTGATTTTTTTATGTTGGTGCAACATTTTGTCTACTTGAAAAGTGTTATATATGTAAGCGCTTAAAAATCAAACAAAATTTGATGACAAAAGATTAAAAATGGGAGGATTTTTATTATGAAAAAAGCAATAGGAAGAACAGTATCATTATTATTATGTGCTACACTTTTGGCAGGTTGTCAGAAGGACGGAAACAAGGATACTAAAAATACAAAAGGTAATGGAGATGTAAATGAAACAGTCGATATTGCTGACGGACTCAGTCTTACAGAGCAATTGAGAGAAAAATATGCTGCAAGCGAAAAAACTCAGTACACGGATCCAATGTACAATCTTCCAAAAGACAAGAAGTTTGTGTTCGAAAATATATCTGATAATTTTTGGGGGCAGGATGTATATTCAATGCTTGAAGTTTATTATGATTCGGCTCTTACAAAAAAAGTTGATATTAAAATTGAAGAAGATTACGACAATAAAAGACTTATATTATCTCCGCAAATGGTGTTCCATTATGAAGACAATGAAGGCAGTTGCCAGTATGAGGACGGAACCTGGGGAAGTAGAAGTAAGTTTTATCTTGTTCAAAAGTATGATTTTGAGTCAGACAAGAAGCTTGATAAACCGCAGGTAACTGTTTTCACAATCCCAAATGAGTTAGATACTACAACTCTCAAACAATTTGTAGCAGAAGACGGAAACTATCAGCTGAAGTGGAACGGCGTTTCAGGTGCAGATTATTACGAAGTTTACAGATATGATGAAGGCATGGACTTTGCAGAATTGGAATGTTCAACAGAATCTACATCATGTACTGTTGCGGATTTTAAGGATAATATTGATTCAGAAAAGAGATTCAAAGATATATACGGAGGAACAGAAGTTGATGTTGAAGGTGTATATCTGATGAACAGAGCATTGTTGATAGATGATGGATACTTTGTTGTTGCAAAGTCAAATGACGGCAAAAAATCAGGAATGAGTAATATGAAATATGTTAAAGACATTGCAGGCACCCTTCCAAAAAATCATCAGTTAGGTCAGGAATATATGTTTGAGGGAAACACTGCGATGGTGTTACCGGCTTATACAAATGTTGAGATGTTAGATGGAAGTGTTGCAAAATATCTTATCGAGTATCACGGTTCCACAGCAACAAAATATGATGATGGTAAGATAGGAATCAAACCAAAAATCAGAAATATACCTTTAGAATTAGGACCAATGTATCTGACAGGAATGGACTACAATGATTTCCTTGAGGACATGAAGAATGTAACTGAGCGTGAGGATAAACTCATTGCAAAATCAGGAACAAACACTACAGAGTTTGACATCCCATATGTTCCTACAAATGAAGATATTGAGCCGGTAGAAGACGAGACAGAAGCAATCGAGGACGAGACAGAGGCAATCGAGGATGAGACAGAAGCAATCGAGGATGAGACAGAAGCGATTGAAGACGAGACAGAAGCGATTGAAGACGAGACAGAAGCGATTGAAGACGAGACAGAAGCGATTGAAGATGAGACAGAAGCGATTGAAGATGAAACAGAAGCGATTGAAGATGAAACACAGCCGGCAGACGACGAGAGTTCATCTATAGATTTAAGTTCTGAAATCAGAGATACTGTATATGCAAACAGTGCTATGGGAGAGTGGATTGCAATCAATTTACTTGCTCACGAAGAGAATATTTCAATGTCTTCTTATCCTGAAGTATCAGATACTGAGAATCTTTGGGTAGTTGTTAATGAGGTTTGGACACAGAACGGATTAATCGATATGATTGAAGAGATGAGATATGATTACTCTAACAATCAGTTAGTTGTCAGCTACCTGCACACAAAGGAAGAAGCAAAGGAAATGCAGGATAAATCCATTAGTGCAGCAAAAGATATCGCAAATGAGATAATAAAAGACGGAATGGGCGATTTCGAAAAAGAAGAGGCAATTAACGAATACTTATGTTCAAACTGCTCATACAATGAAGCAATATTAAGTGCAATTAACGAAGACGGAACAATTTCAGAAGATGCAGTTGAGCAGAATGCCGGTTCATTTCATCCATATGGAATCCTTGTTGACAAGGTTGGCGTATGTGAATCATATTCAGAAGCATTTTTATTGATTGCAAAATATGCAGGTTTGGAAGCTATTATTCAGACAGGGAAGATGGATGGAGTAAATCATGAGTGGAACAAAGTAAAAATCGACGGTTCATGGTGTATTTTAGACGTCACAAACAATGACAATGAATACATTCACAACGGATTGTTTAATCTTACAGAAGAAACTTCAGATGGAATTCTCGTTGCCGGACAGACTGACGTTATTCCTGAAAAGAACGATGAGTATCAGGCAAATGATGGAGAGAAGGAATACTATTTGAACAAAGGTAAATGTGCCCAAAACGCAGATGAGGCAGTTGACATGATATCTGATTTGTTAAAAAACAGTAATATGGCAAGTGTTCGTATTTCTGAAAAACTGACAGATGCACAAGTACAAGTGGTAGCAACAGAAGTTTGTAATGCAGCTCATATTGAGAGCGTAAGATATATTTACCAGTTCGGAATAATGACCGTATCAAAGTAGTAGATATTGAAGCAATTACGATTATCTAACGGCGACACTCATTTCGCAGTAAGGACCAAGAGCGTTCTTGATATTTTTTCCATAATGCCTTATGATTATCCACGTATGAGTCTTAAACAAAAGGGGCATACCTATAAAACAGCCTTGATAAATAATGTGGAGTGTCATATGACTTTAAAATGTGGAGAACAAGAGGTATTAATTGAAGATATAGTAAGAAAATATTCGGCAATGCTTTACCGTGTGGCAATGATCAGAATGCAAAATCAGTCTGATGCCCAGGAAGTGGTTCAGGATACATTCCTGAAACTGGTCAGTAAAGTTAAAAGCGGTATGAGTTTTGCTGACGAAGAGCACTTAAAGGCATGGTTATTGACTGTTGCAATCAACAGAGGCAAATCAATCGTGATGCTGGCATGGAACAGAAAAACTGAAGGGCTTGATTCAATTAGGCAAGTGGCTGATGACACTAAGAGTGAATCTTACGCTTTTGAATATGTGCAAAAACTTCCGAAGAACTACCGTATAGCAATAGATTTATTCTATTATGAAGAACTGACAACCGAACAGATAGCAGTTACTATGAAGACAAAGCCGGCGACTGTGCGTTCATATTTACACAGGGGCCGGGAAAAACTCAAACAAATGATGGAGGCTGATGGATATGTGGGATGAGAAAAAATTTTTTGAAGACTACAGGAAAGAAGCAGACAAAATACAACCGGACAAAAAGTTTGTTGAGGATACAGTCAAAATGATTTCTAAGGAATCGTCAAAGGGAACGATTGTCACCTTTCCGTACAGATTTGTCGCAATAGTTGCAAGCGTAATGCTTGTTGTAGCCTGCATTGGAATATGGGAGGTTCATAATAATATCAAAAAAAACGATGAGTCAAAAGTCGCTCATGAGCAGGAAATATTTACAAAGGGTTTAAATGCAGCAGATGATGAGAATGCCAGTGTGGGGCAGATGGCTGTAACAGACAGCACCATTGCCGAGATAGTACAGATGATCGATGATTCGGAAGTGATTGTGAGTGATGAAGAGGGCAATCCTCTTGATGATGACCAAAGAGCAGAACTGAAATCTTCATTAATAGTTGAGGAAAAGGTAAGCGATATGCCTGAATATGGCAGCAAAACTACTTACAAGCTGATTGGAGATTATATGATAACTCTTCATATAACAGATGACAATTATCTGGTTGTTGATAAAGAAAGCGAACAGACAATTTACAGATTGAAGTAATGTAACATTAAGTGATGTAAAAAAATAAACAAATTGTAATGCAACATCAAGTGATGTAAAAAAAGAGTGAAAGTTGATATGTACCATAACCGTGGTTCCATATAACTCTCACTCTTTTTTTGTGTTTACCTAACGGTAATAAATTGATTAACAGAAATTTCTGTTACAAATCTGCAAGCTTCTTAAAAGCATCAATCTCAATAATTGTATCGTAGTGCTCCATTAAGAAGAATTCACTATTGTAAACTGAGTACTCTTTTGTGCCGTATTCTGATAATATTCCTGTAGTAATTCCTAATTCTTTTGCATGTTTTTTGTCTGTGCATAATGAAATATAGTAGCGATGGTCTGATGATGATTTGTAGAGCGCGCTGTCACCAATGTAAACAGGAGCCACTATTTTTGAAAGCTTAATAATAATGCTTAAATCGTCAAAGGAATATATGCTACAGATGAGATTTGATTTTGATTCATCTGCAATGTCGTCGTCTGAATCGTCTTCTTCATAGGTGTCTGACATTGTCTCAGGATCAAACTCTTCAGGATAATCTCCTAATTTGTCCATCAAATCCATTTCTTCTTCGCCAATAAGTTTGGCAAAATGCTGTTCTGTTTCTTCAGGATTGTCTACCTTTGTAAGAATGAGCACGATGCACTCCTGAGAAACCGGAATGGCTTCAACCATAAGCGGAATATCATCCACTTCAAATCCAAATTCACGCGAAGCCTGTCGAATCATATCTCTAAACAACTCTTTTGAATTACCTGTTCCACAGGCAAGTTCGCTGAGTTTAATTTTTCTTTCTGCTAAATCAGCTTTGCTGATAGTACAACGAATCTGCTTGTCGTTAATCTTTTCTATCTTCATACAATCACTCCTTTCTTCACCTGGGGTATCAAGTGACTGCGCGCTTTGATTCGTAAGTATTCTTTTGTATCTTAATTATATCATAAATTGCAAATTATAAATAGTATTTCACAGTATAATCACATAAGAATACATATCTTTAAATAATAACTAATCAAATCGAAACGTGCCTGAACATTTCTGGTCTGAAAGTTATATTTATATAGTATATCCACAAATGTTCTATATGTAAAGTGCAGGATTAATAGTTACAAAACTTACCTTTTTTGGGACGGTGACTTGTCAAAAGCAGAGTCGGAAGACATTTCCGAATAAAGTTGATGAAAAAATAAAATGTAATAAAAAATATATTGCATATCACATAGAATATGAGTATAATATATACAAAGATTTGTTTACGGAGCAGAAAGAGTAATCAAAACTTAAAGTATCAGAATGGGCAGATGCGCATTCAAAGGTGAGAACGTCGAGGCGTTCGAGTATAAGAATTTGACGACAGATGGAGGGGTTTATTTTATATCACGATAACTTAACTACTATAAATTGTTGTCACAATTTACATTGCGTCGCAAGACTTGGTAGCGAGTCTTGAATACACTATTTATTAAAGAAGTATTATAAAATGGAGCTTCACTATGAGATGGCATCATTAATTCTTAAGGAATTATGGTGTCATTCTTTTTATTTTTGTGTTAAAATTACAGAGATTGCAGCTAAAGAGAAATGGGAGGTTACAAAGTGAAGAATAAAAATTTATTGATTATAGCAATGATGGCAGGATTGTGTGCCATACCTCTTTCAGGATGCGAAAAATCCAGTGATACAAGAACAAATTTATGTGAATATCTTTCTTTCGACGGTTCAAACGGCTTTGCCGCAACTGTTCTTCAGGATGAAGCAGTACCGTACAAAGCCTGGATCAGAGAAGACGGAAGTATATTTGTTGATATAGAAATGCTTCAGGAGTACATTGACGACAGATTCTACTATGACAGAAAAGAGAATCTTCTTTTATTTACTGATGCTTCTCACACAATTACATCTTATGTGGGAGAAAATCAGTTTATCGAGAGAACAGAAAAGCAGACTGTCGATTACACTATATCAATTCTAGAGGGTGACATCTGTTACATTAATATGGAATATGTAAAGAAGTTCTGTGAGATGAATTATAAACTCTTTGATTCTGTGGGAAACAAGCCGGCTAGACTTGTTATCAGCGATTATAAAGATATGAAATATACAGAGGCAAAAGCCAAGAAGAGAAATATGATGAGAGTTGATATGGATACCATGTCAGACATTGTTGTGGAGATTGACAAGGGTGAGGCTCTCAGAGTGTACGATGAAGAAGGTGATTGGTACAGAGCCGAGACAGAGGATGGATTTACAGGTTACGTTCAGAAAAAATATAACAATGCCGGAAAAGCAGTTTCGGTAAAAGTCGGAAATGACGAGGATACATACACTCACACAGAATTTGACGGAAAAGTAAAATTAGTATGGCATCAGGTGACGAACTATACTGCAAATGATACATTGTCAAGTGCAACAGCTGATATGGCAGGAGTGAATGTTATTTCTCCAACCTGGTATACAATGTCTGATTCAAAAGGAAATATCGACGATTTGTCTTCTTCAAATTACGTTAAGAAGGCGCACAATATGGGATGTCAGGTTTGGGCATTGGTGGATGATTTTTCTACGGATTCCGATGGAAACAGATATTCAGACAAGGTGCTTACATCAACAACTTTAAGAGAAGAGTTTGAGAATAATCTTATCAGCTCAGTTCTTGCATGCGGTGCAGACGGAATCAACTTAGACTTTGAGTATGTGCCAAAAGAAAATGAGGATGATTTCCACCAGTTCTTAAGAGAAATGTCAATCAAATGTAAGGAAAACAGTCTTATCTTTTCTATTGATGACTATGTTCCAACTGAGTGGTCAGTTTATTATGATTTAAAGCAGCAGGGAAAACTTGCAGACTTTGTTATTGTAATGAGTTATGACGAGTACAATGCAAACAGCGAATCGGCAGGCCCTGTGGCATCACTTCCTTTTGTTAAAAAAGCAATAAGCGATACAGTTGAACTTGTGGGAGATGCAAACAGAGTAGTTATGGGAATTCCTTTCTACACAAGAGTGTGGACAGAGACTCCGGAAGAGTATGCAGAGAGCGGAGCAAAGATTATAGAGGACAACGTAAACGGAAATTATGCACTTGGAAGCAAAGCCGTTAGTATGGATACTGCAAAAGAAATTTGCAAGGAAGCCAAAGTTAAGCCGGAGTGGAATGAGGAGACCGGAACAGATTACGCATATATAGAAAAAGAACATGGTAACACTCAAATCTGGCTTGAGAATGCAACATCAATTCAGAAGAAGATTGATGTGGCAAATGAATATGGAATCGGAGGATGTGCTTGTTGGAAGTTAGGACTTGAGAGCAAGGATATCTGGGATATTATAGATAATTACGGAAGATAATTATGACAAGAGAAGAAAAATATATGAAGGAAGCTATAAAGCAGGCAAAACGAGCTATGAAGATGAATGAAGTTCCTATTGGCTGCGTTATAGTTTACAATGATGAAATAATCGGTCGTGGTTACAACAGAAGAATGACGGATAAGAACACTCTTTCTCACGCAGAGTTAAATGCCATCAAAAAAGCCAGCAAAAAGCTGGATGACTGGAGGCTAGATGACTGCGAGATGTATGTGACCACAGAGCCTTGTCAGATGTGTGCCGGGGCTATTGTTCAGGCGCGAATCAAGAAAGTTTATATCGGATGCATGAATCCAAAAGCAGGCTGCGCCGGGTCCATTCTGAATCTTTTGCAGGTGGATGCTTTCAACCATCAGGTGGAAAGTGAAAATGGGATTCTTGAGGAAGAGTGCAGCAATCTGTTGAAGGATTTTTTTAAACGACTCAGAGGTTAGTTTTTCAGTGACTAAGTTACTGGGGGCAGCAACTTAGTAGTCAGTTTTCAGCATAATAAGTTAGGGGTTTTATGTACAAAATATTAGTGATAGAGGATGATTTTTCCCTCGCGGACATTATTAGAGAGACAATTGAATCATGGGGGAATGAGGTGCGTACGGTTAAAGATTTCTCCGATGTTATGAAGGAATTTAAAGAGTACGAGCCACATCTTGTGCTGGTAGATATTAACTTGCCTTTTTACAACGGATATCATTGGTGTACCGAAATCAGAAAAGTTTCAAACGTCCCAATTATGTTTTTGTCATCAGCCTCTGATGATATGAACATAGTTATGGCCATGAATATGGGAGGTGATGATTTTGTCGCAAAGCCTGTGGAGGCGCAGGTTCTCAATGCAAAAATTCAGGCACTCCTTCGAAGAACCTACAGTATGCAGGGAACAGTAAACACCATTGAGCATAAAGGGGTGATCTTAAACCTTGGCGATACAACGGTAATGTATAATGATGAGTCCATAGACCTTACAAAGAATGAATACAAAATTCTTCAGACACTTATGGAAAATAAGGGCAAAGTCGTCAGCAGAGATACTTTGATGACAAAGTTGTGGCAGATGGACTGTTATGTGGAGGAGAACACACTGACAGTAAATGTCACAAGACTTAGGAAGAAACTTGCAAATGCAGGGTTAAATGATTTCATCAAAACCAAAGTGGGAATCGGATATATCATTGATTAGAGGATGAAGTTAAAAAGTATAGTTTTTGAAACAGACGCATCGTCCCAGAAAGGCTATACAATAATAATCTGAGACACGCATCGTTTTCTATTCCTCGCATTCGCTTATTATCGAACGCTTCGCATAACTCGCTCCTTCGGAGCTCAAACACATGCTTTCGCGTTCGAAGCTAGAATGCTCGTCATAACGAAAGCCTCGCTATCGTCTCATCTCATTATTGCATAGCCTTTCCCGTGACGATGCTGTGTTTCATAAACTATACATTACGAAAAGACAGTGATTTTTTTCATTCTTGAAAACCGGCGACATAGTCGCATAATGTATGTGTGAAGACGAGATACAACACAGATTAAGAAATTGAATTCTATGTTGTACGAAAAAATTTCTTGAAGCAAGAAAAATACAACATATATTCAAAAATCTTGTTTTATGCTGCACGCGGCAATTTTTTGAAGCAAAAAACGTACAACACAGAATAAAAAACTTAAATCTATGTTGTATTGCAACAATATTTACATATCAAAATGCTCTAGATGGGGAGAGGATTATTAGAGGATTTTCACATGAATGGTATTAGGTTAATTATTTCATATTTGAAGGACAGAATAGCTTTTGTTGTATTGTTGACGGCAATTTTTGTCGTCAATATTATTGTACATATATTGTATAAATTGAATATGGACAGTTTCTTTTACGGTTGGCAGCTGACGGGGGTTATTATTGTTGGTGTTTTTGCTTTTGATTTTATAAGGTATGTGAAGAAACATAGCATGCTTCAAAGAATTCTTGCAAATCCGGAAGATATATGCAGCGGAATGGCGTTGGCAAATGTAGAAGAAATGTCCGGTGAAATTTTGGTGGGAAAGTCTCTGATTGACAGAGATTACAGAAATATAATCAAAAAACTGGGAAATATCTGCGCAGAAAACAGAAATGAATTTGCCGGCAAAAGAAAAGACACCATTGATTACTATACTACATGGGTTCATCAGATAAAGACACCTATCTCGGTTATGAGGATGAGTCTTATGGCGGAGGATACAGACAAAAACAGGGAACTTCTCACGGAACTATTTAGAATTGAACAGTATGTGGAGATGGCACTAAACTATGTGAGATTGGACAGCGAAAGCTCTGATTTTGTTTTCAAGGATATCGCTGCCGATAAAATTATCAGAGAATCAATTAGAAAGTACGCCCCTGTTTTTATAAGAAGAAAAACAGGAATTAAATATGAGGGAACCGATTTGGTGGTGGTGACAGATGAGAAGTGGCTGAGTTTTGTGTTGGAGCAGATTCTTTCAAATGCAGTCAAATACACTGAAGGCGGTACGGTTACAGTAAATGCAGAAAATAATTACATCAGTATAAAAGATACTGGAATTGGAATTTCAAAAGAGGATCTTCCGAGAATATTTGAGAAGGGATTCACGGGATACAACGGCAGAGCAGACAAGAAGGCCACAGGTCTTGGACTATATCTGTGCAAAAATATTTGTGATAAGCTTGGGGTTTATATATCTGCAAAGTCAGAGGTTGGAAAAGGAACAGAGATTATTTTGGAGTTTGATGGTAATTATGCAAGCAAATGATAATTAACCAAACGAATGATAATCTAAAATATCTCAATCTTACAAAAATGTAACATTAGCAAACCGAAATGTAACATGAATCGATGTTGGCATTTCGGTTTTTTTTATATAATTGAGTCATAGTTAAGGAGGTTATTTGATATGTCAATTTTAGAGGTAAACAATTTAGGAAAGGTTTATACATCAAGACTTGGGGGAAATAAGGTGGAAGCATTGAAGAATGTGTCCTTCTCAGTGGAAAAGGGTGAATACGTGGCTATTATGGGAGAGTCAGGTTCAGGAAAAACAACAATGCTTAATATATTGGCAGCCCTCGACAGAGCAACTTCCGGACAGGTGATGCTTGAGGGGAATGAGATTACAAAAATCAAGGAGTCAAAGCTTGCTGAATTCAGAAGAAACAAACTTGGCTTTGTGTTCCAGGACTTTAATCTTTTAGATACATTTACACTTAAGGACAATATTCTTTTGCCTCTTGTATTAAATGGAAAGAGTGCTAAGAACATAGATGAAAATCTGGAAAAAATAGCAGGAAAGCTTGGAATAAAAGATTTGCTTAACAAATATCCTTATGAGGTTTCAGGTGGACAGAAACAAAGAGCAGCGGTTGCAAGAGCAGTAATTACAGATCCGGCTATTATACTTGCAGATGAGCCAACGGGGGCGCTTGATTCAAAGTCGACAGATGAACTGCTTGATATGTTTGAGGCATTAAATACTGCAGGCCAGACCATTCTCATGGTAACACATTCAACAAAGGCAGCCAGCAGAGCCGGCAGAGTGCTGTTCATCAAAGATGGGGAATTGTTCCATCAGATTTACAGAGGCAACAGTACAAATGACGAGATGTACAGAAAAATAACAGATTCACTTACAGTACTTTTGACAGGCGGTGACAATAATGAGTAAAAAGATGTTTGTAAAATTAGCATTTGAAAATATAAAAAAGAACGCAAGACTCTACGTGCCACAGATGATTATTACAGTAGTAATGACAGCGGCATTGTACATTCTCACAGCGATCACAGTTGATGACAGAATTACCGGAAGTGGCGCGTCAGTGCTTCCTATCGCTTTGAAATTTGCAAATCCGGTATACATCGGAATTTCAGTAGTTGTGGTACTGTACACCAACAGCTTTCTTATGAAGCAGAGAAAAAGTGAGTATGGACTTTACAATGTTTTAGGACTTGGAAAGAAACATATTACGTTTATCATGTTTTTGGAAATGGCCTTCTCAGCAAGTGTCTCAATATTGTGCGGTGGAGTGCTTGGCATTATTTTATATAAACTTGCAACACTGTTTTTAAGCTACGTTTTAAGGGTGAATACAGTATATTCCGAAATGAAAATTTTCTGGGGTATGTTAATAGTATCAATGCTGGTATTTGCAGGAGTATACGTTTTTACATTTATCTGCAATGTCATAAGCATTTTGAGATTGAAACCTTTGCAGCTTGTGGAGAGTAAAAAGAAAGGTGAGAGGGAACCAAAGGTTAAGGCTTTACTATTAATTGAAGGACTTATTACTTTAGGTGCAGGATATTATATCGCCCTCACAACCAAACACAGCATTACAGCTGTCAGCTTATTTTTCTTTGCGGTAGTTTTAGTAATAGTCGGAACATATTCATTATTTACTGCAGGAACTATTTTCATTTTAAAAATGCTCAAAAAGAATACTAATTTTTATTACAACAAAAAGCACATGACAGCAGTGTCAGGGCTTTTGTACAGAATGAAACAAAACGCAGTTGGACTTGCGTCTATATGTATTTTATCGACAATGGTAATTATTATGGTTTCAGTAAGTTCATCGTTGTTTGCCCAGGTGGACAGCGTGCTTGAAGAGCAGATGCCAAACGATATGGAAGCTTCGATAACCTATGGAGATTTGAGCGAAGAAAAAAGCATAGAAGTTCGTAAAATAATTGAAGAGGTTGTTGAAGATGAGGCAAAGAAGCAGGGTGTAGAAATAACATCTATGCAGGAGAGAAATGCCTATGTAATCGCAGCTCTCTACAGGGAAGGCGTTATATATTCTGATTTGATGAACTACAATGCTCTTAAAGATAATTCGCCAATTCAGCTGTTTTGCATAACTGACCGGGAGTACGAGAGACTTACAGGTAAAAAATGCAAAGTGGCTGATAATGAAGCAATTCTTTACAGTTTAAAGACAAACAACATTAAATATGATGATGAAATAGCATTTTCGGACTTCAATTTGAAAATAGAAAAAAATATCGAAGATTATCCTATTTCCATGGAGGCTTACAAATTTTTTGATTGCTTTGGCATTATTGTAAGTCAGAAGACAATGGATGATTTGGAGGCATTTCAGAGTAAGTCAGCTGATGAAGCAACTAATGAAATGGAACATATTCATGATGTAGTATTTAACTTTAAAGGCAGTGAAAGCCAAAAATTAAAATTGAGTCAGGCTGTTGAAAAGAGAGTTAATAAGATTGTTAATAAAAAAGCAAAGGCCTATGCCAAAGAAAACAATCCTAAAGGTCATAAGAATGAAATATCAAGAAGAGGTATGGTTAGCTATAAGGCCGGATTGAGAGAATCACTTTATGATACTTACGGAAGTCTGATGTTTATTGCAGTAGTTCTTGGAATGATATTCCTGATGGTAACCGTTATCATCATTTACTATAAACAGATTTCAGAGGGCTATGAGGACAGAGGAAGATTCCAGATAATGCAGAAAGTCGGAATGAGCGAGAGAGAAGTAAAAGATTCAATAAAGACACAGGTTCTTATAGTATTTTTCCTTCCTGTAGCAGTGGCAGCAGTTCATGTGCTGGTGGCATATCCTTTGATTGAGAGCTTGCTCATGATGATAGGACTTGCAGATAAAGCAATTACAAGATGTTATACTGTTGGAACTTATGGAATATTCTTCGTGGTTTATGTGGTAATATATTTATGTACATCGAAAGTATATTATAAATTGGTTAGATAAAAAATAACGGCGCATCCTATAGCAATAGCGTCTGGAGTGCCATAGAATTATACTACAAGTAGAAAAAGAGACTTTGAAAAGAAGTCTCTTTTTTATTATATGTGTGATATGATAGAATAAGATTTTTTAGTTGTTGGATAAAGAAACGAGATGGAAGTTGAGGAGAAAATCTTATGGGACGAAACGAATTTGAATGGGATAGAATGATGGCAGGAAAGTTATACTCGCCTTGGAAAGTGGGGGATGATTCCTGGGGGAAAGTTCACATTGCACAGAAAAGATTCAATGAATCTGAATTTTGGAGAGATCGGAGTGCGCTGGAAGAATTAAAGAAATGTTTTGGGAAAGCGCCGGAAGATATGGTGCTCACTCCGCCAGTATATTTTGATCATGGGGATAGAGTGTTTTTTGGCGAACATTTCTACGCGAATACCGATCTTACTATATTGGATGAAAACGAGGTGGTTTTTGGGGATAATGTCTTTCTTGCTCCCCATGTGAGCATATATACAGCAGGGCATCCTATTGATGCAGAGGTTCGAAATACAGAAGTAGAATATGCGCTTCCGGTAAAGATAGGTTCCAATGTGTGGATTGGAGGAAATGTTGTTATCAATCCAGGTGTTACGATAGGCGATGATGTGGTAATAGGTTCAGGGTCCGTTGTCACAAAAGATATTCCAAGCCATGTGATAGCAGCCGGAAATCCGTGTAGAGTTATACGTGAAATTACGGAGAAAGACAAAGAAAAATGGGAAACACAGTACCGTGAATATATTAGGAATGAATAAGGTGAGAGATATGAGATTTGAGGATTTTGTTTGGACAAGAGAGCCAAAGCAATATGTGATAGATAATAATATTCTAAGAGTTATCACATCGCCACATACAGATTTGTGGCAGAGGACCTATTATCATTTTCGAAATGATAATGCACCGGTTTTTCAAATAGAAACAGAAGAAAAGTATTTCAGTTTTATAGTTAAAACATCGTTTGAAGATAGTCATCACAGATTTGACCAATGCGGAATAGTTATGTATTTGGATAGTGATAACTGGTTAAAAGGATCCATAGAGTATGAAAATGAGGAGTTCCAGCATTTAGGAAGTGTTGTGACAAATCACGGATACTCGGATTGGGCTACCACCGAAATCCCTGCAAATATTAAAAGTATGTGGTACCGTCTGAGTCGAAGGGAAGATGATTACTGTATAGAGTGCTCGGAAGACGGAAGCAGATGGAAACAAATGCGTGTTTGTCATGTGCATGAAGGAGCAGGAAAAATAAGGTTTGGAGTATATGCGTGTTCTCCGGAGGATTCATCATTTACTGCTGTATTCAGCAATATTCAGTTTACTGAATGTGCGTGGAAAGCCCATGATGGACAACAACCGGATTAATTAACTTTGAAATTCAAACAACAGTTAAACAGGAGCAAAACAAAATGGATATAAACTTAACAACGTTATCCTTTATCAATTATGAAGAAGTATTGGCATTAAAGCCAAGGGATAACCAAATGACATATGTAGAAGATTGGACAACTATTCTTGCGTTTGCATATATTGGAGTGGTTAACGGATTGGATGGAGAATTGTGTATCATAACTTGTGATGATAAGCCGGTGGGGAGAGTTTTGATTGGAAAGATTGAAGTGGAACCACAAGAGCCGGATGTGCTTCAAAAGTACGGACAGGTTTGGCGTGTTATGGGATTTTTTATTGACGAAAAATCCCAAGGAAAAGGAATTGGGAGTGAAGCATTAAAGTTGGTACTGAACAAAATCAGTAGCTTTCCGGATGGAAAGAAATATCCGATTACGTTGGAAGTGGAAGACGCAAATGAAAATGCAAAGCAACTGTATCAGAAGATGGGCTTTTATGATACCGGAGTACGCTACGGAGAAAGTTGTGCTTATGTGAAACTTCCGGAAGTATTACTTTGATTGTGCAGTTAAGAATGCAATAAAAAGTTGAAAACAGGATGGTGAATTATTATAAGATTATTGTTGAAAAAAATTTTAAATTAAAATAGCATTTTTAATAGGATATCCTTAGATGAATACAGAAAGGTGCTGTTTATTGATGAATCATGAAACATTACATAAGCTAATAGAAGAGAAACATAGAAATATATGCCAGATTGCGATTATGCATGAAGGAGAACTGATATATTCTGATAAATGGAATGGTTATCGGAAAGATGATTCAGTACATATTGCATCAGCGACAAAGAGTATTACAGCCATACTTGTTGGTATAGCAATTGATAAGGGAATAATTGAGAGTGTTGAGCAGAATGTTCTGGATTTCTTCCCTGAATATCATTTAAAAAGAGGAGAAAAAACTCTTGAACAAGTAAAAATAAAGCATTTACTTTCGATGACTACTCCGTACAAGTTTAAGTCAGAACCATGGACTAAAGTTTGTATGAGTGATGATTGGGCTAAAGCTGCTTTGGATTTGATGGGAGGAAAATCAGGACTTACAAATACATTTCAATACACTTCACTTGGAATACAAGTTATTAGTGAAATAATAACAAGGAAAAGCAACATGAGTATGTTGCAATTTGCAAACCAATACTTGTTTAGGCCATTACAGATTGATGAAAGAATAGGATATAGTGTTCATAACAAAGAAGAACATATTGATTTTGTAACTAGAAAGAGTCCCCATAATAAGTGCTGGTTCACAGATGTAAAAGGAAATGCTGTGGCTGGTTTTGGATTATGCTTATCCGCAGAAGAAATGACGAAGATAGGGCAACTATGCTTAAACTTTGGTGAATATAACGATATACGGATAGTATCTAGGGAATGGATTGGACAAATGCTAATGGTACATGCATTACCAGGTCAAAGATATCACAATATGAAATACGGATATTTCTGGTGGATTATTAATGAAGATAAAAAGATTTATTCAGCTATTGGAGATAGTGGAAATGTTATTTACTTGGATATGAAGAGCAATCTTGTTGTTGCTGTTGCTTCAACATTTAAGCCAGCAGTCTTCGATAGAGTTGAATTTATTAAAAACGAGATTATTCCACAATTGTTTTAGTTAGCAAAATTCGAGTTTGTTGAGGAACTTACTATAGGAATTACAAAAATGCGAAAACCTATAGTAATTAACACAACAAAATCAGATTTATCGCGGTGCCATTCGTGCAGCATAGCTGCACTCATGTCGCGCTGTCGCGCTAGGCATCTTCGCCGAAATGTGCCTTTTGGTGAGCAAGCTCCCCACAGGCAATTCGGCTCACCTGCGCACCGCTTGTAGAGGAGAGATATTATGGCTTTTGATTATAAAAAAGAATATAAAGAATTTTATATGCCGAAGAATAAACCTGAAATAATAACTGTGCCAAAGGCAAATTATATTGCGATTAGAGGAAAAGGCGACCCGAACGAAGAGGGCGGGGCGTATAAGCAAGCAATTGGCGTGTTATATGCTGTAGCGTACACTTTGAAAATGAGTTACAAGACGGATTACAAAATAGATGGATTTTTTGAGTATGTTGTTCCACCGCTTGAGGGTTTTTGGTGGCAGGACAATGTAGAAGGAGTAGACTATACAAATAAGTCTGTATTCAATTGGATTTCAGTTATTCGCTTGCCGGATTTTATTTCTGAGAAGGACTTTGAATGGGCAGTTGAGACTGCAACAAAAAAGAAAAAACTGGATTGTTCATCGGCAGAATTCTTATCTATTGATGAGGGATTATGTGTTCAAATAATGCATATTGGTCCTTTCGATGATGAACCTGCGACAGTAGCTTTGATGGATGAATATTTAGCTGAGAATGGATATGTGAATGATTTTTCAGATACGCGATTGCATCATGAAATATACCTGTCAGATGCAAGAAAGGTTGCACCTGAGAAATGGAAGACGGTTATCAGGCATCCGATAAAAAAATTATGATTGGTTGAAGTTGATGAGAGCAGGGGAAAATGAATAATAAAGTATTATGAGGTGTGAAATTTGAAAATTATAAAGAAAAGTGAAGCTGAAAATAAAGTTGGCGATTTTATTAATGAGACATTTGCCGATTATGCCGTAACAAATAATGTTGAGTTGAATTATGAAGAATACTGGTTTGTGGCGGAAGATGATTTAGGTGAGATTATTGGAACAATTACAGGAAACGCTTATTATAACGAAGTGCATATAGGCGATTTGATAATTGACAAAAACTATAGAGGACAAAACATCGGAACGAAGCTTGTAAGAGCTGTGGAAGAAAATTATAAGAATAAGGGATTTGACAAAATAACACTGACGACGTTTGGTTTTCAGGCCCCGGATTTTTATAAAAAGCTTGGGTATTCTCTGGAATTTATTAGAGAAGATAAAAATCCCAAACTATCCAAGTATTTCTATTGCAAGGCCCTGTAGGATTGAAGAACTTACATGTTCTTGACAATATAATTAAGAATAAGGTATACTAACGAAGTCTGTTTCAAGTCTTCAAAACAGACTATTATGTTTAATATATTTATGTGATTGTTTGCAATCACACCCAAATTTGTTATAAAACTTCCGCGCAGCCGGGGAACTAGCGGTGTCCTGTACCTGCAATCCGCTACAGCAGGGGTGTTGTCTCGCCTCGGATTTACGTTGTAGGGCTGCCCTTTATAAGCGATGTTGACGTTTGGGTCTTATGCAACGAAAACCTACGAACCGTGTCAGGTCAGGAATGGAGCAGCACTAAGTAGGATCTTTCGTGTGACGTGAGGCAACCTGAATTGAGTTGGCTGTAGAGGTAACGCCTATGGTGTACTTACAAAGCGAGATGCGCGGATTAATAATAAAAATAGTTGAAATATCGAGTTGGAATTGTTGAAGAAATTCAAATATTCTGACTCGATTTTTTATGTTGAGAGAAAAAAAAGATGTAAAATCAAATTTGTGGAATGATATAAAATGGGGTATAATTATTTATGTAATTATTTGTCCGGATTAAATGAAAAATAGAAAGAAAAAGGGGGAATTATTATGATTAAAAAAATAAATAATTTTTTACTTACTATGGTTATGGTTCTGAGTATGCTTGTAACTACACCAATGAGTGTCAGCGCTTTAGTTTATCCGTCTTGGCCAACAGATGAGGATATTGAAGCCGCAATTGCCGAAAAGAATTTTCCAAAGCCGGAGAACCTTAGAGTGGTTGGTACTACCGGTGACTCAATTACAATTTCATGGAAATATGCAGAGTGGGGATATTCACTTTTCTATACTGACGATCCTAACCAGGAACCTGTATGGACAGAGGAATACACAACCAGAACTGATGGTTCTACAGGAGATTGGAAGGTGACTATCAATAAACTCACACCCGGCAAGACATATTACTTCTATGTAAAGCATGCCACAATTGATGTTGTAAAAATGCATGCAGTATATCTTAGCGGAGAGTATAGTATGATAAAGGCCGAACTTAAAGAGAATAATTCGATTTCCGGAAAAGAAGACAATTCTAAGGCAGACAATCCTATTACTGTTAAGGCTACGAAAAAAACTATAAAGGCATCTGAATTGAAGAAGGGTAAGCAGATTGTAAAACCTCTCAAAATCAAAAATGCAGAAGGTACAGTAAAAGTAACTAAGATTAAGAGTGGCACAGCAAAAAAGATTTACAGTAAAATCAAGGTTAATAAAAAGACTGGTGCAATCACTTTGAAAAAAGGTACTTATAAAAAAGGTAATTACAAGGTTGTACTGAAAATAGAAGCATATGGTAATTTAAACTATAATGCAAAGACATTGAAGAAGACAGTCAAACTTAAAATTAAATAAAATAAAGGTAGGTATGAATATGGGGTTATTTGATTCAATTAAAAAACAGGTTAATGATATTGCCAGAGAAGTGGGCGGACCGGAACTTGGAAGTCAGGTTAGTAAGATGACTGCAGGCGGCGAAGCGGCAGTTAAGAATATGATGAATTCTGCAAAAAACAAATCTGAGAGTATAGTTTTTGAAAGAATGCCGGCCACATTAGAAGAGTTTAAGGCGCTTCCACAGGCGACACTTTCTACACCATTTGATACAGCGGCTCTTACGGTTGTTGCACTTTCATTTTATCCAAAGGATAGAGAATTGTGTCTTGCAATGCTTCAGGAAATCAGCGGGCCCAGACAGATTTCCCAGGCAGAAAAGCAGTTTATAAATGACAGATTTATGGATAAGGATTATGTGCCAAGATCTTTCTTTAACGGAGCAACACCACAGAATGACTACACACCGAGCACTCCTTACACAATTGTAGTTAGGGAAAATCCGTATTCATATGCCGATGAAGGATACGCAAAACTGTTTCTGAAATCAGGTGGGGCTGACAGCGAGAGAGCAGTGCAGCTTAGAAATGCAAAAGATGGAAAATGGTATCTGTGGGAGCAGTTTTTACTTGCGGACATCAGAAAGCCGGAAAGCACAAATCCATGGGCGTAAGTATTCCGAGATTATGAAAGTGCGAAGCACTTCAAGAACACACGAGCTAGCTTACTTTGTAAGTTAGCTCGTGTGTGCTAAGTGGTGAGTAATAAAATAAAAAAATAAAAAGTCCGCAATAATTTCATAAGTTTTTTCGTTTACATTTATATAACAGATATAAAACAGTCAGAAATTTTCAAAAGATAGTGTCAAATGCCCTATGAAAAAGGAGAAAAGAAAAAACTTAAAATTGTAAAATTGGGAGATAAAAAAATGAAAACTATGATAAAAAAGAGAGCTGCATTTTTTATATTATTAGCAGTGGCTGCATTGATGTTACCTTTTTCAGGAGCCACAAAAAGCGTATATGCAAAAGCAAAAAATGCAAATGACATTAAAGAACTACAAAAAATAATTAGTATTCAGAAACAAAAAGGTGCAAAAGTCAGTTCAAATTTAGGAAATAAAAAGCAATATAAGTGGGACAAAAAAACAGGCAGATTGAAGGCGATAAACTGGAAGAAGAAAAATTTAAAAGGAAAAATCAACTTCAATAGCTTTAAGGGGTTGAAATACATTGATATTTCAAAAAATAGCATTAAGTCAATAAAAATTGGCAAAGTAAAAAATCTTAAAGAGCTGGATTGTTCATATAACAAAATTAGTGAATTAAATCTGAAAAAGCATAGTAAATTATATAGTTTATTTTGTTCACACAATAGATTAACAAAATTAGAAACTGACAGTAGTATGCAAGAATTATCTGAAATATTTTGCTCAAACAATAAAATTACTTCATTAAGAATTGAAGGATTGGCAATGCTGGAGACTCTTAGTTGCTCAAACAATAAAATGAAAGAGTTGAAACTGAATGAATTGGGCGATATTGCTATTTACTGTGCACACAATGAACTCAAATCACTGGATTTGTCAAATGTATCTGTGACACTTTTGAATTGTTCATACAATAAATTTGAAACATTGGATTTCAAAAATGCAGGTTACGTTGATTGTTCTTTTAATAATATAACAAAATTAGAGGGAAACTTCGTAAATTTGAGAACTTTAAGATGTAATCACAACAAATTGAAAAGTTTGGAGATAACACAGCCTTGCGATTACTTGGAAGAAGTGTGGTGCCAGGAAAATGATATTACCGATATTAATTTTTCGGGGATAGAAAGCATAAAGAACGTAGTATGTGACAAAAAAGTAAATTTGAACGGACTCATTAAAAATGCTGTTGTTAAAAGAAAATAGATCGTATGGGAGTGGATAAATAATCAAGCTTCAGGCTTTGCTATTGGCAGAGTCTGAAGTATTTTTATATATTGGTACTTTTTGACACTTTTGTATTTCTTCTTTATTTTTATGTCAAGTTATTATATAATGAAACCTAAGGTGTGCCTTTATGCCCTTTTGAGGGATTTTCATTAAAAAAATGTTACAATTTTACTTGTTTTTCGTGACAAAAACAGCATTTACGTTCATTAATTTGCAACATGGATGAAATACACACCAGATTTAATTTGCAGGAAGGAGATATCATGTCATACACAGCGTTATACAGAAAATTCAGACCACAGACATTTGATGAAGTAAAGGGACAGGATCATATTGTCACTACTTTACAGAATCAGATTAACGCAGGACGTATAGGACATGCATATCTTTTTTGCGGTACAAGAGGAACAGGTAAGACCAGTATAGCAAAGATTTTTGCAAAGGCTGTCAATTGCGAGCATCCTGTAAACGGAAGTCCCTGCAATGAATGTGCCACTTGTAAAGCTATAGCGGCAGGAAGTTCTATGAACGCCATAGAAATCGATGCTGCATCAAATAATGGCGTTGAAAATGTGCGACAGATCAGAGAGGAAATCGAGTACTCACCTACAGAAGGCAAGTACAAGGTTTACATTATCGACGAGGTTCATATGTTGTCTAATCAGGCTTTCAACGCGTTGCTAAAGACGTTAGAGGAACCACCTTCTTACGTTATTTTTGTGCTTGCGACAACTGAAGCACACAAGATACCAATCACCATTCTCTCGAGATGTCAGCGATATGATTTCAAACGTATCACCATCGATACTATAGCTGACAGACTTAAAGAGATTATGGACAACGAACAAATCGAATACGAGGAAAAGGCAATAAGATATGTGGCAAAGGCCGGAGACGGCTCTATGCGTGATGCCTTGAGTCTTTTGGATCAGTGTATTGCATTTTACCTCGGTAAAAAAATCACATACGATAATGTGCTGGAAGTTTTAGGTGCAGTTGACACAGAGGTTTTCAGCAGACTCATAAGAAGCATTATCAAATGCGATGTCGTTGAGGGAATGAGAGTTATTGATGACATGGTTGTTCAGGGAAGAGAATTGGATCAGTTTGTGAGTGATTTCACCTGGTACTTAAGAAATCTTCTTCTGGTAAAGACGGCTGACAATATCGAAGACTTGATTGACGCATCCACCGAGAGAGTGGAGGCCCTCAAACAGGAAGCAGAGCACATTGAGGCAGAGGTGATTATGCGCTACATTCGCATATTCTCTAAATTGTCATCAGACCTCAAAAACTCTACTCAAAAGAGAGTACTTATTGAGATAGCACTCATCAAGATTAATAAGCCGATGATGGAAACTGATATTGATTCCATGATAAATAGAATAGCACTGTTAGAGAAGAGAGTTGAGGACGGAGTCATTGTGAGTGGACAGATTCCGCAAAATACAAACGGAGTCGGTGCACCAAATTTAGGACAACAGGGCTTCTCACAACCGGGAGCGGGGCAGGAAAGCGGAGCTACAGCTCAGAGTGCACCACCGCCATTGGCAGTGCCTGAGGATATACGTTACGTTGCCGACCATTGGGGTGATGTGATTAAGCTAGTTTCATCACCGATTGTCAGACCTAAGCTTAGCGAAGTGAAACTTAGCGTCAAAGGCGAGAACACCTTGCTTATGGCTTTTGAACACACCAGCATGGGATATGATGTCTGCAACAAGCCGGAAGTTATTGAGATGATTGAAAATATCATCGCAAATGAATTCGGCAAGCAGGTCAAAGTCGAAGTGAAGCAGCTTGAAGGCGGAAACTACGGCGGCGATTATTATTTCCAAGAAATACAGAAAAAAATTAATAATATAACAATTCAAGAGGAGGATTTTTAATCATGGCAAAAAGAGGAGGATTTCCGGGAGGAATGCCTGGAAACATGAACAATATAATGAAACAGGCTCAGAAGATGCAAAAGCAGATGGAGGAAGCTCAGGCAAATCTTGAGAATATGGAATACACTGCTTCTGCAGGAGGCGGAGCTGTTGAAGTTACTATCACAGGAAAGAAAGAAATTACAAAGGTTAAATTATCTGAAGAGGTAGTTGATCCTGACGATATTGAGATGTTGGAAGATTTGATTGTAGCTGCTACAAATGAAGCAATCAGACACATCGAGGAGACATCAGCACAGCAGATGTCTAAGATTACAGGCGGCTTAGGAGGCTTATTCTAGTGGAATATTTTAGTGGTCATATATCAAAATTAATAGAAGAGTTATCAACGCTTCCGGGTATAGGACCAAAAACAGCAGGGAGACTTGCTTTCCACATTCTGGATATGCCTGCGGAGCAGGTTGAGTCCCTTGCCCATGCCCTGACAGATGCAAAGCAAAACGTAAAGTTTTGCAAGCAGTGTTTCACACTTACAGATTCAGATATCTGTCCGATTTGTGCAAGCAAGGACAGAGACCAAAAAACCATAATGGTAGTTGAAACAACAAGAGATATGGCGGCATATGAAAACGTGGGAGAGTACAATGGCGTATACCATGTTCTCCACGGAGCAATTAATCCTATGCTTGGAATTGGTCAAAACGACATTCGTCTGAAGGAACTGTTTGAGAGGCTTAAAGACGATGTGGACGAGGTTATAATTGCTACCAACTCCAGCGTTGAAGGGGAAGCCACTGCTATGTATATCAGCAAAGTGGTTAAACCAATCGGAATTAAAGTGAGCAGAATTGCCAGCGGAGTTCCGGTGGGGGGAGATTTAGAGTGTGTTGATAATGTTACGTTGCTAAGAGCACTTAACGGAAGAGTAGACATATAAGCTTTTACTAATGTTATTTGGCGAAATACATTTTTAAAGAGGAGATAAAAATGGATAAGTTTGAAACTAATATAAAACTTGATCAACTTAAAAAAGCAATTGATGAGAAAAAAGCAGACATTGCAGCCAGTATTGCAGATGAGATTGAATGGAAAAAAGAAAAAGAAGTTCAGACTCTCGTTTTAGGGGCAGATGCCTACGAATTGAATCATGATTACGAAAATGCAAAAGAATTACTCCTTATGGCATATGAGAGAACTCATATGGGCAAAAATTTAGCTTTCAGACTTGCAGTTATTTGTACAAAGATTAAACAGTTCGATGAGGCTGATGATTTCTATCAGGACTTTATCGAGATGGCTCCAAGAGATACAAACAGATACATTCTCCAGTATACTATCGCAAAAGCAAAGGGTATGCCGGTTGGATATCTTGTGGGAATTCTCGAAGAGTATGTAGATGTAGATATGGAAGAAAAGTGGATGTACGAGTTGGCGGCATTGTATGATGAAGCCGGAGATGTAGAAAAGTGCGTTGAGCTTTGTGATGAAATGAGTCTCTGGTTCAGCCACGGAAAATATGTTAAGCGTGCACTGGACTTAAAGAAAAAATATAAACCTCTCACAAAATCGCAGGAAGAAAATTACAATTACGTAGAAGAAGAGGCAGTTGTGGAAGAAAAATCTTCTGAAGCTGTTGCTGATACAGCACAGGAAGCAGATAAAGCTTTGGAGACAATGGATACAGCAGAGCCTTCTACAGAAAAAAATGAAGATGCAGTTCCTGAGATGGCAGCAGAACCAATCGATGAAAATTCGTCTGAGCCTGATGCAAATCCATTTAATGGGGGAGAAGCTCCTGCAGTTGCACTTGGCGCTATTGACATTATTTCAGGAATGGCAGAGGAAGCAAAGAAGAAAATCGAAGAGAAATTCGAGAAAATGCTCCCTGATGTCAATGAGACTGCAACAGCGGTTTTTGAGCCTGTGAAGAAATCACAGACTGATTTGGAAGATATTAAAAAGGGAAATACTATTCCGTTTACTACATTAAAAACAGAAGAATTTAAAGCAAAAGCTTTAGAGGAAGAAAAGGCTAATAAGCCTGTTGATGTTGAAGATATTGACAATAACGAAGTATTAGAAGATCCAATTATGGAAGCAGTTCTTGCAAGTGAAAAACTTGCAGAGGAAAGTGTAGCCGATACAGTTCAGATACCGGGTGAGATTAATATTGAAGATATTCATGTTAAATCATTCGAAGGAGACGGATCTGACACTATTGATCTTCAGGCTGTTATCGCTCGCAATATTCGTGAGATTATGAATAGTGACGAGCAGATGAAAGAAATTAAAATTGAAAATGAAAAGCCTGACGATAAGATTACAATGACACTTGATCCTATGTTTAAGTACGAGGAAAACGGTCAGATTGGATTTGATATTCCGGAGCCAAAGAAGGCTGAAAAAGAAATAACAGGTCAGCTCTCAATTGAAGAGGTATTAAGAAACCTTGAAGACAGAGGAATATTAAAGGCTGATACAGTAAACAAGACTGTAGAAACTATGGATATTTCGGCTCAGAAAGTTGATAAAGCGGCAAAAGAAGCAGCCAAGGCGGCAGAAGAAGCCCTCATGAACACAACTATTGTTGAGGAACTTGACGCAAAAGATTTAGCCGATGAGTCAGAGATGGAAGATGTGAAGGCAGCACTTGAATCCTATGCCGACGATGCAATCAACGGATTCGTTTTCACAGAAGAAATAGACAGTGATGCCATAGCACAGGTTCTCAGTGATACAGCGCCTATCCCACTTGCAGAGATAGAACTTGAAGATTCAAAACCTGAGACAATGCAGATTGATACAATGAATATTAATCCTGTAAATCCTGTAGAAGTTGTGAATGAGGCTGAAGTTCCTGAGTTAGAAGAAACTGTTTCAGATAACCAAGAATTAGAAGAAGCCAAGGCAGAAGAAAATTCAGATACTGTTTCAGAGAATGAAGTAGTTGCAGACGAAGTGGCAGATGAAGTTGCGGATGAAGTTGCAGATGAAGTTACAGATGATGTGGCAGATGATGTGGCAGACGATGTGGCAGATGATGTGGCAGACGAAGTTGCAGATGATGTTGCAGATGATGTGGCAGACGAAGTTACAGATGATGTGGCAGACGAAGTTACGGATGATGAAGTAGATGAAACTACAGAAGATGTAGTAGATGAAACTACGGATGAACTGACAGAAGAAATGGATGAGGAATTTACAGACGAATTTGAAGAGCCGGCTGAGAAAGAGATTGATTTAGAAGTAAAACCTCGTAAAAATAAAAAGCTTGACGAAGTAATGCTTCATACTAAAGATCTTAAAGCTGAAGTAGAAGCTGTATTTGAAAAAATCGAAGCTGAAAAGAAGGCTGAACAGGAGGCTTTGGCCGAAAGCGGTTCAGATAATGAAGATGATACAGTAAATGCAGATGGGGATAATGATGCATCAGAAGAGCCAAAAGCAACAGTTGCTGTTGAAGATGAAATGTCGGAAGATGATGTGACTAAAGTTATTCCGGATATTTCAAAAGCTCTTGAAGAGATGAAGTCAGACGAGGAGGAAGGTACAGTTAAAACTTCTAACTCACCTACAAGTCTTGCAGACAGTCTTCCTGAAAAAGTAGAATTAAAGAATGATGTTCCATTCCTTGATCTCACAATGGATGCACCGGTCAAAAAATTGCATACAGGAATCGCGCCTATGACAAAACCTTCTCCTGCCAATACAGCAAGCTTAAAGGAATTATTTGCAAATATTGACAAGGCAACAAAAAAAGATATGGAGGAAGATTCCAAAGATAACAAAGGAGAGGAAAAATTGAGTAGTGAAAAAATAAAAGACAACAATGATTTACCTGAAGTTAAAAAGAAAACGAACACAAATATTACACAGACATTATCGTTAGATTTAGATAAAATTGTAGTGACAGATGCTGAGATGATGCCATTTGAGAGTTTTAAATCTGTAAATGGACTTGAGCAAAAGATTAAAGATACTATCACAAGCCTCGCAGCTAGCTACTGCGGACTTGGACATTCAAGAACAGGAAATATTATGATTCTTGGAGATGACAAGAGTGGTAAGACTACAATGGCAATTGAGCTTATCAAGATTATCAATAAAAAACGTGGAAGACACGGAAGAAGAATTGCTAAAGTAGACGCAGCAGTACTTAACACAAGAGGAATCAGAAGCTCTATGAAGAAGCTTGTGGGAAGTGACCTTATTGTGGAGAATGCTCAGCATTTAAGAAGAAGCGTTCTTACAGAGTTTGTTTCTGTAGGCCAGTATTTTACAGACGATATGATTATGGTATTTGAGGGTGAGACTTCAGCACTTAAAACCATGAGAGCAGAGAATGAGGACATTGCAAAGATGTTTGACAATGTACTTGTCATCAAAGAGTATGATGTAAAAGAATGGGTTGCTTACGCAAAGAAATTTGCGGCTACCAGAAATTATATGGTAGATGAGATGGGAACGTTGGCATTGTACAAAGCAATTGATGATTTCTACAGCAAGCATCAGGGAATTGACCAGGCAGATGTTGAGAATATTATCAGCAGAGCTATTAAGAAGGCAAGCTCAAAGGTTACAAGAAAACTTACAAATCTCTTCTCAGGTAAAAATGATGAGACAGGTATGGACATTTTACGTGAGGCAGATTTTAAATAAGATTTCTACCGATGGTAGGGTTACATTTGTTTTCATATGGTGTATTATCTAAGTGTAGTAACCATTTGATATAAAAGATTTTCAAGTAATGAAAGGAAAAAACATGGATACTTTAAAACTAAAGCAAATTGCAAATGAAGTACGAAAAAGTATTATTGAAGAGGTGCACAGTGCTAAATCCGGACATCCGGGTGGATCATTATCTGTAGCAGATATGCTTACATACCTCTACTTCGAGGAGATGAATGTGGAGGCTTCAAAGAAAGATGATCCGGACAGAGATAGATTTGTTCTCTCAAAAGGACACGTTGCACCTGCACTTTATGCTGTACTGGCAGAGAAGAATTTCATTCCAAAAGAGGACCTAAAAACTCTTAGAAAGATTGATTCATATCTCCAGGGACATCCGGACAGAAAACACACACCTGGTGTTGAAATGTCAGCAGGTTCACTCGGACAGGGAATTTCTACAGCAGTAGGAATGGCATTGTCTGCGAAGATGGACAATAAGGACTTCAGAGTTTACACAGTTTTAGGCGACGGTGAAATTGAGGAAGGTCAGGTTTGGGAGGCTGCTATGTTTGCAGGTCACAAAAAACTTGATAATCTCGTTGTTATCGTTGACAATAATAATCTTCAGATTGATGGAACTATTGAGGAAGTATGTTCACCATACCCAATTGACAAGAAATTTGAAGCTTTTAATTTCCATGTAATCAATATAGATGCTCACGACTTTGAACAGATTAAGTCAGCACTTGACGAAGCAAGAGCAACAAAGGGTATGCCTACAGCTATCGTTATGAAGAGTGTTAAAGGTAAGGGAGTATCATTTATGGAGAACAATGTTTCATGGCATGGTTCTGCACCTAACGATGAACAGTACGAAATCGCAATGGAAGAATTAAAGAAAGCAGGTGAAGCATTATGTCAGAAGTAAAGAAAATCGCAACAAGAGACAGTTATGGAGACATGCTGGTTGAACTTGGAAAGCAGCATGATGATTTGGTAGTACTTGATGCTGACCTTGCAGCAGCTACAAAGACAGGAAAGTTCAAAGCAGCTTTCCCTGAAAGATTTATTGACTGCGGTATTGCAGAATCAAATATGATGGGTGTTGCAGCAGGACTTTCAGTAACAGGAAAGGTTCCATTTGCAAGTACATTTGCTATGTTTGCAGCAGGAAGAGCTTACGAGCAGGTTAGAAATACAATCGGTTATCCACACTTAAATGTAAAGATTGGTGCTACTCACGCAGGTATCTCTGTAGGTGAGGACGGTGCTACACACCAGTGTAACGAAGACATCGCACTTATGAGAACTATACCGGGAATGACAGTTATCAATCCTTGTGATGATATAGAAGCAAAGGCAGCAGTAAAAGCTGCATACGAGATGGAAGGACCTGTATATCTCAGATTCGGACGTCTTGCAGTTCCTGTAATCAACGATGAAAATTACAAATTTGAAATCGGCAAGGGTGTAGTTATGAGAGAGGGAACAGACCTCACAATTGTAGCTACAGGACTTTGTGTATGTGAAGCTTTAGAAGCTGCAAAGATGCTTGAGGCTGACGGAATCAGCGCACAGGTAATCAACATTCACACAATCAAACCACTTGATGAAGATCTCATTGTAGAAGCTGCAAAGAAGACAGGAAAGATTGTTACAGTTGAGGAACATTCAGTAATCGGCGGACTTGGTTCAGCAGTAGCTGAGTGTCTTGCTGAGAAATGTCCTGTTAGAGTTCACAAGATCGGTGTAAATGATGTATTTGGACATTCAGGTCCTGCAGTTGCACTTATCAAGGAATTCGGACTTGATGCAGAAGGAATCTACAAGAATATAAAGAATATGTAATGTAGGTAATAATTTAAATAATTTAAAGACTATAAAGAAGTTAAAGAAGTTATAGAATCAGCCCTCTATCTATTGGATAGGGGGCTTTATTTGCGATAATACTAAAATATATCCTGTTTTTATCAATAACTGTATGCGAATACCTCATAGAACAAGATTTCTTAATTTATGTTGTACGTTTTTTGCTTCAAGAAATTTTTGTGTACAACATAGAATGAGATTCTTGAATCTGTGTTGTATTTTTCATGCTTCAAGAAAATTTTGTGTACAACATAGAATTGAATTTCTTGATTTGTGTTGCACCACGCCCTTGTACATATTATATGTGACCGTGGCTTTCGCGATTATAAATAATCGCTTTCGCAGTCGATAACTTACTGCGCAAGTTATCTCGTGGCTTTCGCGATTATAAATAATCGCTTTCGCAGTCGATAACTTACTGCGCAAGTTATCTCGTGGCTTTCGCGATTGTAAGCAATCGCTTTCGCAGTCGATAACTTACTGCGCAAGTTATCTCGTGGCTTTTGCGATTATAAATAATCGCTTTCGCACAGTTCACAGCAAGAATCGTGAGAGTTTTGCTCTATAAAATAGTTGTATTTTTTTCTGTAAAAAAGTAAAATAAAAAATGTAGGGAAAGTATGGAATAACCTGTCAGACTATGGCAGGTTATTCTTTTGTTTTAAGGGAGGTTTTATGAGATTATTTAAGAAATTTATGTGCGTATTTCTTGGGATGACTATAGTAGCCGCATCAGGAAATATGCCAAACTTTGTTGCAAAAGAGGAAACAGTTGAGGCCGCGGTTACTACATCGGGCTGGTGTGGTCCAAGTGTACAATGGAAATTCAACTATCATTCATGTACGCTTACTTTGACAGGAACCGGAGCGACAAACAATTACACCAGTTATCAAAATAATGCGAGACTTGAGCCTTGGTTTTCTTTGAACAAGAATATCAAAAATATCGTTATTGATGAAAGAATTACCAGTCTTGGTACTAATTTATTTTTGGGACTGACTGAGGTTGAATCAATCAAGGTATCTTGTGCTGTGGATTATGATTCGACGACATTTTCATCACTTAACTCAGTTGACAAGGTGATTTTGTCTGCCGGTGCTACCAAAATGAAGGATTACTCAAGTGTCAGAGAGTATACTCCGTGGATGAAAGGTTCGGCTAAGACAATATACGTTGAAAATGGAATAAAGGAATTGCCGGCTTCTGTTTTTTATAACTGCAAATCAGTAAAGAAAATTGTGATTGCAGATTCCGTTGAAAAGATTGGAAATACTGCATTTATGAACTGCAATTCCTTATCTGAATTAACTATTCCATGTTCGGTAGAATTTGAAGCGGGAATGCTTTTATTCCAATATGCGGGACCAATAGAAAAGTTATATGTCACAAAAGGTAACGGCGTTATGCCGGATGTATCGACTTCCATGGCTGATGAAAAAGTTTTTGCAGGTATCTCGCCATATGGAGTAGCTAAAAACATATATATCCAATCCGGAGTTAAAAAGATTGGTGCAAATGCTTTTTATTATAGCGGAGCCGAAAATATTGTATTGCCGGAGTCGGTTGAGGAAATTGGAGAGAAGTCATTTAACAGCAGTCGTATTAAGACGCTTGTAGTAATGAACAAAAACTGTATTATTCCGGATGCTGAGAATACTATAAATAAAAATATTAAAGTGATATATTCAAGTACTAATGACAATGCTTATCAGTATGCTTTAAAGTATGGAAATCCTACAGATACTTTTACTAAGGTAACTGAAAACACTTCTATATTATCATATATTGCAAAGACGAATTATTTCTGCTTTACAGCACCGAAACGTTCATACTACAAGGCATCTGTAGAAAAACACAGTGGCGCAAAGCCAGTTAAAATTAAAGGTGGTTTCTATGATGCAGCATTCAAGGGATATATGACATATGGTGGAACAACAGGAAATATGGCGGGTAGTAATACTTATGAAGAAGGATATACCTACGTTTGCATTGTGGAACCGGTTAACTACGAAGAAGTTAAGGATGAAGTGTCATATCCGTTCTTTAACTTCAAATTAGAAAAACAAACGAATGTTTATCAATCTGCATCAATTACTGCCGAAAATGAACTTACTGATCACCAGATTGTAAAAATGCAGTTGATTGATACGGACGGAGTTGCAGGCTACTATTGGGGAACAAGCAGCAACTTTACGAATAATACATATTACCCGGCTTACAAATTTGAAAGTACAACATGGTCGTATGTTTATGATGTGGCAACAACAAACGGAACATATTATCTTGCAATAAAGGATGATAATGGAAATGTTTATAGTGCCGGAAGCAAGACATTCTGCAAGACAACATTGGAATTGAATAAGGGAAGTTATAATCATACATCTCCGATAGATTGTAGTTATCTCATAACAGAAAAGGGAAAAGAGCTAACATTGCCATCTATGAGATGCTATTATACAGAATCAATTAATAATTATAGTGAGCCTGTGTATAAGCAATTTAACGGCTGGACAAAGCGAGATACTTACTCATGGAAGTCCACAACCGATCTTCCTGATACAGTGACATTCACAGTTAATGAAGACTCAAAATACTATGCGGTATGGAAACTCGGAGTGGATGATTGCAGATTCAAGTTTATAAATTCTTCAAGTGCATTTGGATATCCATCAAATTATGAGATACCAATCACCAGCTATGGCTTAGTATTTGGATATAGCAGTGTGAGAAATCTTCTGTCAAAAATGGAGAGTTGGGGCGGAAACTGTTATGGATTTGCTACTGTTGCAGGTATGTTTTTGTCGAAGGATTATAATTTAGATGTGACAGATTTTGATTCTTCTGCAAAAAATGCAATGGGATTAAAAGTAACCAGTAAAGGGGCGAAATATCCTTTTGATATAAAGACACTCATAGAGGCAATGCAGGTATCACAGTCATTGGTTAATTTTAATACAATATATCCAAAAAGTTATAGAGACAGTCAAAGTGATATAACTCCGCTGTTAAATGCGATAGACAGTGGAAAGAGTTCCGGTAATCTTGTGAGAATTGGTATCTACGGAAATGATGGAGGACATGCATTGCTGGCCTACGATTACAAGAAAGAAAGCTCAGTCAGAACAATAATCTATGTATACGATCCAAACTTCACACATCCAAGATATCTGTCCATTCGTACAAGCGGTACAAAAATGACAGAATGGAATTACTATATGAATAATTCAGAATGGTGGGGAACATCGTATAATAATGAAAACAGGCGTTTCATTACATATAATACCTTGAGTCAATATTCAGCTCCTTGGACAAACAGAGATAAAGATGATGACAAATATTACAGCCTACTTCTTATTAATTCTCAATATGTGAAAATAATAGATGCAAGGGGAAATGTTATATATGAAATTAACGGTCATATAATTAGTTCAAGTGAGAGTGTGACAGATTTAGAGCCGTATATCAACGAAGATAATATGACATTGTTAAGAGTGCCTGTGGGACAATACACTATAACCAATATGGATCAAAGTGTTGAAAAGCTTCAGGTAAATGCCGCAAACAATGCGAGCGGTGTCAATGTCTCAACAACAGCAGACACAGTTACAGTAGACGTATCAGTAGAAGATGGTGTAAATTCAGCAAGTGTTAATACTAAAAAGGGAGATACCTACGATGTTGAGATGACATACATTACAAATGACATTGACAATCGTATTTCAATCCAAGGAAAAGCAACTTCAAACGATGACGTGGAAGTAGAGTACGAAGATCATAAGATGTCCATCGATGGAACAGAAAAATTCAATATGAAAGTAAATGGAAAGAAATATAAAAAAATAAGAGAGCATAATATCAAAGACAGCTTCAGAATGACAAGAGATCTAGACGGACAGGATATCGTAACACAATAAATGGATGAATGTCAGATTAAGGTGAAATGATAGGTAACTGTCAGGTTGAAGTTGGTGCAAGAACTAACTCGCATTATGCTAATAAACAAGATATAGAAATAGCCGGAGCAGTTGATGCGCCGGCTATTTTTGGTTTGTTAGAAGCTTTGATGCTTCGGTGGCTTTAAAAGGATATGTTGGGAGAGGTGGGGAACAATTCTTATTTCAGGCAACTTATATCAAGAATTGTTCTGCGAATACCTCATAGAACAAGATTTCTTAATTTATGTTGCACCACGCCCTTATACGTACTGAATTTCAACGGCACATAATGATGCATTTCCGATTAGTATTAAATCCACAACTCCTGCGCCTGATGGCTCGCCGCTGAAATCCATAGCGCCCATTGAGACATCAAGTTTGTTGACTACGTTCCAATCTCTTGGCACGTATAATTCAATGGCTGAGCATTTGCAATCGAAGGTAACAATTGCTTCGCCACTTGGTATGCATGCCTTGTCCAAATATATTTCTGAAGCGCCGCAGAATGCAGAAACATCAACTCTTCTTAAATCTTCTGACTCGATATACTTTTCAATACCGCCAAATCTAACTTTTGTTGAAACATACTGACCGCTTGCAGTATCGACTTTTGCGTAATTTGTATGTTCATTATTATACTTTTTAATAGTTTTGCTAATTTTAACTTTTGAGTTTTTAAATAAAAGATTCAAACCAATTGTTCCAAGAAGAGCTGCCATCAGTACAGGCCATGGAGTAAGGTCAGTGATTCCAAGCTTTTCATCCCAGATGATAGCAAGAAAAGCTAATGGAAAGAGAACTCCGCCGAAATCTAAATCAGCTATACCTCGAATTAACAATCCGGTAAAAATACCGGTAAGGATAAGAGTTCCAAGCCCCAATCCACCAAATAGTTTTGATGAACCAAACAGTATATAAATAGCTACAGCTACAAATATTAACCCCCAAAATGTTTTTTTATTATTCATAATATCTACCTCTTTTCACTTAAAATATTTTTCAGATTTTTGTAATAGGATCTTGATGCATAGACCTTTTTATTCGTGCCTTCAAATTCAACAAGACTGGAAGCTGTTATATTTCTTGTAATAGAATAAATCTTGAGTGCATTCACAATTGTTGATTTTGAAATTCTGCAAAATTCACTGGGAAGGATATTTTCAAGTTCATACAGTTTGTACTTCACTGTGAACATGTCATCCTGTGTGTGTGCTCGAACGCAATCTGAATCTGATTCAAAGAACAGGATTTCAGAAATATCTATATAGAATTCCTTTTCCGATTTGTACAGAGTCATTTTTCTGTCCTTCTTTGATGCATCAGCTATCAGTTTGTTTATTCTGCTTACTGATTCGTTCAATTCTCTGCAGCGAATAATAACTTCATCTTCTATGCAGTTTTCATCAATTTCAATAGTTATTTTCATTGCCTCACTCCTTATGCCATCATTATATTTACGCAAAAAGAACTTGTAAATACAATTTCGGTATGTGGTAAAAATATCAAACTAAGAGGTAAATAAAAGACTTGTAAAATGAAAAATGATATGCCCCTGTCTGCAGTTATATGTACCTAAAAGATTGGATACATATCATAGACTGGGGCATACCATACTTTAGTTAGTTCCGTTTCCTTCGCCTTCGCCGGCATTTTCACCTGAGACAGTGAGAACATTAAGGGAAGTTCTGATTATTGTCTCAACTTCATCTGTAGAAATATGCATTTCTTCCGATAGTTCCTCTATAGAAGGAGCATGCCCAAGTTTCTCAGTAAGTTCTTTTGATATGTCATCTAAACTGTTCATACGCTGTGCAAGATGCGAAGAGATTCTCTCGGAATTGACCTGGATGCTGATAGCTTCATCAATGGCTTCTGAAACTTTTTCTCTGACATAATTATCAAAATCTTCGGTCTCGCCGGTAAACTCCGGAAGACAAAGCATAAGGCCGATATTACCTTCCTGAATAAGATCGCCAAGCGTAAGTCCTCTGCCTGTAAAATTAGTTGCAATCTCGTGAACAATAGAAAGACAGTCCTCAGTGAGAGTGGCCATAGCTGCAGCGTCACCCTGTTTCATGTTTTCAATGAGAGCTTTGCGCTCCGCACTTTCAAGACTCTTAATGTTTGCCATATCATTTTTGTACATCTCGATAAATTTAAGTTCTTCTTCACTGGCAACTTTTTTAGAGAGAGAAGCAGTAATTGAACTTTCATTATCTTTATTTTCGACATCATATCCATCCGAGTTTGTATTTTCCGGTGTGCTTGCATTTTCATCCATGTTTACGTTTATCCCGGATATCTCGCCTTCATCCAAATCGTCGATAGCAATTTTACTCTCCCTTAAATAATTGTAAATAGGAGCATACATAGCTTCGTCTTCAATAATGTCACCAAAGTATATTTCTATATCTTTTTTTGATACGTGATTGGCATTTGCTGCCGCATATTCAACGAGTGAAGTCAATGCTTCATTAAATTGAGTTTGATTCATAATATATTAAAATGAGCCCTTAGGGCGTACCTCCTTATAGAATGTAAAATTAATAAATAGATAAAAAAGTAAATGAACTAATTCATCATCCCGTATATGATAACACATTTTATAAGAATTAGCACTTGTAATTAATGACGTAAACAATTAAAATAGAACCCGTAGGGAAAGTATGGAATAACCTGTCAGACTATGGCAGGTTATTTTTTTTCGGTAGGAGCAATCCTACAAAAGTTAGGGAGGTTTTATGAGACAATTAAAGAAAAGACTAGTGTGCGCAGTTCTTACGCTGTCTATGGTTATGGCGGCAGGACATGTGCCAAATTTTGTTGCAAAAGAGGAAACAGTTGAGGCGGCGGTTACTACGTCAGGCTGGTGTGGTTCAAATGTAAAATGGTCATTCAATTACCATTCATGTACACTTACATTGACAGGAACAGGAACTACATATGACTATACCGGTTATCAAAATAATGCAAGACTCGAGCCATGGTATTCTTTGAACAAAAATATCAAAAATATAGTAATTGATGAAAGAATTACTCATCTTGGTACTAATTTATTTTTAGGATTGACTACTGTTGAGTCAATTAAAGTATCTTGTGCTGTGGATTATGAATCTTCAACATTTTCATCACTTAATTCAGTTGATAAGGTAGTTTTAACTGCCGGCGATATCAAAATGAAGGATTACTCAAGTGTCAGAGAGTATACTCCGTGGATGAGAGGAGCAGCAAAGACAATATATGTTGACGAGGGAATAAAGGAACTTCCTAGTTCAGCATTTTATGACTGCTCATCGGTAAAACGAATCGTGATTGCAGATTCGGTAGAAAAGATTGGACATACTGCATTTATGAATTGTAGTTCGTTAACTGAAATGTCTATTCCATGCTCGGTAGTATTTGAACCGGGAATTCTTTTGTTTCAAAATGCAGCAAAACTAGAAAAGTTAGTTGTTACAAAAGGAAATGGTATTATGCCGGATTATTGCACTAATATGACCTCGGGACCAACACTCTTTGCCGGTGTTTCTCCATTTGGAAGAGCAAAAAATATATATATCAAATCCGGAGTTAAAAAGATTGGAGCATATGCATTTTATTATGCAAATGCTGAAAATATTATTTTACCGGAGACCGTTGAAGAAATAGGTGAGAACGCATTTTATAGCAGTAATATTAAGAAGCTTATAATAATGAATAAAAACTGTATCATTCCGGATTCAGAAAAAACAATAAATCCAAATATTCAATTATTATATTCAAGTACTGCTGATACTTCATACAAATATGCTTTAAAATACGGAAATCCGACAGATGGCTTTAATAATGTAAAAGAAAACAGTTCTAAATTATCCTATATTGGAAAGACACAGTATTTTTGCTTTACGGTTCCGGAACGTTCATATTACAAGGTATCAGTAAAAAGAAGTAGTGGAACAAATTCGGTTAAACTTAAAGGTATGTTTTGTGATGCTGCATTTAAGGCGTCAATGACATATGGAGGAACAACAGGAGACATGGGTTATAGCAGTATTTTTGAAGAGGGATTTACCTATGTTTGCGTAGTTGAGCCGCTCAACTATGAAGAAGTTCAGAATGAAGTTTCATATCCATTCTTTGAGTATAAAGTAGAAGAGACAGCCGGTAATGTTTATCAAACGGGTTCCATTACTGCTGAAAATGAACTGACTGACCACCAAATTGTAAAAATGCAGTTGATTGATACAGATGGAGTGGAAGGTTACTATTGGGGAACAAACAGTGACTATACAAAGAATGCATATTACACGGCTTACAAATTTGAAAAGACAAACGGATTGTATGTTTATGATGTAGCAACAACAAGCGGAACTTATTATCTTGCAATAAAGGATGAAAAGGGAAATGTTACTAATGTCGGAAGCAAGACATTCTGCAAGACTACATTGGAACTGAATAAGGGGAGTTATAATAACACTTCACCAATAGATTGTAATTATATTATTACAGAAAAGGGAAAAGATATAACTCTTCCATCCATGTATTGCACTTATTCTGAATCAATAAATGGATATTCTGAATATATATATAAACCATTTAACGGTTGGACCAAACGAGATACATACAATTGGAAGTCTACTACAGATCTTCCGGATACAGTAACATTCAAAGTAAATGAAGATTCTAAATATTATGCTGTGTGGAAACTCGGTGTTGATGATATCAGATATAGTTTTATAAATTCAAGCTATTCATTGGGTTACCCTTCAAATTATGAGATACCTGCATCAAGCTATGGATTGGTATACGGATACAGCAGTGTTTACAATTTACTTACAAAAGTGAGTAGCTGGGGAGGCAGCTGCTATGGATTTTCATCTACAGCAGGTATGTTCCTGTCAAAGAATTACAATCTGGACGTAACAGATTTCAATTCTAATGCTAAAAATGCTATGGGTCTTACTCCAACAAGTAAAGGAGGAAAATATCCTTTTGATGTAAGAACACTTATAGAGGCAAACCAGGTGGGATACTCACTTAATAATCATAATTATGTTAGTACTTCACAAAGTAGGTTTGGCAATAAAGATTTAACTCCATTACTTAATGCAATAGACAGCGCTAAAACAACAGGAAATGCAGTTGTAATATCAATATGGGGAGATACCAGCGGACATTCAGTGTTAGCATATGATTATAAAGTGGCAAGTCCGGTTAGAACAGTTTTATATGTATATGATCCAAACTTTACTCATCCAAGATATATTACAGTTCGCACAAGCGGAACAAAGATGACTGGGTGGGAGTATTACATGAATAACAGTCAATGGTGGGGTACCGATTATAATAAAACTGATACTAAGGATTATTTCCGTTACGATACAATTGACGATTATTCAAATGCTTGGACAAACAGAGATAAAGATGATGACAAATATTACAGCATGCTCCTTATTAATTCGCAGTATGTGACAATAACAGATGCAAACGGAAATGTTGTATATCAGATTAACGGTCATACTATTAAATCAAACGAAAGCGTAACTGACTTAGAGCCATACATCAACGAAAATAATATGTCAGTGTTGAGAGTTCCTGTGGGACAATACACAATAACAAATCTGGATAGTAGCGTCGCTAACCTTCAGGTAAATGCCGCAAACAGTGAGAACGGTGTAAACGTATCAACAACAGCCGATACAGTAACAATAGATGTGTCTGCAGAAGATGGAGTAAATTCAGCAAGTGTTGATACAGAAAAAGGAGATACCTACGATATCGAGATGACATACATAACAGATTATCTTGACAATCGTATCTCAATTCAGGGAACAGCAACTTCAGATGAAGACGTGGCTGTAGATTACGAAGATCATAAGATGTCAATCGATGGCACAGACAAATTCAACATGAAAGTAAATGGAAAGAAATATAAGAAAATCAGAAGAAATAACGTAAAAGACAGCTTCAGAATGACAAGAGATCTTAACGGACAGGATATAGTGATAAAATAGAAAAATTAATAGAGCAGAGTAGCATTGGCCATTGCTAATGCTACTCTGTTTCTTTATGTCTAACTTTAATAATTGGTGATTTTAAGAATACTATAATTTAATATTCATAAATAAAGAAAAGGGATTGTAACCGTTTTGTTACTTCCTTATGATATATAATATGGTAGATGTTTTATGAGATGTGCAAAGAAGCTGAAAAAATGCATCACAACCGAGGAGATATAATTATGGAACAAATATTAATTGTTGAAGATGATGTGAATATTGGAAATTTAATACAGCTAAACTTAGAGTTAGTTGGATATAAAAGTCATTTGTGTGTAAATGGTACGCAGATGAAGCAGGAACTGGAAAATAAAAAATATGACTTGATATTGTTAGATGTTATGCTGCCTGGAGCTTCAGGATTTGAACTTATAAGCGCATGCAAAAACATACCGGTAATATTTGTAACAGCAAAAGGTGAGTTGAATGACAAGCTGCAGGGATTAACCCTTGGCGCAGAAGATTACATAGTTAAGCCATTTGAAATGATGGAGCTTGTTGCAAGAGTAAAAGTAGTTCTTCGCAGATTTCATAAAGAGGAAGAAATGTTTTCTCTGGATGGAGTCACAGTGGATCAGGAAAACAGGACAGTGGAAAAAGATGGAAAACGAATTGAGCTTACGCCTAGAGAATTCAATCTGTTATCGGTACTCATTGATAACAGAAATATCGCTATGTCCAGAGAAAAATTATTAGAAGTGGCGTGGGGCTGGGACTACGAAGGTGAAACAAAAACAGTAGATGTACACATTCAGCGACTAAGAAAGAAGCTGGGGTGGGACAAACAGATACAGACTGTTAATAAAGTGGGTTACAGATTGGAGGTAAAAACAACATGAAAGTATGGCAAAAAATATATCTGGTAGCATTTATCATTAGTGTTGTTTTTGTAAATCTTGGAATATATGCTGTTTTTCATTTGACTTACCAAAAAAGTATAAAAACAGAAGAGACAAGCGGCCAAACTAGCTACCATATGCTAGAACAAATAGTTGAAAATAATTTTAGTGCCCTTGAATCCAGACAAAATCTTAATGAAGATACTATCAATGAGTTAATGCAGATGTATGAAAAAGAATACAGTAAGCAGTCGTTTGAACTTTTGTTGTGGAAAAATGGAAAGAAAATTTATCCGGAAAATGAGTCAAAGGCAGATAAAGAAGACTATATACTTACAGAAGATGATATAATTGCCACGCAAATTTATGGAAAGCGCTGGAATAAATCATTTAGAGCGGTAGGAAAAGTGAAGGGACTTGAGGATGATTACAGACTGTGTATGAAATATCCCTTAAAAGGACTTAACGATACCTGGAAGAAATTACACAAAATATATTTAATGATTAGTATTGCTATGATGGCGGTTATGGCCGTTTTATTAAATTTATTTTTGCATATCTTCTTAAGACCGTTGGAATATTTAGATAAACAGGCCAATGAAATACGAGAGGGGAATTATCAAAGTAGAGTTGATATAAAAGGAAAAGATGAGATTGCAGGTTTAGGCGAAAGTCTGAATACTATGGCTGAAAAAATACAACAAAATATAGAAGAACTTCAGAATGAAAACGAGAAGAAGGAAGAATTGATTGAAAATCTGGCACATGAGATGAAGAGTCCTCTTACAAGTATTTATGGTTACGCGGAATTTCTTCAGAAGGCGCCTATAACTGAAGATAAGGCTCAGGAGTTTTATCAGATCATTATGGATGAGAGTAAAAGGCTTCAGGATATGGCTTATGCACTTATGGATTTGGCAGAACTTAGAGGTCATAAAATAGATATGGAAGAGTTTAGGGTAAAATCATTTGTTGATAAGCAGCGACATATTGTGGATAAGAAATATGTTGAAAGTGATGGTGCACCGGATTCTATAAGAGCAAAGGATAGGAAGGTTACATGGGTTGATAAGACAGGGGAAAATGATAACATATATGGAAATTCTCAACTCATTTCTATATTAACACTAAATCTTATAAGTAATGCTTCAAGAGCTGTGCAGGAAAGAGAAGATGGAACAGTTAAAGTCGAAATAGAAAAAATAGAAAATGGAAACATCAAACTTTCCATATCAGATAATGGAATTGGAATTCCAAAAGAAAAATTGAACAGAATCACAGAACCCTTTTATCGAGTAGACAAGGGTAGAAGCAGATCTCAAGGAGGCAATGGACTAGGCCTTGCACTGTGCAAACGTATTGTAGAGTTACACAATGCTAAAATGAATATAATATCTAGGGAAGGCGAAGGAACAACTGTTGAAGTGGAGTTTTGGAGAATAAAATAATAATTTTTGTAAAGCGTTACCGTTTTGTTACTTTTTTGAAATTGTATGGAAAGTGTGGGGGTGTAAACTGCTTGTAGACTAAAGAAAGGAGATATTACATATGAGGAAAGAAAGCATGTTAACTTTAGTATTATCATTGGCAATTGCCGGAAGTGGCGGCATAATACTCAATCAGACTATAGCAGGAGAACAAAATAAGGCTATCCAAAAAACTGTCAAGAATGAAAATTCAAAATCATTTGATGGGGAGGAATTGGAAAAGGCAAGAGAAAAAAAAGAGGCTAAGGCTGATGATTCACAACGCGAAGTTGTTGTTGATGATAATACGCCTGATTCCGATAAAAAGAATATTGATATGGAAGGAACTGAAATAGCAAATGTTATAATTCCACAGGTTGAAAAAATATATGGAGAACTTACTAAAGACATGGCTATAGGTATCAATATTCGTGAAGAGGATGAAATATCAAAAAGAGACTATTACGGCGAATTGAAAATATCAAACAATGAAGACGACAAGTATGTTTTTTCTGCGAGCACAATAACTGGAGAACTGAATTATGTTTACAAATACTACAAAGATTTAGATGTTAATAAAGGTGCTGATAGTTCAATGGAATTTGGTGATGAAATAGAAGCTGATTCCAAAGCATACTTAGAAGTTGCAGACAAATTCGCAACAGATTATCTTGAAGGCAAAAAAATCGAAAATAAAGAAGTTATGGTTAGCACTGTATTCTTTGGAGGAGATGATAATGCCCAATATATTTATGCTACACCGGCAGTTCAATTGACACTGAATGATGGCACAAAATATACAATTAGCATTCATCCAAAGACAAAGGTATTAGTTGGATTTACCGTAAATACGGATAGTAAAAAATAGCTAATCAAGAAAAGTATGTAATAAGCGCAGAACTCAGCACAGGAGAATATGCGTACAGTGATATGCTCCTGAAGGTATAAGCGAATCGCAAAATCGCGGATTACACGCGGAATGGCGATTTGCGTGATATTCAGTAGATGATATAAGAAGTTTACTAAATTTTTTAAAAAAATTTAGTAAACTTCTTTTTTTTTACACAAAAAATGTGTTATCATTTGAATATCGATGAAAAGGGGTTCGGAAATTAAATATGGAGGAAGGAAATGATTAAAAAAAATCTAGTGAAGAAGACATTATCAAGTCTTCTTGTTGGTGCTGTCATGATGACGTCATGTTTTGGCAGCAACGGCACATTTATGCAAAAAATTACAGGAATATCTGCAGAGCAGGTATACGGAGCAACAAACAGTTATGGTTTGAAAGAAAGTATTCAGGAGGGAGTGATTCTCCACTGCTTTGACTGGAAGTATAATGACATAAAAGCGGAACTTCCAAACATTGCAAAAGCAGGTTTCACTTCTGTTCAGACTTCACCGGCTCAGGTGGGAGTAAATTCGGGAATCTGGTATTGGCTCTATCAGCCACTTGGATTTTATATCGGAACCAATGATCTTGGAACCAGAAGTGACCTTCAGAGTCTTTGTACAGAGGCGGATAAGTACGGAATTAAGGTTATTGTGGATGTAGTTGCAAATCACCTTGCGGGAAATCACACTAACATTCAGAGTGATTTGAAGGACAGCAAATATTGGCACACCTATGGACAGATAAACAATTACTCTGACAGAACGGCGGTAACTACAGGTGATCTTGGAATGCAGGACATTAAATCAGAGGATTCCTATGTTCAGCAGTTAGTCAGAAATTACATTCAGGATTTGAAATCAATTGGTGTAGACGGAATCAGATGGGATGCCGCAAAGCACATTGCACTTCCTAGTGAAGGTTGTGCTTTTTGGTCAACAGTCTGCGAGAACAGCGGACTCTACCATTATGGAGAAATATTGGGAGAGCCGGGGGCATCATCAACAAGTAAGAACAATGAACTTGCCTCTGAATACACAACATACATGAGCATTACTGACAGTGCCTACGGACAGACACTTAGAAATGCATTCAATTCCGGAACAGCACCTACAAGTTACGGAAATTGGACTACAAGAGGAATTCAGCCGAAGAAACTGGTTTATTGGGCAGAGAGTCATGATACATGGTCAAATGACAAAGAGTCAGGATACTCAAACGAGATGACCCAGAATGTAATTGACAGAGCGTATGCAATGGCAGCCAGCCGACAGTCGGCCTCAGCACTTTATCTCTCAAGACCTTCATCTGCAGTAAAGACAAATATTTATGCAGGTGTTAAGGGAAGTGTTCATTTCAAGAGTGCAGAGGTAGCGGCAGTTAACCATTTCCACAATGCCATGACAGGACAGAGTGAGTACTTTGTCTCATCAAACAATGTGGCCGCAGTTTGTCGTGAAAAGGGCGTGGTTATTGCTATGGGAAGCGGAAATGGAGGACAGATTAGCATACCTAACGGAGGCTCATTAGTAGAACCGGGAACATACAAAGATGAAATAACAGGAAATACATTTACTATAACTTCCTCAACCATCACAGGAACAGTGGGAAGCACCGGAATAGCAGTAGTGTACGATTACGAAAAAGAGCAGACCACAACTCAGGGAACTACATATACAGCATATCTTGATCTCCCTGCAGGATGGACCACACCGGTGCGATGCTATGTTTATGATAATACAACCGGAACTCCTAATGCAGGCTGGCCGGGAGCACAGATGACATATGACGGTGCTACCGGATATTACAAATACACAGTTCCGGCAGGCATTACTGAACCTAGGGTTATTTTCTATAGTGATGATGTGAACAGATATCCTGCGGATCAGCAACCGGGACTTGCCATGACTTCAGCTAACTGGGTATACAGAAACGGTACGTGGAGTGCCTTTGATCCGACACAGGTAACTACGACACAGGCACCAACAACACAGGCACCAACAACTCAGGCAGATGACTATAAGACTGGAACAGCAAATTTATGGTCCTATGAAGGAAACTGGGGAATATATTACGGTGACTGGAGTGGTGGAGCGAATGTTTCATACAAAGTGTCAGGCAATCCTTTGTTATCAGTCAGAGTAAACCAGACTACCATAGGCGTGGACTGGCTTATTCAGGGAAGTTATGAAACTGATGTGACATCCGGCCACACTTATAAGGTTTCAGTTGATGTGACGCCTACTAAAGATTGTCAGATCGGTATTAAGGAAGATTTGTCAAACAGCGCAGAGAATCCGGTATATAAGCAGATAAATGCAAACACACGCACAACGCTGACAGGAACTTATACAGTTTCACAGGATAAAATTAAAATTATGTTTGAAATGGGTCGCGGTGTGGATGCTGGGACAGTTATTAATTTCAACTCAATCAAAATAGAAGATGTTACTTCTACAGTGGAAACTACTACTGCCCATGTAGATGATAATGGGCCGATTGAAGTAATCGGACACGTTGTTTCTTCACCTTCAGACAATACCATCAGAGTGATTTGGGGACAGAATGAAGCTCAGATTGCAAATGGGCAAAAGTACAATGTTTACATTGACAATGTCAAAGTATTGGATGAAGTAATTTGCAAAGAATATATATTAGAAGACATTGCCAAAGGAGTTCACACAGTAAAAATAACAGCGGTATTAAGCGGCAAGGAGACAGCCGGTGTTAATGCAGAGGTGGAAGTAGCGGGAGGCACACAGACGGAAACACCGACAGAGGAACCAACAGAAGCACCGACAGAGGCACCAACAGAAGCGCCGACAGAGAAACCGACAGAAGCGCCAACGGAAGCACCAACAGAAGCACTTCAGGTAAATATAGAAGGATTCCAGATAAATACTTACAACGAGAGCTTTAGAACTTTATACAATGTGAAGGGAAATACAGCTGATGTAGTGGAGTTTGGACTCATTTATGGACTGGATGATTATGCAGATATTGATGAAATGGTTGTAAATAGTACCAATATAGATGTATACTCTTATAAGGCAACTGAGAAAGGAAGAGTCGCAGACAAGTATGTTATGACTATGAGTTACGGTGAAGTGAACGATAATTTCTTAAGTGCGCCATTACTTATCAGAGCATACGCTAAGCTCAATGATGGCTCGGTTGAGTACAGCGAGGTGGTTTCAACTTCCGTATTTAACATAGCATCTTATCTATATGACGGAAAAATGATGAGTTCAAAAGAACAGCATGATTATCTTTACAACAGAATTCTCTATGCTGTTGACAAACAATATGTTCTGAAAGAATACAATTAGGCGTGTCTGCGTTTTTTGCAGCGCACATGAAAGGTATTATGGAAGAAAAAAAGGAAGAATTACAGGAAAACAATCAGGAAAATATACAATATAACAATCAGGAAAATGATCAGGAAATCAGTTTGGAAGAAGCTTTCGAAAATGATGAAGCAATCTTGGAAGAGGCTACTGAAGAGAAAAATGCTGACAGTTCTAAGAAGAAGAGCATTTTCGACAACAATTTTGTCAGACTGCTGGTTGCGATGTTTATTCTTGCATGCTGTGCCGGCCTTGGTGCCGGCATAGCTGTTGTAGAGGATAAATCAGATCCTATAGCATATGTGGCACAGTATTTTGGAAAATTCCTTGTAAAAGATTTTGAGGGAATGTATAAGTACGTGGATAATTCCGAAGATGTTATAAAAAAAGAAGAATTCGTGAAACTTATGAAGGAACTCAAAAGCGAGACAAACGTAGGAAGTTATGAATTCAAAAAGGCAGAAAAAGTTGATGACAGATATCGTATCAGGGTTAATTATATAGATTCTGTTACAGAAGAAGACTGTCGATTTGACATTTATCTGTACAAACATGGTGGAATATTCAGTAATCTGTTTTCAAAGTGGAGCGTGTCAGTAAGAGATTATGTTGCAAAGGACTTCTATGTGAAAATACCTGCAACTATGAAGGCAAAGTTTGACGGAGAGGAACTGAGTGATAATCAGATTTGCGAAGCAGACAGTTATATAAAAACTTCTACGGGAGAAATCATGATTATCAACCCTGAAAATTCAGACAGTATGAGTGAGTTTAAGACCTACAAGGTTGAGAACATAATTATGGGAAATCATTATGTCTATGTGTATTCTGACTATATGGAGATGGACAGAACAGTCAGTATTTTTGAGTCAGGTAAAAAGGCAGGATTTGTTGCAGAACAGGCCAAAATCAAAAAGGATTATCTTCAGACAATGGAGAAGAACTCCGGTGAAATTGTAAAAGAATTTTACGAGGCGGTTAGAAACAGAAAAACAGCTACAAAGAAACTTCTTATATATTTTGAGAATAACAAAAAACTGAAAAAGAAGATTAATAAATTATTGCTTGCAAGTCAGGATGCTGTGTTCTGGCCGGATACAAGAAACATTGACGATTATAAACTGATGGAGCTTAACTTCAGTGATATGAAGCATGAAGCCGAATACATTGGTGATGGAAAGTATAAGTTTAATTATAGTTACAGTTATTATTATCTATCTTCGACAGACACATCAGTATCCACAAGTTACATTTTTGAACTTGAAGGAGATGTCAATTCTACAATGACACTGACCTATAAGGTGGTGGATGGTAAGCTTGTTGTGAGCGATATCGCAATGAAAAATAAGAATAAAAAGAAAAAATAGAAAATAAAATAATATTTGAATAATTAGTTTTACGGAGAATGATATGGCAAAAGAAATTTGGAAACCCGGCAATATGCTCTACCCTATACCGGCTGTTATGGTTACGGTGGCAGACAATGAAGGAAACGACAACATAATAACAATAGCCTGGACAGGAACAGTGTGTTCAGATCCGGCACTTGCATATATTTCAGTTCGACCTTCCAGACATTCATATAAGATGATTGAGGAGACAGGAGAGTTTGTAATTAACCTTACTACAAAAGATTTAGCATTTGCAACGGACTACTGTGGAGTTAAATCAGGACGTGATGTAGATAAATTTAAGGAGTGCAAGCTCACGAGAGAAAAAGCAAAATATGTAAAAGCACCACTTATTGCAGAGAGCCCTGTCAATATAGAGTGCAAAGTAATTGAAAAGCGCGAGTACGGAACACACCACATGTTTGTGGGTGAAGTTCTTGCAGTTCATGCAGACAAAAAATATATGGATGAGACAGGTAAATTTGATCTTGGAAAAGCAAATCCACTCGTATATTCTCATGGTTGCTACTACGAGACAGGAGAGTACGTAGGAAAGTTTGGATACAGTGTTCAAAAGAAACGAAAATAAATATCGCCCAGAGCGTTCTTGAATTAGAATGAAATAAAAAAACTGTTGCACTAACTTTGATGTTAGTACAACAGTTTTTTCTTATATTAGTTATATAAGTTATTATTAGTTATATAAGTTAATTACCTGTGTAGAGCACTTCTACATCAAATGGTTCATAATTACCATAATAATCACCAAACATAATATATACTGTCTGACCGGCTTTTAATGTGAGTGAAAAGTCTTCGAGTGGAAAATAATCAAAATAATCTGCTTCTTCATCGTCGTAATCTTCACCCTCAAAACGTATTTTCTCAAATCTTGAAAATATGCAATCTGCATAATGGTCTAATTCACCATCAATAGAAAAATTGTATGTGCCATATTTAGGGGCTGTGAATGAAGTGTATGCATAAGGACGATCGCTGTGTTTATCAAAAGTGATTTGGGAGTTTGTTCCAAGTTTAAGCTGTGTTGCTTTAGTTTTGTAGTCGTCATTAATTACAGCCTTAGCGACAATTGTCATATCTTTAGTGATGGTAAATTGTCCTGTTTCAAATTTGTATGAATAGAAATTGTCATCTACAAAATATGGCTCATCTTCCCCGTCATTGATAGATATACAAGTAGTAGGAGATTCAACTAAATCGTAAGTGCCGGCTCTAAGATATAAATTTACCTCATAGAAAGTAGTCTCTCCATTTAATGAAAGATTAGGGTTAATATACTCTTCGTACTCACCATCTTCGTCGTCGGGATAATACTCGTAATATCCTGAGTAATCCATATAAGAATCTGAAAGCTTATCGTAGAAACGTTCTGTCGGTGTATACATTGCATATTCGCCGTTATCAGGAAGTGGCACTTCTACGCATCTATCCTCAAGAATTATGTGGGCAAGATAAGCGTCCTCGACAGTAACTGTAATATTCGTATTGTAGGATTTAGAATCGATTATCCGAAGTTTTAAAGTATAAGTCTCTCCTTTAGTAACTTCGTATGCGCCATTTGAGAGAGAATCAGCATCCGGAATGTAAACATCTAACTCATTGAGATTTACACTAGATGTTGCATCAAAGAATACAACTCCATCATTTAAAGCTGTGTAAGTAAAAGTTTTTTTATAGCAATAGTAGTCGCATTCTACTCCGTCATCTTCAACATAATCAAAGTCAGATTCACTAAGTCTGAAGGTTGCAATTTCTTTAATGTTTCTTACAATCTCTTCAGGTTTTTCTTCAGGTTTTTCTTCCGGCTTCTGTTCCGGCTTGTCCTCTGGCTTTGTAGAAGGTTTCTGAACATTGCTGTCATTGCCCGGTTTAACGTTACCGTTGTTTGTTGAAGGCTTGTTATTGTTGTTTGATGATTCATTTGCAATAACATTTACAGTGACAGAAGCTTTTTTCTTTTTGTTAGCTTTAGAAGTAGCTGTAACCTTTGTTTTTCCTACAGCCTTTGCTGTTACAAGACCTTTCTTTGAAACAGTTGCAACAGAAGGCTTGCTTGATTTGAATGTAACCTTTGTGCTTACTTTGCCTTTTTTAGTAACCTTAACTTTGAGTTTCTTTGTCTCGTTAACTTTGAGGCTTAATTTCTTGTTTTTGATTCCTTTGATTTTTACACTTACAACTTTTCCCGATACTTTCTTCGCCTGTACATCTGAAGGGGCGTTGAAAGAAAAGATTAAGCTGAGTGCAAGAGCTGTGGCAGCAATTCTGCCGATTTTCTTTTTTGATGTTAAAGAAATGTTGTTTTTCATGTTTTTTTCCTTTCTTTGATTTATTAAGATTTTCTTCTTGCCCAGGCCGCAGGTGAAATCAACACAAGCATTGGGAATATCTCGAGTCGACCTGCCAGCATATCAAACATAAATACAAACTTAGATAAATCAGAAAATTTGTCGAAGTTTTCTACCGGACCGACCTTTGCAAGACCTGGACCGATGTTGTTTAAAGTGGCAAGCACTGCGGTAAATGTGGTTGTTCCGTCAAAATTGTCTAAACTCACAATGATGAATGAAACAATAAAGATAGAACAGTAGGCAATAAGAAAAATATTAGCTGATCTTAATACGTCATGTGGAAGTGGCTTATGCTCAAAAGAGAGAACTTTTATGTGCTGGGGATGAACCAGATGTTGAAGTTCTTTCTTTACGGATTTGAGATAAATCATAATTCTTGAAACTTTGATTCCACCTCCGGTACTGCCTGCGCAGGCACCGATAATCATAAGTAATATCATCAGTGATTTTGAGAACGTTGGCCAGTTGTCAAAGTTGACAGTACAAAAACCTGTAGTAGTCATAACAGAGGCAGACTGGAAAGCGGCGTCTCTCAAATTAGTTAATAAGTTTCCGCCTAAGCGTGTGATGTTTAATGTGATGAGTGCCACTACAATGGCGTATATGGAAAGGTACCACTTTACTTCTTCGATTTTAAAAGCTTCTTTTGAACGCTTGTAAATTAAAAGAAAATAGAAGTTGAAGTTGATACCAAACAGCATCATAAACACGGTAATGACTACCTGAGTGTAAGTACTGAAGGATCCCATACTGTCACCGTAGTTTCCAAAACCACCGGTTCCCGCAGTGGCAAAGGAAGCACAGAGTGCATCAAATATATTCATATCGCCAAAGGCTAAAAATACAAACTCGGCAAATGTTAATGCGGCAAAAATAATATATAAAAGTTTTGCCGTATTTTGCATTCTCGGAACCTGTTTTCCAACAGATGGTCCCGGAGATTCTGCCTTCATAAAGTAAAGTGTCTGTCCTCCGGTGGAAGGAAGGAGTGCAATAAGGAATACCAAAACTCCCATTCCGCCTATCCAGTGTGAAAACGATCTCCACATAAGAGTGCTGTGGGACAGGGCTTCTACATCATTGCAGACGCTGGCACCGGTTGTGGTAAAACCGGACACAATTTCAAATAAAGCATCTGTGTATGAGTTGAACTCTCCACTTACGAAGAAAGGCATGGCTCCAACGAGACTGATTAATACCCAACTGAGGGCTACTACAAAAAAACCTTCCCTCGCAAAGAAAGACGTGTTATTAGGCTTTCTGAGGGTAAGTAGCAGTCCTAATATTATACAGAAGGATGAGCATAACAAATATGCTGTTCCCTCGTTTTCTCTGTACAATACTGCAATGAACAATGGAAGAAGCATGCAGATGCCTGTGAGAAAACTTACAAGTCCAAGCATATATCTGATAATTGAATAATTCATATTTCCTCCAAATATTATTTCTTCAGTATGTCATTTGCAGCCAGGAGTCCTTTGTGAGTAGTTACTACAACGATGGTGTCTCCGGCCTCTAATATATCGTTACCACGTGGCTTGATAATTTTTTTACCACGGGATATTGAACAAATAAGAAGATTGTCCTTAAGGTTAAGTGAGTGAATAGGTACACCCACAATCTTTGAGGATTTATCTAAAGAGAATTCCAATGCCTCAACCTGATTGTTGTTGAGCTTATAAACTGCATCCACATTTCCGTAAGAACTCTCGAGATGTCTTACAAATCCAATCATGGATTCTGCTGTTATATTTCTAGGACATACGAGACTTCCCGGAAGATCCTCGAATGCACCGTAAAATTCACTTCTGTTAATTTTAGTAATGATTTTTGCTTTAGACATTTTAGACGCATAAAGTGAAAATACTATATTCTCTTCGTCCACATCTGATAGACCGATAAGTGCATCGGCATCGGCAATATTTTCCTGCTCTAATAAATCGGTATCATTAATATCGCCGTTGATAATCATACAGTAAGGAAGTGCGTTGCTGAGTCTTTCGCAAAGAGTTTTATTAGGCTCGATTATTTTAACTTTTACGCTGGTTTTTTCGTGCAGGTATTTTGCAAGGTAGTATGCTATAGTGCCGCCACCTGCTATTACAACATGTTTTATTGATTTTGGCTTTAGACCGATTTCTTTAAAAAAATGGTAAGCCTGTTTCATAGGCACAACAAAAGAAATAGTGTCGCCCGCTTTGAGAACAAAATCTCCCGAAGGTATAATCACTTTTTTGTCACGCTCTACAATACAAACCAAAACTTCAGAACGGATAGAAGAACTCATTGCTTTCAATGACATATTGACAAGAGATGATTCTTCAGGAATTTTGGCTTTCATGAGATTAACAGAGTTTTTGGAAAAACTGTCAATTTCCAGAGCGGCAGGCGAGTGAATAAGCATAAATACTTCTCGTGCAGTCATAAGCTCCGGATTGAACGCATATGAGATACCGAGCTCGTTTGATAAAAATTCAATTTCCTCATAATATTCAGGCTGTTTAACTCTTGCAATGGTCTGACAGTTATTGGCTTTCTTAGCTATAAGACAGCTGAGAAGGTTTACCTCATCGTGTTTCGTCACAGCGATAAATACATCCGCTTCATTGATTCCTGCTTCCAGTAAAACACTGTATGCAGTACCATTTCCCACAACACCGTTGGTATCAAGAGATGAACATGCTCTTTCAAGTCGTGCTGCATTTGAGTCGACTATAGTGATTTCGTGTCCTTCCTCTGTAAGCTGCGAGGCAATAGCATAACCAACCTTTCCACAGCCAACAATAATAATGTTCATGTTTTTCCTCCTATATTGAAGTAAACTGTTTTGCTTATCATACTATAATATTATTCATAGTAAAAAGCAAGATTTAGGCATTAAATAAAAATGCTTTTCATGTCAAATAAATGTACAAATATACAAAGTGAGAATATAATTATATCAGATGTGAGATGACTCCCATTTCAATCACATTAGTGTAATGTGGATGGGAAAAGGTACGATACAGTAGGAGGGAGTCTTGAAATAAGATTGGAGGAAGGGATGGATCAGATTATATTTCATATTGATGTCAATTCGGCATTCTTAAGCTGGACTGCCGTGAAGCGTCTTCGTGAAGGAAGCACTGTAGACATTAGAGATATACCTTGCATAATAGGTGGAGACAAAGCAAGCCGCCATGGCATTGTGCTGGCAAAATCAATTCCGGCAAAGAAATATGGAATTGTGACGGGTGAACCCGTTACAGATGCATTAAAAAAATGCCCCTCTCTTGAGATGTTTCCTCCGGAACATCATTATTATCATGAAGAAAGTGCTAAATTTATTTCTTTGATAAAAGAGTACACACCGGACATAGAGCAGGTGAGCGTGGATGAATGCTATCTTGATTTTACAGGGATTAGTAGCAGATTTGAAAGTCCGATACAGGCGGCCACCATTATAAAAGACAGAATAAAAAAGGAACTGGGGTTCACCGTCAATGTGGGAATATCAGACAAAAAGGTATTGGCAAAGATGGCGTCGGATTTTGAGAAACCTGACAAAATACATACATTGTACAGCTATGAAATAGAGCAGAAGATGTGGCCGCTTCCCATTGAGGATTTATTTATGGCGGGCAAATCTACAGTTGAAACACTCCATAGAATTGGTATAATGAATGTCGGTCAGCTTGCCAAAACTCCCAAGGAGATACTTACATACCATCTGAAAAGTCATGGAGAGACACTGTGGAACTTTGCCAATGGAATAGATGACAGCGGAGTAAACACTGAGAGAGAAGAACTGAAAGGGATAGGTAATTCCACTACGCTTTCAGAGGATGTGGTTTTGGCGGATGATGCAAAGAAAGTTTTGCTTTATTTATCGGATAAGGTTGCTGCCAGAATGCGCGAAGCAAAACAGAAGGCTTTTGTGGTATGCGTAGAGATAAAGTATTCTGATTTTTCAAAGAATTCAAGACAGATAACACTGGATGAACCGTTGAGAACAGGCAGACAGATTTATGAATGTTCCTGCAGACTGTTTGATGAATTGTGGAATCACAAGCCAATAAGACTCCTTGGAGTGCGTACAACCAAACTGGTAGGGGAGGATGAACCGGAACAGTTAAGCTTGTTTAATCTGATAAATGAATCAAATATGCCCGGTGGCACAAAAGAGGCTGAAGGTAAAACTTATCAATTGCCTTCCAAAGAAAAACTTGAAAAGCTGGAGACGGCAATTGACGGAATCAGAAAAAAATACGGCAATGACGCAATATCCAGAGCAAGTATGCTGAAAGAGGATAAAAGAAAAGACGAATCAGAAGATAAATAAGAAAACAGAAAGACAAATACGAGGATTAACATGAAGAAAAGCAATATAGTTCTTATAGGAATGCCGGGTGTAGGCAAAAGCACCATAGGAGTCATTCTTGCAAAGATTTTGGGATACAAATTTATGGATGCGGATCTGGTAATTCAGGAAAGAGAAAACAGACTGCTTAAGGAAATAATAGCATCCGAGGGCGTGGATGGATTTATCGCTATTGAAAATGATGTAAATAAATCTATAGAAACAGAGCGAACCATCATAGCAACCGGAGGTTCTGTTGTTTATGGAACTGAGGCCATGGAGCATCTGTCAGAAATCGGAACAGTGGTATATCTTAAACTCGACATTGAGCATTTGAAGCTGCGACTGGGAGATATTAAAAACAGGGGTGTGGTTTTAAGAAATGGTCAGACACTTGAAGATTTATATGCTGAGAGAGCACCGTTATATGAAAAATACGCGGATATAGTAGTGAGCGAACAGGGACTTTCCATAGAAGAGACAGTGGAAAGATTGGAAGAACAATTAAAGGTTGCCAAATAATGATTATGTGATACAATAAATATGATTGTGGGCATTTTTGCCCAGGTCATTAAAAAAGATTTGGATAACCACGACGATTAGTCTTAATTAGAGGTGTATAATGGAGCGTTATATAATTAAGGGCGGTAAGCCACTTGACGGGGAAGTAGAAATCAGTGGCGCTAAAAATGCAGCACTTGGATTGCTCGCAGCAGCTATTATGACGGATGAAGAAGTCACAATAGAAAATCTGCCTGACGTAAGCGATATTAACCAGTTGATTGATGCAATTGCAAATATTGGTGCTACAGTCAACAGGGTTGACAGACACACAGTAAAGATAAACGGAAAGACTATTAATTCATGTGTAGTTGAGTACGAACAGATGAAGAAAATCAGAGCATCATATTATTTGCTTGGTGCTTTGCTTGGAAGATTTAAAAACGCAGAGGTTGCACTCCCTGGCGGATGTGCTATCGGAAGCAGACCTATTGATCAGCACATCAAAGGATTTAGAGCTCTTGGAGCTATGGTGGATGATGAAAACGGTCACGGAATGTTGATTGCAAAGGCAGACAGACTTGTAGGCAATCATATATTCCTTGATATGGCTTCAGTTGGAGCCACTATCAATCTTATGCTTACAGCATCACTTGCTGAAGGTAAAACTACCATTGAGAATGTTGCCAAAGAGCCTCATGTAGTAGACGTTGCTAACTTGCTTAACAGTATGGGAGCAAATATAAGAGGTGCGGGAACAGATAAGATTAGAATTTATGGTGTAGAAAAATTGCATGGAACAACTTATTCAGTTATTCCTGATCAGATAGAAGCGGGTACATTTATGTGCGCGGCAGCAGCCACAGGAGGAAGCATCTTAGTTAAGAATGTTATTCCTATCCATTTAGAGTGTATCACTTCAAAGCTTATAGAAATGGGATGCGTTGTCACAGAGTATGACGATGCAGTAAGAGTTAAAGCAGGAGACGTTATAACAAGCACTCAGCTTAAGACTCTTCCATATCCGGGTTTCCCTACAGATATGCAGCCACAGATGGCCACTGTATTGAGTGTTGCCACAGGCTACAGTATTGTTGTGGAAAGTATCTTTGAGAACAGATTTAAGTATGTAGGTGAACTCAACAGAATGGGAGCAAAGATACAGGTTGAGGGAAGCACAGCCTTCATTAATGGCGTGAAGACTTTAAAGGGTGCAACAGTTTCAGCACCGGACCTTAGAGCAGGGGCCGCACTTGTTATTGCGGGACTTATGGCTGAGGGATTCACTACCGTTGAAGATATTGTATATATCCAGAGAGGATACGAAAACTTTGAAGGGAAGCTTCGCGGACTTGGAGCTGATATCGAAAAAGTATCAGATGACAGGGAAGAACAGAAATTCAAATTAAGAGTTGGATAAGAAACTTAAGAGATTGAGAAGTAATTTCTCAATCTCTTTAATATTCGATAAACAAAATATTAAAATAAATCAACTAAACTGATTAAATTTACCACTTGGATAGAATGGTGTCGTGTGTTATATTTTAAAAGAAGTTAAAAAGGTTGATATTTTTTAACACAAGACAACGAAAGGCTGTGAAGAGGAGTAGTAATCAATTGGATTCTTACAGAGAGTCATCGGTTGGTGTGAGATGACAGATGAAGACTGACGAACTCGCCTTGGAGCTTCCGACTGAACTGACAGTAGGTCCGGACGGTTTTCACCGTTATATGAAGAATGCAGCACAGCTGTATTGTGGAGAGCTTTTTTGAAATAGAGTGGTACCGCGGATTTATTCGTCTCTATATCATCCGGTTAGGGTGAGATAGAGATTTTTGTTGTTTTTAGGCAAAGGTTGCATTATTGCATTTACATTTATATAAAGAAAAGGAGAGAGTTATTATGATGAACTATAGCAAGTATAAGAGACAGTATTTCATGCCTCCAAAACCAACTTATGATTGGGTAAAAAAGGAGTATATCGACAAGGCACCTATCTGGTGTAGTGTTGATCTTAGAGATGGAAATCAGGCATTAATTGAGCCTATGAGTCTTGAAGAAAAATTGGAATTCTTTAAATTACTTGTAGATATAGGATTTAAGGAAATCGAGGTAGGTTTCCCGGCAGCATCTGAGACAGAGTATGCATTCATGAGAGCTCTTATTGAGAGAGATATGATTCCTGATGATGTTACCGTTCAGGTACTTACACAGGCAAGAGAACATATCATAAAGAAAACATTTGAAGCTGTAAAGGGTGCTAAGCATGCAGTTATTCACCTTTACAACTCAACATCTGTTGCTCAGAGAGAACAGGTATTTAAAAAGTCAAAAGAAGAAGTTATGAAGATTGCTGTTGATGGAGCTAAGTTATTAAACAAACTTGCAGCAGAAGTAGATGGAAACTTCTCATTTGAGTATTCACCTGAAAGTTTCCCTGGCACAGAGGTAGATTACGCATTGGATGTATGTAACGCAGTTCTTGATGTGTGGCAGCCAAAGCCTGACAACAAAGTTATTATCAATATTCCTGCTACAGTTGAAAATGCTATGCCACACGTGTTTGCCACACAGGTTGAGTATATGCACAAGAACCTTAAATATCGTGATGCTGTTACTATTTCAGTACATCCACACAATGACAGAGGATGTGGTGTTGCTACAGCAGAGCTCAGTGTATTAGCCGGAGCAGACAGAATTGAGGGAACATTATTTGGTAACGGTGAGAGAACAGGTAATGTAGATATTATTACATTAGCTATGAATATGTTCTCACACGGTGTTGATCCTGAACTTGAGTTCTCTAATATGCCTGAGATTGTTGAACTTTACGAGAGAGTTACAGGAATGAAGGTAAGCCCTCGTCAGCCGTATGCAGGTGAGTTAGTGTTTACTGCATTCTCAGGTTCTCACCAGGATGCTATTGCAAAGGGAATGGCATGCAGAGAAGCAGGAAATGACGATGTGTGGACAGTTCCATATCTTCCAATTGATCCAAAGGATGTCGGAAGAACATATGACGGTGATGTTATCAGAATTAACAGCCAGTCAGGTAAGGGTGGAATCAGCTACATCTTAAAACAGAACTTTGGGTTTGATCTTCCTGATCAGATGAGAGAACAGGTTGGATACACAGTAAAAGATGTATCTGATAAAGAACACAAAGAATTATCACCTGAATGGGTATACCAGATTTTCGAAGATAAATATATTACTAACACAAGAATATTCACAATTCCTGAGACTCACTTCAAACAGGCTGATGGAATTATTGCAGAGGTTTCAATCACTCACAATAACATTACAAGAGTGGTTAAGAGCACAGGAAACGGAAGACTTGATGCAGTTAGCAATGCAATCAAGCAGTACTTCAATATTAGCTATGAGCTTTCTATTTATGAGGAACATTCTCTCTCAAGAGGTTCTTCATCAAAGGCCGTAGCTTATGTGGGAATCAGCCATAACAATAAGATGTACTGGGGTGTTGGAATTGATCCTGACATTATCAAGGCATCAATCAACGCGTTGACAGTTGCTGTTAATCAGATTGAATCAGTGGTTAGCGAAAATCAGTGCAAGGATGAGCGCTTAAATGAAATAATGAATTATATTCATACAAATTACCTCACAGTTACATTAGATGAACTTTCAGAGGAATTTCATTTGACAAAGCCATACCTTTCAAAATATATTAAAGATAAGTCTGGTGATACATTCGGAGAAATTGTTAAAAATGTCAGAATGAAAAAGGCAAGAGCATTACTCAAGAGCGGTAGTATGACAGTTGAAGCTATAGCTGAGAGTGTAGGCTATCAGAATGTCGAACATTTTAACAGATTATTTAAGAAAAAATACGGAATGACACCGGTACAGTTTAGAAATGCAAAGTAATAAGGAGGAGGAAAAATTTGAAAAAATTAAAAATTTGTCTTGCAGGTTTATTAATGACTGCAGCGATGGCAGTAACAGGATGTACTCAGATTCAGAATTACACTAAGGTTAACAAGGATGGTAGTGGAAAGGTTGTATCTACCATAAAAATCAGCAAAGAAGATGCTTTGCTTAGAGCAGGTGGAACTCTTTCAGAGGAATACCTTGATTCTACGTTAGCCGAAAGTGGATACAAAATTGTAAATGAAAATGGTAAGGATTATTATACTATTTCAGCAGAGGAAAACCGTGGAAAAGGTGAATTGTTAAAAGGTGTTGACGGAAGTACAGCAAGTAAATATAACCTTTATTTCCTCTACAGCGAAGTTGATGGAAAAGAGTTAAAGCAGAAGTTAAAAGATCAGTTTAATTATGATTCTGTTAAGGATACTTTTTCAGCAATCGGAGTGGAAATATACGATGATGATTTCAGCTATGAGGCAACATTTGAGTTCCCTGCAAAGGTTATTAACACAAACGGAGTTCGCGACATAACTAATCCTAAAAAAGTAACATTTGATATTGATTTCAACAAAATGAATGTTGTATTTGCATCAACACATAAAGATGTTACATTGTCTAATGTTAAAACATTTGCTAAGGACTTACTTAAGATTGCAGATACAAAAATTACTAAGGTAAAACGAAGCAAAAAGAGTATTAAGCTTACATTGAAGAAGGTAAAGGGTGTTAAATATCAGTACCAGATTTCAACAAAGAAAAACTTTAGTGGAGCTTCATATAAGAAGAGCAAAAAGAATACTATAACAATCAAGAAGCTTAAGAGCGGAACAAAGTATTACATCAGAGTAAGAACAGTAAAGAAAAATACTATCGGTAATATGGTTTACGGTTCTTGGAAGAAGAAAACTGTAAGAACAAAATAATGTGAAACTATGATAACAAGGTATCATACAAAGGAGGTAGTGTATGAAATTATCAACAAAGAAAATTACTGCTTTACTGATAGCAGGTGCTTTGACTTTGACAGGATGCATGTATGATGAAGAAGATAGTATCAAAATTAATGATAATGAAACTGTTACTTTTAATAGTCTAATATTCTTTGAGAGAGAAGAAGCTATTCTGGCTTATGAAGCAATAGTAGACTCGATGAGAGGTGATATTGGAGAGGTAATAACAGAAGAAGCAGAAGAAGAAACAGAAGAAGAAATATCTTATGCAGATGCTCTTGATGAGGCATTAGCTAGTCAGGGATTTGAAGTTGTTAAATACGGCGATACAGAATACTACCAAAAAAATGAAAATGGAACATATACTTTTGAAGAGTACTATGAAAAGGTAGATAAGTCTACAGCAGTGTATATTTCAACAGATACATTTTATTATGCGCCTAATGTGTTTACCGAGGATGATGATACAGATGATACAGATGATACAGATGATACAGATGATACAGATGATACAGGATTAATACCAGAAGAACTCAGAGAAATCATAGGTGATGTTGACGTTGCTATTAATATGTTTTTAGAGTTCCCAAAAGAAGTTGTAAACTCAAATGGTAAGATTGAACAGGAATACAAAAATTTAGTAGCGTTTGATCAAATAACGGAAGATTCCACAGATGTTGAATTATTTGCAACTACAAATTCTGAAATGACTATTGAGCAGGCAAGAAAGTTGGCCGGTGTTCCTGAAGAGACAACTACACAGGAAGTTACAACGCAGGAAGTTACTACACAGGCTACTACAACAAAAGTTGCTGAAACTATAGCACAGGCTACTACAAAAGCACCTGAAACCAAAAAAGAAGTTAAACTTGGAAAAGTTAAGATTAAGAGTGCAAAGAGAGACGGAAAGAAAATTAAATTATCTTTCAAGAAAGTAACCGGAGCTGACAGTTACAACATTAAGTACTCAACATCATCAAAATTTAAAGCAAAAGCTACAAAGAAAACTAATACAAAGAAGACTAGTCTTAAACTTAAAAATATTAAAACAACAAAGACATATTACATCAAAGTTCAGGCAGTAAAAGGTAATAAGACAGGTAAGTGGTCAAAAGTAAAAGTAGTAAAAGCTAAAAAGAAATAATTGACAAATCGATCTCCTAAAATCAGATGTAAATTTGGTGGACGGAGGTCGATTTTTTTGGAAATGATTGGATGAATTGTAAAAAAATATGTCCAGAACAACAAAGAATTGTATTGTTTTTATTTGAGGTAAATGCTAAAATTGTGAATTGACTGTATAAGAAAAAACTTATAAGGTCATTTTACAATTTTATAGGAGGTTTTACATATGAAGCAACTTAAAAAGGTTATAACTATTATTATGATAGTTGCGCTGGTAGTTGGTGTGCTTCCGGTACAGGACAATTGTGTTCTTGCTAAGGATAACAGTACTAAGACTACTTTTTATGGGGACAATTATGAAATAACTTACGATGTTACAACTATGTGGGCAACCGGCTATAATGTAGATATTAAAATTAAAAATACCGGAGATAAAATCATTGACGGTTGGTATCTGGTATTTGAGCAATCAAATAAAATTACTAATATTTGGAATGCTTCTAAATATTTAGAGATGGAAGATTGCTATGTATTTTCTAATACAGATTACAATTATAAAATTGAATCCGGAGAGACTATTAATTTTGGATTTACTTGTGAAGGTTCATTCGAAGCTGCACCAAAAGATTTTTTATTGTGTGAACCAATTGTAATGGAATGTTCTGAAGATTATGAAGTTACCTATGAAGAATGTAGCGACTGGTTAACAGGATTTGTGGGTAATATACATATCAAAAACAATTCTTCAAATGATATAACTGCATGGAATTTATCCTTTGATACTGATGTATTAATCAATGGTATGTGGAATGCTGATGTAAAAGAAAAAAGTGAAACAGGATATATCTTAAATCACCTTAGCTATAACAGAATTATCAAGCCAAATGAAGAAGTTATAATTGGAATAACAGGCTCTTATATTTCATCCTTAAGTAAGGCTGATAAGATTATTAATCCAGTTTTATATTGTATTCCGTTAACTGATTCAGACGGAGAAACATCTAATCCAGTGGTGTCAGATGAGGAACGTGCGAAGCAGAGAAAGGAATGTGAAGAATTATTAAAAATTGATACTGATAATGATGGTATCAATGATTTCTTGGAAAAATACTTTGAGTTAGATCCAGATAGCGAAGATACTGATGGAGACGGCTTGTCAGACTATATTGAAATAAATGATATAATTACTGATGCTAAACTTATTGATACAGATAATGATGGCATTTTAGATGGAGATGAGGATTCTGACGAAGACGGACTAACAAACATAGAAGAAATCAGGCTTAACACTAACTGTGGACAAATATACAGTGATCTTGACAGTATTACTGATGGTGAGGAAGTATTAACATACCATACAGATCCATTAAAAGAAGATACAGATGGTGATGGCGTTGACGACGGAACAGAAGTTGAACTTGGAACAAATCCATTAGAGAAGGAAGAGAGTTTCGACGTAACTGTCAATTCAGAGGAGGAAGATACTGTAAAAGTATCAGTAGAAGTTGAACTTAAAGGCGAGCAGGTATCAAGTCTCACTGTTGAAAAGTTAAATGACATTGATCTGTTCCCGAAAACAATGCCTGGATATATAGGTGATGCTTATGAATTCAGTTGTGAAGGTGAATTTGAAGAAGCCACTCTTTCTTTCGAGTTTGATGAAAAACTTTTGGAGGATAACGACTTTGATCCGGTAATATATTATTTCAATGAAGAAGATCAGAGACTTGAAGCACTTGAAACAACTGTAACCGGAAATGTTGCAACAGCAAAAACGCCACATTTCTCTACTTATATTCTTGTTAATAGAAAGATATATGAAGATTCGTTGGAGTGGATTGATGTTTGGGACATAGAAGGTTTTAAGAGCATTGAAGTAGAATTAGTATTTGATAACAGTGCATTAAAATCAGAAAATGATATGTACGAAGAATATCGTAATTTGATGATTAGTAAAGCAAATGAAATAATCGAATCACTGCCGGAAAATACAAAGGTAGGTTTGATGGATTATTATAGTACTTCGTCTAATTATTACAATATTAGTGAGGGAATAACGGATGTTGATTCAATACTGCAAAACGCTTATAGCACAGAAAGCAACAATGGTTATACTATTGTCAACGCATTAAAAAAATCATTTAATTACTTTAATCTGGAAGATGACAGTGTAAAGAAAATTGAAATATTATTTACTTCCGGCTATAACGGAGGAGTTCCAAATAGCTTTACTCAGGAAACTGTAAATAATAACGTTACTTTGTGTAGCGTTACTATAGGATATGACCCTAATAATATAAGCAAATCCTTTGATAAAGTTGTCGAAGCTACAGGTGGTGTAAGTGTCAAATCTTATCTTACAAAATATTTTACTGATTCAGATACAGATATCAGTGATGACGTAGATAATCAGATAATATTTGTTAATTCACTAAGCAGTTTAGAGGAACAAAAAGATGCTGCCAATATAGAAAGAAAAATAATGGAAGCACAACCGAAATATACAAAGTTCGGTGTTATTAATGCATATATAAATTCGGTAGGAGCTCCAAATAATGCAGAAAGTCTTTTAAGACCGACAAATGATATTAACTCTGTGCTTAAGTATATTAATGCACGTACAAACTTCACAGGCAATATGTTTCCATATCAATATAAAATAACTTACGGACTGAAAGATGCAATAAATGGTTTTAATGTAGGAGATAGCAGAACAAAAAAGAAAATTGTAATTATAACATCTATTACAAATAAGCATTCTATCGAGTCTGCATTCTTCGGATATATTGCGTACAACGGAAATGATGTTCAAGTTAATGTTATTTTTTTAGAGACTCATAGTGCAAATAATGTGTATAAAACGGAACTTGAAAATCTTGCCAAAAATACTGGTGGAAGTGTAATCACCGGGAAATACAATTATATAAATGGAAAAGATGAATTGTTCCATACATATTATTCAGGATACGGCGGTGTGATTCATCCATTTGATTACAGATGGAAGTGTGATGTTACGCCTATAAAAGAGTTCATTAATCTTGAACTTATTAACAATAATAATTCAACCGAAGATTTAGATATTGATTCTGATAATGACAATATTCCGGATTATTACGAAAAAAATGGAGTTGCTATTTTTAACGGAATCAAACTTAAAACAGACTATCTCAATCCTGATACAGACAATGATGGTGTAACTGACGATAAAGAACTGGCAAAGATAGAACTGGAATATAATGAAGATCGTACTAAAGTAACCGTTCGCGGTAAAATTATATCAAACCCATTACTTAAGGACTCAGACTATGATGGAATTGTAGACTCAAAAGATAGTTATCCGTATTCTAACAAATTCAAAGGTTCGATGAAGCGTGGATCTGACGATAAAATTAATAAGCTTTCCTTTGAAATGGATTATCGCTGGTTCTTGGAATCTAATGAAATCTATAATTCTAGATTAAGTAAAATGTCTGTTCTGTTGGCAAATTCAATTTATGATGGAGGAGAATTAACAGTAAATGGTGAAGGTTCTTATGATACAGCGGGAATATTAAGACATTTCGGAATGAAGAATGTTAAATCTTATGATATCGGTAATAAAAAGGATGTTCACAGAACTGAGATAGTACTTGGCTGGAAAGAAATAAACGTAAACGGAACTTTTACAAATGTTATAACGGTAGTAGTAAGAGGAACGAATGCAACTATAGCAGAGTGGTCAAGTAATTTTGAAGTAGGAAACAAAGCAAGATTCGATGCTACTAAAGATGATCCGGACAGAGAATGGATTACTTATGATAATCATGAAGGTTTTGATATTGCAGCTAATCGTATAAGAAAGATTGTTGATAAATACGTTGAAGAATGTAAAGAAAAGTATATTCATAATGACGGAAGTTTTGCATACTGGGTTACAGGGCATTCTCGTGGAGGCGGTATTGCAAACGTAATAGGTGCCTACTATGAAAAAGAAGGCAAAAAATCTTTTACTTATACATTTGCATCACCTAACACCACTATGGCTAAAGATGCAGAAGATTATAAGACGATTTTCAATATTATTAACAGTGATGACTTTATTCCACGTCTTCCGCTCGAAATCTGGGGGTATAGGCACTATGGTCAAACTGCGAGACACAGTATTTTATGGGATTTTTCTAATCTTTCAGAATGGTGTAAAAGTTGTAATAAACCTATATACAATTCACCTTTCTTAGGGTTTAACTTAACTATGCACACTTTGTATGACGTTGTTCCAAAAGGAGATGTGCGAGAAAGAGCGTATGATTATTATTGTTATTGTCATAATAAGAGTGGAGATTATCTTAATGTTTTCAATATGTTAATAATGGATATGAATTACATTAGTTATTCTTTAATGGAAGACTACCTTTCAAGATATAAAAATGTTTCACAATATTCCGAAGTAGAAAAGCAAGTATATATTCCACTTTTATGGTATAGCGTTAAAATGTGTGAGCAACCGGCATTTCTAATGCAATATCTTGCCACGCTTATGGGATTAGTTTGTGAAGGTGATTATGTTGAAATGGCTGCTTTTATGCTTAATGTACCACTAGGAGGAGACTATAATAGTGGACGTGACAGTGTAATCTGGGTTGCAATAAGAGGTGTAGAACATCCACACTTTGTAAATTCATATTATGTTTTGGCAAACAACGTTAAATCGAGTGAGTTTACAAACGATCATATGTCATATTAATTCAGTAAGCATTTATATGCTAGGGAACCGGCAGTTGATAATAACTGCCGGTTCTTTATAACTAAGAAGTAGATGTCCACCTCATCTAAACAAAGTGAAGGTGGGGTAAGAAAATTTACTGAGTAGGGGCCCAATCGCCTTGTTAGTTATAAGCCCCCGGCGGCTTTCGCAATTAGTAACTAATCGCTTTCGGTACTATAACACATTAAATGTGTTATCTGGTAGATTGCAGAAATGCACAGATAGAAATGGTTCAGAAATTAAAAAAGAAAATAATATTGACATAAACATTATCAGATGGTATAACATCATTTGTAAATATAAGTAACTCTTATTAAGAGATGGCGGAGATACAAGGATCGATGAAGCCACGGCAACCCCCGATGAGGAAGGTGCCCACCCGAGCAGCATTACAGCTGATCAATAAGAGGATTTGATAACCTTGAATTCAAGTCCACGATTGTGGGCTATTTTTTTTGCAGTTAAAAAGTAGCCACAACGAAGAGATACGTTATATAAGAAAAAATGAAAGGTAAGGAAAGAAAAATGGAGAAAAGATTATTTACTTCAGAATCAGTAACAGAAGGACATCCTGACAAAATATGTGATCAGATTTCAGATGCGATTTTAGACGAACTTATGAGACAGGATCCAAACAGTAGAGTTGCGTGTGAGACATCTATCACAACAGGACTTGTACTTGTAATGGGAGAAATCACTACAGAGGCCTATGTTGATATCCAGAAAACTGTAAGAGACACAGTTAGAGAGATTGGATATGACCGTGCAAAATATGGATTTGACGCTGATACTTGCGGTGTTATCGTGGCAATCGATGAACAGTCAGCAGATATTGCAATGGGTGTAGATAAAGCTCTTGAAGCAAAAGAGCATACAATGTCTGATGAAGAATTAGAGGCAATCGGTGCCGGAGATCAGGGTATGATGTTTGGTTATGCAACTAATGAGACAGATGAGTATATGCCACTTCCAATCTCACTTGCTCATAAGCTTACAAAGAAGTTAACAGAGGTAAGAAAGAATGGAACACTTCCATACTTAAGACCTGATGGAAAGAGCCAGGTTACAGTTGAGTATGATGAGAACGGAAAGCCATTAAGAATTGAAGCAGTAGTTCTCTCAACACAGCACAATCCTGAAGTTACGCAGGAACAGATTCATGAAGATATTAAGAAGTACGTTTTTGCACCGGTACTTCCGGCAGAAATGCTTGATGAGAATACAAAATACTTCATCAACCCTACAGGAAGATTTGTAATCGGTGGACCACACGGTGACAGCGGACTCACAGGAAGAAAGATCATCGTTGATACATACGGCGGATATGCTCGTCACGGTGGTGGAGCATTCTCCGGAAAGGACTGTACAAAGGTAGACCGTTCAGCAGCTTACGCAGCAAGATATGTTGCAAAGAACATTGTTGCAGCAGGACTTGCTGAAAAATGCGAGATTCAGCTCTCATATGCTATAGGTGTGGCAAGACCTACATCAATTATGGTTGACACATTCGGAACAGGTAAAATCAGCGAGACAAAATTAGTTGAGATAATCAGAGATAATTTTGACTTAAGACCTGCAGGAATCATTAAGATGCTTGATCTTAGAAGACCAATTTACAAACAGACAGCAGCTTACGGACACTTTGGACGTAACGAGCTTGATCTTCCATGGGAGAAATTAGATAAGGTAGATGTTCTCAAGAGTTATGGAGCATAATTATCTTAGTGAGAGTACAATATCAGACTGAAATATAGCATCAGGCAGATCGCCGGGATGCTATGATGAATAATAAAAAGGGTGTGTTGCACTAAAGCAAATTAGTGCAACACACCTTTGTTCTAATTGCGGAATATTTTGTATTCCTCGTTAACTTACAATACTACATCTGAAACGGTAAATTCAACTTCTTTGTAAGCCGGATTAACCAGTTTTATAATATTATTGTATAAATAATTATGTGCTTCAATTGTGTTCATTTCTGATTTTCTGTAAAGTTCCTCTGCAACACTGTAGAAAGAATATCTTGCTGTTGGAGAATATACATAAGAACCGTCTGACAATTTTGCATATGCTCTAACTGCCATTTCAGTAGAATATTCTTCCGGATTTGATGTGCCAAAGAGCATTGTCATCGCATAACTTTGTGCTGTCTTTGAGTCTGAATAGTAATTAGAAATCTTACCGGCAGCAGTCTTTGCAAAATACGCTACGCTATCGCTCGGGTTGCCTACATATAAATCATTATCATTAACGTCATTTGATATTCCGTAAACTAAACCTGCTTCAACAACTGATTTTCCGTTGATTTCAGGTTCAACAGAATAAATTGTTCTGCAACCTTTAGCCTTGTAACTGATCTGGAGACCGTTTAATTCGATTCCGCCTTCGATATGATAAGCTTCAGTCGGTGGCTCGTTCGGCTCAACAGTTGGTGACTCGGTAGGTTCCTCAGTAGGAGCTTCGGTCGGTTTTTCAGTAGGCTTTTCAGTCGGTTCCTCGATAACTGTGATATCTTCGATTTTTACCGAGTTGAAATTAATAATAGTGCCTGCATCAATACCTACACCCAACTCAAACATTATTTTTATTTTGTCCTGAGATACTGTGTATGTACCCTGAAGTGTTGTTCGGTTATTAGCGCTAACCTGCTTATATACAGGATTATCACCATTGTTTGACAAATCTTCTTTAATACCTATCTCTCCGGATTTGCTTGAAGTTACATCTACAGAAACCTTGTATGTGTGACCGCTTATTGCATCTGTCTCATAAGAACTCTGAATAAGCCATGCAACACCTTTGTTGGCTTCGTTTACTCTGATTGAAAATGGAATATCGCTTCCTGTTTTGTACGAAGCGTTTGCAGTTCCTGCCCAATTGCCGTAGAATAATCCCCATTTTCCGGCGTATGTCCATTCCATTACAGTACCTGTGGTATAGTCGTCTGCAACTGTAGGAGCCTCGGTAGGAGCTTCAGTAGGAGCTTCAGTAGGAGCTTCAGTCTGCTGTTCTTCAGCAGTGATGTCAATAAGTTCCCATCTCTGATTATTACCATTTGTGATAGCTTCCTGAGTAACTCTGTAGCTTTCACCTTCACCTTTGTCAGTAAGAGCAAAGAGACTAGCCTGATTAATAATTCTGTATGTTCCGTCAGCAACCTTCTCTAATCTGAAGTTCTGAGCTTTGTTGTTATTAAGTTCCCAAGTCTGATACTGTTTACCTTTATCTCTTGATCCTGATGGATTATCGAGACCTCTTCCCTGGGCACATTTTGGAATCATTGTGTACCAACCATCTGATTTTTTGTTGAATTTAAACTGCTGTGCGTTTGACTTGTTAATAGTCCAAGTCTGTAATCCGAGACTGTTTTTATCCTCGCCGTTTGGAATATCAAGACATCTTCCTGTTGCAAGATTTCTTACTACATAATAATGGCTTGAATTTACAGGTGATGCCGAATTCTGTGATGGACGTCCAAGCTCGACTCCGTTTGAAACCGGTTCGCCAAAGAATGGGTAGTCATCATGCCATGTAAAATATTGAATATGAACATCTCTGTCCCAACCGGCGCCGGAACGTTTTGCAGCGTGATATACAATCCAGTCTTCAGTTCCGTCAGGTGATTTTGTGAATGAAGCGTGTCCCACACCGTGAACGTCTGATGTCTGCTGGAATACCGGCTCACTTCCCTTTGACCATGAACCAGGGTTAAGTAAATTGCCGTCAGAACATGTAATTCTTGCAAGACAATATGAGTCCATCCAGCTTCCGCTTGCGGAATAAATGATATGAACTTTTCCGTTTCTGATAAGAACCTCAGGTCCTTCATTTACCTGTGGGTTAGAGTTTGTTTCCCAACTGTAGGTTGGTGTGGAAATACATACACGACGTGATGACATAGTCCAAGGATTGCTCATTTCAGCAATATAGAGTTTCTGAACTACATTCACATCGCCTTCCCAACCTGACCATACACAGTATAATTTTCCATTATATTCAAATGCTGTTGTGTCAATTGACCATTTGTCAGCCGACCAGTCAGCAAGTCTTCCCTTTAAAGTATAAGCACCGTCCAGTGGATTGTTAGGGTTTGTTCCACCTTCGAGTACGTAAGTTCTGTGACTGTCATTTCCGTTTCTGTTTGTCTCAGGTGCAAAGTATGAATACCAATGACCTCGAAGCCATATACATTCAGGAGCCCAGTATGAAGAAAGGAATGCGTCAGATGCCTGAACATCATTTGCAAAAATATTGTTGTACTGAGCGATACCAAACTGTGTTAAGTCATCCATCTTGTATAACGCTACACCGCCGCTTGACTGGCAGTAGTAGTAAGAATCACCGGCTTTAACAACCCATGGATCAGCACCGTCTGATCTGATTGGGTTAACGAAACAGTTAGTGGTTCTCATAACTTCCAATCTCCACAACTGACTGTCATTGTTTTCGATTGGTCTCTGCTTTACATCACCTTCGTCGGTGAGAGCATAACCAGAACATCTTGCTACAATTCTCACATATCCGTTTCCGGCATCCTGAACAGTGTAGTCCTGTGCGTCCTTTCCGTTCTGCGCATAAATCTGGTGGATAACACCTGAATCTCTGGAATGGTTTGGGTCATCAAGTGCTTTGCTAAGAGCATTCTGAGGGATAATGCAGTAGTAACCGCGACTTACCGAGTTAATAAATTTGAACTGCTGAGCAGTGCTGTTATTGATAGTGTAAGTCTGCATCTGGGTGTTGTTGTCGCTGCTTCCCCCTTTAACGTCTAATGCTTTTCCGCTTGATTTGTTGACAATGCGATAAATTGCATTCTCGTTTACTGTGATATTGCCATCTGCTTTTGCGCTCTTCACACCGAACCCTGTATGAAACTGTGAACACACAAGAGCCAACGACAATAAAGAACAAGTAATTATTTTTAAACCTGCTTTCAATTCTTTCTCCTCCTATATTTGATTGTGGTCCGATTTCTCCTAGTGTAAATAATATCCTAGAGGTCGAATATTATCAATAGGGATGTTAAAAGAATAAAAGAATATGTTAAGAAAGTACATTGGATGAATTGGTTTTGAAACAATCCTCTGCTTAAGATTCAGTCTTTTACCGTATACCTGCAAATGTTTTTCTGAAACGCAAACAAGCACTAAGGTTATATCTTCAAAAGAATATTAATTCCTCGCCCGCGTACATCTTTTGAGAAATAATCCTTCAAGTTATGTCGAACTGTTTTGAGAAAACATTTATATAATTGTGACCTAGTATTCTGAAAGCAACGTATGCCCGTTTCAAAATGTATAGGTTGTGAAACACCTCAAAGGTTCACAAATAATACTTAAAAAACTATATTTTAACGTTTTACCTTCTATTTAAGATTATTTTTGCATTGGTAGGTAAGGAAAATTTGTTAATTGTTTATCAATTACCTTCCAAACTAATTATTTATCGTTTGGAAGGTAATTTAAGTTTGTCTATTTTTTGTCAATTACCTTCCAAACTAACAAATCTCACATTTAGAAGGTAATTCTCATGACAAGCTATTATTGTTCCATACCTTCCAAACTAACAAATCTCACATTTGGAAGGTAATTCTTATGACAAGCTATTATTGTTCCATACCTTCCAAACTAAGAATTCTCACATTTAGAAGGTAATTCTCATGACAAGCTATTTTTGCTCCATACCTTCCAAACTAACAAATACCTTATTTGGTAGGTAAATGATGCATATCACATTTTCGCACAGCCCTTATCATGACAATTCTGTGTTTCACAACCTATACGTTTCAAAAACTATACATTATGAAACACAGAGTCGCAACGGGAAGTACAATGCAATGATGGGATGAGACGAAAAAGCATTCTTGCAGTAAATTTGTTAAAAATGCACATATGAAATTTAAAAAAATAAGTGATAAAATATTGTAAACGAGTAGCAAATGTGCGTAAGTCCAGTTTGCTACTCATTTTTATTGGAAGGAGAAACCGATGTTTAACAAAAATGATTATGTGATCTATGGTCAAAATGGAGTTTGTATTGTTGAAGATATCACAGAAAACCCTTTTGAGGGGGCGCCAAAAGGAAAAGTATATTATGTTTTATTTGCAGTAGGCAGTGAAAATAAAATATATGTTCCATGCGATATTGGAAATTCGAAAATGAGAAAAGTTCTGAATAAGAAAGAGGCGATGGATTTAATAAGTTGCATCACGAGTATAGAGCCTTTAGAGGCAGAAAATGAAAAACAGCTTGAAGAATTATATAAGAATGCGGTGCAGAGTAATGACTGTATACAATTAATCAGACTTATAAAATGCATCCACTACAGAAAAAAACAGAGATTGTCGGAAGGTAAGCAGATGACCTCTACGGATAGAAAATATATGGATATGGCAGAGAATTCACTTTATTTAGAGATGGGAACAGCGTTAGGAGTTAAGAAAAGTGAAGTGTTGCCATTAATACTAGAAGAAGTAAGTCCCCAGCGCATTTCGAAGCAAGAACGTTGAGGCACTATTAAAGAGGAGACCGAAGAAAATATTATAGTTGAGAAATAGATAGGAATGTTATAAAATTGAAATTAAGTTGGAGTCTTTAAGGGACTCAGTTATTACGAGAAAATGAAAAGGAGAAACGACTATGGGATTAATTTTAGCAGCGGCAGCAGCAACAGCTTCAACACTTGGAGATCAGTGGAAAGAGTTTATTTACTGTGATGCTATGCCGGCAAATTTATTAATGGTAAAGGGGCACAAGAAACAGAATATTCTCAGCAGTAATAAATTTGGTTCAGATAATATTATTACGGAGGGATCTGTTATTTTAGTAAATGAAGGTCAGTGTATGATTATTGTTGAGCAGGGTAAGGTAGTTGACTTTACAGCAGTTGCAGGACAGTACACATTTGACAGTTCAACAGAGCCAAGTATGTTTAACGGAAACCTTGGCGAAGGAATCAAAGAAACATTAAAGACTATTGGAAAGAGATTTACATTTGGAGGAACTCGTACTACAGACCAGAGAGTTTACTTTATCAATACAAAAGAGTTAGTTGGATGTAAGTTTGGAACAGCAGCACCTGTTCCTATGCGTATTGTGGATAACAATATCGGACTTGATCTTGATTCAGCAGTAAGATGCAATGGAACATATTCATTCAGAATTGCTGACCCTATCAAGTTCTATACTAACTTAGCAGGAAACGTAAAAGAGTCTTATACATTAGAAGATATCGACGGAATGATGAAGTCAGAGTTCTTAAATGCATTACAGCCGGCATTTGCAAAGATTTCAGAGATGGGTATCAGATACAGCCAGATTCCGGGAGCAACAGTTGAGCTTTGTCAGGCTATGAAGGAAGCACTTGCTCCACAATGGTCAGAAAACAGAGGTATTGAGATTTGCTCTGTTGCAATCAATGCAATCAAGGCTTCTGATGAAGATGAGCAGATGATTAAGAATCTTCAGAAGGCAGCAGTTAACAGAAATGCAGGAATGGCAGCAGCTACTCTTACAGATGCACAGGCAGAGGCTATGAAGGCAGCAGCTTCAAATACAGCTACAGGTCCTATGATGGCATTTGCAGGAATGAATATGGCACAGCAGGCAGGAGGAGTTGACGCAGGACAGTTATTCCAGATGCAACAGCAGCAGATGCAGCAGTTCCAGCAGCAACAGATGCAGCAGATGAATCAGCAGCCACAGATGAACCAGCAGCCTCAGCAGGGGACAGCTGCACAGCCGGGTGAGTGGTTCTGTCCACAGTGTGGAACAAAGAACAGCGGAAACTTCTGCCCATCATGTGGAACAAAGAAACCATTCTAGTTGAGTGGATTTTAAGAAGAAGTCTTCGGCTTTTTATAATTAATTAAAATAATAATACCCTTGTTGTCAGAACGTATTAAAATATGCGTTGGCAGCGAGGGTATTTTAGATATTAGATGATTCCCACTTCAAGTACGTATGTGCTCCGCGAGGATTGAATTTGAATCAGAAACTGGTATAGGGAAAGGTATTGATATATGGAAACTATTTTGGTAATTGAAGATGACAAAGATATAAATGACATGGTTTCAAAACTTTTAACCATTAACGGATATGCGGTGAAAAGTGCATTTTCAGGGACGGAGGGAGTTCTTGTTCACGGAGATGATGTGAGTCTTATCCTTCTTGATCTGATGTTGCCGGGAAAAAGCGGCGAGGAGATAATTGAGGAATTAAAAGCCAAGAACGATGTTCCGGTTATCGTTGTCAGTGCTGTGGCAGACATAGAAAAGAAACTTGATTTGTTCACGCTTGGAGCAAATGACTACGTCACAAAACCCTTCAACAACGATGAGCTTCTTGCAAGAATTAAGGTCTGGCTTAAATCAGGAAATAAAGCATCTTCAAGTATACTGAGATTCAAAGATATTGAACTTAACAAAGCCAATTTTACAGTACAGTGCAATGGAAAGATGATTTCACTTCCCAAAAAGGAATTTGAGATTCTGAAGCTTCTTATGGAAAATGAAAAACAGACACTCACAAAGAGCATGATATTTGAAAGTGTCTGGGATTATGACGGAGGAGCGGACGATAACACTCTCAACGTCCATATAAGCAAATTGAAGAACAAGCTTAAAGAGTGCAATCAGAATGAGGAATATATTGAGACTGTTTGGAGTATTGGTTACAGACTTAAAAAAACTTAAGACTTATTTAAGATTTGAGTTAAGGGTTAATTAATGCCTGGGTTTTATAATAAAGGTGTGGAGGTAAAAAACTATGAAAGAAGCAATTTTAAAAACAGAAAATTTAACAAAGAAATATAAGGATTTCACAGCCCTTGACCAGGCGTCAATCACTGTAAATAAAGGCGATATTTACGGACTTATCGGAAGAAACGGCGCAGGAAAAACTACACTGATGAAAGTAGTTACAACACTGACAAACAAGTCCGGCGGTGAGTTTTACTTATTCGGAAATAAAGATGAGGATATGACAGAGAGTAAGAGAAGGATTGGATGTTTAATTGAGAATCCGGCGTTTTTTGACAATATGACTGCCTATCAGAATCTGAAATATTACACAATTCAAAAAGGTATCGTAGACAAGAGTCAGATAGACAGAGTTTTGGAACTTGTAAAACTTACAGACAGCAAGGACAAAAAGTTTAAGACATTTTCCCTTGGAATGAAGCAGAGACTTGGTATTGCCTTTGCCATGCTTGACAATCCGGACTTTGTTATTTTAGATGAGCCAATCAACGGACTTGATCCAATCGGTATCAGCGAACTTAGAGATACTCTTAAAAAACTCAATGAAGAATCAGGTATCACAATGATGATTTCAAGTCACATTCTCTCAGAACTCTATCTTATTGCAAACAGATTCTGCTTCATTGACAACGGAAAGATTATCAAGGAAATGACAAAGGAAGAACTGGATGCCCAGTGCTGCAAGTCATTGGTAATTAAGACAAATAATGTAAAAGAAGCAGTGGTTGTTTTGGAGAATGAGTTTGGAACAAACAATTACAAGGTTATAGATGACCAGGAAATCAGACTCTACGATTTCTTGGAAGAATCAGGAAAAGTTAACAAGGCATTGGCATCAAAAGACATTGATGTAATCAGTATTTATGAATCGGGTATTACGCTTGAAGAATACTTTATGTCAATTGTGAAGGAGGGTTAGTGTTATGTTGAATATAATTAAATCAGATATTTATCGTTTATTTAAGGGAAAATGTGTATTTATCGTTACACTTATTATTATGATTCTTGCAGGTGTTTCTGTTGCTACAATGTCCGCAGGGCACTTCGGAATTGCAGTGGGATCTGCAGGCCAGATGGAGCAGATGAGCAATCCTGAATTCGTTCAAAAAATGAACGACGCAAAAACGCTGAAAGATTTCAGGGAAGTTATGCATGAACTGGGCAGTGACAAGCTTGACAGAGACATTATTGCACAGAATATCAATCTCTATTATTTTTTGATAGCTTTTGTGGTTGTAATTATTACAAGAGATTTTTCAAATAAGTCAGTGAAGAACACACTGTCTTCAGCAGTCAGCAGAAGAGAATACTATACGTCAAAACTGCTATTGCTGCTTGGGGTAACTACAGTTTTGGTGTTATTTAATAACTACTTTAATTATTTCCTGAATCTGATTGTAAATAAAAAAGAAATGGCATCATCAATAGGATACATAACAAAAATTACATTGTATCAGATGCCGCTCATATATGGTATGGCCATGATGTTGGTGTGTATTGCATTTGCAGTTCGAAAAACATCGATCTTTAATACGATATCTATCCCATTTATTATGGTAATCCAGGTTATTATGATGATAGTGTTTGCAATTATAAGAGAGACACCTGAGTGGTATACAAAGTTTGAGGTACAAAATGCTCTGGCAAACCTGGCAAATGATCCTTCAAGTAAATACATTGTAGAGTGTGGATTATTGGGGATTATTTATATAGTGATTTTTGGATGCGTAGGTTATTATATATTTAGTAAAGCTGAAATAAAATAGTGAAGGCATACAGGGTTATGCTTTTGGATTAAAATAAAAAAGTGAGGTAGCAGAGATGGAAGTTATTATTGGAATATTGGTGATTATAATACTGGGACTTCTCTGCTATCTTTTTGTGCTGAAAAAAGAGTTGAAGCGAATAGGTAATGATTTGGATGAAGTGTTAATGCACGATTCAAATCAGCTGCTTCACAAAAAACTGGTCAGCAAAGAGATTGACACTCTCCTTGTAAAAATCAATTCCATGGTTACAAGAGTAAGAGGCAAAGAGATTGGTTTGGAAAGAAAGAATAATTATCTCAAAAAAGAAATAACAAACATTACTCATGACTTAAGAACACCTCTCACTTCATCTCTTGGATATATTGATATAATAATGAAGTCTGATATATCTAAAGAAGAGCAGATTAAAGAACTCAAAATAGTTCAGAACAGACTTCTTCGTCTTCAGGAACTGGTTAGTGCTTTCTTTGAATTGTCTATGGTAACAGCCAGTAACGAAAAAGTTGAATACGCTCAGACTAATTTAGTGGCAGTGATAGAGGAGTGTATGTCCCACTATTATGATGATTTTGTGGGAAGAAACAAAACTATATTATTTGAACATTCTAAGAGTAAATGTCTTTTTTACTCAAATGCAGATATGTTAAAGAGAATTATTGATAATCTCATTGGAAATGCCTTAAAACACAGTGACAGTGATTTGCATATCACTTTGACTGCAGGGGATGAAATTTCACTTTCATTCTCAAATACTGTTGTAGATGACAGTATCGATACGGAACATATCTTTGATGAATTCTACACATCTGATATTTCAAGAACAAAAGGAAATACAGGCCTGGGTCTTGCCATGGCAAAACAGTTTACTGAGATTCTCGGCGGAAAAATCAGCGCCAATCTAAGTGATAATAAGCTTACTATTGAAATTACATTTTCTGGTAAGTAAATTTTTTCCCGGGTGAGAGATAAATCCATCGGCTGATTGTAGGAAAAAAAGATGGCAAATAACCCCAAAAAGGTTGATACACATAGCATTATTTTTTATACTAAAATTAGTATCTGAATTAGTTATACGGTAATTAATATTGGATGCAAATAAGGGGAGAGTTTTGTGCTCCCGGGAAAAAAAAGAGAGGATCTGTTATGAAAAAAAGAAAAAGAACTATTGTTGAAAAAGGTGTGGCGATTGCTCTTTCTGCAGCTCTTGTATTTACAAGCGTTTCAGTGACTTCGCCAGGTATTAATGCAGACGAAAAGGCGACAGAAGTAAGGGTGGAAACAGATGGATATACTGTTCATAAAATTTCAAACCCGGGTTGTGGACAGGGAGAGTTTGACGGACTGGTTGATGGAGGAGACCGTTATAACAGTTATGCCTGGTGCATGGCTTCAAGAGGAGACAAATTATACATAGGAACTATACGAGGACTCAGTGAGTCAGTTATTGGTTCTGTGGTTTTAGGCCTGCAGGCAAAAGGTCTTTCAAAGGAAGAAGCTTATGCATTGATTGATACGATTACTAACAGTGATTTTGGACATGATACAGTGGAAAAGGGCGGAGATATTATTTCTTACGATATTAAGACCGGAGAAATGAAAGTCCTTACTACAGGAGAGAAGGGAACATCTTTCCGTATGGCTATCAATTATAATAATGATATTTACATTGGTTCTTATGCCGGTGTAACAAATAACATTTACAGAATTGACAAAGAAGATAATATTGAAAAAGTTTATGAGACTGCATCCGGTACCAGTATGAGAGCAGCTTGTGAATATGAAGGTGAATTATTCTTTGGAGGAGTGGATTCCTCAGAGGAACTCACAGAAGAATATGAAGGTGCAGCAAAACTTGCTATTCTCAAGATGGATAAAGATAATCCTTCAAAATGGGACAGAGTAGCTGATTATAGTGATTTTGATCCGGTATATGCAACAAATCCAGCGGTTAAAAGTCAGATAACAAGTCCGATATGGGACATTGTATCCTATGGAGGATATATTTATGCCACACTTCCATATAGCGGTGGATTTATAGCATACAAAGGACGTCCTGCAGTGGGCGGTGAAAGCAGCAATGAATATGGATGGCATTGGGAAGAAGTTATTGGATTAAATAACGGTATCAATAACGTGGCTCTCGCAGAGGAAAGAGAAGGATACACCGGTGATGCCGCAGGAAAATTGTCTATTACAGCTACACCATTTGTATTTAAAGACAAACTTTACCTTATGGATTTTGATAATACTCTTGGAAGTATGACAACTACGCTTACAAATCTTTTAAATCCATTCGGTGTGGAAAAAGGAGAACTTCTCAGGGCAATGTACACTACTTTGAGTCATCCTCAGAGCCTTTGGGTGCTTGATGATGCCACAGGAAAATTTGAAAAGGTAGAAAACTTCTCAAAACTCATGGAAGGTACATGTAATGAGTATTTGTGGCGTACAGCAGAATATGACGGAGAACTCTATATTACAACTATGGATTCCTCTGTTATTTACAGATATCTTACCCAGTATACCGATTTAGGACTTGATATGGAAAACCTTGAGGATAAGGCTACAAGTATCATCAACATTGCAAATCTTATGGAGTTATTTGAGCTGGATCAGAGTGAAAACGAAAATATCAGTAAAATTGCAAAGATAGTAATTTCATTGGCTGATATTATCAAAAAGTCAAAGGAAGAGCTGTCAGAAGAGGAAGTAGAAGAGATAAATGCTTACTTTGAAAAACTTTCTGAACAGTTTGAAGAAAATGCTGAGAAATATTTGGATGAAATGAACGACAAAGAGGTTTTATCCGATATCAAACAGGATTTTGCCGAGGGTAAGGGAGAAGAAAATGATAATATCAAACTCATCAGAGCTTTGGATGTAGATGGTGACGAATTGTCAGATGATGACGAATTGTCAGATGATGACGAATTGTCATTAGAAGATGTTATCAAGAATATTATAGAATTAATTCAAAATAATAGTGAGTATATAGAAGAAATTGTGCAGAAGACAATTGAAACAGTTGAGGAAATTGATTGGCAGACAGTATATATGTATTCATATATTGCTTCCCGCGTAAATAACGAGGTGCAGGGCTTTGATATGTTTAAAACTTCAGATGGTGTCAATTTTACAGTTGTAACTAATAACGGATTCGGCGACAGATACAATTACGGAGGCCGTACATTAGAACCTACAGAAGATGGATTGTTCATTGGAACATCTAATCCATTTTATGGAGCACAGTTGTTTAAACTTACAAACAAAAAAGAAAGTCAGGAAGAGACAACAGCAGAAGAAACTACAGCAGAAGAAACTACAGCAGAAGAAACGACAGTTGCTCCTAAGGCAGATAATAAAGTCGGACTTAGTGTTAAGAAGTCTAATGTGGTTTTAGCACCAAACAAGAAGACTGAAGTAGCTTATTCAGTAAATGCAGGTTCTGGCGCGAAAGTTACTGCGACATCGTCAGATACAAAACTTGTCAAGGTAAGTGTTGAAGATGGAAAGATTGCAATTAAAGCTACAAAAGCTTCTAAGAAGAGCAGAGGCACTGTTGTGAAAGTAACAGTTAAAGCGGGTGATGAACAAAAAGTTATTAATGTTGCTGTGAAAAACAGAGCAAAGAAAATTGCAGCAAAGAAAAAGAGCATTTCAGTTAATAAGGGAGACACAGTTAAAGTGACATTTAAGGTTGTTTCAGCTCAGAATAAAAAGAAAGCTGTAACAAACCTGTTTGGAAAAAAAGCAACAAAAGCTGCTTCAATCAAAAAGATTGCTGTAGTAAAAAGTGTTAAAATTAAAAAGGGCAAAATTATAGTTAAGATTATGGCAAAGAAAAAAGGAACAGCAACGCTTAATTTAAAACTTACTGACAAGATTAAGGCAAAAACAAAGATTACAGTTAAATAGTAGCAGCGAGTTATGAATTATAAGAGGTTTAGCACCAATGAAATCATTGGAGCTAGGCCTCTTTTTATAAGGGAATCGCCATGCTAATAGAGATGAACTATTCCTGTCGGGAAAATTCCACTTTATTTATAGAATGATATGTCTGATGTGAGAGTGGAATTATATATTTCATTTTTACCTTTTATTGTATGGGTAAAAGTTGAGTGACATAATAAAAAGTTGATGAACAAATTGGGGCACTGTGGTAAAATAAAAAAGAGAAAACAGAACGGAAAAATGAGAAAAATGACTATTTTTCAGTCTCAATCGGAAGGAGGAATCTGTTATGAAGAAGACTATTATTACCATCAGCAGAGAGTTTGGAAGCGGAGGAAGAACTGTTGGCAAAAAATTGGCAGAGATTCTTGGAATAGACTACTATGACAAAGAGATTATTGAAAAGGTTCACGATGACACCGGTTTTACAAAAGAATTCATTGAGGAGCAGGGTGAGTATTCGCCGACGAAAAACTTCTTCTCTTATGCATTCATCGGAAGAGATACCAACGGAATTTCCATGAATGATTACGTTTGGAATGCTCAGAGAAAAGTTATCATTGATGTGGCTGACAAAGGACCTTGTGTTATAGTGGGTCGTTGCGCAGATTATATTTTGAGAAACAGAAGTGATGTTTTGAATGTGTTTATCAGAGGCGACATGGAGACAAAGGCAAAAAGAATTGTTGAGCTCTATGGAGAGACGGATGATAATCCTAAAAAGAGACTCAAGGATAAAGACAAAAAAAGAGCTATAAATTACAAGTACTACACCGACAGAGAGTGGGGGGCTTGTCAGAATTATGATCTCTCGATTAATACCAGCGCGGTAGGCATTGACGGTGCTGTCGAGATAATACTTGATATGCTAAAGAGATGCGAAGAACAAAAAGATTGAGAAAAGCATTAATTAATTGCTATGTTATACTATGACACATAGAAGATATGTAAAAGTATAGTAGATACGGAGGAAAATAGAGTGGATATTTTTAATGACGCAAAGAAATTGGGATTTGGGTTAATGAGACTTCCCCTTACTAACCCTGCAGATGACGGCAGTATAGATATTGAACTTACAAAGAAGATGGTTGATGTTTTTATGGAGAGAGGTTTCACATATTTTGACACAGCCATTATGTACTGCGGAATGAAGAGCCAGAACGCAGTTAAGGATGTACTCACAAGTAGATATCCGAGAGATAGTTTTACATTGGCAACAAAGCTTCACGCAGATTTCTTCAATACAATGGAAGGAAGAGATAAGATTTTCAATGAACAGCTTGAGAGCACAGGAGTTGAATATTTTGATTATTATCTTCTCCATGATGTTGGGGCAGATCGTTATGGCAAATATTTGGAATTTGATTGTTTCAACTGGTTGAAAGAGAAGAAAGAAAAAGGTCTTGTTAAACATATAGGTTTTTCATTCCATGACAACGCGGAAGTATTGGAAAAGGTTTTAAGTGAGCAGCCGGATATTGAGTTTGTTCAGTTGCAGATTAACTATTATGACTGGGAAAACGAAGGCGTTCAGTCAAGAAAGTGTTATGAGGTTTGTGAGAAGTACGGCAAGCCGGTTGTGGTTATGGAGCCGGTAAGAGGAGGAACACTTGCAAACGTACCGCCTGCAGCAGAAAAATTATTTAAAGATTATAATCAGGATGCATCAGTGGCTTCATGGGCTATCCGTTTTGTAGCAAGTCTTGAAAATGTAAAGATGGTGCTCAGCGGAATGAGTAATATGGAACAGATTAAAGATAATACTTCATATATGCAGGAGTTTGTTCCATTAAATGATGACGAGAGAGCTATTGTTGATGAAGCTGAAAAGATAATAAAAGAAAATGTGGCAATACCTTGTACAGGATGTTCTTATTGTACCGAAGGTTGCCCAATGAAAATTGCCATTCCAAGATATTTCGCACTGTATAACATCGATATGATGGAGCAGGGAATGGGATGGAGACCACAGGGCACATATTATGACAGACTCGCGACAATGTTTGGAAAAGCAAGTGACTGTATTGCCTGTGGCAAGTGCGAGGGAATCTGCCCACAGCATCTTCCAATCATTAAGGACTTAGTTGAAGTTGCAAACCATTTCGAAAACAACTAAGACTTGGTGTAAGTAGAAGATTATTTTGAGAATAATAAAAAATGAACGAAGTGGCTTATCACTTCGAAACAATTAGAATAACTATAGGAATGAGGATTCGCAGATGAAAGCAAAATTTACAGGAACTGATACTTATGTTGCAGCAGAGGACTTGATGGCATCAGTTGAAGTGGCAAGAGAACTTGAAAAACCATTATTGATAAAAGGAGAGCCGGGAACAGGCAAGACTATGTTGGCGGAAGCTGTGTCAAAAGCGCTTGGAAAGGAACTTCTTATTTGGAATATTAAGTCTACAACAAAGGCTCAGGATGGATTGTACATTTACGACACTATTCAGAGACTTTACGATAGCCAGTTTGGTGTTGAAGGTGTTGATGATATTGCAAGATACATTAAACTTGGAAAACTTGGAGAAGCTTTTAAGAGAGAGGAGCAGGTGGTTCTTCTTATTGACGAGATAGACAAGGCAGACCTTGAGTTCCCTAACGATCTTTTATGGGAGCTTGATAAGATGGAATTCTATATCAACGAGACTAAAGAAACGGTTAAGGCAAAAGTCAGACCAATCGTTATTATCACATCAAATGCCGAGAAGGAACTTCCGGATGCATTTCTTAGAAGATGTATTTTCCACTACATTCAGTTTCCTGACAGAAATCTTATGAAGCAGATTGTAAATGCTCATTTCGAGAATCTTGAAGAACATCTTTTAGAACAGGCAATGGAGACTTTCTACAGGATAAGAGCAATCAGGGATCTGAGAAAGAAACCAAGCACATCAGAGTTCATTGACTGGATCAGAGCGCTTATGATTGGTGGAGTGGATCCTGATACTATAGACGTGAGACTTCCTTATCTTGGAGTACTTATTAAAAAGGACGAGGACCTGGAAGTTGTCAGAAAAGTTGCTTTCTAAGGAGGTTACATGTTTACTCCGTTTTTCTATATATTGAAAAGCAACGGGCTTGATATTTCCACCACAGAATGGCTTACTTTGATGGAGGCCTTGGACAAGGGACTTGCCCATTCTAATTTTACGGATTTTTATTATCTGTGTCGAACAGTCCTGGTTAAAAATGAGGGGGATTACGACAAGCTTGATTCTGCTTTTCTTGAATATTTTAAAAATATAAAAGAAGAAAAATTGAATATAGACAAGATTGACCAGTGGCTTCACAAGGGCGCTGAACCTCCAAAAGTTACTAATCCTGAATTGTACAAGGATACAAGAACAAAGAAAGAGGCAACAGAGGTGCATCGAATGTTCAGGGAGAGACTTGGGGAACAGCACACAGAGCACAATGGCGGTAATTATTGGATAGGTACCGGTGGAGGATCTGAGTTTGGTAAGTACGGAAGAGTTCCGGGAGGCATTCAGTTAGGAGACCATTCAGGTATGAAGACGGCGTTTGCAGTTCTTGGAGAACGACAGTATCAGGATTTCAGACGAGACAAGAAACTTACCATGCGACAGTTTCAGGTTGCATTCAGGGAGTTAAGACAGTACTCAAGGAAACTGGATTTGCCAAAGACAGAACTGGATGTGGACGGAACTATTGATTCCACATGTAATCAGGGCGGATATCTTAAGTTAGAGTTCCAGCAGCCGAGAAAAAATACAGTGAAGCTTATGCTTTTATTTGACAGTGGCGGTTCTATGTATCCGCATATGGAATTGTGTAATGAACTGTTCCAATCCGTAAATAAGGCAAATCATTTCAAAGACGTTAAGACTTTTTATTTCCACAACTGTATCTATGCTAAACTTTACAAGACGCCGGAGTGCATCAGTGGAGATTGGATTGATACCACTTGGGCATTTAAAAATTATGACAAAGACTACAAGGTTATCATAATCGGTGATGCGGGAATGGCAGAGGAAGAGTACTACGATAAGAATGGAAATTACAGCGGTCCGAACGACGGCCTGTCAGGTCATGAGTGGATGCAGCTGTTTAAGAAAAAATACCCAAATACTATCTGGCTCAACCCAAGATATCACGGTGATTTGGCAAGTATGTACTGGATGGAGTCAGAGAGGGCAATCAAAGAAATAGTTGATATGTATCCTCTGACAGTAGACGGGCTGAAAGCCGGTATCAAGAAACTGATGTCGGATAAAAAATAACCTGATTAATAAAGGGCAAAATGAATGATTTGGTGCAAGGATATTACTACAATAGGGTAATATAATGCCAGAAATATTAAAATGAATTGGAATTGATTATGGAATTTATAATGCAAAATATGGGTACGATTGTAGTGTCCATAATATTGATTGTTGCAGTTATACTGAGTGTCAGAACTATAATTAAGAATCGTAAGGAAGGCAAGTGCTCCGGCGGATGTACTTACTGCCCTGGAGCCTCAAATTGTCATTCTGACAAAAAGAAAGTATAACAGGGAAGCATATATTAGATTAATCTAATTTTATAAGAAATAAATAGGATGTTGCATTTGTGATTTTTCATCACCGTTGCAACATCCTATTTGTTATTTATTATTTATAGCTATTACTTCATTTGGATAGAGTAATGTATCAGGACATTCTCTTTCTAAGTGAATTATTCCATCATCATCGGCCTCTATAATAGATCTAGGTAACAGATACATAAGAACATCTTCGTCTTCCGGTTTGGAACCGTCAAAATTGCTGCTGTAAGTAGAACCGCAATCAAGATCACCCTCGTTAACAGAAGGATATTCTTCTGTTATATCAAAACTACTCAGCAAAACAGTGCCATTAAAATGAGTGTTTATTAGAATAGGGAGTGCATTCTTTTCCCAACTACTATATTCATATGCCAGTTCGTATTTTGGATCATTTTTGTCTGGAACAAAGGCATCTTTTAATTCCCCAAATTGATCATATAATTTATTTGTCCTTGTATCCAGGGTGACTTCGCGCTTTCCATTAGAAAGGAGATACACTTCGGAAATTACGATATCAAAATCATCATCTATGGAATAATAGCCACTCTGAATTGTATTGCATTCTTCATCAGTATTGAGATCAGGATATATGGTAGTCGGTTTTGATTCAATATCCTTTCCATTTTTTGTCTTAATATTAAATTTGATATGATTAAGATCTGAGGTGTTGCTTGAATCCCAGAGATAATAAATATTGGTACATGTTGGGTATATTTCCACTCTGGTAACTGTCAGTTTTTGATTGTCAAATGTATACTGTTTATTAACTGAATACTCGCGTTTAGGCTGTGGCTTTTTAAGGTCAATCGTGAAAGAAATCTCTTTCGTTTCTTCCTCGTATTTATTGTTACTGTCATCGTGTTCATCTTCATATGTCAGATAATCTAAGGTGACAGTAAAAGTCAGTTTAATTTTGTCAGGATAATCCCATGTACCCTCATCTGTGTTAAGCCAGTAAAATACTTCTCCTGTGTCTGAATTTTTTTTGTCCGGATAAAAGAATGGAAAAGTATGGTCACAAGAAGAGTTTACTTCACCGGTATCCAAGTTAGTGATTACTAAATCTTCTATTCTGAACTCTGCATTTTTTCTGTCACTGTTTCCTTCAACTGCAAAAATTAGATTTGACTCATCTGCTACAACATATGAGAGGGTGAAATCTCCGTTTTCCATTAACTGGGTCTGGTTGACAATTGTCTCGCAGTCATTTTCAAGAGCTTCCTGTATGCCACGCTCATCAGTGTTTGAAATCCATTCTCCAATAATTGGAATTTTGGATACAGCTTCCGCAAATGTTGGAGAGCTATTTACTCCTATAACGGTTACTCCGGTGAGGAGAACCATTCCCAAAGCAAAGTTTCTTACAGCTGTCACAGCTGTGTGAATATGTGCTTTTCGTTTAACTGTCTTTTTAATTCTATTCATATCATTAGCATCAGTTTCAATGTTGATGTCGTCAAAGAAACTGTCGAATTCATTCATTCTATCGTACATAATTATTACCTCCTTAATCCTGTAATTCAATTCTCAAAAGTCCGAGAGCTTTCTTTAGACGGGTTGCAACTGTGCCCTGTGGCGTTTCAGTTACATCTGCGATCTCTGCAATACCGTAGCCAAGGAAATATTTGAGAATTACAACCTGTCTGTATTTTTCCGGTAATTTCTGAAGAGCAACTTTAAGAGGTAAAGAGTCGTATTTATCAACTGTTGCTTCTTCCGGTAATTCGTCAATACCATTTATTTTGCTGTACTTCTTGTAGTGTGAGTTACAGACATTTATCAAAATTCGTATCATCCATGTTTCCATGTAATCAATCTCGCGTAGACTTTTTCTCTTTATATAACCTTTGTAAATTGCTTCATCGACCATATCTATTGCCATACTCTCACTCGAAAAATATGAGTATGCAATTTTAATCATCTTCGTCCTGATATTTTCAATGCGATTGAAAAAATCATCGTCCTTAATTTTCATAGTGTGTCTCCTTTTGTATTACTGATAGGAATCAGCATTATTATAATGTTATTTCAATGGTTTTAACAGCGCTTTTATTAACCCCTTTCATATATTAGACAATCCACAATCCTTTTTTTATTTTTTTATTTGAAAATTTTTGGGAAAATTTTTTATAATCACCGAGGATACAACTTTTGACATAAAAATAGGGACTGCAGAAGCAGTCCCTAAATTTCGAGTAAAATCAGCTTACTCTAGTGATTATTTGTTTGTTTTATCACCTTTAGTTCCGTTGTAGTAGGCGCCGTTTACGTTGGTGCCTGCACCGGTATTGGAATTAGTAATTTTAGTTGAATTCATTTTGGAATTAATTTTCTTAACGATTTTTCTGGCAATTAAGAATCCTATTATAATGATACCGAAGAATGTTAAGATGTTCCAAATGTTTGCAACAATGTCAATGAAGAAGTTCTGGAGACCAAATCCGAAATCGTACCATCCCTGCTTTACTTCACGTTTGAATCTTGTCATAAATGTATCTTCAGAGTGCTCAACTATTTCTTTGACTTCACTGATTGTGACAGTAACAAAGCTGTATGCCACATCATTATCGATGGTGTTAAGTCTGGTTTTGATTTTGTTGATTTCAGTGTTTACAGAGGCAATCTTGTCACTGATTTTAATGACATTATCCATATCTTTCAAAGATTTAGCTTCTTTGAGCATTGAAAGATAGTCATCTTTTTGAGCTTCAAGTACTTCCAATTCCACTGTCAAATCTGAATATTCCTGGGAAACGTTGGTTACGTTCTGAGATTTGTTTTTCAGTGTTCCGATGCCGTCTGTATCATTGACGAAATCATTGTATTTTGAAGCAGGTACTCGGACAGTTGCTGTATAATAGCCCAAACCGTAATCATTTCTGTAAGAATAATCGTAACTTCCATCATAATATTCATCGTAATCGTCATAAGTATATGAGTCGTCAGTATATGTTTTCTCAGTTTCTATAAATGCATCATACTTTGAAACCAGCTTCTGGAACTCAGTAATAGTATCTGCAAACTTTAATGTCTCAATATTGATGTCACATTTGTATATGAGTTTTTCTGTATTGAGTTTGTTTGTGGATACATCCTTCTTTTCATTATTGGAATCTGTGCTGTCTGAATTGTCTGCAATATCTTCAGCGGCAATTTCATTATTAACATATCCCCTGTCGTTTGATTTTTCAACTGCTGCTCTTTTTAAGCTTGAGTCTGCAGCATTCTTCGAACTGTTTGAATTGCCACAACCGGTAACAATTGAGGCAAGAAGTAATGAAGTTACCCCGATTGATACTATTCTTTTACTATTGATTTTCAAATTTCTCATAATAAATCCTCCTTGGAATTAAGTATAAATTTCATTGTTTATAATTAAGTGCAAATAATAATCCGAACTGTTGCAATAAAATTAATAGATTTTGATTTGAGTTTATTTTATAATAATTTAGGAAACTATACAATTAGAACAATTATGATGATTTTAGTTTGGAGGAACGATGGCAAAGTTAAAGATGATATCCTGGAATGTCAACGGCATTAGAGCGTGTGTGACCAAGGGATTTATGGACTATTTTGATAAAGTAGATGCAGATATTTTTTGTATACAGGAATCAAAAATGCAGGAAGGTCAGCTTGAGTGGGACAGACCGAAATACTACGATTACTGGAATTACGCGGAGAAAAAAGGTTATTCGGGAACCGCTATTTTCTCAAAGAAGAAACCCCTCAGTGTCAGCTATGGAATTGGAATAGAAGAACACGACCATGAGGGAAGAGTGATAACTCTCGAATTTGAAGAGTATTATATGGTAACTGTCTACACACCTAATTCTCAGAATGAATTAAAGAGACTTGATTACAGAATGACATGGGAGGATGCTTTCAGAGAATATCTTCTCGAATTAAATAAAAAGAAACCTGTGGTTGTTTGTGGCGATATGAATGTGGCTCACAAAGAAATCGACCTTAAAAATCCAAAGACCAACAGAAAAAATGCGGGATTCACAGATGAGGAGAGAGAGAAGATGACTACACTTCTCGACTCGGGCTTCATAGATACATTCAGATATTTCTATCCTGATAAAGAAGGAATTTATTCATGGTGGTCATACAGATTTAAAGCGAGAGAAAAGAATTCCGGATGGAGAATTGACTATTTCCTTGTATCTGACAGTTTGAAAGATAAAATCAAATCTGCTGACATTCACACTGATATTATGGGTTCGGATCATTGCCCGGTGGAATTACAGATAGAATTTTAAAAAGATTCTATTAAAAGTATTGAAATAGAGTAAGGAGTGCTGCGAATAAAATGGATAAAGCAACGGGTAAAAAAGAAAGAATACCAGTTAACAGTAAAGCAAAATTAGACTTTTATAATCTAACTAAAATAAGACCTTATATTATGGGATTAGCTACAATTTTGATAGTGTTGTTTCACTTGGAAATACCTGATTATTCTGGCAGCAATATATTGGTTAATATTTTATTATTTATAAGAAATCACGGAAACATAGGTGTTGAATTATTTTTAATGGCATCTCAGATTGGATGCTATTTTTCCTTTTCGAAGAGTGAAAACAAAAAGGAATTCTATAAAAGGAGATTCACCAAAGTATTTCCACTGGTTTTATACATTAATGCTATATGGGGCGTAACGTATAGAGAGCTTGGAATAAAAAATGTTTTGAAAATAATTACAGGAATTGCATTTTTTACAGATGGAAGAAGACTGTATTGGTATTTTATAATGCTTGCATTCACTTATTTGGTATTCCCATACATTTATTCTTTGTCTAAGAAAAAAGAATATTATATTTGGATGTTGCTCGTACTTACATATGTAATGAATGCCATAATTAAATTGTGTTGTCCCGAATTATTTGGAAATACTGAAATTTTACTTAGGAGAATGCCTGCGGTTTTAATAGGTTTTATGCTGGGAAAATACGCATATAGTCGAAAGAAACAAAATATCTTTATTTATGTGTTTGGTATGATTTTTGTCATATTGGGATGTACTGTATTGGTGTTAACTAATAGTACCTTGTTGGGGAGATACGTATATGCATATATTGCATTGGGAATAATTATCATTCTTGAAATGCAATATAAATTTGGAGTATTACCATTTAAAATAATGGTAGAAAAAATAGGGATTTATTCGTTGGAAGCGTATTTATTATTTGAAAAAGTAATAAAAATATTGGAAAAATCTAGATGCCCTAAAGGATCATACTATATTACACTGAATGTAATTGCAATTGCAATTACTGCGTTATTATGCGTTTTAATACATAAATTTTATAACAATATTTTGGCGGCGGCATCTAAATCTAAAAAAAACACAATTGATACGGAATGATTTTCATCCTTCGGATTTCAAATCGCTTTCGCCCGCATAGCTTTCGCGATTTTCATCCTTCGGATTTCAAATCGCTTTCGCAGTCGATAACTTACTTTGTAAGTTATCTCGTAGCTTTCGCGATTGTAAACAATCGCTTTCGCCCGCGATAAAAAAATACTCTGCCTTTGGCAGAGTATTTTTTTATCGCGTACTTGTGCATTCACTCAATTTGATGTTATAATTAATAAGATTGTGCAGTACGGATTGATAATTAAATGGTTTTATGTTTTGGATGTGGTTTGTCATTAGGCAGATTTTATGCGTATCATTTGAATACTATATTTAATAAAATGGCTCTCCGATACTGCTAATATGCATGAAAGAGAGACTTAATAATGGACAAGAAATCTATACTTGAATTAAAGAGAAGAATGAAAAAGGACGAGTGCACTTTCACTAGGATGTGTGGATGCTACGTCAACGGAACTAAGGAAAAAGTTGTTAAATTAAATGAAACTTTCTTAAATCTTGAGGATGAGGAATATTATAAATATCTTGAGATAGCCAAGAAAGCACTTTCAGGAGCTATCGGAAATAACATGATGGAACTTAATTTTCATCGTGAGGAGGAACAGCCGGGAGGTCATCAGCAGTTTCTTATGGGGCTGAGATCAAGCGCTCTTAAGAATGAAGAGCTCCTTGATATGTTCTACGATTTGATTATTGAAAATTATGATTATGTGGGTAATTATCTTATTTTATTATTTCACGATGCATATGATGTCCCTGTTAAGACTACAGATAACATCAAAATGGATGAGTCTGAGGAAGTGTATGAGTACGTTATAGTGGCTATCTGCCCTGTTACTCTTACTAAGCCGGGGCTTGGATACAGAAAAGAAGAAAACAGAATCGGAACTATGGACAGAGACTGGATGGTGGGAATGCCTGAGACAGGCTTTACTTTCCCTGCATTTTCGGATAGAAGTTCAGACATTCATGCGGTTATGTTCTACTCTAAGGATGCAAAAAATCCACATGAGGAGATTATTTCAAATGTTCTCGGATGCCACAAGAAACGTACTGATTCGCAGAAACAGGTGGCATTTACAGATATCATAAAGGAAAATGTCTCAGAAGATAAGCACGAAGAAGTTATTGCAAATGTTTCAGAGAAGATTTCAGAGGTGGTTACTGAGGATGAGACAAAGAAACTTTCCGGTGAAGACATTGCCAAGATTATGATGGAGAGCGGTGTTTCGGAAGTTAGCGTTAAGAGTATCGAGTCAAGTTACAACGATACATTTGAGGAAGAATTGCCGGATGCTGAAGTGCTTGTTGATTCAAAGGTATTGAAGGCTTACGGTGCTAAGATTGCAAGGCTTGAGCTTGAGGCAGAGGTTGAGGAACTTAAAAAGCAGTTAGATGAAGCTAAAGGAATTCAGACAAATGCGGACGGACAGGATGGAGCAAAGAATGAATTGTCTGATGCGGATTCATCACAAATCGATAATGGGGAAGTCGAGTTAGATGAAAACGAAATAGTTGTTAATGTAAACAGCGACAAAAAAGAGTTGATTAGAGCGGAAGTAATCAACGGACAAAAGTGTATTGTTATTCCTGTAGAGGATGATGATAAAGTAATAATTAAGGAGAAGTAGAAAAGACGAGAAGGGTTTCTACAGCTATCAGATTAGGAGGTTAAAAAAGATGGCTAAAAGATTATTATCAGCACTACTAATCGTAGTCATGACATTGGCTATGATTCCTGCCATGGACGGACAGAATAAGGCAGAGGCAGCAACGGCGGGTATTAATAACAACGGCCTTTACACCATTGTGAGTGCATACAATGGAAAGGCTTTGACACAGACAGATATGTCTACATTTTGGGCGAACGCAGTAGTATGGAATACAAACGCAATGAGTGATCTTGCCAGATGGACATTGACAGAGCGCGGAGAATTTTACTCAATGACAAACGTTGTTTCCGGAAAAAGTATGAAGATTTGCGGAACAACAGCAGGAAGTAACTGTGATTTCAATGGTTATGATAACTCAAATGATTACAAATGGAAGATAGTTCCTATCACATCAGGAACTTACGCAGGATGTTTCTACATCGTATCTTCCAGAAAGACGAATGACAATCAGGAACTTTACGTGGAAGTGAGAGAGGCTAACAATGACAGAAATGACGGCGCTCAGGTAGGACTTTACACAAAGGCTCCAACAGAGAGTGACAGACAGATTTGGAGAATCCAGTCTACAACACGTACAGACGAGACTTTCACATTAGACAAGGCAAACACAATGCTTGACGCATTTAAGAATAAGTACTTTAAGTACAGAAGTGAGTCCGGAAAGAATACTCTTGGATGGGGATTCTGGAGTGTTGCTGAAGTCATGGAGGCAATGCTTGACGGATATGAGCTTACAGGTAACCCACAGTACAGAGAGATGTTTCAGGGAACATGGGATAGTTTCCTTGTAAAAAATGGAGAAAACTGGTCATGGAATGCGTACAATGACGACATTACATGGGCAGCTCTTACAGGATGTAGAGCATACATGTTATTTGGCGGTCAGAAGTACTTGGACATTGCAAAGACAAATTTTGATTTGATGTATGACAGAGCTTCTACATTTGAAGTAAACGGTGTAAGAACAGGTGTACTCAGATGGTGTGAAGAAAACGGAAGAAATACATCATCAAACGGATGTATCAATGGACCTGCTATAGTTTGTGCTTGCCACCTTGCAATAGCAACAGGAGATAATGGATATTGGGATAAGGCTAAGAGAATTTATGAAGCACAGAGAAATTCAAATCTTTACGTTGCTGATGGAAGCGATGCAGGTTGGGTAAGAGACTGTATTAATCAGGACGGTTCAGTAGCAAATTACTGGTGTTCAACATACAATCAGGGAACATACCTTGGCTCAGCTGTAATGCTTTACAATCACTTTGGTGATCAGAAATATGCAACAGATGCTGACAACATTGTAAAATACACACTTGATCATCTTTGCTACAACAGAATATTAAAAGAAGAAAATACAAACGAAGGAGACCTTTCCGGATTTAGAGGAATCCTTGTAAGATACATGAGAATGTACATTTTAGAGAGAGACAAGAATGATTATCTTGACTTCTTTACAAAGAACGCTACAATCGCTTGGATGAACAGAAACTCTCAGAACATCCAGCAGTGTTCATGGCAGAAGAAGACATCTGAGGATGCTAACTGGGATGAGTTTGCAGGATACAATGCAGTATGTGTTGCAGCCAATATGCCAACATACAGAAGCACAATTGACAGAAGTGCTTATGAAAGAATCGAAGCAGAAGACATGGATTACACAAGAGGACTTATTGCTGAAGGTTCTTCGGGAACTTCAGGTGGAAGAAGCCTTGGTGGTGTTCAAAACGGTCATTACACAGCGTACTACAATGTAGATTTTGGAAGCACAGGAGCATCATCTGTTAATTTTAACTATTCGAAAGCTAATGAAGGTGCAAATGCAACAGTTGAGTTCAGACTTGATTCAAAAGATGGAGAGGTTATTGCATCTGCATCAATTGAGCCAACAGGTAACTGGTCAACATGGAGAATGGTTTCTGCTAACACAACAAGAAAAGTTACCGGAAAACACAAAGTGTATGTAATGTTTAATTCACCTACATCTTATGTGTGTAACTTAGATTACTTCCAGTTCGATGAATATACAGTGGACGGATTCAGTACAATCAAAGCTACAGATTTAGATGATAGAAACGGTCTTGTTATCGACAAAGACGGTTCAGGAAATCCAAGCAATCTTGGCGGTGTTACAAACGGAACTTGGGCACTCTACAAATCATTAAACTTTGGAAACACAAATGCAGTTTCAATTGAATTTAACTATGCAAGTAAGACAAATGATGCTGAAGGTAAAATTGAAATCTATGCAGATGATTTAAATTCAAATCCAATCGGTAGCATTAATATGCCAAATACAGGTTCTGATTGGAATACATACAAGACAGTTAAGACAAACCTTACAACTCAGATTTCAGGAAAGCACAATATTTACATCAAGTTTGTTACAACTTCAAATAAAGCATATGTTTGTAATTTGAAATCATTCAGATTTAGCAGAGATGTATATATTGAGCCTACAACAGAGGCACCAACTGAACCTGAAACAGAAGCACCTTTCGCATATGATGTGCCTATGATTGAAGGTTTCCAGATTAGTACTTCATATGAGGGAACCAGAGTAGTAGGAGCTATCGAAAAATCATACAACGGAAAGAATGTAACATCATACGGATTTATTTTCGGACTTGCAGGTTACGATGGCTCAAGCACAGGAATTAAAGACAGTGATATGGTAAGAAACAATGATACTGACTGTATTAAAACATATCAGTCTACAGCAAAGGGTACACTCAGTTATATTATGGGTGACTCAGATTCTGCTACATATGTTGCCTGCACAATGAGCTTTGGAGCTAAGAATATGACAGCCTTCACTGCTCAGTACAAGGTTAGAGCATACGCAGTACTCTCAGATGGAAGTGTTGTATACAGTGATGTTGAAAATTATTCAGTATACAGTGTTGCAGATTACGTTTACAGCAGAAAACTCATGAATAATGTAAATAACCATAACTATCTTTACAACACAATATTGAAGTTTGTAAATCCAAGTTACAAAGAAATAGCATTTGACTGGAACGGAACACTTGTAGACTAAATAATAAACAGACGGGAGAACACTTATGTTCTCGCCGGATAAACTAAAAAAGCGGTGCGTTAGTGATTAAAAATCACAAGCGCACCGTTTTTTATCTCATATTACTCAATCTCCTTTTCTCATTTGGAGTTAGAAAAGTTTTATTTTTGTATGATGTAATCTTCTTCATTTAATGAGAGTTTTGTATCCTCCGGCAGCGAGTCATATTCGTCCTTGGATATAACAGGTTTACTTTGCCCCTTTTCGATAGTGAAATTTGCATCAGGGTTGATGTATAAAACAACTTTTTTTACACCGGAATTGTCAGTATAATCATACAGCTTCCTATGTTTGAGGTCATTGAGAACCTGTCTGGATGTTTTCACAAAACTTCCCACATCAGCAACTGAATTGTTGTAATTAGCAAATATATCCAATGAGTTTCGGTAGACTTTTCCTAAACAGTCAACTGAGTCTTTAGATAAGAAAATTGAAATACTATCTGATGCAGTTTCGTAATCAACAGTTATTTTAACGGAATCCTTAGGTACATTTTTATCAGTCTCTATATCGAAATTATTGTTGTTGTCCCAATCATCAATGAACAGAATTGGTTTTTGGGAACTGTTTTCTATCGGAGGGCATAACATATCAGAATCTACTTCCACCATAACACTTTTATGGATATTTTTAGTCTCTACAATTTCTTTCTTACCACCGTATTCAATGGAACTGTACTCTGCAAAAGCTACACCGCTTCCGATGCCAACCAACAGTGAACCGGAAATAGCAAGTAAAAAGCATATTTTAATTATCTTACGCATGAGCAATTACCTCCTGAATATTTTTTACAATATTATCTTCGAAATCAATTGAATCATCATCGGTAAAATTATTTGATGATTCTTTAATCATTGAATCATTAGAATCTGAATCATTTAAATCTGATTTAACGATATTTTTTTTGCCGGCATTTCTTTTAAATAAAATCCCATAGCAAAACATTACAATGGAAATGCCGATTAAAATCATTCCGGTTGAAGCAATAAGAAGCCCGATTAAAGGATATCCAAGTATTGAGAGGACAAATAGAAGTCCCACCAAAAAGATACATCCGAGAGTCAAAAATGCAACAGTTAAGCCAAATAAAGCAACTATTGCCTTGCAGCATTTTTTGAATAACCAAATTCCCAGTTTAAAACATTTGATGCAAAGTGTTATGGCAAGGCTGAAGCATTTTTTGATGCATATAATTCCAAATTTGATTGTGGATACAAATAATTTTTTAATTCCGTAAATAATTTTTCCTATTCCACTTTTTCCTTCAGTGTCTTTGAAACTGTCTGTAACTACATTGCAAACCTTTCCCGGAGCTTTTAATATTTTGACAACTATCTTTTTGCAGAATCCAAGTAAATTTTTGGCGCCTGACAATGCCATTTCACCGGCCTCTCCTGAGATATTGCTTACACTATCAAGAAGAGATTTTTCTCCGGTAGAGGATGGTGTGTCTTCTGCCAGATTTCCTTTTAAGTGATATGCCTCCAGAATGCCTGAGGTAAGTTCAGTAAGGTCGCCAAAGTCTTCAATTGCAGCCTCTTCAGACATACCTTTTTCCATCTTCATATTGATGTGCTGTTCGTATTCAGAAACGATATCTTTAATTTCTTTATCGTCTAACACACTAAGATTTTTTTCTATAATCTTTTTAAATTCATCTTTTTTCATTGTTTTTCTCCTTCAAAAATTTACTAACTTTATCAGAAAATTCCAACCACTCTTTCTCAAGCTCATCCAGATATATAATACCTGAAGCTGTGATGTGATAATACTTTCTCGGCGGTCCTTCAGTGGACTCTTTTAAATATGTTTCAAAATGATGATCGTTCGTCAGTCTTTTTAACAACGGATAGATAGTTCCCTCATTGACGTCAACAACCTTAGAGACTTCCTCCACAAGTTCGTATCCGTACATATCTTTTGATATAACGGATTTGAGAACAATCAATTCCAGAACACCTTTCTTGAATTGGACGTTCATAAGCTCACCTCACTTCATTACTATATTGAACATGGTATTATGATATATCAGCTACTATGCAATGTCAAGTACTAAATTATTAATAGTTCCTTAAGATAAATTAAGACAAAAAACTCCAAAGCAAAATCAGGTTATTAAACCTGTTTACTTTGGAGTTATCATATCAATTATTAAAAGGTCATTACTTACAAGTAATTACCAATCGGAATCCCAATCAGAACCTCCTGAGTCCCAACTGTCCCCGGAATCCCAGTCGTAGCTGTCGCCGGAGTCATAGCTATTATAGTAGTCGTCATCATCATCGTCATCATAGTCGCTTGAATTACTTCCTGAATCTGATTTGTAAATGTACGTGTTGTAGTAGTCCGAGTCCTTGAAGGAATAGTCAGAATTCCAGTTCGAACTATCATCGTCAAATTTGAACTCATCTAAATCCTTAAGCAATGCCGGAGGTAAATTGTCTTCACTGATTGAGTAGTAATCTCCTCTGCCTTCATCATATTCATAGTATTCTTTATCGTAAAGGCAGTATACAGTATTGTCGTATTTGTAATATGTAGGCTTAGGAGCAAAAATCAAACCGATAACTCCGATAATAACACCGATTGCGATAAGTACAGGAATGGAAAAGAAATTCAATAAGACGAAAACTGCTCCGAAACATCCGAGATTATCGGAATGCATAGTTGAATTAATATTTCTACCGGTATATGAACCTGAATTACCGGGAACACGCATAACCTCACTGTCGGATGAAGAATTCCGGCAGTACTGACTGCTTTGTTTTTCCTCATTAAGAGCTTTCTGATTTAAAATCTCACTTTTAAGCTTTAAAAAAAGCTCCTTTACCGCATAAGCTTCGTCCTCTCCCTGATATCTGATAGATCGTGTGCCGTCGGCTTTGTTTTTATAAACAATAAATTCGTTCCCCTCTTTGTAGATGCCAAAAGCCTTTGGGTTTGTGTAGTTGACGCCGATAAAAAATCTTGTGGTCTCGGCAGACGGCAGATTGTGGTCCCGATACCATTGCTGTAATTCTTCAATGGTTTTAGGTGTGCCATCAATAGAATTGTAAAAATTGTTGTTTTCCATACTGATTCTCCCTATATGTTCTTCTTTAATTCCTCACATAACCAAGGAATCTGTGTCTCAAAATTAACTGCGTAAGTGCGACGGTTTGGGTCCTTCGCCGTATCATCTATACATCTGCATGTAAATTCAGCAGCAAGCATAAGCGCATCTTTTATTGAGTAATCGTTTAACACTGCACCTGTGAATGTGCTTGCAAATACGTCCCCTGTTCCGTTGGAACGATATTTGACTTCTTTTGTGCTGCCCTCAAAAAAGTCATTAGTAAGGCTGTCGTATCCGACAAAGCCCAATCTGTCATTTCCAAAATGAACCCCTGTAATAACGCAGCATTTAGCCCCGAGTTTTGAGAGACCCAAAAGCATTTCCTTAATCTTATCCATGCTGCAGTCCTCTCCGGGATAATCCATGCCAAGAAGAAGAGCAGCCTCTGAAATGTTTGGAATAATAATGTCCGCCTTCCCGCACAGTCTTGCCATATGGGAAGGATGAGAATCGTCAAATCCTGTGTAAAGCTTTCCGTCTTCTGCCATTACCGGATCCACAATTACAAGGTTGTTAGGCCTTGAAAAAGCTTCTATATATTCAATTACGATATCAATCTGCTGTGCGGAAGCAAGATATCCTGTGTAAATTCCGTCGAATTTAAAATCTTCTTTTTTCCAGTGTTCTTTTACCTTTTTCATATCCTCAGTCAGATCTCTTATGTGAAATCCGTCGAACTGCGTATGTGCAGAGAGGACTGCTGTTGGAACGATGGAAGTCTCGATGCCCATGGCAGAAATAATAGGAAGTGCCACTGACAGAGAACATTTTCCAAGGCAGGAAAGATCCTGGATACTCATAATTCGTTTCATAAATACTCCATTCTATCCATTATAAATGGATGGTTTCAGAGCAATTATAACAAAACTTGATTGATGTGTATATGTATAAATTGAAAATGAGAGTTAATAATAACATCTGTAGTATTGAATAATGAAGGTAGTTTGGAAGGTGCAGGGACAAAATAGTTATGGAAAAAATGGATGAGTGTAATTTGAAGAAGGACATAAATAAACTTATTAAAATATGTGGGATTTTTATATTTATTTACATAGGAATAAAATGGGTGCTTCCCCTTATCTGGCCTGTGGCAGTAGGGTTTGTAATTGCAAAATGTCTTGAGCCCGTGGCAAATTTGTTGAGCGAAAAAATAAAAATGTCAAAGAAAATAAGCAGCGTACTGGTGATAATTGCATTTGCACTTATTGTGGGCGGAGGAGGATTTTATATTTTGAAAATTCTTGCGTCTCAGGCCAGAAGACTTATGGATAATTGGGAAAATATATACACAGGAATTGATGGAAGAGTTATGCATCTGTGCAGCAAAGTGGAGGAGAATTTCTCTATGAACAGAGGGGCGGTCTACTCGATTGTGTCAAAAGGGTTTGCAGCCTGCTTAGAACAGGGGAAGGGGAAAGTGGTTTCTTTGTTGATGGACAATTCCTTTTCCGGATGTATATGGATGATTGAAGTATTGGTGGCAGTGATAATAAGTGTGGTGTCGGTTTACTATTTTTTGACAAAGAATGTGGAGATTAAGCTGTTTAAAAAGCAGATTATGACTGTTAAAGAACATGTAAAACATATTTTTAAAGCCTTTGTGAGAGCTCAGGTAATTATTATGATTATTGATATTGTAGTGTGTTTTATAGGTTTTTCATTATTGAAAAATCCATATTCACTGTTAATTGCAGTTGGGGCAGGCATTATGGATGCATTGCCAATGATTGGAATCGGACTTGTTTTAATTCCATGGATACTGGCATCGGTTATTGCGGGCTCAACTCAAAAGGCAATTGTTTTATTTGTGGTATTTATGATATGCTACATCGTGAGAGAGGTGTTAGAGCCAAAACTCATAGGCGAGAACATTGGATTGTCTCCCGTGATGAGTCTTCTGACATTGTTTGCGGGATATAAACTGTTTGGTATAATAGGATTGTTCGCAGGTCCACTGATATACATGATAGTGGTTCAGAGTGAAAATAGTGAAAAGGTTTAAAGCATATGAATAATTATAACTTTAATAAAGATATAAAAATGAGAGTGCCTAAAGATGTGGATCTCATTATAAAGATACTTGAAAAAAACGGATACGAAGCTTTTGCGGTAGGCGGTTGTGTCAGAGATACCATTCTTGGAAGAGAACCTCAGGATTGGGACATAACTACGTCGGCGCTGCCGATGACTGTAAAAGAACTGTTTAACAGAACCATCGATACAGGGCTACAGCACGGAACGGTAACTGTTATGATGAAGGGGGTGGGATATGAAGTTACCACCTACCGAATTGACGGTGAGTACAATGACAGCAGACATCCGGATAGCGTGGAGTTTACTTCTAATCTGATTGAGGATTTAAAGAGAAGGGATTTCACCATTAATGCCATGGCTTTTAATCCCAAAATGGGACTTGTTGATGCCTTTGACGGAATTGGTGATATTGAGCGCAAGGTAATTAAGTGTGTTGGAAACGCGGAGGAAAGATTTGGGGAGGATGCTCTTAGAATATTGAGGGCGGTTCGTTTTTCCGCGCAGCTTGGATTTGATGTTGAGGCAAATACCAGAGCTGCTGCTTCAAAACTTTCTTCAAACCTTGTTAATATCAGCAAGGAGAGAATTCATACGGAGATGGAAAAACTTATTCTTTCCAATAATCCGGGGAAACTTAAAGATGCCTACGAGATGGGTATCACAAAATATTTCTTCAAGGAATTTGATGATATGATGGAGTGCGAACAAAACACAAAGTATCACAAGTACAATGTGGGTGAACACACTATCAAGGTGATGGAAAATGTACCCCGCGAGCATTTCATCAGATGGGCGGCACTGCTTCATGATGTGGGAAAGCCTGTGGTCAAATATACAGATGAAAAGGGTGACCATTTTAAGAAACATGCCATCAAGGGCAAAGAGATGGCTCATGATATTTTAAGGCGACTTAAGATGGACAATAAAACTATAAATGTTGTCAGCAGACTTACAGAGCATCACGATGATTTGCAGGGAATGAATCTGACTGAGACAAATGTCAGAAAAACTATCAACAGAATCGGCGATGATATTTATCCACTGTTTTTACAACTTGTGGATGCGGACACGGCAGGAAAAAGCGAGTATGCCATCGAGCAGACCAAGCCACTTCTCGAGTATGTTCATTCTACATATGATATGATTATTGATAGAGGGGATTGCTACTGCACGAAGATGCTTGCCATTGCCGGCAGAGATCTCATTGCCATGGGAATTGGTCCCGGACCTATTATCGGAGATGTTTTGGATGAACTGCTTAGTATGGTAATTGCAAATCCTGAACTGAATACTGAAGAGAAACTGAAAAACATTGTGATTGAGAATTATATAACTGCAAATAATAAACTGAAATCATAACCGGCGATTTTTTTGCATACGATTAAGTGAGCGGATTTTCTACGAGATAATATTTTGAGAACATCAATTCACTTGGAGGTTGGTATGAATGAAAAATCGTTGGTAGTGCTTGAGGATTATGATATCAGAGTGAAAAACTACAGAAGAGTCAGAGGTTTTTATCACTGTGAGACAGACAAGGGAATGTATTTACTTAAAGAATACACAAATAGCAAAGGGAGACTGGAGCTACTTGAAAAAATACAAAAATACATAGAAGACAAAGGCCACCGAACGGATCTGGTCGTCAGAAACAATAATAATGAACTGATGACACAGGGGCCGGACGGTGGTTTTTACATTTTGAAAAGGTGGTATGAGCACAGGGAGTGTGAGGTGGAGCAAATTGAGGATTTGTGTAAAGGAGTGGGAGAACTGGCAGCTATTCATTCCGATTGCAGCCGTCTGGAAGAGATTATTCCTCAGGAGATGATTTTCCAGCAAGGGGCAGATGTAGAACAACTGATGCACAGGCACAGTAAAGAGTTGCTGATGACCTCACGCTATATTGACCGGGCAAAAAATAAAAGGGCATTTGAATATGAACTTAAAGCAGGAATTGATGAGTATTATGAGCAGGCGGTTGCGGCAGAAAAGTATTTGGACAAGTTAGACTATGGAAAGTTATTTGCAAGGGCAGGGGCATCCAAAATGCTTTGCCATGGAAATGTGAGGCCTCACAATATTCTGATGACAAAAACGGATGCTGTTATTGTTAATTATATTAGAGCGGTCTGTGATATTCAGATTGTGGATTTTTATAAATTGTTTAAGAAGGTTATGGAGAAAAATGGTTGGAATTTAGATACGGCAAGAAAACTTGTTAAGGCTTACGATGAAAACAGAGAAGTCAGTCGGGAAGAGTGGGAGCTGTTTGTGGCATTGTTAATCTATCCGGAACGCTTTTGGAAAGTGGCAAACAATTACATAAATTCCGGAAAGGCATGGCTTTCGGAAAAAAATAAAGAAAAACTGAAAATGTTTATTGAACAGGAACCAAAAAGAAGGTTGGTAGTGTCGGAGTTTGTGAACAATTGGTGAAAAACAATAAAAATGATACAATTATAGGCAAATAGGGGTAAAAGTGTCTATTGATTTCCTTGAATTATATAAATAGTTGTATTATAATGTCTCTGAATGAGCATTTTTTGGCGATGGAGAAATTGGAGGTAGATGATGAGTTATACAGAATTATATAACGAGTGGCTTTCAAATCCTTATTTTGACGAGGAAACTAAAGAGGAATTGAAGTCTATATCTAACGATGAGAAGGAAATTGAGGAAAGATTTTACAAGGAACTTGAATTTGGTACAGCCGGACTCAGAGGTATTATTGGTGCCGGTACTAACCGAATGAACATTTATGTTGTCAGAAAAGCGACACAGGGACTTGCAAACTATATTATTAAAAACGGCAGCAAAGACAAAGGAGTTGCAATCGCATACGATTCAAGAAGAATGTCTCCTGAATTTGCTGATGAAGCAGCAAGAGTTCTCGCAGCAAACGGAATTAAAGCATACAAGTTTGAGTCATTAAGACCAACACCGGAGCTTTCATTTGCAGTTAGAGAGCTTGGTTGTACTGCAGGTATTAACATTACTGCAAGCCACAACCCTGCTGAATATAACGGATACAAAGTATATTGGGCAGATGGTGCTCAGATTACACCACCTCATGATACAGGTATCATGGCAGAAGTTAAAGCTATCACAGATTTATCTACTGTTAAGACTATGAGCGCAGAGGATGCAAAAGCTGCAGGACTCTACGTTATTATTGGAAAAGAAATTGACGATAAGTACATGGAAGTACTTAAAGCTCAGATAAAGAATCAGGCTGTTATCGATGAGATGCAGAAGGATATCAAAATCGTTTACACACCACTTCACGGTACAGGTAACATTCCTGCAAGAAGAGTTCTTAAGGAAATCGGTTTTGAAAATGTATATGTTGTTAAAGAGCAGGAACTTCCTGATGGAGATTTCCCTACAGTAGCATATCCAAACCCTGAAGCAAAAGCAGCATTCGAGCTTGCTCTCAAACTTGCTGATGAGGTTGATGCAGACTTAGTTCTTGCAACTGATCCTGATGCGGACAGACTTGGAGTATACGTAAAAGACTCTAAGACAGGTGAGTACCATGAACTCACAGGAAATATGTCAGGATGTCTCTTGGCAGAATATGAAATCAGCCAGATTAAAGAATCAGGAAAGATGCCGGCTGACGGTGCAGTTATCAGATCTATCGTAACAACAACTATGTCAGACGCAATTGCTGAGTACTACGGAGCTTCTCACATTGAAGTTCTTACAGGCTTCAAATATATCGGTGAGCAGATTCTTAACTTTGAAAAAACAGGAAAGGGAACATACCTTTTCGGATTTGAAGAAAGTTACGGATGCCTTATCGGAACATATGCAAGAGATAAGGACGCTATCGTTGCGACTATGGCTCTCTGCGAGGCAGCAGCATATTATAAGAAGAAAGGTATGACTCTTTGGGATGCCATGATTGAGATGTATGAGAAATACGGATACTACAAAGAAGGTATCCAGGCTATTACACTCAGCGGTAAAGAGGGAATCGAAAAGATTCAGGCAACAATGGAACAGCTTAGAAAAGATGCTCCTACATCATTTGGCGATTACAAAGTTGAAATAGCAAAAGATTACAAGACAGGAGTAGTTAAGAATCTTGTTACAGGTGAAGAATCATCAACAGGACTTCCTTCATCAAATGTACTTTACTACAACTTAAATGACGGCGCATGGATCTGCGTAAGACCTTCAGGAACAGAGCCAAAGATTAAATTCTACTATGGAGTAAAGACAGATTCATTAGAGTCTGCAAATGAAGCAGAAGCTAAGCTTGGCCAGAAGGTATTAGATACAGTAAACGAAATGCTGTAGGATACTTATATGAGTTGAAGCAAGTGAATAGTTAAATTTAGCAAATGTGCGGATACTAGCGTAAATTAATAAAAAGTAATAAATAAAAACACACCATAATATATTTTAAAGAAGATATATTGTGGTGTGTTTTTTTGAGCGCAGTGTAATCGATCCCCCCGCTTTACATGTGGAATAGTTTTCAAAGAGCGCATATAAAGTAACAATCCATGACACACTATACGGCCGTGGCCTTGTGGTAAAGGTGGCGGCTGTATGGAAGGTGGCGGCTGTATGGAAGGTGGCGGCTGTATGGAAGGTGGCGGCTGTATGGAAGGTGGCGGCTGTATGGAAGATGGCGGCTGTATGGAAGATGGCGGCTGTATGGAAGGTGGCGGCTGTATGATGGGGGAATTACCATCCAAACGGGCGAAATGTTTGTTTGGAAGGTAAATGATAAAAGAAGCATGATGGGGGAATTACCATCCAAATAGGCGAAATGTTTGTTTGGAAGGTAAATGATAAAAGAAGCATGATGGGGGAATTACCATCCAAACGGGCAAAATGTTTGTTTGGAAGGTAAATGACAAAAGAAGCATGATGGGGGAAATACCATCCAAATAGGTGAAATGTTTGTTTGGAAGGTAAATGACAAAAAGTTAACAAAATCAAAATACCATCCAAATGGGCAAAAAGTTTGTTTGGAAGGTAAATGACAAAAAGTTAACAAAATCAAAATACCATCCAAACGGGCGAAATGTTTGTTTGGAAGGTAAATGACAAAAAGTTAACAAAATCAAAATACCATCCAAATGGGCAAAATGTTTGTTTGGAAGGTAAATGACAAAAAGTTAACAAAATCAAAATACCATCCAAACGGGCAAACCCCTTGTTTAGAAGGTAAATGACAAAAAGTTAACAAACTTCTCTTACCATCAAAGATAAGAAAATTCTTATATGGAAGGTAAAATGTAAAAATATGCGCTTCGCGGGATACTGTTTTGTAGTAAATATGCGCTTCGCGGATTAATGCAAAATCGCTATTGCATTATCTTGTTCATAGGATGTTATGTATGCTTAAAAATAAAAAGGGGGTGTGGTTATTAGAATTGTTGCAGTGTGCCTGTGTGTTGCTATATTTCTTTGCGGCTGCAGGATGGTGGACATTGATACGAAAAAAGAGAGTGATGTAGATTATACGATTGCCTCTTATGACGAGGTGCCGGAAGAAGTTAAGAAAATAATAGACGAGAGGAAGGAAGATGCATTTTCAACAGTGATTTCTGATCGAGAAAATACTTACATAGTAGTTGGTTACGGAAGAAAAAATACAGATGGATATCAGATTAAATTGAGGGATATTTATCAGAGCACAACGGATATTTTTGTGAGATTGGAATTTAAGGGGCCGGAGCGACCTATGGAAAAAGAAATAGTTTCGTACCCATTTATTATTATTAAAGTTGAGTATACGGTAAAAAATATTAATGTTATGGAGTAGGTAGTAGATGGAATTGGTTAAGAAAAAAGTAAATATAAGTGATATTGCACTTAATACCGTAACGAGAATGTATGTCAGCGAGGAACAAATAGTAAACGAAATATATGAACCGGTTGGAAGAATTGTTAAGGAAAAAGCGTTTGTCACCCTTGATGGAACAAAGGTTGGAGAAAATAGCGTTGCCATTAGCGGGACACTTGAATATTCCATTTTATATCAGAGTATGAATCAAAATAAAATGAGTGGAATGTCAGGGAGAATTCCTATTAATGAGCAAATCAGAATTCCGGATATAACAGAGGAGAACAATGTAGATGTAATTCTCATGGCAGATAAAGTGACGGTGAGTAGAATTTCGGAAAGAAAACTGTTGGTCAAGGCGGATATTTCTGCAATAATCAGCGTTCAATCGAAGAAAGAAACTGAAATTGCCCATAGTGCGCAGGAGGACGGTGAACTGTGTACCCTCACAAGCAATATTGAACCCTTGGAAATTGTGGTGGACAGAAAGGAAACATTCAGGGTTAGAGATGAGCTTGCAATACCACAAAATCAGGGTAGCATTTATAAAATTGTCTGGAGTGATATCAGACTTAAGAATGTCAGCACAAAACTAATGGATCGGATGATGCATATAGGTGGAGAACTGTATGTATTTATTTATTATATAACAGAGGATACGGATGCTCCGATTCAGTGGCATGCAACAGAGGTCTCCTTTGGAGGAAATATCGATATCTCTGAGGTGACAGAAGATATGATATCTTATGTGAATGTAGCAGTTAGAGATGCGGGAGCGACTGCTGTTGAAAATGATATGGGAGAGTCTAGAGAAATCAGGCTGGATGTACTTTTAGGACTTGATATAAAAATATACCGAGAGAATGGGCTTGAGGTAATAAAAGATATATACAGTCCTTATTGTGAAGTGATTCCCAAAAAGGAAAAGTGCAATTATAACAAACTTTTAATAAAGAATTCTTCGAGGAACAAGTATACGGTAAAGGTGTCTGACAATTCCTCTGTGGGAGATATTCTTCAAATATGCAACAGCTACGGGAATTTTAGAGTGGACGATGTGGAAGTGACTGAGAAGGGATTGTCGGTTACCGGTGTAATTACAGCAGGAGCATTTTATATTTCATCTGATGACAGTTATCCTGTGGGAGTTTTGGAAAAAGAAAAACGAATCACGAACATAATAGATGTGCCGGAAATGAAGAAAAATGATGAATATTACTTGAATGTAAGAGTAGAGCAGGTGAGCGCAAATAACGTTAGCTCTGAAGAGATAGAGATAAAAGTGGCAGTTGTTATGGAATTAATCGTATTTGAAAAATGTGAAATGGAAATAGTTTCGGATGTTGAAATACAGCCATTAGATGAAGAGAAGATAAGAGAAATACCGGCATTGAAGGGACATATAGTGCAAAAAGGCGATACATTGTGGGGACTTGCAAAGAAAAACAATACGACACCTCAGAGAATTGTGGAATTGAACAATGTAAAAAACGGACAAATAAAGCCGGGAGAAAAGCTTCTTATTGCAAAGAGCGTAAGATAGGACTATGATATAACTACATTTCAAAAGGTATAGGTTTTGAAACAGACGCATCGTCCCTGAAAGGCTATACAATAATAATCTGAGACACGCATCGTTTTCTATTCCTCGCATTCGCTTATTATCGAACGCTTCGCATAACTCGCTCCTTCGGAGCTCAAACACATGCTTTCGCGTTCGAAGCTAGAATGCTCGTCATAACGAAAGCCTCGCTATCGTCTCATCTCATTATTGCATAGCCTTTCCCGTGACGATGCTGTGTTTCATAAACTATACTTTATGAAATGCGAACACCTTGAAAACTATGCAACATTTCAGAGAGTATACATTTTGAAACACAGAATTGTCATAATAAGATCTGTGCGAAAATGTGATATGCATCATTTACCTTCCAAATGTGAGATTTATTAGTTTGGAAGGTATGGAACAAAAATAGCGTGTCATGAGAATTACCTTCTAAATGTGAGAATTGTTAGTTTGGAAGGTATGGAGCAAAAATGGCTTGTCATGAGAATTACCTTCCAAATAAGATATTTGTTAGTTTTGATGGTAATTGACAAAATTATGACAAACTTAATTTACCTACCAAATAGTAAATATATTAGTTTGGAAGGTAATTGATAACAAATTAACAAATTTACCTTACCTTCCAATGCAAGAAAAAACTTAAATGGAAGGTAAAATGGTAAAATATAGTTTTTTAAGTATTATTTGTGAACCTTTGAGGTGTTTCACAACCTATACTTAATGAAACACAGCTAGTATAAGGAGATACAAATGAGAGAATTGTATATTAAGGCTTACGGCAAAATTAATTTAGGCTTGGATGTCATCAGAAAAAGAGAAGATGGTTATCATGATCTTGACATGATTATGCAAAGTGTTGGTGTCTACGATGATATTATTATTAAGGACACTGAAAATATCGGTGAGATAAAGGTCGAGACCGACCGATTTGTTTTGGAAAATAATAAGGATAATCTGGCATATAGGGCAGCAAAGCTCCTTATGGATGAGTTTGATGTAAAAGCAGGTGTGTCAATTTATATTTACAAGAGAATTCCTGTGGCCGGTGGAATGGCAGGTGGCAGCAGCGATTGTGCAGCTACTCTCAAAGGAATTAATGAGCTGTTTGAACTTGGACTTTCTGAGGAGGAACTTAGAGAGAGGGGAGTTAAGCTGGGAGCGGATGTGCCTTACTGTATTATGGGAGGTACCGCTATTGCCAGAGGTATTGGCGATGAATTGACTAAATTGCCTCCGGCACCGCAGTGTCATCTTATTATTGCAAAACCGCCGGTTTCAGTTTCAACAGCATATGTGTATGGAAGAATCAGACCTGCGGAAATTGAAAAGAGACCGGATATTGAACAGATTGCAAATGCTATAAAGGACGGGGATCTTAAAACTATGGCATCGCTCCTCTACAATGTAATGGAGGATGTTACCGTTGGAGATTATCCGATTATCAAGGATATCGAAAAAGTGATGCTTGATAACGGAGCGCTTAATTCCATTATGAGTGGAAGCGGTCCTACAGTTTTTGGTATTTTTGATGATGAGGAAAAAGCAAAAAATGCAGTCAGTGTGCTTGAAAAAGCAGGACTTACTGAACAGCTTTACCTCACAGAATTTGTCAATTAAAAAATTTTAAGTATTTAAAACGATATTTTAATTTAGACCTTCTGGAAGAATATCGGTGTTTTCTTTTCTTACAATTAGAAACATATTTGTATTCCTTCTTTGAAAGTTTATACTTAAGTTTATTTGTGGATGGCTCGGGAAAAGTTGCGGTAGTTTCGTTGATAAAACACAGTGGAGGGTACAGACAGCACCACCAGTTGTGACCGCTTCCTGAGCCAATCTCAATTATGTAGGATGTGTAGGTACCTCCCGGAAATTTAATGCCTCCGTATATTTTATCCGGAAATTTCTCGGCAGAAAGAGAGCTGGTTACATTGTAAGAATACCCGAAAGATTCTATTGTTTTTAAGGCTACGGCGTCAAGAACTGGAAGATTTTTGTTGATAGTTTCATAGGCGTCGTTGTAAGAAGTGCAATCTTTAAGAAGAGGTTTGAGTGATTCAATTACATTGTCTCTTACTCTGTATTTCAGAAGTTGATCGTTTATTGAATCGCTGTTTGCGCGGACGTGAAAACGGATTACGCTCTTTGACAAATCTTTGGATAGAACAGTTTCGTATTGTTCTGCAATTTTGCAGAGGATAATCAGAAATAAAATAAAACAAAAGGTTATGCGGATTAACTTTTTATATGTCATTTTGAAAATTCCTTTCACAAAACGGGTAATGTGCCCCGAGATTTTAATATGATAATCAGAGTATTGCCTGTTGTGTGAAAGATATTCAAACAGAGGTGAAGTCAGGTGGGTATTGAAATCTAAAAAATATTCTAGTAATATTTAATTAACTGAATTTTTAGAAGCAAGGTGTAGAAAATGAGCGATAATTTTAATAATTCGCCTATTGGAGTGTTTGATTCAGGTGTCGGAGGGCTGACAGTTGCCCGTGAAATTCTCAGACAGTACTCAAATGAAAGCATAGTTTATTTTGGAGATACTGCGAGAGTTCCTTACGGTAGCAAGTCGAGAGATACCATTATCAGATATTCCAAGCAGATAATTAATTTTTTAAAAACAAAAAACGTAAAAGCCATAGTAGTTGCCTGCAATACAGCCAGTGCATATGCTCTTGATGCGGTGGAAGATGAATTGGATATCCCCATAATCGGAGTGGTAAAGCCGGGAGCGAAGGTAGCAGCTAAAACTACAAAAAACGGCAGAGTAGGTATTATTGGAACTGAAGGCACTATAAACAGTGGATTGTACACAAAGATTATACATGGAATAGATGAAAATATAACAGTGTACGGAAAAGCCTGTCCATTGTTTGCACCATTAGTGGAAGAGGGGATGCTAAAGGACCATATTACAGATGAGGTCGCAAAAAGATATCTTGAAGAAATCAAGAAAGAAAATGTGGACAGCCTTATTCTTGGATGTACACATTATCCACTGCTCAGAGATACAATAGGAAATATCATGGGAGACAAAGTAAATCTTGTGAATCCTGCCTATGAGACAGCGGTTAGCCTTGGCATGTTGATGGATGAACTGGGAATACAGGCATCGTCAGACAACGAGGCAGTATATGAATTTTATGTGAGTGATGCGGCGGAAAAATTCAAAAAGTTTGCCAACTCAATCCTGCCGCTGGATATTGAAAAAATTCAACAAATAGATATAGAAGAGTACAGTACAGTACTTTAGAATTGAGGATAGAAATGAACAAAGATGTACTTATTTCAATTAATGGACTTCAGGTTGCAGAAGGCACTGATGACAGTGTCGAAGTAATGACAGTAGGAGAATATTACAACAGAAATGACAAGCATTATATTATCTATGAGGAAATAGATGAGGAAAGTGGAACTAAAACAAAAAATGTAATCAAAGTTTCAGAACAGGCTATTGAAATCAAGAAGACAGGTTTGGTTAATTCCAATATGTTTTTTGAAAATAACAAAACAAACAGAAGTTATTACAGTACTCCGTTTGGGGATTTTACGATAGATATCGATACAAATGGTATTGCCGTAAATGTCAATGAAAAGGATATGGATATAAAAATAGATTATGCTCTAAGCATAAATAACCAACATACAAACGATTGTCAGATTAGTATGTCGGTTAGAGAAATGATGTAAAAAAAGACTGTTGCATTTGTGATATGTTTGAATTTATCACTGAGCAACAGTCTTTTTTATAATGTCAGTCTATTATTTAGTAGTCTTTTTGGTTTATTTTTTGAATCTGTCGAGTAACCCTTTTTTCTTGGCTGGTTCGTAAACAGGACCTCTGACTCTTTTGAAAGAAGTGATATAGATACCACTGATATTTGCCTTTAATTCCTGTTTTGGAAGGATCTGATCGTAAATCTTTGAATCGGCAATGAGATTCATAATTCTAGGACCTACCTTAACCTTTACGATAGGAAGTTTAGTTCCTCTCATAATCTTTGGTGTCTGGTCAATGACCATCTGTGGCAAACCTGCGTCTTTTAGTTTCATCTTCTTTTTATCAATAACAAGAATGTTGAGTGTCTGTGAATTTGCTTTCATCAACTCTTCCTGTTCAGACTGCTTTTTCTGCATCTTATTTCCGAGGAAATAGAGAACTACAAGAGCGATTACAAGCACTACCAAAATAGCTATAGTAACAATAGCGAATGGATGAATTTGTGCTGCTAAGTACATACTTACCTCCTATAATATAAAAATAACATTAATCATTCTAACATTTAATCATATAATTTACAATGATTAAAAACATACGATTACTGTTTCTTAGAAATCATTTCTGCAATAAGTTCTTTTGTTGTGGCACCGAGTTTCTTTTGCTCTGCTCTTGAAAGCTCTGCAGTGTTGATAGGCGCTCCGATAGTAACTGTAACATGAGAAGGTTTAACTTTAGGAAAATGATTCTCAAAAATGTCAGCTGTTCCTGTGAAAGCTATTGGAATAATCTGACACTTAGTGAGAGTTGCGATTTTGAAAGTCCCTTCTTTAAAATCGGCGAGTTCTCCTGTGCGGGAACGTGTTCCCTCAGGAAAAACAAAAATGGAAATTCCGTTTTTAATGTAATCTGAAGCTGTTTTTATAATCTCAAGGCCGGAGCGCGTATTCTTTCTATCTAAGAAAAGACAATTCATAAGAAGCATCCACCAGTTGAGTCCCGGAACCTTCATCAGTTCCTTTTTAGCAATAAAGCCGGTGAGATCGGGAACGAGAATATAACCGATTACAACATCTAAAAGGCTGTTGTGATTTCCTATGTATAAAACAGGTTGATCTTTTGGGAGGTTCTCCTTGCCTGTTATTTCGACTTTGGAACCTGTAATAAAAAGAATTATTTTAAATACGGCGCGAACAAGGGCAAAAGCAATTTTGTCGCGGGCGGTTTTACTGAACAATCCGATAATGAGCAATATAGGAATGAATGGGATTGTTATAATAAAAAAGATAAAAAGCAATAAGAAAATGAATGTTGTTCTAATCATAATAAAACTCCTATATAATGAATAATGTAATTACAAATAACATCATACTAGAAAAAAGTTGTAAAAGAAAGAAAAAAAGATATTTTAAATAAAAGAAAAAAATACAAAAGTAATGTTAAAATGTACAAAAAACTAGGATGTGAAAAACTTGTGAACTTAAATAATTGTGTAAAATAACTAAAAAAACAGAGAAAAACGTTTTATTTGTTGTAAAATAAAATAGTGCGTGGTATACTTACTTTATCTAGCGAAAGTAGTTTTTTCGTATTATTTAGAGGAGGACAAGAAATGAGAAAATCTATATTAAAAAAGGTTTCAGCAGTTATTGCAACAGCAGCTTTAACTGTAGCGATGACAACATCGGCATTCGCAGCTGACAGATGGGCATCATACTTTGGACAGAATATGGGATGGTACGAAGGTGCTATCGGTGAACTTACATCACAGTCAGATACCGGTTGGGTTGCAAAGATGGATATGATTGGATGGGGCGGCGTTTGGGGCGCTCAGGTTAAGGATGAGAACTTAAGCCTCAAAGCAGGAGTTGAGTACTCTCTTAGCTTCACTATGACAACAAAAGATGTTGACAAATGGGTATTCGTTAAAGTTGCAAACGACAAAGATGATCTTCTTTACGGAGATTGGATTCAGTTAAAAGTTGGTAAGAAGACAGCTTACAACAAGAATTTCACTTTGAAAGAAGACGCTACTAAGATTGTATTTGGTATCGGTGGTGAATTCAGCGACAGAGTAGACGAAGAAGAAATGTACAAGTTAACAAGTGCTAAGCCATATGATGAGGATTCTGCATATGCAACAACAATCACATGTGCTAAGTTCTCTCTTAAAGAGGCAGGCGCTGCAAGTGTTAAGCCAGATCCAGGCAAAAAGAAAAAAGTAGATGGCGGCAATACACCGTCAGAAACAACTGCTTCAGGAGCAAGAACTACACCTTCTACAAACCCTGGTACTACAGCACCAGTTCAGACAGGTGACGCAGCTCCAATCGCTTGTGCAGCAGTAGCAATCGCAGCAGCAGCGGTTGTAGTTGTATTCTCAAGAAAAAAAGAAGAAGCTTAATTTAAACGCAAATTAAGTTGTTAATAAAAATGCATCGACGTAAGTCGGTGCATTTTTTATTTCATAGGAAAGTTCTTTGAACTTCCCCATGAAATAAAAATGCTCCGCAAGGATGCGCAGCTCGCGCGCGAAGTGTCGCAAGCGACACTTTGTTCTGACTTATATTTCCATATATTGATGTGCGTGATGAATTGGTTTCAATATGTTGTGGATTAATTACAATTTGACAAAAAATGTTTTTAAAAGCGATGTGTATTTTTTATAATAAAATTGATTCATAGTGCAAAAAAAATGTAAAAAATGTACAATGGAAAAGCACGAAAAACGTTTTTGCTTATTGATAATAATGTTACAATATGCTAAAATAAACGCAGAATAAACATAAGTGAATTCTATGTAGGTGAAAGAATTTTGCGAAAAGTAAAAGGAGGAATAAGCAAAATGAGAAAATTTGCAAACAGAGCAATGGCAGTTGGACTCTGTGTAACATTAGGTGCATCTGCATTAGCTATGACAGGATGCAAGGGCAAGAGTGGCAGCAAAGCCGGAAGTGATAATTCAGCTCTTACACACACTGGCCTTGATAAGAATGCAGAGGGTGATGTATCAATTATGCTTTGGGCAGGAGATAGCCAGTATTACCAGGATTTAGGACATATGGAGCTTACAAAAGATGATCTTAAATCACAGAACGTTGCAGCTGTATATGCAGTAGCAAAGAAGTTCAATGAAACATATCCAAATGTTAAAATTAATCTTTGGGCAAAGACAGGTGATCCTAACCAGGTTAACACACCAACATGGGATCAGGAAATCGAAAACTTCAAATCATCATACGGAAAGTATGCTGATATCTGGGCTTCAACAGACGTAGTAGGAGATATCAAAAAAGGTATCGTTGCAGACTTGTCTGTTTACAAGGATGACTCAGTATACAAATCATACAACAAGACTTTAATGGACTACTTAAATTACTATGGATTCCAGGCAGGACTTCCATCATACTCAATTCCTTGGGGTGTTTGGGTTAACAAGTCACTCGCTGAAGAAAACAATATTGAAGTTCCAAATCCTGATTGGGATATTGATGAGTACACAGATTTCGCTACATCAGGTGATGGAAAGACATTCTGGGGAGCTATGAGTGTTCCTACATCATTCATTGAAACAGGAACAAAAGATATCAATGCAAAGATTGCAGGTTCTGACAGTAAGACAAAAGAATTTGTTGATCTTACAACAGATGCAGTTCAGGATTTACTTGGATATGTACCTGATTGGGCTTCAGATTCTATCTATGCTCAGGCAGGACTTGGAAAAGTTCCTGCAGATATCGTTTCAGAAAGTGCCGGATATGAATGGAACTACTTCTGTAACAACAGAATCTTATCATTAGACGGATGCCCATGGCAGTTAACAGCAGCAGCTGATCCAAACGCTATTGGTGGTATCGGAACAGTTCAGGCTTCTGATTGGGATATCTACCCAAGACCAAAGACAGAATACGCTGACAACACAGTTGGTATCGTAGTTGACCCAATTTGTCTTCACAATTACGCAGAAGATGATAAGAACTCTGAATGGAGTGATGAAGAGAAACAGAAACTTCTTGTAACATACACATTTGCATCATACTGGACAGCAAGTACAGAAGCTAAACAGGCAATTGCAGATACACTTTACAAGAGCGGAAACTCATACAAGAGCGCTATGAACGACACATTCCCAGTAGTTAAAGCAGGTAAAGATTACGACGATCAGATGGAAATTTGGTACAGCATCGATGCTCATAAGAGATATGCTGACAAAGAAAAGATGCCAGGATTTGCTGAAGTAGTTAAAATCTTCGGTACAGAAGGTGCAACTTGGGATTACTCAGATAAGTGCTTCCCATGTACTGTTACAGAAAACGGAGAGACAACATCTTGCTTGTTTGAGTGGAAGAATATGTGGAATGGCGACATCGCTGGTTCTTACCAGACAGAGCCTGACTGGGTAAGCAACGTTAAGAGTAGACTTAACGACTGGAACAAGACAATCAATGATCGTTTTGTTACAGCTCAGGAACAGCTCAAAGAAGCATTGAAAACGTACTACGGATTTACAGATGATAAGTTCAAATAAAGCACAAATTTGAAATAATAATTATCATCAAAATCAAATAAGTACAACTTTTAAATAATAACAATTGCGGAACTGGTTTTACATAAAAAAACATAGTTCCGCTTTTGCGCAAAGGAAGGACAACAATGATGAAGAAAAAAGTTTTATTTATTTCTATACCGATAGTTATCATTGTTGCAGCTGTTTTAGTATGGTTCTTTGTATTCAGATCAACAGATGAATATGTAAAAGATGTTGACAAAGCTGAATTACAGAAGGCATTTGATTTGCTCAACAACTCATACCTTGATGAAGGAGAGAGCGCAGAAATTTACTATACTGACTTTATTGCTGCAAAAGGAAACAAGGTTGGCTCGGGAGAGTATACTGCAGAAGTATCCGAAGGTGTTAACGCACAGGATTTCTATGCACAGAACTCTGAAGAGTTCAAGGATATTCCGGAATCATTTACAAATTATTACAGCACAGTAAAAGGTTTAGGATATCTTGATGAAGCAGAATATGTTGTTAATGTTGACAAAGAGGGAATGTACTACTTAGGTGTTGATTACATTTCTATTACAAATAGTATGTCAGATTATACAACAAGCGTATCTGTTAATAATGAAATTCAGTATCAGGAAGCAAAATCTGTATTGCTTACAATGAAGTGGACTGATACAAAAGATTTCACTACTGATAAGTATGGTGATGAAATGCCACCAAACCAGGAAAAAATCAGAGAGTGGGATTACACAGATATTTACAATAATACATATGTTTCAACTACTCCACTTTGCTTCTACTTAAACAAAGGAGAAAATGTTGTAACAATTAAGAATGAGTCATCAGCCGGTTTAGTATTAGGTTCGATGACTATTAGTGCTGCTAAGGATGATACTCCTTCTTATAAAGATTATGCAGCTAAACATTCGAATGACAAAGTCGTTTCAAAAGATGCCTTTGAGACTATCAACGCTATTGATTACGTTAAGAAGAACTCAACACAGGCAACTTATGAATCAAAAGCAAATTCTGCACTTACACCGTTTGATATAAATGATGACAAATTAAATATTATTTCATGGCAGGAAGCAGGAACTGAAATTACATATAAGTTCAATGCAAAAGAGACAGGTCTCTATAAACTTGCTTTCCACATTGAAAATAATAAAGACGAATTTTCTTCATTCTTAAAAGTTTCTATTGATGGAGAAGTTCCTTTTGACGAATTATATAATTTCGAAGTATTACCGGACAAGTCAGGCTGGCAGAATACAGTTTTAGCTGACAAAGACGGAAATCCATATTTGATTTATATTGAGCAGGGTGAACATGAACTTCAGATTAAATCTGAAATCTCACCTGTTATGGAAGCTTACAGAGAAGCTCTTCTTATTGAACAGCATGTTACTAAGTTCCAGCTTGCAATCACTAAGATTACAGGTAAGGACGTAGATAGAGACAGAGCTTGGAAGATGACAAAATATATCCCAGAGATTGAGGATTATCTTAAAGCTTACCAGACTATTATCACACATATCAGATTCTTACTTCAGGATTATTCGAAAGGTGGAAATGCGGGAGCTATCCTTGCATACCTTGATCAGGCTGAAGTATTTATCCAAAAAGATTTAGAGTATCCTGATGAGATTGCTCTTTATACAGAAAACCTTACAGGTGCAGACAACTCTGTACTTACAGCTTTAAGTTACTTTACTACAGGTGTTCTTGCTGATAAGTTATCTCTTGATTCAATATATGTTTACGGAGATTCGAAAATTCCAAAGGCAAGACAGTCTGCAATTAAGGGTATTGGAATTTCAGCAAAACAGTTATTGAATACATTTATTTCAGATAAATATTCAAATGACGTAACAAAAGAAGATGAAGATACAATTACTGTTTGGATGAACAATGCGGTTACTTACGTTGACCTAGTTCAGAAGATGGCAGATACTCAGTTTACTGAAAAGACAGGTGTAAAAGTAAGAGTTACACCTATGCCTGATGCAAACAAGATTTCGCTTGCTGTTGCTGCAAATGAAACACCTGACATTGCACTTGGTCTTTCATCATTCATGCCATTTGACCTTGCCAGCCGTACAGCAATTTACAATATGGCAAACTTTGATGATTTCTGGAATGTTGCAGCAAGATTCCCTTCAGGAAGTTTCGTTTCTTATGTATACAATGAAGGAGTTTATGCTCTTCCTGAAACAACAGACTTTAATGCAATCGTTTACAGAACAGATATCTTTGACAGTTTAGGACTTGAAGTTCCAAGTACATGGGACGATCTTATTCATATTCTTCCTACACTTCAGAGATATGGTATGAACTTCTACCACAACATCGGTGTTGCTGATGTAAGTTACAAGTGGTTCTACCAGACATCACCAATGATTCTCCAGAACGGTGGAAAATTATATGAGGATGACGGAACAAGAACAGCTATTGACAGTAAAGAAGCTGTTGCAGGATTACAGAGACTCGGAGATTTATTTACAAAATACTCACTCCCTGCATCTGTAGGTAGATTCTTTAACTCATTCAGATATTCACAGCTTCCAATCGGTATTATTGGAATGTCTGATTATACACTTATCAAGAATGGTGCACCTGAGCTTAGCGGTCAGTGGGCAATCGCTCCATATATCGGAACACCACAGGCTGACGGAACAGTTAACAGAACATTCGTTGCCAACGGTACCGGTGCTGTAATGTTTAAGGAAAAATCACAGGATACAGACTCTGCTCCAACAGACAAGCAGAAAGCATCTTGGGAATTCCTTAAATGGTGGACAAGCCAGGAAACACAGACAAACTTTGCTTATACACTTCGTTCAACATATGGAAAGAATTACTTCTGGCTTACAGCAAACCTTGAAGCTTTGAAGGACGTTCCTATGGATGAAGGTGACAAGCAGATCGTACTTGAACAGGTTAATTACGTAACTGACGTATCAAGAACACCTGGACAGTACTTATTAGAGAGAACTATATCTAACATCTGGACTACAATGGTATTCGACGGAACACCTGCACAGGTAGCTGTCGATGAAGCTAAGCTTGATGTTAACCGAGAAATAGAGAGAAAGATGGCAGAATTAGGATTCTTCGACGCCGATGGTGAACAGATTAAAGATTATGTTATCAGAGGAAAAGATTGGATTGAAGAGAAACAAAATGAAGCGAGAGAGAAAGGAGGAACCGAATAATGGCTAAAAAGAAAAATTTGCCTGATGGCTTAACTCCAAATGTCTCTCACAAGAGAATAGTAGATACAGACTGGTTCAGAGGAATCGTGTTGTTGCTTCCATATGCAATTATGTTTGCAACATTCATTCTCGCACCGGTTATCATTGCGGTTGGACTTTCGTTTACACACTTTGATGTTGTAAATGATCCAAAATTCGCAGGACTTGAAAACTACCTCACACTTTTCACAGGTGACGTAGTATTTATGAAATATGTATTACCAAATACAGTAATGTATGCGATTATCGTTGGTATCGGAGGATATATCTTATCCTTCCTTATGGCATGGGTACTTGCGCAGGTTACACCAAGAGCCAGAACACTTTATTCATTAGCAATGTACACACCTTCAATGACAGGTCAGTTGATGGTAACAATCATCTTCAAGGCTGCATTCAGTGGTGATCAGAATGGTCTTGTTAATGCTTGGCTCTTACAGCTTAGAATAATTGATCAGCCTATACAGTGGTTGGTTCAGCCGGATCACTTCATGCAGATTATGATTATCGTTTCGTTATGGTCTTCAATGGGTATCGGCTTCCTTTCAATGCTTTCAGGTATTATGAACATTGATCAGGAGTTATACGAAGCTGCTTACGTAGATGGACTTAGAAACAGAGCACAGGAAATTATTTACATCACAGTTCCATCTATGAAACCACAGATGTTATTCGGTGCGGTTATGTCAATCGTAAACGCATTCAATATGGGTTGGATTGGTATTTCACTTGCCGGATCAAACCCAACACCTGGATATGCAGGACAGCTTATCGCTAACCATATCGATGACTACGGATATTTGAGATACGAGATGGGTTATGCAGCTGCAGTATCAGTTGTACTTCTCTGTTTCGTATGGATTTGTAGCCAGGTAGCAAATAAATTATTTACAGAAAAAGAAGAATTTTAGAAGGAGGGATAAATAACATGGCAAATTTTCAAGGTTCAAGAATTAACCCAACGAGATTTTCAAAAGGTCAAATAAAATTCCATGCTATAGCGTTACCGTTATCGATAGCGATGCTTATCCCTATCGTCTACATCGTAAACCACGCGTTTAAACCACTTGGAGAATTATTTGCATTCCCACCGGAAATTTTTGTAAAACATCCTACATTACAGAACTTTAGAGACTTATTTAACTTAGGTGGTTCTACAGGAATTCCGATGTCAAGATACGTATTCAACTCATTATTCGTATCAATATTTACAGTTATATTTAATGTAGTTATTACAATTATGGCAGCTTATGTATTTTCAAAGAAGAAATTCGGACTTAAGGGTGCTTTATGGGGATTAAACCAGATGGCGTTGATGTTCGTAGCAACAGCCGTTGGTGTACCTCGATTCATCGTTATTACAAGACTCGGATTAGTAAATACATGGTTTGCTCACATATTCCCGCTTCTTGCTATGCCGGTAGGATTGTTCCTTGTAAAACAGTTCGTTGACGGTATACCTGATGCGCTTATTGAAGCAGCCGTAATGGACGGCGCAGGTGAGGTTACTATTATTTCAAAAGTAATAGTTCCACTTACAAAGCCTGCTCTTGCTACATCAATCGTGCTTACATTCCAGGCCGTATGGAATAATGTAGAAACATCAAACAACTTTATCACAGACGAGGCTATGAGAACATTCAACTATTTTGCAGCATCAATTGGAACAAATGCGGCTATGTCAGCGGCAGGTGTTACAGCAGCGGTTGCGGTAATTGTTTTCATTCCGAACTTGATAATATTCATCTGTATGCAGTCTCAGGTTATGAACACTATGAGCCATTCAGGTATCAAGTAGGAGGTGCACTATAATTATGAAGAAATATTTCAAAAGAACATTATTGCTTATGCTTGTAGTTTGCTTCACATTATTACAGGCATTGTCAGTAGGTGCATCTCAGACAACAAGTTATACAAAAACACTTGATGATGATGGTTATCTTGTAAGAACACAGGATGCATACTTACCGGACAGAACTATTACTAACTTAGGATTATCAACACCAAACGACATTTTCATTGACGATGCCGGATTAATGTATATTGCTGATACAGATAATTCAAGAGTATTAATCTATGATTTAAGCACAGAAACTGTAGTAAAAGAAATTAACAGAGAAGTCTGTGATGGAATTACTACACCAAAGGGTGTGTTTGTTGATGGAGAGGGAAACATTTTTATCGCTGATACAGCAGCAGCTACAGTATTTAAAATTGATAAAGAATACAATTTTGTAGCGAGATTTGATAAACCTGACACACCAATTTATTCAGATGCAAAATACGATCCTGCAAAGGTTGCAGTAGATGCCGGTGGAAGTATCTACATCGTATGTGAAAGTAACAATACAGGTATCGTACAGCTTGCAGGAACAGGTGAGTTCCTCGGATACTTTACTTCAAACAAAACAATACTTTCAGCAAAACAGGTATTCTTAAAACTTATCTACACAAAAGAGCAGGAGTTGAAGTCACCATCATTGAATGCTAACCCAACTACTTTTTCTAACATCTTTGTAGATAAAGAAGGTACAGTATATACAACAAGTATGAACGGTACACAGTCTTTAAGAACAGACCTTATCAAGAAACACAGTACAGACGGAAGTAATATGTACACAAAAGAAGGTAGGCCCGGTGTTATTTCTACAGCGCATACTACAGATATTTTTGTAGATGCACAGGGAATTATCTATGCATCAGACGTAGACGGTTTCATTACAATCTACACAGCTTCCGGAGATTTGATTTTCCAGTTCGGTGCTAAGAATGCTTACGGAACAGATATTTCAGGTTTGTTTACAAACTTATCTTCATTAACTGTAGACAATAAAGGAATTATCTGGACTGTTGATAGCGAAAAAGGATATTTACAGTCATTTATACCTACAGATTACGCAACAACAATCTACACAGCTCAGAACCTTTATGAACACGGTCAGTACGAGCAGTCACTTGTTGAGTGGAACAAGGTATTAAGACTTAACCAGATGTCAGTACTTGCACATAAAGGTGTAGGTAAAGCTTACTACCAGGACGGTGAGTACGAGAGAGCTATGGAGCACTTCGAAATTGCCGGAGACAGAATTCAGTACTCAGATGCTTATTGGCAGGTAAGAAGAGACCAGGTTGCTGACAATATCGGAAAAGCCTTTATATTTATCATAATATTAATTGTCTTAAGAATTGCATGGGCAATTGGAGACAGAAAGAAAGCGTTATCAAGAAAGAAACGTGATCTTGGACAGAAACTTAAAAATGTACCTGTTATTGGTGAATTGTGGTACGCTTTCAGAACTGCAAGACATCCAATCGACAGATATTATGATATCCGTGTAGGTAAGAACGGTTCAGTTATAGCTGCAACAATTATGTACATTGTGTTCTTCATTACTTATATGGTTTATCAGACAGGTAAAGGATTTATTTTCCAGTACACAAAGATCGAAGATATGGATATCAGTGCCATTGTAGTTGGTTTCTTTGCAATCCTCGCATTATTCATTATTTGTAACTACCTTGTTACATCTATCAATGATGGTGACGGTACTTTGAAACAGATTTACATGATTCCTGCTTACGGACTTATCCCGGCATGGATTTCAATGATCGCAGTTATCTTATTCTCATATGTAGTTACATACAATGAATCATTCCTTCTTAAGGTAATGCTTGTAGTTGGAGTGGGCTGGACACTTGCGAATATATTTAACGGATTATCTACAGTTCATGACTATTCATTCGGTCAGACAGTAGTCAGCATTATAGTAACAATCTTATTTATGCTCATTGCAGCAGTTGTAGTTGTTATTGTAATCATTATGTGGGATCAGTTATCTGATTTCCTTATCACATCAATAAAGGAGGTAATAAGAAATGTTACAGCGTAATAAAAAGAAAATGGCAATAACAGTTGTAAGTCTCTTAGGCGTCCTTTCATTGAGCGCTATTGCAAGCGCAGCATATATTAACACAAACAGAGACACAAGAATGGCTCCGGAACCAGCTGAATCTATAGTTCTTAACGAAGGTTCATTTGAGAAAATCTACGAATCAGACAAAGTAGAATATTTCTTCCGTGAATCAAGAGACGTTATTGCAATTAGAGATAAAGCTTCCGGATATGTTTGGAAAACAGGTATCGATTCTCCATTCACTGATCAGATTAAAAAAGCAAAAGAAGCTCTTGATGAAGGAGATGAAAATACAATCGAAAGACTTGCCAAGAGATATGATTGTACAGTTGATGAGTTAAAGGAAGTTGCAGAAACTCCTGTTCAGAACAGTTTTACAAACACATATCTTGCAATGGCAAACTCATTAATTACTATCGAATATTTTGATGGTATTGGTGAGCAGATGACAGTAAAGAAAATTTCATCAGCTGCAGAAGATGATGATGACGGAAAGTCAAGTCTTGAAAGCGACGGAGCAGATAATAAATACAAACTTGTTTGCGATTTCTGCGTTGGAAAGACAAAAGACGATGATGATAAAATGCTCAGAGTAGTTGTTCATATTACTTTGGGTGATGACGGAAAGATTAATTACAACATTCCGTTTGAAGAAATTGAAGGAGAAGGTACAGATGTACTTTCAACAATCTCAATCACTCCATTCCTCGGAGCTAGTGGTGGAGAGTTACTCTACTACAATGAAAAAACAGGAAAATGGGGAAGAACAGATGATGATGAAAACAGCATTGATAAGACACAGATTACACCAGGATACGTTTTAGTTCCTGACGGATGCGGAAGCTTAATCAGATACACTACAAATGCTGTTAAATTTACAAGTTACGAAGGCGACGTTTACGGAGAAGATCCTGCAGAAAACGACAGATATTATGTTGATACAGATGATGCCGTTCCTATTGAAAGTCCTGTAATGCCTGTATTTGGTATTTCACAGGGTGACGGAAATCAGTCAGCATTTGTTGCGTATGCAGACAAGGGTGATGAGTACATGAAGATTGTTGCAGTACCTGAGAGTGAAGCGAAGAACCAGGTACGTTTCACATATGCTTATCCGGCATTCCAGTACAACTTCGATTACTTCGAACTTGCTACTCAGAGTGGTAGTGCATACAGAAAAACAAGAGATAAACTCAACGAGTTTGATGTTGATTTGACATACGAGTTCATCTTTGGAGATGGAAGCGAAGATGGTGTGAAATCAGACTACACAGGTATGGCTCTTAAATACAGAAATCATCTTATTGATCAGGGAGTTATCAAAAAGCAGGAATACAGCTATGATGCTATTCCAATAAGATTAGATTTCCTTATGTCAGAATCTAAGAAGGGTGTAGTTGGTACTACTCCTGTAATTATGACAACAACAGATGATGTTGATAATATTCTCACAAATGTAATGAGCAATGGAATAAAGAATATTAACTCAGGCCTTATCGGATGGCAGAAAAATGGTGAGTCACTCAGCAAACCATTCAAGGCAAAATATTCATCAGAAGTAGGTAAGAAGAAAGACTTCAAGGAACTTATTTCAAAATATAATGATCAGGATATTCAGGTTTCACTTTCAAGAGATTTTGTAACAATTAATGATTCAATGATTGATTATTACAACAATGCTGCAAAGCATAATAATACACAGTATATCTCTGTAAATAAGAAAGCAGTAATGCCTGAAAACGCACCTATCACATCATTCGGTTACGCTCTTCCAAAGAAAACAGCTGAATGGATTGATAAATTATACGGACAGGTAGGAAGCTTCAGTAATTCATTTACATTTACAGGAGTATCTGATACATTAGTAAGCTCTCATAATACAAAAGGTAGAGAGACAACTGTTACATCTGCAATTAAGATGTATCAGAAATCAATCGAAAAGATTAAGAAGAGCGGAACAAGTATTAACATGGACAGCCCAAATAAATATTTGTGGGAGTATACAGACAGATATCTTAACTCACCAATCGGCTCATCACAGTATGTATATGAAACAGATACAGTACCATTCTTACAGATGGTATTAAACGGAACTATGGAAGTATATGCTCCATATTCTAACTTCTCATTCTACTCACAGAGCGATATGTTAAGAATGATTGATTACAATATTTCACCTTCATTCGTACTTACACAGGAGCCATCATACTTGTTGGCATCTACTACATCATGTGATTTCTACTCAACAGAGTACAACCAGTATTCAGAGTTGATTCAGTCAGTTTACAACACAGTAAATGATCAGTTATCACAGGTAATTGGTATGGATTGGGTTGGAAGAGAAGTACTTCAGGATGGTATTATCAGAAATACATATTCTGACGGAATTACTACAAAGTATATTATCATCAACTACTCAGATGAATCATATTCATATGAAGACAGAATTGCAGTTGATGCATTGAGTGCAAAAGTTATTGAAGGAGGTGCAAACTAGTGGATGCGAAAGATTTAGAATTTTTATCAACTCCTTCATCACCTGAAGCGAAAAAAGAAACTGAAACAAAGAAATATTCATTCCTTATTGATGATACTGCTACAGAGACAGCAGGAGTAATTATTGAGGATGATGTTCAGAAAACAGAGATTCCGGAAGCACCTGTTAACGAGGTGGAAGAGGAAGAAAATGAAACTGTTGAAGAGATGATTGGTGCATTAGTAGACGATGCGGAGGATGAAGTTGATGACAGCGAAGAAGTTGTTGAAGATGATTTCAGCGAACCTGTTGTTGCAGCAGAACCAGTAGTTGCATCAGTTGAAGAGCCAGTGGTTGAACCAGTGGCTGAGCCGGTTGCAGAACCGGTAGTTGAAGAGCCAGTGGCCGCAGCGGTTGCAGAACCAGTAGTTGAAGAACCGGTGGTTGAGCCGGTTGTAGAAGCAGTTGAAGAGCCAGTTGCAGAACCGGTTGTTGAAGCAGTTGAAGAGCCGGTTGTTGAGCCGGTTGCAGCAGTTGTTGAAACTCCTGTAGTAGAGACTCCTGTAGTTGAAACTCCGGTAGTATCAGAGCCTGAAGCACCAAAAGCTCCGGTATCATTCATTATTGATGATACAGTTGGAAAGAATGAAGCTCCAAAGAAGAAGACAATGGAGGAGAGACTTGCTTCATTAAAATCAGAGACAAAAGAAGAAGAGCCTGCAGCATCTGCACCTAGCCAGAACTCAAGCCCATCATTCCTTGTTGATGATACAGCAAAGGTTGAAGAAGAAGTTGCTAAGCAGAAAGCAAAAGGCGGCTTATTCAAAAATAAGAAAAAAGAAGAGAAGACTGAAGAAAAAGCTGAAGAAAACAGTTACATGGTTAGATCATTCATTTCGGAAGCTGAAAAGCAGGATTCTATTGACAAAGAAAAGTTTGCAAGAACAGAGCAGAAAAAGAAGAAACGTAAGAAACTTAGAACATATCAGCAGAGACAGAATATTCTTGGTTATGCATTCATGATGCCATGGATTATCGGTTTCTTAATCTTTACATTGTTCCCATTTGTTGCAACTATTTTCCTTAGTTTTACACATGTAAAACACGCAGTAGATGGATACCACTTCAAAATTGTGGGATTAAAGAACTATATTACAGCATTTACAGGTAGTGAACAGTTCACACCAAACCTTGCTAAATACTTGAGACATATTGTTCCTTACACATTTATCGTGGTAGTATTGTCATTTATTATTGCGTTCTTATTAAATAAGATTTCAAAAGGTAAGGGAGCGTTAAGAACAATTTACTTCCTTCCTGTTATCATCATGTCAGGTCCGGTTATGGCGCAGATTAATGATGTTAACGTTAGTGCAAGAAAGATTGCAGAAACAGCAGGTAGAACAGTAGAGAGTGCTTACTCAAATATCTTTATCATGAAGATTATTGACAGTTATTCTCCTTCACTTGCGACAGGGCTTGGAGAAGTATTTGACGAGTTGTCATTGATACTTTGGTTTACAGGAATTCCAATTGTATTGTTCATCAATGCATTACAGAAGATTAACGTAAGTATCTATGAAGCTGCTCAGATTGACTCAGCAAACTCATGGCAGATTATGTGGAAGATTACAATTCCAATGGTTAAATCTATCGGATTAATCTGTACAGTATTTACAATTATTCAGTTAGGTATGTATAAAACAATCAACCCTGTATACCAGCTTATCGTAGATGCGACCGGTAAGACAGACGGTGGTCTTGGATTTGCTGCAACATATGCATGGATTTACAGTTTGATAGTTTTAATACTCATTGGATTAGTATTCTTACTATTTAGAGACAAGAAAGTTAAGGGAGGTGCGTAAAAAATGGCAGATACAAATACTAGAAGGTCAGCAAGAGCGGCATCTATGCGTAAAAAGTCAAAAAAGCGCATCAACTTAGCTAGCTTGAAAAAGATCAAAGGAATTAAAGTAGCTTCTCAGTTTATGATTTATTTTCTTCTTATATGTATAGGTTTTGTATACTTAAAACCTATCATTGAGATGATTTCAAAATCACTTATGTCATCACAGGATTTGGTAGACCCTTCAATTACATGGGTGCCAAAGACAGTGACAATGGACAATATTAAAGCAGCGATGGAAACATTGAATCTTAAGAAGTCATTGCCAACATCAATTTGGTTTTCAGCACTTTTGGCAGTTTGTCAGACTGTCGTAGCATCAACTACAGGGTTTGCGCTGTCGAGATATAAGTTCAACGGACGTGCATTTTGGCTTGGAATGATTATCTTAGCATTCATTCTTCCGGTTCCGCTTTTAATGGTTCCAAGACTTATGCTTATCAATGTATTCCAGGATGTGACCGGATACGTAGTAATGGGTAAGATTTGGCCACAGGTTGCAATGGCAATACTTGGTCAGGGAACTTATTCAACAATTTTAATTTTGATATTCTATAACTTCTTCAACATGATTCCTACATCACTTGATGAAGCTGCCATGATCGATGGTGCTTCAGCAGTTAAGGTATTCTATCATGTAGCAATTAGATTATCATTAAGTACTATCTTGGTAGTATTTATGTTATCATTCGTATTTAACTGGAATGAAACATATACAACAACAACTATTTTAAGTAGTGGTAATATGGAACTCCTTCCTGTAAAACTTTCAACATTTGATAATGATGCAGTTTCAGGTGAATCAGGAGCCGTAAACGAAGCATATAAGATGGCTGCGACACTTATTTCAATCTTTCCATTGTTGATTCTCTATGCACTTGTACAGAGACAGTTCATTGAAGGTATTGAAAACGCAGGTATTACAGGTGAATAATATGAAAAGAAAAGCCAAAGTGTTATTGATAACAAGCATGGCTACACTGGCACTTGCGGGATGTTCCCTGCCGGGCAAATCATCTAACGGTGCAAATGGTAAGATTAAAGTTGACGACTCTGCATTCAGAGTCGCCAACAAATCACCTGATTCATATGAAGATTATGGTGAGACAAGAGCGGCAGATTACTACATAAAAGCAACAGGCTTTGAATATGATTACGATAATCTGAAATATGATTTGGTTTGGTCTGATGAGTTTGATTATGATGGCTTGCCGGACGAAACAAAATGGACATATGATGTTGGAAAAGGTACCTGGGGTTGGGGTAACAACGAACTCCAAAGCTACACAAATGACTCGAACGCCTGGGTTAAAGATGGACATTTGACCATCGAACTCAGGAAAGAGGAAAGTGATGGCGACGATGGTAAGTACACATCAGCAAGACTAAAAACAAAAGGCCTGGGTGACTGGTTATACGGAAAGTTTGAAGTTAGAGCAAAACTTCCAAAAGGAAAGGGAACATGGCCTGCAATATGGATGTTGCCAACCGATACCAAAGAGTATGGTTCGTGGCCGGCATCCGGTGAAATTGACATAATGGAGCATGTAGGTTATCTGCAGGATGTGCTTCACTTCAATGCTCACAACAAATCCTTTAATGGAGCTAATGGTCAGAATAAAGGAAGATCTATACCATTTAAGGGAGTAAGTGAGGATTATCATGTGTATTCGGTAGAATGGCTTCCGGACAAGATTATTTTTTCAGTTGACGGCGAGGAGACATTTACATACGATCCACATGATTACGTAGATGAAGTGCAGATGGATCAGTGGCCTTATGACAAACCATTTCATTTGCTTATCAATATAGCCTACGGTGGAAACTGGGGCGGTGCAGCAGGAATCGATGATTCATGTTTGCCACAGCAGATGGAAGTTGATTATGTCAGAGTATACCAAAGCGAGGAAATCAGTGCTTTGGCAAAATAATAAAGGATAAATATGAAAAGGAGGAATGATATGAGAACATTAAAGAAAACAACAGCAGCAGCAATTGCAGCATCATTGGTTCTTACTTCAATTGGTGTTGTAAATGTTAGTGCAGCAACTGCAACATCTGTTAAAGTTGTGAACGGAAAAAAACATACCATGACAGTAGGCGATTCAATTAAAATCGTCGTTAAGGCAAACGGTTCAGTTACCTATAAGTCAAGTAACAAGAAAATTGTTAAAGTGTCATCAAAAGGTAAAGCTAAGGCAGTAAAAGCAGGAAAAGCAACAGTTACAGTTAAGGGCGCATCAAAAAGTGTAAAAGTAAAATTTACAGTTAAACCAGGAAAAGTTAAATCCGTTACTGCAGCTAAATCGGGAGACAAAGACATCAAGGTATCTTGGAAGAAAGTATCCGGAGCGACAGGATATGAAGTATATAGCTCAACAAATGCAAAAAGCGGATTTTCTAAAGTGGCTACAGTTAAGAGTGGCAAAACAGTTAGTACAGTAGTTAAAAATCTTGCTGCAAGCAAGACACACTATTTCAAAGTTAAAGCATACACAAAATCAGGCGGAAAGACGATCAAAGGTGAATACTCTAAAGTAACAGAAGGTATTTATATCTGGGGCTTGGTTTGGTCAGATGAATTCAACGGAAATTCCCTTGATACAAATACCTGGACATTTGAGACAGGTCACGGAAATGACGGATGGGGAAATCAGGAATGGCAGGATTACCAGGCAAGTGGCAACTATAAAGTTGAAAATGGAAGCCTCGTAATTATCCCTAGAGTAGACTACAACAAGAGTACACAAAAATTCCTTCCAGACACTGCTACATCTACAAGAATTAAGACATATGGTAAGAAGGAATTTAAGTACGGAAAGATGGAGATTCGTGCGAAATCTACAAAAGCATTAGCTAGTTGGTCAGCAGGATGGATGTTAGGCTCAAATTGCTATGAGAAAGTAAACGAGTGGCCAAAATGTGGTGAGATTGATATTATGGAAGGAATGAACGGTGGAGTACCACAGACTATTCATTGCCCATATTTCAATAATCTGCCTTCAGCACCTGGTGGAAACAAAAACTATGATACAGGTCTTACACAGGCAGTTGCAGCGGCAGATTTCCACACATACACAGCATTGTGGACAGATACATATATTGAATTTTCTGTTGACGGCAAATATGTTGGAAAATTTGATCCATCAAAGTATCCACCTGAAAAGAAAGCTCTGAGTTGGGTATTTGATCATAACTTCTTCTTTATCTTGAACTGTGCAATCGGTGGAAACGCTTCAGGAGTTGATCCGGACGTAGCATATCCAAATCCATATGGTTGGAAAGTTGTAAAGACAAACGGAGACATCCAGACATTAGAAGATTACTTCTATGTTGATTATGTAAGAGTATACAAATAATTAAAAGTTAATAATTGATTTTTATTCAGGAAAGCTTATGCCACATTTTTTGTGGCATAGGACTTCCTGCATATGCGTTTTATAAGTAAACGGAGGATGTTGTATGGTTACAATAAAGGACGTTGCCAAAGAAGCGGGTGTTGCAATCTCAACTGTATCAAACGTATTTAATAACGCGGATATAGTTAGTGAACCAACAAAGCAGAGAGTATTGGCAGCTGTTGAAAAATTGCATTACATTCCAAATATGAATGCAAAATTATTAAAATCAAACAGAAAAAATACAATAGGCCTTTTTATCACAAGTTTACAGGGAGATTTCTACAAAGTCCTTACTCAGGCTATTCATATGCAGTGTAAACTGAATAATTACATGCTCAATATCTACATTAGCAATGATAACTCGCCGGACGAAATATATCGTATGATAATAGCTTCCGGAGTTGCAGGTGCTATTATTTATCAGGAAGATTTGACAGGTGATTATGTAAAAAGAATAGCAACCGTTAATATACCGATGGTATTTCTTGACAGAGACTGTAAAGATAAGAATGTATCGGGAGTATTGGTGGATGATAAGTTAGGTGCTGTAATGGCAGTAGATTATCTTGTAAAACTTGGACACAAACGAATTGGTTACATGCACGGAAATAAGACATCAGACGATTCCAACCGTTACAAAGGATTCGTAGAAGTAATGGAAAGAAATAATCTTCCTATCGATGAAGATCTTATTTTAAGAGGTTATTTCGAAGAATCAATGGCTTATAGTGAAATGAGAACAATGTTATCAAAGGATATCGAAGTACCGGACGCAATGTTCTGCGCAAACGATGAGATGGCATGGGGATGTATTCAGGCATTACAGGATGTGGGATACAGAGTGCCGGAAGATGTCAGCGTAATAGGATATGATGACAGTACAGTGAGTCCTTTCTACAGTATTCCACTTACTACAGTACACAGTCCGATAACCGAACTTGGAAGTGCAAGCGCTACTGAGTTATTCAGACTGCTCAATGCTGAAGATGACAAGAGTGGTACTGTTACAAAATTGTCTCCTAAAATGGTTTACAGACGTTCATGCGGCTCTAAAATTAAGGAAGATGATTAACATTTAATAAATAGAAAGATAAGAGGAACTATAATGAGCAATTACAGACTCGAGAACAAAACATTTGTAATAGATGATTATGACAAAATGCCTGCATTCTCAAGCTTCCTTCCGGGACTTGCCGGAGTAATGGGTATTCCAATCTGGGTATTTTACACAAACAGAGGACAGGGCATTAACAGTTTTGGTATTGGCAACAAGGGCAATGCCATTATGGAATTTAATTCGGCAAATACAGCATACGAAAATACAGCAATCAAAGGATTTAGAACATTCTTAAAGATTGATGGTGAGTACTATGAGCCATTTTTCAAGGTTGAAAAAGAAGCTAAGCGTTCTATTCAGATGAACAAGAACAGCTTCAAGATTGTTGAAGATAATTCTAAATATGGAATCAAAGTTACAGTTACTTACTTCGTACTTCCAAACGAGAGCATTGGCGCTTTAGTAAGAAAAGTAGAAGTTGAAAGTACAGATGGAAAGGCAAAGAACATCGAAGTAATCGATGGACTTCCAAAGATTATTCCATCAGGTATTTCAAACGGCGAGTTTAAGGAAATGTCTTTCCTTTTCAGAAGCTGGTCATATATTAAAAATATCGAAAACAAGATTCCATACTACACACTTAGAGCATCAACAAAGGACTCAGCTGAGGTTTCAGATGTTGAGGGTGGTTACTACTATCTCACAGTAAAAGATGGTCAGTTACAGGATGTTATCTATGATGTGGATACAATTTACGGATATGATTTATCACTTATGAATCCTGCAGTATTTTCAGAGGGAACACTTGATGATGTATTAGCTAAAGAGCAGTGCTTCGCAAACAAGGTACCTTGTGGATTTACTCCATTTAAAGAGACAATCGATGCAGGAAAGTCATTGACATTCACTACATTAATCGGTTATGCAGGATCAGAAGATCAGATTAATACAAAGGCAAAAGACTTTGTTAAACCTGGATATCTTGAAGGAAAGTTTACAGAGGCAGAAGAATTAGCAGAATCATTTACAAGTGATGTTAAGACTCACACTGCAGCAGGTACATTTGATCAGTACATTGAACAGTGTTACCTTGACAACTTCTTGAGAGGTGGTTATCCATATGTATTAAACAAGGATGACAATAAATCTGTAATTCATCTTTTCAGCCGTAAGCACGGAGATCCTGAAAGAGATTATAACTTCTTCTCAATTGCAGCTGAGTACTACTCACAGGGTAACGGTAACTTCCGTGACGTTTCTCAGAATAGAAGAAATGACGTATTCTTCAACAAAGAAGTAGGCGATTTCAATGTTAAGACATTCTTCAGTCTTATTCAGGCTGACGGATACAATCCACTTGAAGTTCGTCCAAGTTTATTCAATGTTCAAGCTGGTAAGGAAGCTGATGTTAAGGCTTATGTTGATGAGTGCATTAACGGCGATGCATCAGAAATCGAGAAGATTGTTGCAGGTAAGTTCACACCTGGTCAGATTTCAAACACAATCGCAAGACTTGGTTTAGAACTCAAGATTGATGATCAGGAGTTCATTGCAAACATTCTTAAATCATGTGACCAGAATATTGAAGCTGGATTTGGTGAAGGATACTGGAGTGATCACTGGGATTACAATATGGACCTTGTTGATAACTACTTAAGCATCTTCCCAGACAAAATTGATGAATTCTTATTTGGAGATAAGACATACAAATTCTACGACAGTGTTGCATACGTAGTACCTCGTGATGAGAAATACGTAATCAACAACAAAGGTGCTGTTCGTCAGTACGGTATGGAAGTAGAAGATGAAGAGAAACTTGAAAGAGAAGGATTTAACAAGTGGGCAACTAACTGGTTAAAGACAAAAGACGGAAACATCTACTACACAAATCTTGCAGTTAAGATGATTATCTTAGCGCTCAGCAAATTCGCTCAGTTAGACGTTGACGGTATGGGTGTTGAGATGGAAGGTGGAAAGCCGGGCTGGAATGATGCCATGAACGGACTTCCTGGATTATTTGGTTCAGGTACACCTGAGACATTTGAATTAAAGAGATTAGTAAACTTCATCGCTACAAACTTTAAGGGCGAAGGAGAAATTACAATGCCGGCTGAAATTGCTGATTACTTAGCAGCAGTTAAGGCTGAACTTGATAAATACAATGCTGGTAGTCTCAATGATTTCGAATACTGGGATGCAGTAGCAACAGTAAGAGAAAACTACAGAGCACAGGTTAAGTTAAACTTCACAGGTGCTGAGAAGACTATGACAAAGGCAGAAATAGTTTCTATCTTTGAAGCATTTGAAGAAAAGATTTCTAAGGGAATAGAAAAGGCAGTTGAACTTGGTGGAGGAATTGTACCAACATACCTCACACATGAAGTTACAGATTTCGAGCCAGTAGTTGATGCACAGGGTAACCCTGTAAAGAGTCACTACGGACTTCAGAAAGCTAAAGTTAAAGGCTTCAAGACAGTTCCACTTCCTCCATTCCTTGAGGGACCTGCAAGAATGATCGGATACACAGATGTTGAGACAGCTAAGACAATCTACAAGAATGTTAAGGCAAGCGGCATTTACGATCAGAAGCTTGGAATGTACAAGACATCTGCTTCTATTGAAGAATGTTCAATGGAAAACGGACGTTGCCGTGCATTTACACCTGGTTGGCAGGAAAGAGAAAACGTATTCCTTCACATGGAATACAAATATATCTTAGGAATTATCAAAGCCGGATTGTACGATGAGTATTATGAGACAATCACAAGAGCTATGATTCCATTCCTTGATCCAAATATGTATGGAAGAAGTATCTTAGAGAACTCTTCATTCCTTGCATCATCAGCAAATCCAAACCCTGATGTTCACGGACGTGGATTTATCGCAAGACTTTCAGGATCTACAACAGAAATGATTTCAATGTGGATTCAGATGTTCATGGGTGGAAAAGTCTTCACATACGAAGATGGTGAGTTAGTTCTTAACTTCACACCAAAGATTGCTGATTGGTTATTCGATAACGGAGAAGCTTCATTCAGATTGTTATCATGCTGTGATATTACATACATCAACAAGACAGGAAAGGCTACATTCGGTCCTGACGCTGCAGTAGTTGACAAAGTAGTAATCGGTGGCGAAACAGTATCTACAGAGAACAAGATTAAAGGTGCTCTTGCAGAGAAGGTTCGTAACGGCGAAGTAGATAAGATTGAAGTATACTTCAAATAAGATTAATAACTATCTGATTAAGTATAATCAGTAAATTACAATTAACCCCTCCCAACAAAAAGGGAGGGGTTAACTTGTCTAAAAGTAATTAAAGGAGAAAGTATGTCAGAAATAATTGAAGTGATATTTGAAGAATTAGTTGAGGGATTAATCGGTGGAATAATTAATAATACCAAAATTCCAAAACCGATAAGATACATTATAGTGGTATTGATAGTAGGATTAATTACATGGTTAGCAATGAAAATTGTGTTTTGGAGCGTAACAGTAATTGGCAAAATAATAGGAGTACTTTTGGGAATCTTTATACTAATTGCGGGAGTATCGTTATTGCTTAAGATATTTAGAGCGTAGAAAATGCTGCAGGCAGTGTGGTAAATCTCTACCCGGTATTGTAAATTGAGGGTTTGAATATTGGGATGATAGAAGCATTACGCTAACTAAGAAAAGTTGGTGTAGTGCTTTTTTGTCGCGAGCGAAAGTGATTTGATATCCGAAGGATGAAAATTACGAAAGCTAAGCAGATCTGCGGATTCGAGCTGGCATTGGTGGAGAAAGATATAGTAATCAAAATAATTATACTGGCGTGATAAAACTGCTTGATGTGTTACTGGCATCCCAAAAAACGTCAGTCGAAAAAAGAAAAATATTAGAAGAAGAATATGGAATCCCGATAACAGATATGTTGGAAAGAGAGGTTGATAATATGTGTAACGTATCAGAAACAATTTATACACACGGAAAAGAAGACGGAATGTTGATAGGACGGCAGATAGGACAGCAGATAGGACAGCAGGATGGAATAGCAATGTTCGCTGAACTGGCACAGAGATTAAAAGATGATAACAGGGAAGAAGAGCTAAATCTTGCCCTTAAAAATGAAGAAATAAGAAATGAATTGTTTGCTGAGTACGGAATTAGATAAAAACGTTTTTAAACTTGCTACATATTTTGCGTTTTGATATGATTGTTTTATATGATTTATTCGGTAAAGGAGAAAAAGAATGAGTAGATTAAAATATTTGGATACAAAGGGTACTTTTTCGCTTGAAAACCCTGATTTAACCAGCTATTTATATTTCCCGCTTGCAAATGAAGCAGGTATGATGAGTGCCATTGCACCTGACCTTGGAGGAGATATTAAATTAGACCAAAATACATTTTTATTAGAGCCTGTAAGTTGTGATAATTTGCACAACAACAAATCAACAAGAAACTTCTGGGTTTATGTTGATGGAAAGGGGGCATGGTCTGCTACAGGACGTTCAAGTGCTCAGCAGGCAAAACTTTTCTCAGATGATAAAGAAGAAGTTAAGCTTACAGCAGGTGTAATGTGGCACAGCGTTGAGCGTATTTCTAAGGAGATGGGACTTAAGAGTGTTTGTACATCCTTCGTTCCATCAACAGATGACAAGGTAGAGCTTACTAAGTTTGAGATTACAAATGTAAGTGATGCACCTATGGATATTACACCTACAGTTGCTATTCCACTCTATGGACGTTCGGCAACAAACTTGAGAGACCACAGACACGTTACTTCACTTCTTCACAGATCATATACAAAGAAGAATGGAATTGTAATTTTCCCTACACTCACATTTGATGAGAGAGGACATAATAAGAACACTATATACTATGGATGCTTTGCAAAAGAAGATGCAGGTAATATGGTAAGCCCTTCAAGCTTCTGCCCTGTAACAGAAGAGTTTATCGGAGAAGGCGGAAATTTTGAGACACCATATTATGTTATGAAAAACCTTCCACTTCCATACGGTGTAGGAGAGGAAGTTGACGGATATGAGACAGTAGCAGCAATGAGATTCGAAAAGGTTACTCTTGCTCCGGGTCAGACAAAGACATATATTGTTGCTCTTGGTTACGGAACATCAGAAGCTGAAGTTGAGGGACTTGCTGACAAGTATATTGACACAAAGACATTTGACGAACTTATCGAGTCTACCAAAAATGAATGGCAGGACAAGATTAACATCAGATATTCTTCAAAGGATACAGATTTTGATAACTGGATGCACTGGGTTAACTTCCAGCCAATGTTAAGAAGAATTTACGGATGTTCATTCCTTCCACACCATGACTATGGTAAAGGTGGACGCGGATGGAGAGATTTATGGCAGGATTGTCTTGCGCTTCTCATTATGAATCCTGAAAATGTACGTGATATGCTTATCTCTAACTTCGGTGGAGTAAGATTTGACGGAACAAACGCTACAATCATTGGTTCAAAGCAGGGCGAGTTTATCGCAGACAGAAATAATATCACAAGAGTTTGGATGGATCATGGCGCTTGGCCATTCCTCACAACAGAGCTTTACATTGAACAGAGCGGTGATATCGAATTCCTTATGGAAGAAAATACATACTTCAAAGATCCTCAGGTTTGTAGAGGAGAAGAGAAGGATTGGGATTGGAACGACGAGCAGGGCAATAAGCAGTTAGATGCAGCGGGAAATGTATACTCAGGTACAGTTCTTGAGCATATGCTTATGCAGCATGTGGCTTCATTCTATGATGTAGGTGAACACAACCATATGAGACTCAGAGGAGCGGACTGGAATGACGCTCTTGATATGGCTGATAAGAGAGGAGAGTCAGTTGCATTTACATCACTCTACGGTGGCAACATGGCAAACCTTGCAAGATTAATCAGAATTTATAAAGAAAAGACAGGCAAGAATACAGTTGCTCTTGCAAAGGAACTTCTTATCTTACTTAATGTTGAAAAATCAGTTTATGACAGCATTGATGAGAAAAAGGCAGTTCTTGACAAATATTGTAAGGCAGTTAAACATCAGATTAGCGGAGAAAAGGCTGATGTTGATTGCGATGAGCTCTGCGGTATTTTAGAAGGTATGTCTGCTTGGATTAAAGAACACATTCAGAATACAGAATGGGTAGAGTCAAAAGATGGAAAAGCATGGTTCAACGGATACTATGACAACAGCGGCAGAAGAGTTGAAGGAGATTTTGAAAAAGGTGTCAGAATGATGCTTACAGGACAGGTATTTACAGTAATGTCTAATACAGCAACTGACGACCAGGTTAAAGATATTATCAAGGCAGCAGATGCTTACCTTTATGATGAAAAGATTGGCGGATACAGACTTAACACAAACTTCCATGAGGTTAAGGAAGATCTTGGACGTATGTTTGGATTTGCTTATGGTCATAAGGAAAACGGTGCGGTATTCAGTCATATGGCAACAATGTATGCCAATGCACTTTACCAGAGAGGCTTTGCGAAAGAAGGTTACAAGGTAATCAATACATTATTCAAACACTGCCATAATTATGATGCAAGCGCTATCTACCCTGGAGTACCGGAGTATGTAAGTGAGAGAGGACGTGGAATGTACCACTACCTCACAGGCGCAGCAAGCTGGATGCTTCTCACAGTTCTTACAGAAATGTACGGTGCAAAAGGTGAGATGGGTGGACTTAAGCTCGCTCCAAAGCTTATTGCTGATCAGTTCGCAGATGGCAAGGCATCATTACAGTTTGTATTCAGAGGTAAGAACCTTGTAATTACATACATCAATGAAAAAGGACTTGATGCAGGTGAATACAAAGTTGCTGAAGTATTTGTTGATGGAGTTAAGAATGAAGGCGGAGCATTGATTTCAAAAGAAGATATCGAGAAACTTTCTGCTGATGGAACACACGAAATCAAAGTAGTTCTTGCTTAATCGAATATGAATAAGAAATTTGCGGTCGCAATGCTGACCGCAAATTTTATAAAAATAAATAGGGAATTATAGTTTAAAGAACAGAAAGGGAAAAATATGTACGAATTGGAATGGGGCAGAGCAGTCTGCTATTCAGGATACAGAGAAGGACAGTCGCCAAAAACCGGAACTTTTCCTACAAAGGAACAGATAAAAGAAGATTTAGAAATTATCGCAAGAGATGGATTTAAGTACATCAGAATGTATGATGCATGTGAATATCCAAGACTTGTATGCCAGGTTATCAGAGAAAACAATCTTCCAATCAAGCTTATGCTTGGACCTGGAAATATAGCTGAGGTTGATACACCGGGATGCCAGTGGAACCCTGCAGTATATACAGCAGAGGAAAAGGCAGAAAGAGCTGCAAGAAATGACAAAAAGATTGATGAACTTATTGAGATTGCAAATGAATACAGCGATGTGGTTTTCTGTGTATCAGTCGGAAATGAAAATACACCTGACTGGGGTGAAAACACAGTGCCTGTAGACAGACTTTGCGAATTTGCCAGAAGACTTCGTGAGGGTACAGGAAAGCCTGTAACATTCAATGAGGGAGCAAACGAATGGCCTAAACTTCAGAAGCTAGTAGACGAACTTGATTTTATCTGCATACATTCATACCCTCTTTGGTATGGGCTTACCATTGATGATGCATTAGAGGCAAACAAAAAAGATTATGCCAAAGTAAAGGAATGTTATCCTGATAAACAGGTTATCTTTTCAGAAGTGGGTTGGAGTACCAGCACACTTCCAAATGCAGGAATGGTAAATGACCAGCCTACAGTAGAGAATGCTAAGAAATATTATGAACAGTTCTGGGGATGGTCAGATGCTGAAAAGATTACAGCATTTATGTTTGAAATGTATGATGAGCCTTGGAAGGGTGGAAATAATCCACAGGAATCAGAAAAGAACTGGGGTATTTACTATGTAGACAGAACACCTAAGTTTACAATTTAGAATTGAGCTTTGGATTTGTGATAATAATATAAAAAGTAGAGACGTTGACAGAGTGTTAAAAATGTTTTTATATCTGCAGACGTCTCTATTTTTGTATGAAATAACAAAAATAGAGTGGGAAATCAATGAAAATGATTTGAAAATAGTATTTTTTTACAAAAAATAGTGTCAAATACTTGTGTGCAAATTGTACAAATAAAAAGCATTTTTATTGATGGCTATTGGTTGAAGTGCACAGTACTATGTGTTAGAATGATTACATCGGTAGTTTGCAGTGGAAAATGGCAAACTGAATAAACGTCAATTGTTTATGAAAGGAGAAAACTAGAATGAGAAAGAGTATTAAAAAAGCTATAGCTCTTGTATGCGCATTTACAATGGCGGTAGCGGGAATTTCATTTGCACCTGCAAAAGATGCAAGCGCAGATGATGGAACATGGAGTATTGTGGAACCGACTTTAGTAACGTATACAGTAAATGGATCAAAAGTATACGGTATTGATAATTTGGTATTTACAGCTTATCAGGGAAGTGCAGCAGGAGATTACGCATATGGTGCATATGTTGATTCAATTTCGGAAGATAATCTTGTAAGAAACTATTCGGCAGACTGGCTCTGGGGAATAGGAGCAGGTGGTAATAATCTTCACTATGACGGTGTAGTAACAAACAAAACAAAGACTACCTATTTTACACCGGGATCAACACATACATTTATTGTTGCAGTATATGATCTTGCAGATTTTACAACACCTTTAGATACAGTTTCAATTGAAATTGATTTCCCGGCAGGTGAAATTGAGACAACAGTTGAAGATAGAATAAGAGCAGATATGGTTTCGCCGGAAAAGAATATCGCAATGGGCAAGATGCCAATTTGCTCATCATCTGTCGGTGCATACAAAGCTGATAAAGCATTTGACGATAGCCTTCAGGGTGATTCAAGATGGGCAGCAGCATCTTATGATGCAGGAGAATATTTAGGAGTTAACCTTGGTGCGGTTTATACAATCGATAGAGTAGCTCTTTTATGGGAGCCTGCATTTGCAACAGATTATGATATTGAAGTTTCAACAGATGGAGTAAACTTTACATCTATTAAGAATCATAAACCAAACACAGCTGAATTAGTTGAGTTTGATTTCACAGGTATTCAGGCACAGTTTGTAAGAATTTTGTGTAATGCAAACGCATTGCCATATGGATTTTCTATTTATGGTATGGGTGTTTACGGAGAGTACGTTAGTGAAGGTATCGAAGTAGAGACTACAACAGAGGCTCCAATTCTTGACGGAGATGATTTGATTCCGGCTAAGAAGAAAAATTCAGGAGAACTTAATGTTCCTGCTTTTACTTCAACAAGCGGAGCTGTTGAATACTCATACGAATACAAAGTTGAGGGAATCAAAATTTCTGAAGAGAAGTGGTATGTTGCAAGATACACAGTAACATCAGATGTTGACAAATGGTTTGAGTTAAGACTTCAGGATGCATTATCTGACTATGTTGATTATTCAGGAATCGGATTGCCAAAAGTATTTGTTCCTGCAGGAGAGACAAAAACAGTAACTGAAGTATTCAAAGGACAGAGAAACACAGAAGGTGGTATCTTCGATATTTGTATGGGATACATCAACGGAACTGATTGTGATGAAGCAAAGGTTTCAGTTACAAATGCAAGCCTTAAAGTATTCAGCTCTGAAGAAGATGCTAATGCAGAAGCTGCAAAAGTAATCGAAGAAGAGACAACAACAGAAGAAGAATCAACAGTAGAAGCGACTTCAGAGGAAGAAACAACAGTAGAAGAGACATCAGAGGAAGTTACAACAGTAGAAGAAACATCAGAAGAAGTTTCGACAGTAGAAACACCAGATCCAATTGAAGTATTTGGATTAGGTATTACAAGACAGAATGAGGCAGCAATTGCATTCTCATGGGGACAGTCACTTGACCAGATAGATTTAGGACAGTCATATAATGTTTATATTGATGGAGAGTTCTATAACAATTTTGCAATGGCTCAGGAAGTAGAATATACATTTGCTACAGAAGGAATTCATGTAATCAGAGTAACAGCTAAATTAGGTGATAAAGAAACAGAGGGTGCTACAGTTGAATATACATTCGGAAATGTTACAACAGTAGAAGAGACATCAGAAGAAGTTTCAACAGTAGAAGAAACATCAGAAGAAGTTACAACAGTAGAAGAAACATCAGAAGAAGTTTCAACAGTAGAAGAGACATCAGAAGAAGTTTCAACAGTAGAAGAAACATCAGAAGAAGTTTCAACAGTAGAAGAGACATCAACAGAGGAAGTTACAACAGCAGAAGAGACATCAACAGAGGAAGTTACAACAGTTGAAGAAACATCAACAGAAGAAGTTTCAACAGTAGAAGAGACATCAACAGAAGAAGTTTCAACAGTTGAAGAGACATCTGCAGTAGATACAACAACAGTTGCACCTACAACACAGGCTCCAACAACTGCTGCACCTACAACAGTTGCTCCAACAACAAAAGCAGAAGTAAAAGCTCCTGGAAAGGCAAGTGTAAAATCTGCAAAGAGAGCAAAGAGCAAAAAGAAAGTAAAAATTACAATTAATAAATTAAAAGGCGCAGTAGGATATGAGATTCAGCTTTCAAAATCTAAGAAATTCTCAAAGAAAACAAAAGTTGGAAAATCTGTATTTACAAAGAAACTTACAAAGACAATTAAGAAACTTAAAGTAACTAAGAAGCTTTATGTAAGAGTAAGAGCTTACGTATTAGATGCAAAGGGTGAAAAAGTTTACGGCGCATGGTCTAAAGTAAAAAAAGCAAAATAATTAATTGAATACAAAAATGATGAGAGTCGTCACACAAAGTGTGGCGGCTCTTTTTTAGATTAACTAGCTTTTTCGCTTGTTTTAGTAGAAAAACTCTCTGCATTGATTTTTTGGTGCTTGAATAGTATACTTAAAATTACCTGATAATCGGAGAGTTATCGGAGTATGAGTATTCTTAATACAAAAAATAGGAAAAGTGAAAGGAGATTATTATGAGACTCAAATTTAGCACTAAGAAATTAGTAGCGGTAGTGAGTGCGGTTGCAATGGTATTTACAAGCATAGCATACACACCATCGACTGCGAGTGCTGCTACAAAAGTAACAGGAGATTTAGACGTAGGAGGATGGCACCTTTATGCGGCTAATGGAAGTTGGATTGCAGGAGATATGAATTATACCGGAACTGGTTCTACATTCGAAGATATGGAAGTGGAAATTGTTAATACAAGTGGACAGCCGGGAAGCTGGGGCTTACAGGCAAAATACATGGGAGCGCTTGCTTCACTTACAGCTGGAACAAAGTATGATTTAACATTTAATGTTAACGCATCAGCAGCCGGAAAGCTTTTTGTTAAGACTCAGGACTCTTCAACATGGACAGTTGATGTTCCTAGTGGAACATCTCAGGTTTCTAAGACATTCACACGCGCTGAGTCAGGAATTGAACAGAATTTAGTATTTGAATTGTCAGGAATGGCAGCGGGAACTAAAGTTTCATTTAGTGACTTATCTATTGAAGTACATGACAGTTCACAGGATCCTGAAAAGCCTGTATATACAAATATTGTAGAAACATTAAAATGGCATGGATGGTTTGAAGCTGAAGGTTGGCAAAATTATGATATCAGTGATACACATACAGGATATACATTGACAAATAAAGGACTTGGAGCAAACTGGTATTCAATACAGACTGGTATTGATGCAGTTCCTTTTGAAGGAAACAAGAACTATGTATGTAGATTTGATCTTACAACAAGTGCGCCAAAGGTATTCAAAGTAGATAACAGATTAAATGACGCTGTTATATTTACAGAAAGAGCAGGCGGAGAATGGAAAGATAACGGCGACGGAACTTACACTTATACATATATTGGTGATTATGCATCTGCAATTGAATCAGAGATTAATGTTAGAGTTTCACTTGGACATTTCACAAATGATACAGGTGCATTCCCAGCAAATGGAACAATTACAGCAACACTTTCAAATTTTGTCATTATGACAGCTGAAAATTATGCAATTAATTATGATGAAGAAGAGACAACAGTAGAAGAGACAACAGTAGAAGAGACATCAGAAGAAGTTTCAACAGCAGAAGAGACTTCAGAGGAAGTTTCAACAGCAGAAGAAACATCAGAAGAAGTTACAACAGTAGAAGAGACATCAGAGGAAGTTTCAACAGCAGAAGAAACATCAGAAGAAGTTACAACAGTAGAAACACCAGATCCAATTGAAGTATTTGGATTAGGTATTACAAGACAGAATGAGGCAGCAATTGCATTCTCATGGGGACAGTCACTTGACCAGATAGATTTAGGACAGTCATATAATGTTTATATTGATGGAGAGTTCTATAACAATTTTGCAATGGCTCAGGAAGTAGAATATACATTTGCTACAGAAGGAATTCATGTAATCAGAGTAACAGCTAAATTAGGTGATAAAGAAACAGAGGGTGCTACAGTTGAATATACATTCGGAAATGTTACAACAGTAGAAGAGACATCAGAAGAAGTTTCAACAGTAGAAGAAACATCAGAAGAAGTTACAACAGTAGAAGAAACATCAGAAGAAGTTTCAACAGTAGAAGAGACATCAGAAGAAGTTTCAACAGTAGAAGAAACATCAGAAGAAGTTTCAACAGTAGAAGAGACATCAACAGAGGAAGTTACAACAGCAGAAGAGACATCAACAGAGGAAGTTACAACAGTTGAAGAAACATCAACAGAAGAAGTTTCAACAGTAGAAGAGACATCAACAGAAGAAGTTTCAACAGTTGAAGAGACATCTGCAGTAGATACAACAACAGTTGCACCTACAACACAGGCTCCAACAACTGCTGCACCTACAACAGTTGCTCCAACAACAAAAGCAGAAGTAAAAGCTCCTGGAAAGGCAAGTGTAAAATCTGCAAAGAGAGCAAAGAGCAAAAAGAAAGTAAAAATTACAATTAATAAATTAAAAGGCGCAGTAGGATATGAGATTCAGCTTTCAAAATCTAAGAAATTCTCAAAGAAAACAAAAGTTGGAAAATCTGTATTTACAAAGAAACTTACAAAGACAATTAAGAAACTTAAAGTAACTAAGAAGCTTTATGTAAGAGTAAGAGCTTACGTATTAGATGCAAAGGGTGAAAAAGTTTACGGCGCATGGTCTAAAGTAAAAAAAGCAAAATAATTAATTGAATACAAAAATGATGAGAGTCGTCACACAAAGTGTGGCGGCTCTTTTTTTTACCCAGGAATATTCATTTGGCAATCGTGTAATCTCCGATAGGTCGCGAAGAGGATTCGAAGTGTATGCAAGGAGCGTATATCGAGCAAGAGTCAGAACACTAGATTATTGTGTTGAAAGAAAAAATATTTACATCACAAAGAGTATGTGTATAATATAAATATATCACAAATGATTTGTAGAAAAAGGAGAAGAGGGTTGATTCAAAAAAAACATAAAGATAGACTATTTGCATTTTTGTTTGGACGTGAAGAATATAAAGAAAATTTACTTATGCTCTATAATGCTTTGAATGATAAAAATTACACCAATCTTGATGATTTAGAAATTAATACAATTGAGGATATTATATATCTTGGGTATAAAAATGATGTGTCATGTATTTTTGCAGTGGATGAGGTGATGGCGTTGTATGAGCAACAAAGCACATATTGTCCCAATATGCCACTTAGGGGAGTGTTTTATTTTTCAAAATTATATGAAAAGTACGTAAGTGTAAATGAAATGAATATATATGGAAGTAAAAAACTAAAATTACCGGAACCACAGTATTATGTCTTTTATGTCGGTGAAAAAGATATGCCCGAAAGAACGGTGCTAAAATTGAGTGATATGTTTGATGGGAACTCTAAAACGCTAGAGTGCGAAGCAATTATGTTAAATATAAATATTGATAAAAATAGAGAACTTCTTGAAAAGTGTCGACCATTGTATGAATATTCCTATTTTGTAGACAATGTATATCATTACAAACGTAAATATGGTAATATTGAATTAGCAATAGACAAAGCTATAAATAAATGCTGTGAAGAGAATATACTTAAAGACATTCTAATTGCGCATAAGTCGGAGGTGAAAGATATGATTCTTACAGAATTTGATGAAGCGGAATATATAGAGATGGTTAAGAAAGATGCCAGAGAAGAAGGAAGAGAAGAAGGAAGAGAAGAAGGAAGAGAAGAAGGAAGAGAAGAAGGAAGAGAAGAAGGAAGAGAAGAAGGAAGAGA